>CAWGEC010000014.1:0-70079 GCA_963821535.1 uncultured Actinomycetes bacterium | reverse complement strand
ACTGCTCCACCCGCGAGGGGATCTTTGGAAATAGCGTGTCGACCAACAGCCGCCGCTCGGATCGCACCCAAACGTCGGGGAACATCGCCGTCAGCTCGTCGAGGCTGCGGTAGCCGAGCAATAGCTGCAAGAACGTCAATGGTGGGGAGCCCATCGCAGTCGACTCGTCCTCGGGCACCGGAGCCCGCCACGACTCAATGGCGACCAGCCGGCCTTGTTCTATGACGAGCCGAACGCCGTCGCGGTAAAGATCAATGTCGAGGCTGCCGCTGGAGTGAGCGAGGACCGATTCCTCCAGGCGCGCCTCAAGGGCCGGCCGCGCGTGACGGAGGAAGGCAGGCAGGTCGGGGACGCGGATCAGCCACGCGTATCGAGACCCGCTTGGGGGCGACGTCGTCGCCGAGCAGGTCGTAGAGCGGATGGCTCGCGCCCAGGGCGAGCTCGATCTCGCCGCAGTCGCCGGCGTCGTCGCGGACGGGTGGGGTTTGCATGCCGACCTCGCGTAGCGCCCGCATCAGCGCCGGTGCGATCGAGACGACATCGGCCCCCGGCGCGAAGACCAGCTCGTCCACATGCAGCGCGCGCCCACGCCGGCGGCTGGCGATGCGGATGGACCCGGCGACCTGCCCGCCCGGCGCCTCGATCACCCAATAGCGACTGTCAGCGCCGTGCAATCGCACGTCGGCCTCGCGCACGCGCGGGTCGTCCCACATGTGGATCTCAGAGCGCCAGTGTTCCGGCGGCGCCTCATGCCAGACCAAGCTCGCCCCGCGGGAGGCGTCGTACATCGCCTTCAGCCGGTCGACGTCGGCGAGAATTGCCGGGCGCAGGCTGCAGGCCTCCGCCTGCCCAGCGTCCGCATTCGGAGTCAACGGGAGGAACGCAGTGCGGCTGCCCTCGAGGTCAAGCACGTATTCATACCCGAACTGGCGATAGAAGTAAGGGATTCCGGTGATCGCAGAGAGCAGGTGGCCCTCGGCCGCGCCGCGGGCGTGCACCATCTCGAACAGTGCCCGTACTAATCCCCGGCCGCGGTAGGACGGTTCGGTCGCGACCATTTCCGCCCGGGTGACCCCGAACGGGATGCCAGCGAAGGTCCACGCGTGGCGCCAAAAGAAGACGCAGGCCACAATAGCCCTCCCATCTCTCCCCGGGTCCTCGATGATCGCCGCGTCGGCGGCGCTCATGTAGGGAAAGTCGGATTGCATGACGAGGTGGGTGCCGGCGACGGTCGCGGATTCGGCATCTCGTCCTGCTCGCGCCGCAGGGTCGCACCGAGCAGCGCCGAGATCGGCTCGACGTCGCGTCGGTCGACCAGCGGCGAACGAGACCGTCCGCCAGTTCCTCGCGAAACGTAGGTGAGGCGAGGTCATGCACGGCACCGATGCTACGCCACGCTCGCTGATAGCGAGCGCCGGTCCCTGTCGTCTGCGTGCCGCGTCGCGGCTGCGAGTGGTGGAGCCGTTCGGCGTCGCCGGCCGTTAGGTCGTCCGGATACTACGAGATCCGACGAGCCTGCGCCGGCTCTCCACAGATCGCGCGACGACTGCACGCATCGATCCAAGACCTTCTCGAGCACGACCCACCCGAACGGCACGAGGTACCGCACGACGAACTGCACCTGCTCGGACTCACCGTCCGGGATCAGGTGCCAGATCAGATCCATGCGGTGGGTTGTGCTCGACGCTGACGGCAGCCGGAAGGATTAGCGGCGGGTGGCCTCGGGACTATCGGCTGGCTTTGTCCATGGCGTCGCGAGGGCGTCGATGTCGGAGCTGTCGTTGTAGGCGTGAAGGGAGACGCGGATGCCGCCCCCTCTGGAGCTGACCACGATGTGCTCTTCGGCGAGGCGTGCCTGGACGGCGGGTGCGGGAGGGTGGGATGGTGCAGCGAGACGATGTGGTGGCTGGCCCCGGGCGCGTCGAGATCTCGGTACGGCGTCCAGCCGTGAGGCGCCGTCGCGGCGACCAGCTCGCGCGCCAGTGCTTCGGCGTGTCGGGCCAGCGCTGGAAACCCGACTGCGGTCAACAGGTTCGATTGAGGTGCGGAGGCCGGTGGCCGAGCTGTATGCGATCGTCGAGAGTTCGAACCGTCGCGCACTAGACGCGAGCGCCAGCGTCGTGGGGTCGAATTGGAAGGGGTGCTGGGTGCCTTTCCAGCCGACGATGGGCGGCACGCACTGCAGCAAGTCGTCGGCGACCACAAGCAGGGCGACGCCGCCGTGCGCAGACAGCCACTTGTACCCGCTGCACACGAGCGCGTCAGCAGACCACGAGCGCAGGCTGACCGGCATCGCTCCCGCCATCTGCGTGACGTCGACGATGACACGCGCCCCCACCGCGTGCGCACGCCGAACGACCTCGCCGACGTCGACCAGCGACCCGGTCGCATACTGGACCGCACTGAAACACACCGCGGTGGTGGCGCTGTGAATGCCGTCCACAAGCGCCGCCGTGAGATCCTGTCCCGGAGTGTCCTCGACCCACCTGACCACCGTGCCGAACCGCTCGCGCGCACCAAGCCACGGATAGGTGACGCTGGGGAAGTCAGACGCCACCAAAACGACCTCGCCGCCGACCGTCGCTGTCAGGATCGCGAGCTGACCGAGCGCCTCACTCGCTCCCCCCACCACCGCTACCGACCGCAGCGGCGCGTCAAACAACCCGGCCGCAGCCTCGCGCAGGTCATCCAGAATCCGCTCCTCGGCGGCGTCCGACAGCCGCACGTTGCCGTACTGCGCCACATCGACCAGGAACTCGACCATCGCTTCCGTTGAACGACGCGGAACCAAGCCAAGCGACGCCTGATTCAAGTACACACACCGCTCCAGCGCGGCGTACTCCTCACGCGGAATCACGGCGGAGGTCAAACCATCGCCCGCTGAACCCGATCCTGCGGTCGCGCCACTAACCATCTCACCGGCCGTCAGCACCCTGGAATGAACACTCGACAATGCGAAGCATCGCGCTTGAGTATCCCCGAGAACGCCCCGCATCTTCAGTGGCGGGATCTGGAACCGCCGAGCCGGACTACGCGCTCGCCATCTGTCGGCCCGGGCGATCCTATGTCAGCCGAGAAGTTGGCGGATGGCCCGATCTCGCTCCTCCACCTTGCGCACAAGCTCCTGAGTGAGATCACCTATCTGCTTGGCGAGAGCCGCCAGATCATCGGTTCTCGATGCCACGGCTGTCCGCGGCCTGCCGGTCGTACGAGCAGATGCCGGCGCAGCACGGCGCTTCCGGCGGCGGCCGGTGTGGCCCCCTGCTGCCGAGCCACTCGGTAGTAGTTGGCCGCGACGGTGCCATCACGGGCCTTGCGCTTCTTGGCGACAGCAGCGAAGGCCTCAGTCCGGGTCTTGCCATCGGCTACGAGCTTGTTCACTTCCTCGTAGATCGCGGGGCCGATCACTGCTTCCCGAGCCATTTTCTTCCTCCCAGTTGGTGGCGGTGGCAGTATGCCACTTCGCCAACGTACGTCCTCTCATGCCGCGGCACACAGCACGACTTAGCGGCCGAGGCGGTGTAGCTGGACGTCTTGACGCCGAATCCACAGCTGTGATCGTGGGCCGAACGCACGCCGAGCTTGGGGCACCGTATGACGGGCGGAAACCCCCTCGGACTGGTTCTCGGTCACAGCGCTGCCCGGCCACGGATCAACGCGAGCGCCGCGTTCACCGCCTGCTTGGCGGCACAGTTGACTGCGGTCGGGTCGGGCGGTCCCGGCTGGGCGGTGAGTAACGCCGCATAGCCATGAGCGGTGGCCTCGATTTGGCGTCGGCGAGCTGCTCCGCCGAATCCGGATCGCCCGGGCAAATGTCGCCAACGCAGGTGCGGAGCCCTATCACAGCCCTGGAATCAGCTAGGCTAGGCAGGCCAGCGGCGCAGTTTCGATCCCCTTCGCGTGCCCCGCAAACCCGCATGGTTAAGCGGGAAAATGGGCGCAACAGGGCTCGAACCTGTTTGCCGACCCGCTGCCGCCTGACGTAGCCGCCCCATGCCAAGTCGGCCATCGCCTGGCGCACCGACCGAGCGACGACCCCAAACATGTCCATCGCCTGCGCGGTCAAGGCCCGAACCTCCTGACCATCAACGAGCCGAAGTAGCTGTTCCAGATAGATCTTGCGGGAATGCCCGGAATCCCGCTAGCCACGACGAACCTTCCGAATCCAGTTCTCCGGCAAGCTCACGGGCAGCTTCGGAACGGACATTGAGAGTCCGCAAACCATGTCCAGAAGCCGAACTCGGCCGACGACGCCCGGTCCACCGGAAGGTTTGCGAGCCACCGGCAGGCATGCCCGGAAGGCACCGGCTCCGTGATCGTCGATGCTGGTTCTGGGAAGATCATCCGAACGCTCGCATGATCTCGGCTTCAACCTGAGCGTGTTGCACGCGGGCATAGTGCGCGGCCGTCGTGCTGCTGTCGGCATGGCCGAGATGCGCCGCCACTGACTCGATGCTCATCAGCGTCACCGCATGCATCGCCCAGGATCGGCGCAGCGCATGGCAAGAGATGGTCTTCGTGATCCCCGCGCGCTTGGCGACCCGCTTGAGTGTGCGGTTCGCCTGCTGCTCCTTGATGCCGTTGCGGTTTCTGTGCAGAGTACCGGGCAATCCGGGTCGGCCAAGCCGCGCTTGCGCTGCCGAACGAGATGCTGCTGAAGATGCACTCGAAGCTCGCTCGTCATCGTGATCCGGCGCATACCCCCGTCAGTCTTCGACTCGCGGATCAAGATCGAGCCGGGTGTCTGGCCATATCCACGTCGCGCCACGTGACGCTGCCCGCTTCGGAGATGCGCATGGCGGACATGCCAAGCCAGGCGATCAAGAACCTCTCGTCCTCGGTGGCGGCCGCAGCCAGCAGCCGCTCGTATTCGTCCGGTGTCAACCACTCCTTGATCTGGCGTTTCACCTTCGGCGGATCGATCTTGGTCATCGGGTTGCGAGCCGGTCGCCCATCGGCGTCCACCAGTAAGTCGAACTTGTCGGCGAAGGCGTAGAGGACGCGAAGCTGCCCGATCATGTTGCGCACGGTGCGCGGCTTGGGCGGTCTGCCATTCCGCTGCTCGAACTGGTCGCACCAGTCCGCGATGAACCCGAGCTCGATCTGCGAAGCCGTGATCTGGCCGGGTTCCCGGTCGCCGGCCCACTGGGCGAAGTCGCGCAGGTAGTGGCCGTTACGGTGGCGGCTTGACGCGGCGTGCCCTCTGCGCCGCAGACTGCCGTCGTAGGCTCGGATCAGGTCGTGTACAGGTGTCGATTCCACTGATGTCCTCCATCAAGAAGAACGTACAGCGGGTGAAGAATATTCCACACTTGGTGGTAAGGCACCTGCCTTACAAGCAGGGGGTCGGCGGTTCGATCCCGTCACCGCCCATTTCGCCTGTTTGCGGCGGTTTCCGCCCCGCCTGGGGCGGGTATCCACTCGAAGTGGGCTACCGGGCGGGCACCCCTTCGGAGGACAGCAAGAGCGGCGCCGAGGTCGTGGGCGCCCCCGGGTGGGTCTATGCCCATCCGTTCTCGGTGCCGCGAGACGCGCGCCGGGGCCAGCGGGTCAGGGCCCGCCGCTCCGATGCCTGAGCGTCAGCTTCGCGCTCCGGCGACATCCACGGCTCCGACGACCTCCACCGGGTGACGCGACTGGTGATCGAGGCCAGGGAACGCATGGAACGGGCGGGCGCCGGTCGGCGCTGAGGCGCTAGTCCTCGCGCACCCGCTCCGCTGCCATCGTGGCCGCCACGCGCGCGATCGCGTCCATCGCGAAGCGCTCCTCGAGCGGTTCGAGCGCCTCGCGGATCGCGTCCTCCACGATCCTGTGCCGCTCCGCGTCGACGCGGTCGCGGAAGTACTCCCACAGGTCGTTCGCGTCGTCGGCGAGGAACATCGCCTTGGCGACGAGCGGAACGGCGTGCTCTACAAGCGGGTCACGTCGAATCTGCGTCTGGTCGGTCATCCACCCCTCCTTCTCCGGGCCGGCGCCCCCTACCCACGTGGCCGACCCGGGCAGATCTTCTAGGAATTCCCACTCCAGCGCCAACATTACCCATTCCTGACGGGTCGCATTCGCCGGGGTGGCCTGCGGGTCAGCTTGCCGGTACGCCGACGCCGGTGATCCGGACGTGCCGGGTGCGCAGGATCTTCCCCCTCTCCGTCGCAGCGGTCACGGTCATGTCGGCCCGCTCGCGCCCGCTGAACGGGGGCGCCGGCTCGAACCCGATGATCATGGTGCACGAGTCGCCCGGGCCGAGTACGTTCACCGTGAACGAGAGGAAGCACGTCGATCCGGGCTGGCCGGGCGAGAAGTCATCGGGCGACTGGTCGGTGATCGTCACAGCCAGGGTGCGCGACGACCGATTGGTGATCGTGACCGTCCGGTTCGTGAAGCTCCCGAACGGCTGCCGGCCGAACTTCAGGTGGTGCGGCGAGACCGCGAGGATCGATCCGCGCGCCTGGGCGGCGGACGGCACGGCGAGCACCGCAAGCGCGGCCAATCCCGTTCCGATGAGCCTTCGACTCCTGCGATGCGCGCCGTGCGCCATCCCCACCCCTCCAGAACCTGTCACGTCGATGGTCTCGCCCCGGCGGGCGAGGGTCAACAGCCCGGTCGCGGGTTCTCCATCAATTATCCGGACTTGACCACAGCCGAGATTGGCAGACACTGGAAGTGCCGCGGGCATGTGCCTGACCCTCGCACGTCAGGAGCCCACACGTGCCCGCGGCACTCCACTCCTGCCCGCCGCGGTCGATAAGGGGGTAGGCGCGGCAGAAGTGCCGGCGCCGTCACCCATGGAACCGCGGCCCAGCTCACCCGGATCGACCGAGCAGCCCTTCGAGGTCGACGAGCTCTTCTTCTCGGCGACTGACCGGAAGGGCATCATCACCAGCGGGAACAGCGTCTTCGTCCGCGTCTCCGGGTACGGCCGCGACGAGCTCGTCGGGCGCGCCCACAACCTCGTCCGCCATCCGGACATGCCGCGCGCCGTGTTCCAGATCCTCTGGGACTACCTCGAGGCGGGGCGTCCCGATCGCGGCGTACGTCAAGAACCTCGCCAAGAACGGCAACCACTACTGGGTGGTCGCGACGGTTGCGCCGACCGAGGACGGCGGCTACCTGTCGGTGCGGATCAAGCCGACCGCCGGGATCCTCGATGTCGTCGAGCCGCTCTACGCCCAGGTGCGGGCCCATGAGCGCACCCTCGAGGCCGCCGGGACGCCGCGCAAGGAGGTGGTCGCCGCCGGCCTCGAGCTGCTCGTCGAGCTGATCGGCAAGGCGGGATTCGCCTCGTACGACGACCTCATGCGCCACTTCCTCCCGGCCGAGCTCGCGCGTCGCGACGCCGCGCTGGGCCACTCCGTGACCGGGGGGCTCTCAGGTATCGCGGGCGACTGCCTCGCGCTCAAGCGGGCGCTCGACCGGGTGTTCGCGCAGCTCGACCGCTACACCGAGCTCGAGCGCGGCCTCGACGGCAAGGCGGCCCAGCTCGCTGCGATGGCCGAGCGGGCCCGTCTCTCGGCCCTGAACGCGACGATCAGCGCCAGCCGCCTGGGCGACGACGGCCGCGTGCTCGCGGCGATCGCGATGCTGATGCGGCGAGAGGCGGGCGAGACCGAGGCGGCGATCCACGCGGCGGCGCACGCCGTCGAGCCGACCCGCGAGGCGACCGGCGACGTGGGCTTCGACGTCTGCCTGGCGAAGATCCAGGCCGAGATGGCGCTCTACTTCCTCGACGAGCTCGAGAGGGGCGGGGGTGACGAGGACGCCGAGGCCAACGTCCGGCTGCTCCTGACCGCGTCCGCACGGAGCGCCTCCACGCTCGACGCCAAGCTCGCGACCGCGCAGCAGCTGATCGACGACCTTGGTCTGGCGGTCGAGGCCGTGACGCAGAAGCTCCAGATGCTCGATGCGCTCCGGGTGGGCGGCGACGTGGAGGCCGCGCACCTCGCCGAGGCCGAGCGGTTCCGGGTGCTGTTCGCCCAGATCCGCACCGAGGTCGACGGCGCAGCGGCCGACCTGAAGCATCTGGCGGGGCTCGCAGATCACGCGGCCTCCGCGTCCGCGGGCCGGCGTCTGGTCCGCCTGGCCGACCAGACCCTCAGCCACATCGCGTAGGCGCCTGCCGCGGCGACGCCGGCCGCCGTGCCCCGGTACGCTGCGGGCATGGACCCGACGCCGACCGCCGATCGCGCCGATGCCCGCCGCGCCGCGATACGCCCCACTCCCGAGCAGTACTTCATGCTCCTCGCCGTGGCGACCCGCGAGCGAGCCGCGTGCCTCGGCCGCCACGTCGGCGCGGTGCTCGTGTCCGACCAGCGGATCATCGCGACCGGCTACAACGGCACGCCGACCGGCTTTCCGAACTGCGACGAGGGCGGCTGCCACCGGTGCGCCAACCCGTCGGACTACCTGCCGGGCCGCGGCTACGACGTGTGCATCTGCGTCCACGCCGAGCAGAACGCGATCCTCCAGGCGGCCAAGCTCGGCTACTCCGTCCAGGGCGCCCACCTCTACTCGACGCTGCGCCCGTGCTTCGGATGCCTCAAGGAGGCCTACCAGGCGGGCGTGAGCCGCGTGCGGTACCTGAACGACTGGGCGCCGTCCGATCCGAGCGAGGCCGAGGCCTACGAGGAGCTCCTGGCCGAGGCGGCACGGCACGGCCTCGCCGTGGAGCAGCTCGAGCTGCCCGCGACCCTGCTCGATCTGCGCTAGATGAGTGATCGATAACTCCCGCGCGCCTGGACGTCCGACGCGCTGGAATGGCGAACCGTGGCGGCGCTGCGGCTGCGAACCTTCGCATCCACGGGAGACCTGCTTGGATAGCAGGTCTTCCCGTGACCGCTGCAAGGCGTTCGCCTTGCAGCTTGTCCTCGGTCGGGTCAATATGACCCGATATTGACCCTCCCTGCGTCCTTGCGCTGCCCGGTTCTCGCCGCCCAGGACATCACGGAGTTATCGATCAATCATCTAGGCGGTGCGGCGCAGGCGGCGCAGGCCCGTGTCCTCGTTCCAGTCGAACGAGAGCGGGTCGGCGGCCGGGACGACAGCGTCCGAGAAGATCGGATCGGCCTGGCGCATCGGGACGCCGTCGACCGTCACCACGACCTGAATCGGCGTGGGGAGGCTGACGACCGGCGCGGGCGCGCGGCGCGGCTCGGCGGTGATCCGGGCGAGCGACTCGGCGTGAAGCGCCGAGCGCCACGCGGCGACCTCGATCTCGGCGGCGGGCTGGGACGAGCACCATGGGCACGGGCTCAGCGGGCGCTTCTCGCCCGAGCACGTGTGACAGGAGACGGTGATCTGCATGAAGACCTTGTCGGCGGGATGACCGGTTCCCTTGAGCCCTCTCAAGTTTTCCGGATGTTTGCCGAAGCCAGTAGTGATGTGTGGGTCACGTTTGCGAATGTCGCGCATGCTCGTTGCTGCGGCCGGGCTCGTTTTGGGCGCGTCCGTCCTCGCGGGGACCGCGTCAGCTGACACGCTGCTTCAGAAGAAGCAGGCGCAGTACGCCCGCGTGCGCACGCAGGTGCGGCAGGCTCGATTCGCGCATCGAGCTCCTCACGGAGCGCTACGACCAGGTCCGCTGGCACCTGCACGTGCTGCGGCGCGAGATCCGCGCCGCGACCGCCCGGCTCGAGGCCGAGCAGGCCGAGCTCGAGCGCCAGCAGCAGAATCTCGCCCAGCTCCTGATCGAGCAGTACAAGGGCGGCGATCCGCACACGATCGAGATCGTCCTCGACTCGTCGTCGCTCTCGCAGATCACGAACGGCATGGACCTGAGCCGCCAGGTCGACTCGGCGGTCACCGACACGGTCGAAGCCATCGCCGCCGCCCGCGCCGCCATCGCGCACGAGCGCCAGCTGCTCGTGATCGACCGGCAGGAGTCGCGGATCGCGAAGCGCAAGCTCGAGGTGAAGCGCCGGCAGATCCGCCACGAGCTGCGGCGCCGGAAGCGGCTCGAGAAGGAGCTCGGCCAGCAGGTGCAGGTCATCAAGGCGGCCGACCAGATCGGCCAGGGCCAGCTCGCGCTCGGCGCGCACAAGTGGCTCGAGGACGCGCTGGTCGCCGACGCCGCCGATCCCGGCCAGGAGCTCCGCGACCAGATCGCGCTCGACGCGCTGAAGCAGATCGGCGTCCCGTACGTCTGGGGCGGGGCGTCACCCGACGGCTTCGACTGCTCGGGCCTCGTCACCTGGCTCTGGGCCCGGCACGGCTACACGCTCCCGCACTTCGCCGCCTCGCAGTTCCACATGGGGCCCGTGTGGATCCAGAATCAGGCCGAGCTCCGGCCCGGCGACCTCGTGTTCTTCCACCATCTCGGCCACGTCGCCATCTACATCGGGAACGGCTACGTCGTGCATGCCCCGCACACGGGCGACTTCGTCCGGATCGCCAAGCTCTCCGGTGGCTGGTTCCAGAGCACGTACGTCGGCGCCACCCAGCCCGGCCCCGCGTAGAGTTCGGGGCATGGACCCCGCCCCCGAGATCGCCCCTGCGGACGCTGCGGAGGAGATCGCGGCCGGCGCGCTGGTGGTCGACGTCCGCGAGCAGGTCGAGTGGGACGCGGGCCACATCTCGGGCGCCGTCCTGATCCCCCTGGGCGAGCTGGGCGGGCGCGTTGCCGAGCTCCCGCGCGACCGGCGGATGGTGATCGTGTGCCGCACCGGCTCGCGCTCCGGCTACGCCGCCGACGCGCTCCACGTGGCGGGGCTATGACGCCGCCAACCTGCGCGGGGGCCTCTTCGCCTGGGCGGCGGGCTCGCATCCGCTCGAGCCCGACGGGGGGTACGTGCTCTGACGGCGACGGTGCGCATCGGCACCTGCTCGTGGGCCGACGAGTCGCTCGTCAAGGCGTGGTACCCGCGGAGCGCGCGCACCGCCGAGGGCCGCCTGCGCCACTATGCCGAGCTGTTCGACACGGTCGAGGTGAACGCGAGCTACTACGCCATCCCGACGGCCGAGGCTGCCGCGGCCTGGGCTCGCAGAACCCCCGATGGGTTCGTGTTCCACGTGAAGGCGTTCGGCATGATGACCCGCCATCCGGTGAAGGCCGACCAGCTCCCTCCCGACCTGCGCGGCGAGGTCGAGGTCGACCACCGGGGCCGGGTCGACCACCCCTCCCGCGAGCTGCGCGCGGAGGTGTTCGACCGCTTCCACGCCGCGCTCGAGCCGCTGCGCGAGACCGGGAAGCTGGGCGGCATCCTGATGCAGTTTCCGCCCTACGTCGTGATGAAGCCGGCGTCGCTCGAGTACATCGAGTGGGCCCAGGAGCAGCTCGGCGGCGACGAGATGCTCGTCGAGTTTCGCCACCGCAGCTGGCTGGAGGACGACGCCAAGGCCGCCGAGACGCTGGCCTTCCTCGAGCGGCGCGGAGCGACCTACGTCATGGTCGACGCCCCGCGCACCGAGGCCAAGAACCTGGTGCCGACCGTGGTGGGGGCGACCAGCCCGACGGCCTACCTGCGCCTCCACGGCCGGAACGCCGCGACCTGGAACCACCGCGGCGGGAGCGCCGCCGAGCGCTTCGACTACCTCTACTCGACCGAGGAGCTGGCCGAGTGGTCAGAGCCGCTGCGGCGGCTCTCGACGCTCTCGGAGCGAGCGTTCGTGATGTTCAACAACAACGGCCGCACCGCCGCCGACGGCGGCCCGCCGATCGCGCAGGCGCCGACCAATGCGCTCATGCTCCGCGACGTCCTGCACGACGCCGGCGTGCCGGTCACGGATGCACGACGATCAGCACTAATGTGAAGAGGCCGAGCACGACGCCGACCGCTGTCAGGACGAGGTTGATCCGCGGGTCGAGCGTCGCGAAGCGGCCCTCCGCCAGGGCCCGGTCGATCTCGCGCTCGCGCTGGTAGCCCGTGGCGATGCAGAGGACGCCGAGCACGGCGAATCCGGCGCCGGCGAGCTCGTAGGGCCACGCCGTCCCGTGCGACAGGGTCGGAACGACGCGTCCGGCGGCGAGGCTCACGGCGAGCGCCGTGAGGCCGGTTCGCCACCACGCCAGGTAGGTGCGCTCGTTGGCGAGGCGCGTCCGCCGGGTCGCGTCGCCGATCTCGTCGAACGCGCGCCGGCCGGACGGTTGCTGGCGGCGCTCGATCTCCGACATGGGCGATAGCGTACCGACTTCCGTACGAGCCGATTCGCACGTACCTTCGGGACATGGATCGACGCGCACTCAGGCTCGGCGCTTTGGGAGTCGCGATGACCGCGCTCCTGGCGCTCGGCGCGGCGAGCGCCGCGGCGAGCACGTCGATGGCGCCGTCGCTTCGCATGCGGGCGCAGGTGTTCGAGCAGGCGCGCACCCGGCCGCACGGCTTCTTCTCGCTCACGACCGTCTTCATGCGGACCGCGCCGATCGCCGTCGTCCGAAACGGCGTCACCTACGACATGAGCATGATCGTCGGCGCCGACCCGGGATTCGGGTCGACGCTCGACGTCTCGCTGGGTCGGGTCCAGCGCCGACGGGCGGGCGTTCCAGGGCCACGACTACTCGTTCTCGCCCCAGTCCGGGATCATCTTCCGCTACGACAAGACGCTCGAGACCGCCACGCTCGATACGACGACGGCGATCACTCCAAGCCAGATCTCGGGTGCGTTCACGGCCACGTCGGCGAACGCCCGCAGGTGTCGGCTCTACGACGGCCGGATGGGCACGAGGCTCGTCGCGAAGGGCACGCTGGCGTTCGACGCATTCGACGTGGTGACCCCGACGGCGCCGTTCTTCGGGACGATCCACACGCAGCCGCTGAGGGCCACGATCACGAAGGACCCGGGGTGCTCGGACGGGATCGTCTTCTCCGTTGGCACCACCGCCACGGTGCGCGCCATTCCGAAGATCGGCTCTGCGCTGGCCGGGCCCGCACCCCATGAGCGCTACGTCCAGCCGTGCTTCCTGAACCGCGCCCTCGGGGCGAAGGTGGGCGCCGGCCGGTTCTTCGGCTTCGAGAAGGGCTATCGGATCCCCGAGATCTTCCAGTACGCGTTTCGCACGAAGCAGGTACCGCCCGACGAGCGGGCGTCGAGCTTCATCGAGACGCTCGCAGGCCAGAGCACGCTCCCGAAGCCGGTCCGGGTCGGGCCCGGCAGGTTCCAGGCCGTGATCCGTTCGGCGCGCGGAGAGTTCCTCACCGGCTCGGCGACGTTCACGTCGGGCCCGCCCGCGGTGCGCACCGGCCTGTCATGCCGCTCCGGCGGCCGGCTGCGGCCCTTCACCCGCCTCATCTACCGCGGGACGCTCGAGCCCGGCCCGGCACCGCTCCTCGCCGCCTTCGACACGCTGCCGCTGCCGCTCCGAGAGGGCACCCCGGCGACGTACATCGTGCGCGACTACGGCCGCCGCTAGATCGTCTAGCCCCCGACTACCGCATTCCGGGGCACGTTCCCCCGCTTGGGTGTCCACTTTCTGACCGTTTTGGCCGGAATCGAATGTGGGGGGGGGAATGAGCCAGCCGTCGTTTGAGAGGGCAGTCGAACTGCTGTCGCGTACCGGAAGCGCCGATTTCGAGCGTGATATCGGCGGCACGCTCACGGTCGCGATCACCCGCACGTTCGGGACGCAGCTCACCGGCACGGCGGACCGCATGCGGATCGTCGGCGGGATGGAGCTCGCCGGGCGGGTCGTCGTCGCCGGGCGCAGGTATCGCGTCACCATGATGTGCGAGCGCGCCGTGCTCGAGACCGCCAACGACGCGCGCATCCGGCTGCGAGCTGTCGACGTCTCGGAGGAGGGGGCCGAGACGATCGTGCTCGCGAGCCGCCAGACCCTCCAGCGGCCGGGCCGGATGACCGCGATCTACTGCCAGGACGTCGTCGACGGCGATGTCGTCGACGGGACGATCATCGATCTCACGCGGCTGGGGGTCACGTTTCAGACCGCGCGCCTCCTGCGCCGCGGCGACCGCCTGTTCCTGCGGGCACGGTTCTTCGCCGAGCCGCTCGAGACGACGGTCAGGGTGGCGTCATCGCGCCTGGTGAACGGCTCGGTCATCGCCGAATGCGTGTTCGCCGTCCCAACGCGGGAGCTGGCCGAGATCGTCGAGCGGATCGCGAGCGCCCGGCGCGACGTGCCGGACGGCGCGCCCCTCGACATCGCGTCGGTGCGGCGCTCGCTGGTCGTGGAGCACATGGACGAGGCGCCGTGGCGCCGCCTGCTGCGCCGCTCCGGCTGACGCCGCCACCTGCGAGAATCCAGGGTATGGCCGCAACCCGCACCGACGGGCGGCTGACCACCAACCGCCCGGCCTCGGCCCGCCTCCGCGACTGGCGGTCGTCTCGGCGCTCCGCCTTGATCGTCTCGAGCGCCCTCGTCGTAGCCTCGACGCTCCTCGTCGGGGCGCTGACGCCGGACGTGCCCGTGCGCTCGGCCGGGGTCTTCTACCTGCTCGCGGTGCTCGGAGCGTCCTCGGTCTACGGTCTCTGGTGGGGCCTCGGGACCAGCCTGGCGTCGGCGCTCGCGTTCAACTTCTTCTTCCTGCCGCCCAAGCACACGCTCGTCGTCAACTCCTCGAGCGACTGGCTCGCGCTCGCCGCCTTCGCCGTCACGGCAGTCGTCACGAGCGACCTCGCTGCACGGGAACGCGCCGGCAGGGACGAGGCTGCCCGGCGGGCCGAAGAAGCCCGGCTCGGCGAGCGGCTCGCGACGGTGATCGCGACGGCGTCCAACCTCGACGACGCGCTGGCCGGTCTCGGCGACCAGGCCGCCTCGACGCTTGGCGCGACGACCGGGGTTATCGTCCGCGGTGTCAGCCCTACCCCAAGGGCGGGTGTGCTCCCGCTCGAGCTGAACGGCCGGCCCATCGGCGAACTGCGTCTCTCGGGCGGCGCCCCCGGGCTCGTGGACTCCCCGGCGGCCCAGCGGATCGCGCGCCAGCTCGCGGGATTGATCGCCCTCGGCGAGGAACGCGAGCGGCGCATGCGCGAGGAGGTGAACGCCCGGGCGCTCAAGCGCTCGGACGAGCTCAAGACCGCGCTTCTGCGCGCGGTCTCCCACGACCTGCGCTCGCCGCTTCAGGCCATTGCCGCGGCCGCCGGAGGTCTGCGCTTCGCAGCCCTGGACGACGAGGAGCAGGAGCTCCTCGACACGATCGGCGCCGAGAGCGGTCGCATGAGCCGCATGATCGAGAACCTGCTCGACCTGTCGCGTCTCACCGCGGGTGCGCTCCGCCCGGCCGCCGACTGGCTCGATCCGCGCGAGTTGGTCGAGGCTGGCGTGGCCGAACTGTTCCGGGGCGAGCCGCAGGATCGGGTGCGGGTGGAGCTCGCGCCCGACGTCCCGCTCGTGCACGGCGACGCGCCCCAGCTCCAGCGCGTCGTCGTCAACGTGATCGAGAATGCGCTCAAGTTCTCGCCCGCCGATCGCCCGGTCGACGTTCGCGTCGCGGCGCGCGGCGAGCTCGTCGAGGTCGCGGTCTCCGATCACGGCCCGGGTGTGGCGGTGGACGACGCCGAGCGGATCTTCGAGCCCTTCGCGCGCGGTGCCGGCACCGGGGACGTTGCCGGGTCCGGCCTTGGGCTTGCCATCGCCCGCGGGCTCGCCCGTTCGAACGGCGGCCAGCTGCGGCTTGCCCCACCGGGCGGGAACGGGGCCACCTTCATCCTCACCCTGCCGGCGGCGGGCGACGGCGCCCGGTGAGCGGCGAGCCGCTCATCCTCGTCGTCGACGACGAGCGGCCGATCCGGCGTGCCCTCGAGGTGACGCTCACCAAGGCCGGCTACCGGGTTGCGACGGCCGGCACGGCGGCCGAGACGCTGACGGCCGCGGCGCTTTCCCCTCCCGATCTCGTGATCCTGGATCTCATGCTGCCCGACGGTGACGGCGCCGACGTCTGCGCCGAGCTCCGAGACTGGCTGACCGCGCCGATCCTCCTGATCTCGGCGGTGCAGGACGAGCCCGACAAGATCCGCGCGCTCGACGCGGGCGCCGACGACTACCTGACGAAGCCGTTCGGAGTGGGCGAGCTCCTGGCACGGGTGCGGGCGCTCCTGCGCCGCTCCGACGGCTCGGCTCCGGGAGACCGCGTCATCGAGGTGGGCCGGCTCTCGATCGACCTGCCCCGCCGCGTCGTCACGGTTGCCGGTGCCGAGATCCACCTCACGCCGACGGAGTTCGACCTCCTGAAGGAGCTGGCCCTGGCGGCGGGCCGGCCGCTCACCCATCAGATGCTCCTCCGCAAGGTCTGGGGGCCGGGCTACGCCCAGGAGATGCAGCTCCTGCGCACGCACATGGGCCGCCTGCGCGACAAGCTCGAGGCGGGCGGGATCGGGCGCGACGCCATCGAGACGCTGACCGGCGTGGGCTATCGGCTGCGCGATCCGGCCGCGTTGCACACCTGACGTCTTAACCAGCGGCCGCCGGCGCCGATCACGCTGGGTATGCGGCTTCCCCATGCTCATGTCCTCGATCGCCTGTCGATCCGCGCCAAGCTCTACCTCGCGTTCGGTGCCATCCTGGCGCTGCTCGCCGGCGTCGCAGCGACGACGCTGTGGGGGACGTCCAGCCTCACGGGCTCGGCGAACAGGATCGACGTGGTCGTGTCGCAGAAGCTCCTCGTCGCTGAGGAGATGAACGCGGCGGCCGGCGACTTCCATTTCGCCCAGACGAAGTACGCCCTGGTGGGCCCGTCTGGCCGTGAGGACTTCGTGGCCGATGTGGGCGCCTTCCGCGAGGTGCTCGCCGAGGCCGACCGCAACGCCACCGACCCGGCCGATCGCGCAACGCTCAATCAGGTCAAGGCGGCCTTCGCCGACTTCATGGCGGTCGACGCGAAGATGTGGGCCGCCGTGCAGGCCGGCCGACAGCCGAAGGTGCTGAAGCTCGTCGATGCCTCCGACGAGTCGGTCGACACGCTGACCGAGAAGCTCGACGCGTACCTCAAGGTGGCGCAGGACGACCGGAAAGCCGCGATCGCGCAGCTCAAGTCCACGGGCTCGACCACTCGCACGACGTCCGTCGTCCTGGTCGTCGTCGCGGTTCTCGCGGCGTTCGGGATCGCCTATCTCTTGACCCGGCGGATCTCGGGTGGCCTGGCGCCGCTGCGCGAGCGCCTCGGGAGCCTCCGCGACCACTGCCTGACCGACCTGCAGGACGGGCTGAACGCCATGGCCGGGGAAGGTGACCTCTCCCACGAGGTCACGCCCGTGACGACACCTGTCGATGTCCGCGGCGGCGACGAGATCGCGGAGCTCGGCGAGATCTTCAACGACATGCTCGGCCGCGCCCAGTCCACGATCGTGGCGTACAACGCGATGCGGGCCCGCACCGGCGAGATGGGGCGGGTCGCGGGCGAGATCGGCTCCGGCGACCTCTCGTCGACCGTCGAGCCGCTGAGCGATCGCGACGAGTTCGGGCTCGCGTTCGTGGCGATGCACGACTATCTGATCGAGATCGCCGAGGTGGCGGGCAGCATCAGCGACGGCGACCTGTCGGCGCACGTCCAGGCGCGCTCGGACGCAGACCGGCTCGGCACCGCGTTCGTCAAGATGCAGGCCTATCTCGCCGAGATGGCCGGGGCCGCCGAGCGGCTCGCGTCGCGCGATCTGACCGCCTCGGTCACGCCCCGCGGCGAGGCCGACGTGCTCGGGAACGCGTTCGCGCGCATGACCGACAACATGTCGCTCGTCATCTCCGAGGTTGCGGGTGCCACCCGCCGGCTGTCCGAGGCCTCCACGCAGATGGCGACAGCGTCGAACGAGGCCGGCCGCGCCGTCGACGAGATCGCCTCCGCGGTCGGGGAGGTCGCGGAGGGTGCCCAGCGCCAGGTGATCATGATCGGCGAGACGCGAACCACCGTCGCCGAGGCGAGCGAGGTCGCCGGCGAGGCGAGCCGCGTCGCCGGCCAGGGTGTCGGCGTCGCCGCCGAGGCATCGGCCGCGATCCGGAGCCTCGCTGACTCGGCGGACGAGCTGGCCGGGGCGATGGGTGGGCTGACCGACCGGTCGGAGCAGATCGGCGGCATCGTCGAGACGATCTCGAGCATCGCGGCCCAGACCAACCTGCTCGCCCTGAACGCTGCGATCGAGGCCGCCCGCGCCGGTGACCAGGGCCGCGGCTTCGCGGTCGTCGCCGAAGAGGTGCGCAAGCTCGCGGAGGAGAGCCAGGAGGCGGCCGAGCGGATCGGCGGGCTGATCGCCGAGATCCAGTCGCAGACCGCCGGTGCGGCCAGGGTCGTGACGGCGAGCGCGGAGGGCACCCGGGCATCGGTCGACACGGTCGAGCGCAGCCGCCAGGCCTTCGAGTCGATTGGGCACGCGGTCGCCGACATCACCACCCGGGCCGAGACGATCGAGCGCGCGACGGGCGAGATCGCATCGGTCGCCGAGCAGTCGTCCGCGTCGGCGGAGCAGGTGTCCGCCGCGACGGAGGAGACCTCGGCCACGGCCCAGGAGCTGGCCCAGTCCGCCCAGGATCTCAACCGCACCGCGGCCAACCTGGAGCGGATCGTGGCGCAGTTCACCCTCGCCGACCGCGGCTAACCTCACCGCCCGTGAGGGCGAACCGGACGTCGACGCGGCGACGGCTCATCGCCGGCGCGGCCGGAGCGGCCGCCGTGAGCGCCGGCGCCGTGTGGGCCGATCGCTCCGGCGAGGCGGCGCGGGTCTGGCATCACTTCGCCGGCGGCTGCGCCGGTCCCGACGGCCCGGTGCCGCCTGCGCCTGCGGAGGATCCGGTGACCGGCCGGTTCCGTTCCCGGCACGTACCCGACGACGACGTCGGCTTCATGGTGTGGCGGCCAGGCAATCGGACGGATGCGCTGCCCGTGCTCGTCGTTCTCCCCGGACGGGGATCGACGGCGCGCACGGCGTTCGACGAGCTGGACCTGCACGCGTTTCTCGCCGCCGAGCTCGCGCGGCGCGGCGCCGCCGCGGGGATCGCCTCGGTGGACGGTGGCGAGAGCTACTGGCACGCCCGCCCCGACGGCGAGAACCGGATGGCGATGCTCGAGACCGAGTTTCTGCCGCTCCTGGAGCGGGAGTTCGGCCTCGGACGGCCGGGCCGAGCGGTTGGCAGCTGGTCGATGGGCGGCTACGGCGCGCTGCTCGCCGCCGAACGCGACCCGGACGGATGGTCGGGGGTCGCAGTCGCGAGCCCCGCGATCTGGCCCGTGTACGGCGATGTGTGGGTCGGTGACGCGTTCGACGGCCGGACGGACTTCCAGAAGCACAGCGTCTTCGCCCGCGCGACGGCCCTCGAGCGGATGCCCGTCTGGATCGGCTGTGGCACCGCCGACCCCTTCTACGAGAACGCCCGTCGGTTCGCGGCCGCGCTGCCGGCGGCGCACACGCACTGGGCCGACGGCGGCCACGACGCGTGCCTGTGGCGGCTCGTGGCGCCCGCACAGATGGCGGTCGCCGTGAGCTCGCTGCGGGCATAAACCCCATGGGGCCAGGCCCCGTACGGGGCCCGGCCCCAGTGGTTCATCCGCCGGCGATGCGCTCGGCGTGCGAGTAGACGTTGAACCGCTGCTCGCGGAGGAAGCCCACCAGCGTCACGCCGAACCGGCGAGCGGCATCGACCGCCAGGCTCGACGGGGCGGACACGGCGCACACGATCGGGATGCCGGCCACCGCGGCCTTCTGCACGATCTCGAAGCTGGCCCGCCCGGAGACGAGCAGCACGCCCTCCGACAGCGGGAGCGACCCCGCCATCAGCTCGGCGCCGACCACCTTGTCGACGGCGTTGTGGCGGCCGACGTCCTCGCGCGAGGTTCGCAGCGCCCCCTCGGCGTCGAAGAGGGCCGCGGCGTGCAGGCCACCGGTGCGGTCGAACACCCGCTGGACGCGCCGCAGCTCGTCGGGGAGCGACGTCAGGAGCTCGGGCTCGACGACCGGCCCGGGCGCCACGGGCGCGCACTGGACGTCGAGCGCCTCGAGCGACGCCTTCCCGCAGACGCCGCAGCTCGACGTCGTGTAGAAGCTGCGAGCGGCGAGATCCGGCAGCGGCCGCCCCACGGCCACCGTCACGACGTTGTAGTGCTGCTCCTCGCGGGGCACGTCGCAGTAGCGAACCCCGCGAAGGTCGGCCGGCGCGATGATCCCCTCGGTGAAGAGGAAGCCGGCGGCGAGCTCGAAGTCGTGCCCCGGCGTCCGCATCGTCACCGCCACGGTGCGCTGAGCGCCGCCGGGCTCGTCGACCCGGATCTCCATCGGCTCCTCGGTCGCGAGCCGGTCGGACCTGCGGCTGCGGGCGCCGGCCTCGACGTTCAGGACGCGGACGCGGCTCGTGCTCGTCGGCCGCTCGGGTGCGTCGAGGATCCCGCCGACGCCCTCGTCCGGATCATGCGCCATCGGTCGCCTCGGGCGCGCGATTCTGCACGTACTGGAACCCGAACCGGCCCTTGACGCACAGATTGCCGTGGGTCACGCCGTGGTCGAGCGGCGAGGTGACCTTCACGATCTCGTTGCCCTGCACATGCAGCTCGAGGCTGCACCCGACGCCGCAGTACGAGCAGATCGTCTCGGTCACGGTCTGCGCGGTCTCGTCCCACTCGCCCGACCGGCGCATGTCGTACTCGCTCTTGAACATGAGCGCCCCGGTGGGGCAGACGGCGATGCAGTTCCCGCAGTAGACGCACGCGGAGTCCGGCAGAGGGGCGGCGAACTCCGTTGCGATCCGGGCGTCGAACCCGCGCCCGGCGACCGCGATCGCGAACGTGTTCTGCCAGTCGGTGCCGCAGCCCTCGACGCACTTGTAGCAGAGGATGCACTTCGAGTAGTCGCGGACGTAGCTCTCGTTGTCGACCTTCACGGGCTGGGCCACGGTCGCCGCCGTCTGGCCGTCGCCGGCGTGGTGGTGGCCGGCCTGGGCACGGTCGCGCGCACCCGCCGGGGCGGGCGGCGCCGGCGGGCCGTACCGCTCGGGAGCGGCCCCGTACTCGCGGCTCCAGCGGTCGACGTGCTCGGTGGTCGAGAGATCCACGCTCGAGCCGAGGAACTCGAGCACCATCTTGCGGCTGTGGTCGACGCGGTCGCTGCGGGTGCGGACGACCATCCCGTCCTCGGCCTTGCGCGCGCACGACGGCACCAGCACGCGTGAGCCCTCGACCTCGACGACGCACACGCGGCAGGCGTTCACGGGCGTCAGCGTCTCGCCGTAGCAGAGCGTCGGGATGTCGAGCCCCCGGGCCTTGCATGCGTCGAGGATCGTCGCGCCCTCGGCGACGCGAACGGCCTCGCCGTCGATCTGGAGCTCGACCGTGCGGCGGATCGTGACGGGGACGGCGCTCATCCGACGGCCTCCGGCTCGAAGACGCGCAGCACGCGGATCGCCGAGTCGACGGCGTTGGCCGCGGTCTGTCCGAGCCCGCAGATCGATGCGTCGCGCATGGCCTGGGCGATCTCGTCGAGGAGCGCCAGCTCGTCGGCAACCGTTCCGCGCGGGCGCTCGGCGGCGAGCCGCAGGAGCGCCTCCTGCTGGCGGACGGTGCCGACCCGGCACGGCACGCACTGCCCGCACGACTCGTCTCGGAAGAACGCCGCGATCCGAAGCAGCACCGGGACGAGGTCGACGGTGTCGTCGAACGCCATCACGACCCCCGAGCCGAGCGTCGCGCCGGCGGCGCGGGTGGCCTCGAACGAGAGCTCGAGGTCGAGCTGGTCGGGCCCGACGAAGCCGCCGGCCGCCCCGCCCAGCAGCACCGCGCGCAGTGGGCGGCCGCCGGCGACGCCTCCGGCCATCTCGAGCAGGTCTCCCAGCGTCACCCCGAAGGGCGCCTCGTACAGGCCGGGGCGCTCGACGCAGCCGGAGAGGCAGAAGAGGCGCGTGCCGGTCGACTGCTCCGTCCCGATCCCGGCGAACGCCGCGCCGCCCTCGAGCACGATGTCGAGCACGTTGATCAGGCTCTCGACGTTGTTGACGACGGTCGGCTTCGAGAAGAGGCCCGAGTCGACCGGGAAGGGTGGCTTCGAGCGCGGCTCGCCGCGGTAGCCCTCGATCGAGTTGAAGAGCGCGGTCTCCTCGCCGCAGATGTAGGCGCCGGCGCCCTTCCGCAGCTCGATGTCGAAGCGGATGCCTGATCCCATCACATCGCCCCCGAGGAGGCCGCGGGCCCGGGCTCGGTCGATCGCCGCCGACAGGCGCGCCCACGCCAGCGGATACTCGCCGCGGAGGTAGACGTACGCCTGCTCGCAGCCGGTCGCGAGCCCGGCGATCGTCATCGCCTCGACAAGGGCGAACGGGTCGTGCTCGATCACGACCCGGTCCTTGAACGTCCCCGGCTCGGACTCGTCGGCGTTGCACACCAGGTAGTGCGGCCGGACCGGGTTTCGGGCGACGGCGTCCCACTTGCGGCCGGTCGGGAACGCGGCGCCGCCGCGGCCCAGGAGCCGCGAATCCGTCACCTCGCGAATGACGCCCGCGGGACCCATGTCGATCGCCGCACGCAGGGCGGCGTAGCCCCCCGCGGCCCGGTAGCTGTCGAGGCTGGCCGGATCGACGTGCCCGATCCTGCGCAGGAGCCGAAGCGACCGGTCGCCGGCCTGCGGCACGAGCGGGGGCGGAGGCGGAGGAGCGGCCGCTCCTCCGAGCGCCGCCGAGACGTCGGCGGCCGACGCCGGGGCGATCTCGTGCTCGGTCGCCGCTTCGCCGGCCGACGTCACGAGCGCGGCCGGCGCCCGCTCGCACATCCCCAGGCAGGGGCTCTCGAGCCAGATCGACGTGCCGTTTCCCGGATGCTCGCCGGCCGGGCCGACCGTCCGCTCCAGCTCCGCCACGAGCTCGCTGCCGCCGCGGCACATGCACGCGATGTCGGTGCACACGTGGGTCACGAGCGGCGCGCGCGGCTCGAGCGCGAAGAGCGCGTAGAAGCTCGCGACGCCGTACGCCTCCGCCGGTGGGATCGTGAGCCGGCGACACACGTACCCGAGCGCCGCCGGGCTGATCCACCCGATCCGGCTCTGGATCTCGTGGAGCACCGGGAGCAGCAGATGCCGCTGCGCGCGGGCGGCGTGGCCGCCGCGGGCCGAGTGGCCGTCGGCGCCGCGCTCACCGCCGGCCCACGCCGACGCGGGCGCGCCGAGCACGCCGTCGACCGCATCGCGCTCGGCCGTCGTCGGGGGGCTGTCGAGGAGCTTCAGGTCCACGACTGCTACTTCGCGGGCACCGCGAGCTGCGTGGCGGCCTGCCCGGCGCGCTCCGCGTCCGTGAGCCGGTCGACCCGGATCGCGCTCGCCTTGAACTCGGCCGTGCCCGACTTGGGGTCGGTCGCGTCGATCGTGAGCACGTTCGTCTCGACCTGATCGGGGAAGTGGAGCGTCATGAACGCCAGACCCGGGCGCAGCGTCTGGTCGACCCGGACGGGCGCGTAGACCGACCCCCGCCGCGAGGTCACCTTCACCAGCTCGCCGTCGTCCACGCCCAGCCGCTCGCAGTCCTCGGGCGAGAGGTCGAGCGACTCGCGCCGCCGAAGCGGCGAGCGGTAGCCGCCGCTCTGAACGCCGGTGTTGTAGGAGTCGAGCCGCCGCCCGGTCGTGAGCCGGATCGGGAACTCGTCCGAGAGCTTGTCCACGGGAAGGACGTGCTCGACGACGTTGAACGGCGCCGGCGGGCCGGTGATCGGGCTCTCCCACAGGCGGCCGTGGAGGAAGAGCTCGCCGGGGTGCTCCTCGTCGAAGCAGGGCCACTGGATCCCGCCGAGCGCCTCGAGCCGCGGGTAGGACATGCCGGCGTGCATCGGCGAGAGCGAGCGGAGCTCGTTCCAGACGGACTCGGCGTCGGGCGGGCCGAGGTCGTACCCCATGCGGGCGGCGATGTCGCACACGATCTCGATGTCGTCGCGGGCCTGGCCGGGCGGATCGAGCGCCTTTCGCACCCGCTGGACGCGCCGCTCGCTGTTCGTCACGGTGCCCTCGGCCTCGCACCAGCTCGCCGAGGCGGGCAGGACGACGTCGGCCATCTCGGCGGTCCTGGTGAGGAAGATGTCCTGCACGACCAGGTGGTCGAGCCCCTCGAGCAGCTTCTTCGTGTGCTTCGCGTCGGCCTCCGACTGGGCCGGGTTCTCGCCGACGACGTACAGCGTGCGCAGCTCGCCCCGGTCCATCGCCTCGAACATCTGCGTCAGGTGCCAGCCGTAGCGGGGCTCGATCGTCGTGCCCCAGGCCTTCTCGAACTTGGCGCGGGCCTCGTCGTCGCGCTCGAGGTCCTGGAAGCCGGGGAGCTTGTTCGGGATCGCGCCCATGTCGCCGCCGCCCTGGACGTTGTTCTGGCCGCGGAGCGGGTTCAACCCCGAGCCGTAGCGGCCGACGTGGCCGGTGAGGAGCGCGAGGTTGATGAGCGCGAAGACGTTGTCGACCGCGTTGTGGTGCTCGGTGATGCCGAGCGTCCAGCAGATGATCGCCCGGTCGGCGCGCGCGTAGGCGTGGGCGGCGTCGCGGATGACCTCGGCCGGGACGCCGGTCTCGAGCTCGCCGCGCTCGAGCGTCCACGGCTCGACCGACGCGGCGTACTCGTCGAACCCGGTCGTCGCCCGCTCGATGAACTCGCGGTTGTGAAGGCCGGCGTGCAGGATCTCGCGCGCCATCGTGTTCGAGAGCGCGACGTCGGTGCCGACGTCGATCCCGAGCCAGGCGTCGGCCCACTGCGCCGAACCGGTGCGGCGCGGGTCGACGGCGAAAAGGCGCGCGCCGGCATGCACGGCCTTCAGGACGTGATGGAAGAAGATCGGATGGGTTTCACGGGCGTTCGACCCCCACAGGAAGATCACATCGGTCTCCTCGACCTCCTGGTAGGAGCTGGTTCCGCCCCCGGCCCCGAACACTGTCGCCAGACCGACGACGCTGGGAGCGTGTCAAGTCCGGTTGCAGCTGTCGACGTTGTTCGAGCCCATGACGACGCGGGCGAACTTCTGCATCATGAAGTTCATCTCGTTCGACGCCTTGGAGCAGCTGAAAAGGCCGAACGCGCCCGGTCCCTCGGCCGCCGCGGCCCGGAATCCGGCCGCCGCGCGGTCGAGCGCCTCGTCCCACGTCGCCGGCCGCAGCGCCCCGTTCTCGCGGACGAGCGGCTCGGTCAGCCGGGTGAGTGGCTTTCGCATCCTCTCCATCACCTCCTTTCTGTCACCGAATCGTACCCCGATGCGCCTTATTCGAGACCGCTCTGCGCGCGGAAGTCGGCCGTCGTATTCGTATGTGGGAAGGGCTCCACCGGCGTCTCCACGCCGAGCGCTCTCGAGATCGGCTCCCAGCCGTCGCCCGGTCGCCACTCGACCAGCCGCGCCGGCTCGACGGCCTGGCGTACGCGGTCGTTGTGGCGGATGTACCCCGCGATCGCGCCGTCGCGGTCGCGCCAGTCGGGCGTGAACGTCGACTCGACCATTGCGATCACCATCCGCCGGCGCTCCGTCCACGCCTCGTCGTCGTCGGGGACGGGGCGCTGAAGGGCCTGCACGATCGTCCGCTCGACGCTCTTCCACCAGGCCTCCGGCGACTCGCGCATGGAGAGCAGGACGATCGAGTCGGGGTGGGCGCTCGCGATCGGCTCCCAGAACGCACACGCCGGCCAGTCGACGGTCGCCTCGAACCCTGACAGGAAGCGCGCCCAATCCACGTCCTCACCTCGGGTCGCGGCGGCCCACACGGCGGTGTCGTCCTCGCGGTCGATGAGCTCGCTCATGTGGTAGCACGGGCCACCGAGCAGCTGCTCGAGCGCGAGCTTGAGCGAGTGCGTGCCGGTCCGACCGAGCCCGGCGCCTACCACGCGAAGCGTCATCCTTCTCCTCTGATTGCCTACGGCGGGCGATCGTAACGGAGCGCCTGGGGGCATACCGCAAGTTGGGGAGGACGATCGGGGCATTCGCTTATGGACGACCCGTCGCCGCTCGCCGATGACCTCGGTGAGATGTCTTCACAATCGGTTCACGAGTCGCCGTCCCCGGCCAGCATTGCGGGCATCGACGAGCAGGCGCTGCTCGATGCGCAGGCCCGGCTGGCGCTTGCGGTTGCGGCCATCGACGGGGCCTCGGAGGCGCTGGTCGAGGCCGGGCTCGAGCCCGCTGATTGCGCGCCGATCGAGCGCTCGCGAGCCGCACTCGACGAGATGCAGCGCTTTCTGGCGCTGAGCCTCGATCGCGGCGCGGCGGCCACCATTCCGCGATCTGTGGCGATCACCGAGCTCGTCGAGGCGACGCGAGAGGCGTCCGTCCGTGCCGTTCAGACCGACGGTGCCCCGGACGTGGAATCTGCGCTGGCCCTGCTCTTTGGCGACTGCGGGATCGGGGATCTCGAGACCGACACCGGCAAGCGGCTGACCGCTGTCGTCGAGTACCGCATCGGGGGCCTCGTCACCGTCAGCACCGACCACGGGTTGGTCGGGACCGGGACGATGCTCGCCGGATCGATCGTCGACGAGGCCGGGGCGCCGTGGCGCGTCGATCTGCGCGTCGAATCCGAGCGCGAGCGCGGCGACCGCGCGCACCTGGCACTTCGCCCGGAGAGGATCCGCCACCTCGAGCGGCATACGCCGGCCGAGCTCGAGATCGGTGGCTCCGCAACGCTCGAGGCGATGGAGTGCGGCGGCCTCTACGAGGGCGCCGAGGTACTGGGGCGCGTTGTGGGCCTCTCCGCGACCGGGGTCACCTTCGCGACGTTGAAGCCGCTCCGGACCGCCGACCGGCTTCGATTCCATGGACGCTTCTTCTCGGAGGAGGTCCGTGCGGTCGTCCGGGTCGTGTCCGTCGACGCGGAGATCGAGGGTGGCGGCGTGATGGTGGGCTGCCTTTTCGTCGAGATCGACGACGAGGGACGCTCGGCGATCGACCGCGTGCTCGACCACGCCCTCCACCCGGACGCACCGATCAGCTACAGCCAGCTTCGCCTTCTGACGCATCGCGGCCCGGAGCGCCGCCGCGGCGTCCGCGGCCTTCTGCGCCGCTAGGTCGCGTACCCTCGAGGGGTTGTGCGGCGCTCGCCGAGCAGGTCGGCTGACGGGGTCGGGAAGGCTCGGCGTGCTGGACGCGTCTAGGGGTGACACACGCCGCGAAGGAGGCCCGATCCCATGCCCGAAGAGCCACTCATCCCGCTCCCCCGCATCGTGAGCGAGGGCGACAGCGGCCTCGACGTCCTCGCCTATCGCCGCGCGCTGAAGAGCCTGGGATTCGTTCCGCACGCCGAGCGCGGCCGGTTCGAGGAGACCATGATGGAGGGCGTCATCGCCTTCCAGACGCAGGCCGGCATCACGCAGACGGGATCGATCGGCAAGCGCACGTACGCCCTCCTCTTCCGCCACATCGACGCCTTCGGCCGAACGAAGCTCGAGGGGTTCGCGCGCCGCCAGAAGGTCCGCGACAAGATGGTCGCCGAGCAGCAGTGGGCGCTCGAGAACGCCGACGGCATCCACCTACCCGGATCCGCCCGGCAACGCGAAGCGCTTCCCGAACGAGACGGCTGACGCGCTCGAGCGGTGGCGCGAGCACCACCTCCCGATCACGCTCGACTGCTCCGAGTACGCGACGTGCATCGCGGCCGGAGCCGGAGCCCCCGATCCGACGGGCACCTCGTTCGGCGCCCGCGGCAGTGTCTTCACCGGCACGATGCTCAGCCACTCCCGCGAGATCAGGCAACACGATCTGAAGCCGGGCGACTACGTCGTGTTCGGCCCGTCCACCGGCGAGCACACGTGCGTCGTGCTCTCGGTCGACGATCCCGATGACCCGGTACTGACCAGCCACGGGCTGGATGCCGGCCCGCTCCGGACCACGCTGAGTGCCGTCACCCCGTTGCACAATCCGCCCGTCAGGTTCCTCTCCGCGGGGATCACGTAGTCAGGGCCGCTACGCAAAGCGTCGCCGGCATCGACCCTTAGGCCAGGTTCGTCGACGCCGCCGTGGCGAGCGCCGCCTCGAGCGACGCCGCCAGCTCCGCGGCGTCGGCGTAGACCGCGCGGCAGCCGGCCTCGCGAAGCTCGTCGGCGCCGAACCCGCCGGACAGGAGCCCGATCGACGGCAGGCCGGCGTGGGCGGCCGCGATCGCATCCCACGTCGCGTCGCCGATCATGACGAGCTCGACCTGCCGACGCAGCCGGTCCGCGGCGGCGCCGACCAGGTCGGGGGCGGCTTCGTGCGATCCACGTCCCCCGCCGACGTCCACGCCTCGACGAGGTCGCGCGCGTCGAGCAGGTCGACGTAGTGCTCGACCTCGTCCTGCTTCGCGCTCGAGGCGAGGACGACGTCAGTGGCCGAGGTCCCGCAGCCTCACCAGGAGCTCGCGCGCCCCCGGGAGCGGCCGCACCTCATCGATCAGCTCCGCATACCGCTGCGCCTCTGTCTCCCGGATCTGATCGCCCAGCCGCTGCTCGACGTCGTCGCCGGCGACGGCGGCGACGAGCTGGTCGCCTCCCATCCCGATGTGACGATGGACGCGCCACAGCGCCACGTCGACGCCGTGATCCGTGAACGCCCGGCCCCAGGCCATCGTGTGGTGGTAGCTCGTGTCGACGAGCGTCCCGTCGATGTCGATGATCGCTCCGACGAGCCTGTCGGCCTGCGTGATCGGCCACGCGTCGAGCGGCTCGCCGGCAGGTGGCGGCGGCTGCCTGGAGGGGGTGGGGGATGTCACGCGCCCAGCCCGGATGCGCGATCCATCCGCTCCCATGCGCGGATGACAATCCGCGCGACCTCGCCGAGCTCGTCCCCCCGGCTCAGGAACGCCGGCACCGCGAACTGCACGACCGTGCCCTCGGAGCCCTCGAGCGTGACGGCGAGCGTCTCGTCGCCGCCCGGTGCGATCAGGCCGTAGCTCCAACCGGGAGCGTCGGGAACGGCGATCCTTCCCTCCGTGTCGTAGGGAGACCAGCCGGTGCCGTCGATGCCGCGCTGCGCACTCATGACGCACCACTGCCCCTACGGTGGAAGCGGCAAACGGTCGGCGCATCCGGCCGGCAGGAGCTGCGCGTCGTACCAGCGCTTGACGACGTCAGTGACTGTGGTCTGCGAGGAGCGCCTTCGCCGCCTCGGCGTCGGCCAGCTCCTGGGCGTAATCCGCGGCCTGCTCGACCTGGTCCGCGAGCCAGAGAACCACGTCATCGTCGTACACGACGGCGTTCGCCGCCATCGCCCGGAGGCTGGCGGCGACCTCATCGAGGAGGCGGATCTCGGTGCCGAGGGTCATATAGGCACAATCGGCATGGGCGTCCGTTCTTGCCCTCCCCGATTTGGCGTAGGGGCGCCGGCGGATCGTGACGAACCCGTCGATTTGCAGGTGAACTTGACGGATGCCGACGCCCGCCGATTACCGGGGCATAATGTCCGTTCCCGGGCGCGCGCACCCTCACGTTCGTGGTGTGAGCAGCAGGCTTGCGCCCGCAGGCTTTGGCCGATCTTCCAGACCGGCCGAGTCGCGTCGCCCCGGCTCGGGGCGGCCTCCGTGGCGCTCTTCGGTCCCGGCCTCCTCGGGGCCGACGTGCTCGTCAGCGCCTACCTTACAAACGCCCGGCTGGTGCTCAACACGTTCTGCATGGAGGCGGTAAACCAGACGGTGAAGGCGCCGGACTGGGTGTTCTGGGTGTGGCTGGCGGCGGTGGTCGCATTCCTCGTTGTGAGCGTCGTTCGCAGCGCGCGACTCCGCCACGCGAGCCTTGCCCTAGAGTCTTGACGACTACCGGGATCGCTTCACCAAGTCGGCGGTCCAGACGCAGGCGCTCGAGTGATGCTTGAAGCGGCCGCAGGTGCGGCTGACGCCGATCCATCGGTAGGTCGGCGAGAGCAGGATCTCGCGGTGCTCGGCGCTGTGCATAGCCCGCGCGTTCGACCGCTCGCCCGTCGCCTTCCAGAGCCGCTGCGCGTGATGCGCCAGAGAGGGTCGAGCCGGTCGGGCTGTGCGAAGTGTGCGCGCCATCATGTCGTGGCTGTGCCGCAAGGCGCCGCCGAGCTGCCCGGATGCACGGCCGGTACGCCGTGGAGGGCTCGAACGTGGTTGATCCGATGGATCAGCTCGGCCCGGGCCGTGGCGTGTGCGGTCGCGGCGCGGCCATGCCGCCGAGGATCAGAGCGAGCAGGAGTGCGATGAGGGCTCGTGTCGTCCCCATGCCAGGTGCTTGCCCGGCGCCGCGCGGCCTCACGCCGTCAAAACTCGGCATGTGCCTCGCACAATGAGGGGTCTCGGTGTGTCCGGAAGCGGACGGTCTACGAGTCGAGAAGGAGAAGCTCGCCGCTACCGTCGAGCGCCTGCGTCGCTGCTGAGGGCGGCCTTGGCGTCACCAGGCCCAACATGATCGCGACGGCGACCGCCTGACTCACAGTCGTGCTCTTCAGCTTGCTGCGGGCGTTTCGGACGTGCGAGCGTACGGTGTAGACGCTCAGGTGGAGCGCCAACGCGGCCGATGCGGCTGTAGCGCCCTCGGCCATGAGCTGGAGGATCTCGATTTCCCGCTCGGAGATCTCAGGCGGCCATGCGGCCGGGGTGGCGCCTCGGGCCGGGCGATGTTCGCGGACGCGCTGAGACATGAGCGCGGTGACCGTGTCGAGCAGCGACTCGAGCTCCTGCTCGTTCTGGGGGTCGAGGTGGATCTCGAGGGATCGGGCGTCTGGTTGCGTCTCGGACATCGTGAACGTCGCCGATGCACGTCGTCGCGGCCATTGCCTGGAGTGACCTGCCCTGGCCGCCCATGCGAGGATCGGAGGTTGACGTTAGCTCGGAGAGCAACACCCGGCCTCCCCCCTTTGGGGGAGTGCGCCTACCATAAGACGGACGGTCACCCATTCGGCCTTCTACCGAGCTTTCCGCACTACGGTCGGGGGAGCTTGCGCCGCTCCTCGGCGCGCGCGTTCAGCTCGATCCAGCCGACTGCCACGAGGACGACAAGCGCCGCCACAGTACACACAACCGCTCGGCGAAGGCATCTTCCTTCCCTCCGCCGTCGACGGCACACAGCGCGCCATCTCTGCTGCCCAGCTCGTCGAGCTACTCCTCGCCGAAGCCGCCAACGCCGCCGACGGACGCCGCCGTATACCCGCTGGCTTCCGTCCCGCCAGGGCCCTCGCAGGCGCGTTCTGGCGCGGCGACCGTACCGACCGCGCCGAAGCCCGCTAAGCATGCCTGCCTATTTGCCGCCCGCTGAGCATGGGCATCACCAGTCAGTGGATGCTTGGTCGATCTCGCGCATGAGTTCACCGGAGCGGTCAAACATCCGGCCGGCGGTCTTCATCCTCGCCTGCATTTCAGACCGATTCGGGAATCTCTGGGCATGGCGCATGGACTCTGATTGAGCCCGGCGGGTTTCCCAGAGTTCTTCGAGTTCGTGATCGCCGATCCTCGTAAACAGCAACCTGGCGCGGAACTCGGCTTGCCGTCGGCCTTCGTCGTCATCACTCGCCAAGTCCGCCTCAGCCAGCAGCAGATCCTGGAACGCAACGATCGCCTCTCGTCTGAAATCCAGGAGTGTCTGGCGACGGGCTTCGCGTCTCGCCTCGCGTTCACGCGAAAGCGCCGTCCTCGATGCCATGATCTGCCCGACGATGCTTCCAACGACTGCAAGGCCACCCCCTGTCAGGAGGACGATGAAGAGACTCTCGTTGCTGGCGGCCATGGCGCGTAAGCATCGCCATTTCTCAGCTCCGCCGCAACGACAGAAGGCCAGGTGCGCATGAAAGCCCCGTGATCCGGCAGAGTCAGGCACCGCGCGACCACTTGCCTCCCGTGAGGCGACGCTGATCAATGCCAGGTTCTACGCTCTCGTCATGGATGCAAGACCGTCTCTGGATCGTGACTACCCGCCGTCGGAAGTGGCCACCGCGTATCGCGTCACCCTCTGGGAGCAACCCGCCAGGCCACCGGACATCGACCGGCCGCGGATGGGGTGGAGTCCCTACCCGGGCGCGCCAATGGGGTGGGAGCAGATGACGTTCGATCTCGTTGGTGCTCAGGATGTCCGGGAAGCGATCCAGTGGGCGGACGCGACGCTCGTGTCTAATGAGGGGCCGGCCAGCCGCCGTGGCTGTCCAGTAGACCATCAGGAATACGTGATCTACGCCAAAGTGCCGAATGAGGATCTTTGGCTGACGGTCGCAGGCCGGAACCCGGTGCTTTAGGCCTGAACCCGTCGAATAGGCGCGGGACAGGCGGACCGCATCGTGGTACAGGCAGCTTGCGGCACCAAGCTGTTTCGGCACCTCCGCGAGCTTAGGCAGGAGTGTGACCGTCGCCGCCTGTTTCAGGCGACGCCTCGGGGATCTTGGTCAACAGCAGCCAGGCGCTGATGACGCCACCGGCTAGGCCCACAAGCACGGGCACGACCAGCACGTCGAGGCCTGCGTGCACCCCGAGCGCCAGCAGGAGCCCGGCGACGGCGAGCAAGACGGTGGTGATCGCAGTAGGTGCCACCGAGTCCAGAATCGCGGCGGTGGCGTGCGCGCCGACGTCGCGAGTGTCGGCCTCGATCTGGGCGCGCCGATCCAAGACGAGCTGTGCCGCTGCGGCGACCAGAGCCAACACGACGAGCTCGATACCGAGCACCCGGTTCGACTGCTCGGGGATGGACAAGAGGATCGAAATGAATAGCACCGTGACGAACAGCGCAAGGGTTTGCGCGGCACGGTTTCGGAGCTCCTGTGACCTCGCGATGACCTCGGTGCGGATCGAGACCGCAACGAACAGGAGGCCAGTCAGACTGGCCGCGGCCGCGCCGACAACCACCGCGAATGTGTCCCATTTCACGTCCGCGAGCGTACCGCCAAGAGCTCGCCTCCGCTTGCGCCTTAGGTGCGGGGTACGGCTCAGTCAAACGCTCATAACCCTCGCCTCGAAGCCGTTTTTTTCTGAAGGAATCGGCGTCGACACCCGCGCAATGGAACAATCCCCCCCGATTTGGGAATGTTGCGTGGATTGTTCGGCGTTGGTCCAGGTGTGCCGTAGAATCATCAGGAGATTGGGAAGGCGTGACGTCTGACAAGTATGGGGCGAGGTACAAGGCGTTGCGGAAGGGTTGGGCGCGGAAGGTCGCTGGTGGTGGTGTCTTGTGTGCGAGGTGTGGCCGGCCGATCGAGCCCGACGAGCCGTTCGATCTTGGCCATGTGGATGGCGACCCGTTCCGGTACCAGGGGGCCGAACACCGCCGGTGCAATCGCGCGGTGGCGAAGAGGCGCCGGAGCTCGCGTCCCTGGTAGGCGGTGAGCTTCACGCTCGAAGCCGACCTTCTTGTTGATCCGCCTGTCCAGTTCGGCTCGACGCAGGCGTACGCGTTGTGCACGGTCAGGAACTACGTGATGATGGCGATCCACGCCGGCTGTTCGGAAGACCAGGTCTTCGGCATGGTGGTGGATGGGATCGACCGGGCGACGGCCGCGCGGCTCGTCGGGCGCTCGTCAGGGGGAAGCCGCGGCGGCTTCGGGGCAGGTAACCGACGCCGCGCCGCAGAGATTCCGGTGTTTGGCCCAGTCGCCGACGTAGGCGGCTTGGAAGGGCGACCCTTCTCGAACCGTTTGGTTTCGCTGCTTGGGAGGGAATCGGATCACGGCCGTTTAGGTATGCGGACGTGACCCCTTTTCCGCCGTGCGGCTGAGCGTCATCTCTGCGGCCTACCTGCACAGCTCGTAACGGATCGGCCTGCGGCCGCGCTAGTTGAGCCGAGGGCGATGTTGGTCATCACCGGGATTGGGGTTCCGACGATCCTCTTGCGGCGCCTGCGGAGGGTGGGGCGCTGCGACTGGTGCGGGGGCCGGTTCAGCGACGACGGAATCTGCGTGCGGTGCCGGCGGCCGGCGTGAATGCATCCACAGGCTCCCGGGCGGCCCCCCATCGCGGGTTTCCGACGCCGTGGCAGATCACCGGCGGGCCACGCCTCGCGGAGACGATGGTCGACGGCCGGGCTTGGGTGTTCACGCTGGCCCGCGGCGGCCGTGAGCGGCAACTGACGGTGGTGATCAGCCGCGAAGCGTTCAAAGTAGATCCGCCCAGACTGCTGCCGGTACAGACGCGGGAAGCAATCCAGACCGACGGCCGCAGCGAGGCAGCGCGGGTGGCCCAGTTCGATGATCCCGCGAACTGCGTCGTACTTGGCCGCGACGGCTATCTGCCTGCGCCGGTCGGCCTGGCGCGAGTGCCGCGAACGTAGCGGCGCGGCTGCTGGTTCTGAAATCTTCGTTGCAGTCTCGCCGCTCCCCGAGCGGGGCTGCGTGAGGACGTCGCGTCCCGCCCGGTCGCCCGACGCCAGCGACGCTCACACCATGCCCAAGCGCGCTGGTAGGGCGGGACGCGGCACAGAGCCCGGATTCTCTTTGTGGACAGGCGGAGTCAGAACCGGTAAAGTTGGCTGCGTTGGGGGTTCCAAGGGCGAACCCCGGACTGCAGACGCCGGGTCTCCGACTGTCGTCCTCCCAAAACGGCAGAGAGCCCGGAAAGTACGAGGGCGGCATGCCCCCCTCTAGCGACTCCGTATTTACCGGGGAGTGTGTCGCCCTCTCTTCGCCAACCGCTCAGCGACGAGCTTGGCCGAGGTCATCCGGCGTGTTGATCCGGCGCTGATCCGCTCAGCGTCGCGCCGGAGTCCTACGGGCGCTCGAGACTAGCGGCCTCCCGCACCCGCTAGCCGTCTTCCTTTGCGGTGCGCCTTGGACGCAGCAGCGCCGCGGATCGCACGCCGGGATCGGCTGGCCGGCCGATCTGATCCGCCTGAACCCTGAATCGAGACCAGGCGATCCAGCCCTGCGGTGGGTGTAACGATCGGCGCCGAACGCGCGGTGTTCGGGGGTGAGGGAGAAAACGTTGAGGGCCTGGTTGCTCAAAGCCAGGCCGCGGGCCGGCCGGGCCTTTAACTCCGCTTCCCTGTGCGCGGCCCGGCCGGCCTTCGTCTTCTGGAGCACTTAATCTTGGGCTGCCCGACGTCGTGTCGGCGCTGTCGGGCTAGCCGCGCCTCGTCCCTACCCTGGGTGCGTCCCCCGAAGAGTCGCAAACCCATCTGTCGCGGGCGGGGCGCGGTGAAACGAGCAGGATCCCGATGGGGTGGAGCGCCGCCATCGGCGGCGATACTTGGCTTGACGGGTCTGGATGAGACGCCTGGGCACCCGCACCTGCCGTGTTAGCATCGCCCAATGAGCTCCGAGTGGCGAGCGCGTCGCGAGCGTGCAGCGAAGAACGAGCAGTCGTTCCAGTCCTACAACGCCAGGCGCGCTGCCATTGAGGAGTCCGGCGGGACGCCTGACGATGAGCCTGTGCCGTTCGTGTGCGAGTGTGACCAGCCGAAATGCTGGAGAGCGATTGAGGTTCCGGTCGGCGGAGTACGAGCGTGCCGTGGAGGCTCCCGATCGTTTCCTGGTTGTACCGGGCCATGAGGATCCCGCGGTTGAGGTCGTCGTCGAAACCCGCGACAACTTCCTGATCGTCTCCAAGCCGGATCTCAGACGCAGACCCTGAACGAAGCGTGAGCGCCGCAATACGCTCGAAACTCCGATGCGTATCTGCTCGAAAGGCGCAACGTCCTTCGGCTATCCTGCCGAATGCGCTCAGTCGGCGGCCCACCGCTGAGCGAGTCCCGTGCCTCGCCGGCTTGGGAAGAACGGCATGCCTGCTGTCCCCCTCCTGGCCGGTGGGGCGCGGTCTCACCGAGGAAGGCTTCGGCAAGCTGTCTCGATGAGCGCCGCCCTAGTCGCGGTGTAACCATCGCGGGTGAAGGTGCGGCGTTAGAAGGCGAGGGGAAGACATTGCAGGGCCTGGCCGGTCGAGGCCAGGTCGCGGGGCCAGCCGGGCCTGTACCTCCACACTTTCCCTTGGCGGGGCCCGGCCGGCTTTGGTTCTTCGGACGGAAACTCGTCTTCGCGTCCCATCGACAGATAGCACGGGGCCACCGAGGGGGGCACGACGCGCGCATTGGCGGCACCAGCGACACGTGTGACCCGCGTAACCATGCGGAATCCGCATAGCAAGGACGCTCCAAGTACCCCCAACGGGATTCGAACCCGTGTTACCGCCTTGAAAGGGCGGGGGCCTAGGCCGCTAGCCGATGGGGGCGCGCGGGCAGGATACCGGTCAGGCTGCGCCGTCCGGCCGGGCCGGAAGGCGTTCCAGAGCGGCCTGGAGCTCTTCCCAGGCCTCGGCTTCCCTCTCCGCGTAGTCGGCAGCGTCCACGTCGCGGGTCAGCTCGAGGTACCGCCGCCAGGCGGCGTCCTCGGTGAGCGGAAGAATCGTTGCGGGCTTGCTGGAGGTCATCTGCTGTTAATACGTTCGACGGGGGGAGATAGTTCCCACCTGGTGGGCAGCATTGCACATGTGGGCGCCCATCATGCTCCGGTTGCGGGTCGCGGCCGCTGCGGCCCAGGGCCAAACCGGACAGCGCCTCGAGGACGAGCCGGTGGGCGTTCACGGCCGTGATCCCGGACGGATCGTAGGCCGGCGCCACCTCGACCACCTCGATCCCGGCGATGGGCAGCTCGGCGGTGATCCGGCGCGCGGCGCGGAGCAGCTCGCGCATCGTGAGGCCGCCGACCTCGGGCGTGCCGGTGCCCGGCGCGTAAGCCGGGTCGAGCGCGTCGACGTCGATCGAGAGGAACACGTCCTGGCCCCAGTCCTGGGCCGTGCGGATCACCTCCGAGAGGCACACGTCGAAGCCGCGCTCGTCGAGCTCGTACATCGTGTACCAGTGGAACCCGACCTTCCGCATCCAGGCGAACTCCTCCGCCTCGGGCCACCATCCGCGCAGGCCGACCTGGATGAACCGGTCGCCGCGCACCCAGCCCTCGTCGACCACGAGCCGCATCGGCGTCCCGTGCGAGCGGACGACGCCGCGCAGGTCGGCGGCCGTGTCGGCGTGGGCATCGAAGTGGATGACCCCGACCGCGCCTTTCCCGCGGTGCTCGGCCACCGCGGCCATGTTCGGGTGGGCGATCGAGTGGTCGCCGCCGAGGATGATCGGGACGGCCCCCGCCGCGCAGATCTCGCTGACCCGCCGGCGCACCTGGGCGTGGCTCTCGGCCGCGTTCCCGGGGACCGTCTCGGCGTCGCCGTAGTCGACCACGCGGAGCTCGGTGAACGGGTCGACGCCGAGCCACATGTGCGGCCGTGAGGGCGGCACGCCGGCCGAGTCGTCAGCCGCGCGGATGGCGCGTGGTCCGTAACGGGCCCCGGGCCGGTTCGACACCGTCTCGTCGATCGGCGCGCCGAGGATCGCCACGTCGACGCCCTCGAGGTCAGCCGGGTCGAGCACGAGCGGCAGCTTCGAGAAGGTCGGGATGCCGCCGTAGGACGGCTCGTGGGGGCGGTTGGCCCGCATAGCTACTCCTCGTGGAACAGTCGGGGGTCGTCGGTGATGACGCCGTCGCAGCCGAGCGCGCGCATCCGGTCGATGTCGGCGCGCGTGTTCACCGTCCAGGCGAAGACCCGGCCTCCGCGCTCGTGCACGGCGGCGACGGTCTCGGCCGTGACGATGTCGTGCCGGAGCGTGGCGTCGCGGGCGCCGGACCGGGCATGGACGTCGGCCGGCGTGACGCGGCCCCACGGGACCCAGAACCGGCCGGGTGTGATCGTCGCGCTCGTCCGGGCGTGCTCGTTGAGCGCGGCCAGCGAGCGCAGGTCGCCGGTCGAGAACACGCACCGCTCGGCCACACCGGCGGCCTCGCACACAGCGAGCGTCTCGCGCTCGTAGCCGGCTCCCTTCAGGTCGACCAGGAACCCGAGCTCGGGAGGGGCGATGTCCACGAGCTCGCGAAGGAACGCGGCCAGCGCCGGACCGGGGTGGCCGCCGTCGTGGCCGACGACGAGCCCGGGCGCCACGTCGAACTCGACCATGTCCACGCCCGCGCCGATCGCAGCGCGCATCGCGGCGAGGGTGTTCTCGGGCGCGAGGTGCGGCTGCGCCGCGGTGGCCGATGCGCAGCATGGGCGCGCAAGGTACCACCTACACTTGGCTCCCTGGGGGCCGTTAGCTCAGCTGGTAGAGCAGGGGACTTTTAATCCCAAGGTCGCTGGTTCGATCCCAGCACGGCCCATCACACAGTGCATGCCACTGAGCCGTGGGGGCGGGGCGAGCCCTTTCTCAAGCATTCTCCCATGCCCCTGAACCTATATTCCATCGGTGCTATATCGAGCTCATCCCGACGACCTCGTGGAATGCGACGCATCGTGGCTCTCCCACAACCTGACCCTGCGAACGCTTCGCCTGGCGCAGCGCGGTGACGACGACGCGTTCGCGGTCATCGTGCAGCAGTACCAGACGCCGCTCCACAACTACCTCGTGCGGGTGCTGGCCGGCGATCGGGCGCTGGCCGAGGATGTGTGCCAGGAGGTCTTCATCCGCGTCCATCGGGCGCTTCCGAGCTTCGACGGCCGCTGCCTGTTCACGACGTGGCTGTTTCAGATCGCGAAGCATCGGGTGATCGATGAGCTGAGGGCACGTGAGCGGCAGGGCCGGCCGCCGCTGGGGCTGGACGCCGACGTGTTTCTGGAGCTCACCGCAACGCCGGAGTCGCTCCCGATCGAGGAGATGGACATCGTCTGGCGGGCGATCGGGGCACTGAGCGTCGATCTGAAGATGGCGCTCCTCCTGCGCGACGTCGTCGGCCTCCCGTACCTGGAGATCGCCGATACTCTGGAGACGACGCTGGCCAACGTCAAGTGGCGGATCTACAAGGCTCGCGAGATCGTCGCCGCCCAGCTCTGCCGCGAGGGGCTGGACCTTCCGGCCAGGGCCCGGTCCGCGGGCCACGGCCGGGTGTGATCAAGCCCCGGTAGCGGCGGATGCGGGCCGTCGCGCGGCCCGGCGGGCGTGGACGAGCTGCACGGCCATCGCGCCCTCGCCGACGGCGGCCGCGCAGCGCTTCGTCGATCCCGACCGGACATCTCCGACGGCGAAGACGCCCGGCAGGCTCGTCTCGAGCAGATGCTCGGCGTTCGCCGCGGTGCCGGTGAGGACGAAGCCGTGGTCGTCCCGGAGGACCGACTCGCCCAGCCACTCGGTGCAGGGCGCCGCACCGAGGAAGAGGAACAGGAACGACAGGGGCAGCCGCTCCCCGTCCGTGAGCGTCACGGCTTCGAGCCGGCCGTCCTCCCCATGGAGGGCGGCGATCTCGGAGCGATCGCGCACCGCGACTCCGAAGCGCTCGAGGTCGTGGATGAGGTAGTCCGACATCGTCTCCCGGAGATCGGCGCGCCGATGGAGCAGCGTCACGAGCGCACCGCCGCGGGAGAGCCAGATGGCCGCCTGGCCGGCCGAATTGCCGCCGCCGACCACGGCGACGCGCGATGCGCCGCAGAGCTGGGCTTCGGGCGGCCCGGCCGCGTAGAACACGGTGAGGCCCTCGTACTCCGCGAGGCGGTCGACCGGCAGGCGCCGGTACTCAGCGCCCGTCGCGAGCAGCACGCTCTCGGCGAAGATGTCGTGGTCGTCCTCGAGTCGCACGAGGTAGCGGCCGTCGACGGGCTCGAGGGAGACGGCCCGGTAGGGGCTGGCCACGCGTGCATCGAACTTCCGCGCCTGGACGACGGCCCGGCTGGTGAGCTCCACCCCGGTGATGCCGGCCGGGAACCCCAGGTAGTTCTCGATGCGCCGGGACGCCCCGGCCTGGCCGCCGAGCGCCGTCGATTCGATGACGAGCGTCTCGAGCCCTTCGGACGCGCCGTACACGGCCGCCGCGAGCCCCGCCGGGCCGGCGCCGACGACGAGCAGGTCGACCTCCTCCCGCGGCGCGAGCACCTGGCCGATCCCCAGCATGCGCGAGAGCTCGCCCGCCGACGGACCGCGGAGCTCCGTGCCGCCCGGCAGCCGCACGAGCGGCAGGCTGTCGGCGTCGAGCCCGGCGACGAGCTCGGCGGCGGCCTCGTCGTGCGCCGGGTCGCGCCAGGCGAACGGCAGCCGGTTGGTGCGCGCGTAGTTCACGATCCGCACCGTTTCGGCGGACGAGTGCGGGCCGACGATCTCCAACCCGACGCCCTCGACCTGTTGCAGCGCCTCCCGGCGGGCGATGAAGGTGGCAAGGATGAGGTCGGCGAGCGGCCCGTCCTCGAAGAGCAAGGGGCGCATCACCTCCCGGTCGATCTCGATGTAGCGCAGCGGCTCCGTGACGACGGCCGTCACGAAGACCGTCTGCCCCGACAGGAAGCTCATCTCGCCGAGGAAGCCCGATCCGCCGTGCCGGATGATCTCGTTGCCCGCCGCGTCGTGGATCGCGACCTCGCCCTCGACGATCGCGATGAACGGATAGCTGGCATCTCCGACCCGGTAGAGCACGTCGCCGACGGCTGCGGTCCGCTCCTCGCCCAGCTGCGCGAGCGTCGCCAGCTGTGTCGCCGACAACGATGGAGCCGCGAGAGCTGGGACGGCACCGGTCATGGCTCAGGGGCGATCGAGAACGCCAGGTCGTCCGGATAGCACCAGAACCAGTCCTCGCCGGGCTCCGCCGACCGGATCACCGGATGGCCGGTCTGGTTGGCGTGCGCCGTCGCATGGCGGTTCGGCGAGGAGTCGCAGCAACCGATATGCCCGCAGCTCGTGCACATGCGCAGGTGCAGCCAGCGGGCTCCGATCCTCAGGCAGTCCTCGCAGCCCGCGATGTCGTCGGGCAGGGCGGTGATCGAGATCTGGTCGAGATGTGAGCAGGACTCTGCCAAGCCAATCCCCTTCGTATCTGTAGCAGCGTAGACCAGCGCCGGGCCTGCTCATCGATAGCATGGCCGGGAGTGGCCCTCGAAACGGACCGGGTGCATGTCACGCTGATCGGCGGCGGCTGGGACGAGGACGCCCAGCCTGCGATCTACGAGGCATTCGTCCGCGAGGCGAGCGCCGTTGCCGCTCGACATTCCGGCGTGCCGCGGGTCGCCGTCGTCCTTCTCGACGAGGGCGACGGCGTCGAGGAGTACGGCGGCCGCTTCGTGCGCGCGCTGCGCTCGGCCGGCGACGTCGAGCCGTTCCTCGTCCCGGTCCTGCTCGGAGACCGGCTCAACGTCGGCGCCCTCGCCGAGGCGGACGGGCTCCTGGTGGGCGGGGGCCTCACGCCCGAGTACGCCAAGGCCATGGTCCCCGTCCGGGACGACCTGATTCGATGGCTCCTGGAGCGGGGTGCGCCCTATGCCGGGTTCTCGGCCGGCGCGGCCATCGCCGCTGCGGACGCCCTTGTCGGCGGGTGGCGCCACCACGGACGCCCGGTCTGCCCCGAGGATGCGGGCGAGGATCTCGAGGAGGTCACGGTCGTGGCGGGGCTCGGGCTTGTGCCGTTCACGGTCGACGTCCACGCAGACGCCTGGGAGACGACGCCGCGGCTTCGGGCGGCGATCGCCGATCTCGGAGCCGGGCGAGTCGGATACGCGCTCGACGAGGACACCGCCCTCATCGTCGCAGGGGACAGGCTTACGACGGTCGGCCGCGGGGCGGCCACGCCGATCGTCTGAATCTCGCCCTACTCGTCGTGGTAGCGCCACCACCGATAGGGCGGCGTCTGCGGGTAGCCCTCCGGCGAGTCCTCCCACTCCTCCTGGCGGCCGAGTGCGGTGATGTCGAGATAGCTCCACGTGCTTCCCATCGCCTCGTCGCCGCGGTTGTTGACGAAGTAGGTGCGGAAGATCCGGTCGTCCTCGCGAATGAACGCGTTGGTTCCGTGCCACTCGCCGACGCCGAAGTCGGCGTCGAAGCTGTCCGTGATCGTGTACCACGGCATCTCCCAGCCCATTCGCTCCTTCAGCCGCTGGATGTCGGGCTGGGACGCGCGGGACGCGAACGCGAGGGTCGTGTCGCGAGCGTGCAGATGCGCCGGATGGGCGACCTGATCGGCCAGGAAGGAGCAGCCGATGCAGGCGTGGTCGGGCCAGCCGTTCACGCCGGGCTCGAAGAATGCGCGGTAGACGATCAGCTGGCGGCGCCCCTCGAACAGGTCGAGCAGGCTCGCCTTGCCACCGGGCCCGTCGAACTCGTACCCCCTCTCCACCGCCGTCCACGGCATCCGCCGCCGCTCGGCGGCCAGCGCGTCGCGGGCGCGGGTCACCTCCTTCTCCCTCACCAGCAAGCGCTCGCGCGCTTCCTCCCACTCCTTCGGAGACACGATCGACGGTCTGGTCATGTGAAGCCTCCCTGCGTCGTCACGGCTCCCGGCCTCCACCGGGCGGCTTCCCAAACGGTGCGTCGAGCGCCCGTTCGATGAGATCCGCGACCCGCTCGTTGATCCGCCGCTCGAGGGTCTGCTCGGCCCGTTCGATTCGCCCCTCGGGATCGTCCTTCTCATCTCCCAGCGTCTCGAGCGGCGAGGCGGCATGGGTGCGAAGCGGCGGGAAGCTCGTCGCAAGACCGGGTGCCGCCAGCTGGAAGATCCGCTCGGGCTGGTCCATGTCGGGGAGGATCACCGGCCCGAGGTCGATGGTCTCAGCCCCGGACACGAGCCGGGCGGCCTCGGAGAGAAGCACCTGTCCGCCGTGTCCGGCGGCGCACAGCCGGGCCGCGCGCACGACGTCGATGCCCGTGTACCCGCCGTCCTCGGTGCGATGCGGCTCGCCGGTGTGAAGGGCCATCCGCACCCGGACCGCGGTGCCGTCCGGCCACGCCTCCCGGGCCATGTGCGTCTGCGCGCGCGACGGCCGCCGACACGGCGGCGGATGCCGACCGGAAGGCGGCGAACATGGCGTCGCCCTGGCAGTCCACGACCACCCCGTCGCCGGCATCGATCGCCTCGCGCAGGAGCGTGCGCTGCCGCTCGAGCACTCCCGGCCACCCGTCGCCGAGCCGTTTGAGGAGCGCGGTCGACCCCTCGATGTCCGAGAACAGCAGGGTCACCGTGCCGTCCGGCAGCTCGGTCATACGGCCTCAGCCTAGCCGGACCCGCCCGCCGAACGGGCCATCGGGCCGGGCGCGCCGGTCAGACGGGCTCGACCGGCGGTATGCCGATCCCGATGCCCAGGCGCCGGCGTCCGACCTTGCGCCATCCCATGAAATGCGCGCGGTGTCCGGTCGCCGAGACGACGCTGTAGGGCCTGGCGTCGTCGAGGGTGCCTCCCGGGCTGTCATCGGGCATCCGATACAGGATCGCCCAGCCCTCGGAATCGCCGGTCTCGGTATCCGGCGTCAACGTGGCCAGCACCTTCATCCGCGTCCCGTCCTGCTCGATCAGGACGTCGAGAGTCGTGTTCTGCCGCATGATCATCGCCCTCCTCGTGGTCGACCGGCGGTCGCCGGCCTCGTTTGGATCGTCGCACCGGCCCGGCACCGCGGCATGAGTGAAGCCCCGGATCGGTGTCGGTACTTCGCCGAAGTTCCGGTGAAAAGGCGGAGAACTTCGCCGCAAACATCCCCCGCTCGGCCTCGTCCAAGAGGTCGAACCCGCCCATGAACGACGGGTGAACAGACGGTGTATGGTGGGCGGTCGGCAGCCGGAGGGGACCGGGACACCCCCTCCCACACGGAAGGGAGCACGCATGCGACCGAAATCGACCGGCGCGCGCCGGTTTCTCGTCCTCGCCGCGACGCTCGCACTCGCCGCGGCCTGCGGCGGCGGCAGCGACAACGGCGGCGCGGACACGGGCGGCGGCAACGCCAACCTGTCGGACGCCACCGTCATCATGGGCACCACCGACACGGCCGTCCACTTCGATCCGGGCGACGCCTACGACCTGCACTCCTGGAACGTCATCTACAACATCTACGACGAGCTGATGACGATCCCGCCGGGCGGGAACCAGCCGGTGCCGTCCCTGGCCCAGTCCTGCGCGTGGGACGACCCCAAGACCTACACCTGCCATCTTCGCAAGGGCGTGAAGTTCTCCGACGGATCGCCGCTCACCTCCGAGGACGTCGCCTACTCGTTCCAGCGCAGCATCGAGATCAACGGCGACCAGGGCGTCTGCAGCCTCTTCTCCTCCCTCGCCGACTGCGGCAAGTGGACGGGGAACGAGATCTCGACGCCCGACGACCTGACGGTCACGTTCAACCTGCGCCAGCCCGATGCGACGTGGCCCTTCATCCTGACGACGGGCGGCGCGGCGATCGTGCCCTCCGACGTCTATCCCGAGAAGTCGCTCCAGCCCGACGGCCAGGTCATCGGCAGCGGCCACTACAAGCTCGTGAAGTACCAGCCGGGCGTGCAGGCCGTGCTCGAGCGAAACGACAACTACTGGGGCGAGCCGGCCAAGAACGCGCGCGTCCTCATCCAGTACTACAAGGACTCGCCGGCGCTGAAGCTGGCGATCCAGGGCGGCGACGTGGACATCGCGTTCCGCAACCTGACGCCGACCGACATCGACAGCCTGAAGACGGCAAGCGGCGTGAACATCGTCACGGGCCAGGGCATCGAGATCCGCTACCTGGTGTTCAACACGAAGCTCGACCCCGGCAAGGACAAGGCCGTGCGGCGCGCGATCGCCTACACGATCGACCGCCAGTCGATCGTCGACAACGTCTACAACGGCACCGTCCAGCCGCTCTACTCGATGATCCCGGCCGGCCTGATCGGGCACACCGACGCCTACAAGGCCGAGTACGGGGCGACCCCGAACCTCGACGCCGCCAAGCAGGAGGTGTCGGGGATGACGACGCCCATCCCGATCGAGATGTGGTGGACGCCGTCGCACTACGGTGACGGCTCGGCCGACGAGTACACCGAGATCAAGCGCCAGCTCGAGGGCAGCGGCCTGTTCAAGGTGACGCTCAAGTCCGAGGAGTGGGACCAGTACACCGTCGACAAGGCGAAGGACGCGTTCCCGTCGTTCCAGCTCGGCTGGTTCCCGGACTATCCGGACGCCGACGACTACTCCGCGTACTTCTATCCCGACGGCGGCTTCTGGAACGGCCACTACGACAACCCGGCGATCGACAAGGCCATCTCCGAGGAGAAGGCGTCGACCGATGAGCAGACCCGGGTCGCCGCATTCGCCAAGATCCAGAAGCTGGCGGCCGCCGACGCGCCGACCGTGCCCGTGTGGCAGGGGAAGCAGATCGCGGCTGTCCAGGACGGGGTAACCGGCGTCGAGGAGACCTTCGACCCGGCGTACATCTTCCGTTTCTGGCTGATCGGCAAGAGCTAACAGTACCAGGCATGATCAGGAGGGGGCCCGCCCGGGGCTCCCTCCGGATCACCCATGGCGCGACAGACGACCTCACTCCGCACCTACGCGCTCACCCGGCTGGGCCTGGTCATCCCCATGGTCCTGATCCTGCTCACGCTGGTGTTCTTCCTCATGCGGGTCGCGCCGGGCGACCCGGTGAGCGCCGCCCTCGGCGGCCGGCTCTCGCCCAAGGCGCTCGAGGAGCGCCGCCATGCGGGCGGCTACGACAAGCCGATCCTCGTCCAGTACGTGGACTACCTGGGCGACGTCGTCCGGCTCGACTTCGGCCACACGATCACCGACAACCGCCCCGTCACCAACGTGATCGTCGAGAACGGCGCGGCGACGTTCGAGCTCACGACCGCGGCAATGATGGTCGCCGTGGTCGTCGGCGTGTCGTTCGGCCTGATCGCGGGACGCCTGCGTGATACGCCCGTCGACGTGGGCATCCGGCTCTTCGGGATCGTCATCTACGCGGTGCCGCCGTTCTTCCTCGGGTTTCTGGCCCAGCTCTTCTTCGGACAGAAGCTCGGCTGGCTACCCACCTCAGGCCGAGCGAGCCCCGAGACGCAGTTCCTGCTTTCGATCCACACGCATTTCTTCCTCGATCGACTCCGCCATCGACGGCGACTGGGCCGCGTTCAAGGACTGCTTTCTGCATCTGATCCTGCCCGCGACGACGCTCGGCCTCATCATCAGCGGCGTCCTCATCCGACTCGTGCGCGTGAACATTCTCCAGACGCTGAAAGGGGACTACATCGAGGCGGCTCGGGCCCGGGGCGTCGGCGAGCGATCGGTCGTCGTCCGGCACGCGTTCAAGAACGCGCTCGTGCCGGTGATAACCGTGCTCGGCCTCCAGGTGGCACTGCTCCTGTCCGGCGCGGTCCTCACCGAGACGACGTTCAACTGGCCCGGCATCGGCTTCGAGCTCGTCCGCTACCTGAACAACCGCGACTACATCGCGGTGCAGGGGATCATCACGTTCTTCGCCATCGTCGTGGTCGTGGTGAGCGTCCTCATCGACTTCGTGAACGCCTGGATCGACCCGCGGGTGAGGTACTGATGACCGTGCAGCCGACCGAGCGGCGGTTCTTCGGTTCGTGGGAGAGGGCGCTCGAGCCGATCCGCGACGCCCGCGGCGTGCCGCGCTGGATCCTGTGGGCGGGGGTTGCGCTGACGCTCTTCTTCGTCATCATGGCGTTGACCGCGCCCTGGATCGCGCCGTACAACTTCGACCAGTATCAAGACGCGGCCGGCCACCGGTTCCCGAAGCAGGGGCATCCGTCGTCGGAGCACCTTTTCGGAACGAACGTCCAGTCGACCGACGTGCTATCGCGCGTCATCTACGGAGCCCAGACCGAGCTCAAGGTCGTCGTGCTCGCAGTGGTTGTGGCGCTCGCGATCGGGCTCCCGCTCGGCCTCGTCTCGGGCTACTTCGGGGGCCCGCTCGACCGCGCGCTTGTGCTCGTCATGGACGCACTCTTCGCCTTCCCGTATCTGCTCCTCGCGATCGTGATCGCGTTCCTGCTCGCCGACCGGCTTGGACAGGGGGTGCTCACGGCGGCCATCGCCATCGCGGCGGTGTACACACCTCAGTACTTCCGGGTGGTGCGAAACCACGTGATCAGCGTTCGTGAGGAGCCCTACGTCGAGGCGGCCCGTGCGCTGGGGGCGAGGCCCCGCACGGTGATCTCGCGATACGTCTTCCACAACGTCATCCAGAGCGTGCCCGTGATTGCCACCCTGAACGCGGCCGACGCCATCCTGACGCTGGCGGCGCTCGGCTTCCTCGGCTACGGCATCCAGCCCACGGACGCAGCCGAATGGGGATACGACAGCTCACGCGCCATTTCCGACGCCGGAGCCGGGATCTGGTGGACGGGCCTCTTCCCGGGCCTGGCGATCGTCCTCCTGGTCACGGCGCTCACGCTTCTGGGCGAGGGCCTGAACGACGTTCTGAACCCGGTGCTCCGGCGCCACCGGATCGATGCTGTGATCCTGCAGGCTTCGGTCGGCGAAGCGGAGGTCGAGGCGTGAGCGAGACGCCCGTTCTCGAGCTCCGTGATCTGCGAGTGTGGTACGGCAGCCCGCGCGGCGCGGTGCGCGCGGTCGACGGCGTGTCGCTCCAGATCGGCGCCGGCGAGGTGCTGGGCCTCGTCGGCGAGTCGGGCTGCGGCAAGTCGACGCTCGGCCGCGGCATCATGGGACTCCTCCCCGAGGGCGCCGTGATGGACGGCGAGGTGCGCCTGAGCGGCGAGAACATCGTCGGCCTCTCGGGTCGGCGGCTCCGCCAGATGCGCGGCGCCGAGATCGGCCTCATCTTCCAGGAGCCGATGACGCGCCTGAACCCGCTCATGCGGATCGAGGATCACTTCCGCGAGACGCTCAAGACGCACGAGCCGGGGCTGCAGAAGTCCGAGATCCGGCGGCGGTCGCTCGAGGCGCTCGGGGGGATGGGCATCCCGCCGACCCGGTTTCGCAACTACCCACACGAGTTCTCGGGTGGAATGCGCCAGCGGATCATGATCGCCCTGGCGCTCGTCCTGCGGCCGCGCCTCGTGATCGCCGACGAGCCGACGACGGCCCTCGACGTCCTCGTCGAGGCCCAGATCCTGGGCATCCTCGCCGACCTCAAGCGCAACTTCGGCACCTCGCTCCTCCTCATCACCCACAACCTGGGCATCGTCGCTGAGGCGTGCGACCGGGTGGCCGTCATGTACGCCGGCCAGGTGGCCGAGGAGGGCGACGCCCGCACCGTGTTCGGGAGTCCAGCCCACCCGTACACGCGCGACCTGCTGCGATCCGTGATCTCGCTCCGGACGACCGGCCTGCACTACATCCCGGGCGCGCCCCCGAGCCTGATCGACCCGCCATCGGGGTGCCGGTTCCATCCGCGCTGCTCGAACGCGATGGCGGTGTGCGCCGACCGCGACCCGGTCGAGATGCGGGCAGAGAGCGGCCAGCGGGTGCGCTGCTGGCTCCACGGGCCGGAGACTCAGATCCCGGCCGGCGGCCACGACCCGCTCGCGCGCGAGGAGATCGCCGTGGCTGAGGAGGCATGACGGCGGCCGCCGCCCCGATGCTCGAGGTGCGCGACCTCGAGGTGCACTTCCCGCTGCGAGGGTCCTTCGCCGGGCGCCTCGTGGGCCGAAGCAGCGGGGTCGTGAAGGCCGTCGACGGCGTGTCCTTCGAGCTTCGGAAGGGCGAGGTGCTGGGGATCGTCGGCGAGTCGGGCAGCGGCAAGACGACGCTCGGGCGGGCGCTCCTGCGCCTGGTCGACCCGACCGGCGGCTCGATCACGCTGGACGGCCAGGACGTGACGCGGCTCGGAGATCGGGCCGTGCGGGCGCTCCGGCGCCAGATGCAGATGGTGTTCCAGGATCCGCACGCCTCGCTCAACCCGGCGATGACGATCGAGACGGCGGTCGGCCATCCCCTGCGGATTCACGGCATCACCAATGACCGGCGCGAGATCCGGCAGCGCGTGTCGGCCGTGCTCGAGCGGGTCGGCCTCGCGCCGCCCGAGCAGTACCTCGGGAAGTATCCGGGCGACCTGTCCGGCGGCCAGAAGCAGCGCGCCGTCCTGGCCCGCGCCGTCATCCTCGGGCCGGCCCTGCTGGTCGCAGACGAGCCGGTGTCGATGCTCGACATGAGCGTCCGCGCCAAGATCCTCGAGCTCATGCTCGGGCTGAAGCGCGACCTCGACCTGACCTACCTCTACATCACGCACGACCTGGCGACGGCCAAGTTCTTCTGCAATCGGGTCGCGATCATGTACCTGGGCCGGATCGTCGAGATCGGCGACACGGCCGAGATCTTCGCCAACCCGCGCCACCCCTACACGGCCTCGCTTCTGAAGGCGATCCCCGATCCCGACCCCGCGCGGAGCATCCCCCGCGACCTGCCCCGCGGCGAGATCCCCGACGCCGCCCGGCCGCCGCTCGGCTGCCGCTTCCATCCGCGGTGCCCGCAGGCATTCGAGGCCTGCGGCTGGGAATCACGCGACCTGCGCGACCTGCTCGAGCTGCGCTGGGCGGGGACCGGCGAGGACCGGTTCGAGGCGGAGCGCGGCACGCTCGGCGATCTCGAGCCGCTGGACGAGCCGTCGACCAACGTTCGCGTCCCGGCCGCCGCCGGCCGGTCGGGTGCGGACGTGGCCGAGATGCTCGATCGCGTGCGCGCAGATCAGCCGGGCGAGCCGTTCTGGACGGGCGTGCGCTCGATCGACCCGTCGGCCTCCGGCGCGGACGTGGCGTTCCACGAGCCGATCGATCCCGCCCTCCGGCTGGTCGGCGACGTGCACGTTGCGTGCCATCTGTACGACGAGGCGCTGCGCCCGGTACGATCGCCGCTCGCCGAGTAAACGTCCGAAATCGTACGGAGGTGCAGCATGCCGTCACCGCTCGAGGTGCGCGACTGGCACGAGCTCGATGTCTTCTCCTCCGACGGCCAGTCCGTCGGGAAGCTCATCGACGTCTATGTGAACAACGAGTCGGGTGAGCCGGAGTTCCTGCTCGTCGCGAGTGGGTTCCTGCACAACCGGCTCCACCTGGCGCCGGCCGAGGGGGCGACGCGGTCCGAGGACGAGAAGGTCACGCTCGGCGTCACGAAGGCGGCGGTCGACGCCGCTCCCCACATCGCCGCCGACGGCGATCTCAGCCCGGACGAGGAGCGCCGGCTCTACGAGCACTACGACATGGGCGAGTACACCCCGCACTCGGGCGGCCTCTTGATCGTGCGGAGGTGGGTGCTCGTCGACCGCGGCTGACGTCGTCAGCTTGCCGGGCGCTCGATGCCGAGCGTCTCGCGCAGGGTGCTGCCCTCCGGGCGGGTGCGGCCGGTGCCCGTCAGGCGGGCGACGACGCGCGACACCACGCCCGCCACGGCTCCGGGCTCGACGAACGAGCAGCCGACGGCCATCTCGCTTCCGCGGCCGGTCGGGCGCACGTGCGCGACCCGCACGTCGGCGTTCAGCTCCCCCTCGATGAACCGCGCCGCAAGCCAGACCCGATCACCGGGGCGCGGCCGGGTGTCGTCGATCAGCACGCCCACACCTGATTCGGACAGGTCGACGATCCGGACCGGGATCGACTCCCCGGGAGGGACGCGGTCGCAGACGGCGGCCCGAACGACCCCCGACGCTGCGAGCGGCATCCGCGCCGCCCGCCGCTCGTAGCCCTCGGACTCGACGTCGATCACCCGCAGCGTGAGCGCCGCCCGCGTCTGCGAGCGGTACTCGGCCGACTCGATCACGGCCCAGACGTGAAGCGGCGCGTCGTCGGTCGTGAGCCGGCACTCGACCCGCATCCCGGATGCGACGGCGAGGCGCGGCGCGCTGGCGGCGACGGACTGACCCTCGCTCGAGATGGTCCAGAGCTCGACCGACTCGCCACGATCGGTTTCGACGTCCACAACGGACGCCGCGGCGAGCAGGGCCGCAGCTTCGGCCAGAGTCGGTTCGAGGTCGTGCATATGCATGGAGCGCTCTGCCCCTGTGATCGGCCGCACAAACACAGGGATTGAGCCTGGCCGGCCGCCGGAGCGGGACGTCCGAGGGGGTCGCGCCCCGCTCCGGGGCAGGCGTCCTTGCAAGGTGGCACGCCGGTGAAGGAGATACGCCGAGACGGCCAGGCTGGATTGTGGCCTGGCTCTCTTAGCGTCCCCTTGGCGCTATGCGTCAGGTTGGCGCGGAGGCGGAGAGCGTGGAGATCGCGCGCAGCTTGTTGGTGGCGTCGAGCGCGGCGACCTTGTAGCCCTCGGCCAGGGTCGGGTAGTTGAAGACCGCCTCGACGAGGTAGTCGACGGTGCCGCCGAACCCCATCACCGTCTGCCCGATGTGGACGAGCTCCGTCGCCGTGGTGCCGAACGCGTGCACCCCGAGCAGCTTGCGATCCTCGGACGAGACCAACAGCTTCAGGAGCCCGTACGCGTCCCCGAGGATCGCCCCGCGGGCCAGCTCGCGGTAGCGCGAGATCCCGACCTCGTACGGCGTCTGCTCCTGGGTCAGCTGCTCCTCGGTGCTGCCGATGAAGCTGATCTCGGGGATCGTGTAGATGCCGATCGGCAGCGCGTCGGAGATCGGCCGCACGTCCAGGCCGCAGGCGTGGGCCGATGCGAGCCGGCCCTGCTCCATCGACGTTGCCGCCAGGCTCGGGAAGCCGATGACGTCGCCGACCGCGTAGATGTGCTCGACCGACGTGCGGTAGTGCTCGTCGACCGAGATCCGGCCGCGTGAGTCCGCCTCGATCCCGACGTTCCCGAGGTCGAGCGCGTCGGTCGCGCCCTGCCGCCCGGCGGAGTAGAGGACGGTGTCGGCCAGGATCCGCTTTCCGCTCTTCAGGTGCGTGATCGTGCCGCTGTCGTGCTCGTCGACGCCCACGACCTCCTCGTTCAGGCGGAAGACGACGTTCAGGTCGCGCAGGTGGTAGCGCAGCGCCTCCACGATCTCGGCGTCGCAGAAGTCGAGCAGCTGCGGCCGGGCCTCGACGACCGTCACGCGCGAGCCCAGCGCCGCGAACATCGAGGCGTACTCGATCCCGATCACACCGGCTCCCACGACGAGGAGCGCGTCGGGGATCTTCTCCAAGTGCAGGATGCCGTCCGAGTCGAGCACGGTGCGCTCGTTGAAGTCGACGGTCTTCGGCCGGGCCGGCCGGGTGCCGACGGCGATCACGATCCGCTCCGCCGTCACCTGGCGGCGGGTGCCGTTGCCCTCGTCGACGAGCACGGTGTGGGCGTCGGAGAACGACCCGGTGCCGTTCAGGATCCGGACGTGGTTTCGCGAGAGCTGGTCGTGGACGACGTCGGACTCGCGCTGGATCACCGACTGCGTGCGGAAGAAGAGGTCCGCGATCGTGACGTCGTCCTTCACGCGGTAGCTGTCGCCGTACATCGACCGCTGCGTCATCCCGGTCAGGAAGAGGACCGCCTCGCGCAGCGTCTTCGAGGGGATCGTGCCGGAGTTGATGCAGACGCCCCCAACCGTGCGCTGCTGCTCGACGATCGCCACCCGGCGGTGCAGCTTGGCCGCCTGGATCGCGGCCTTCTGCCCTGCCGGGCCCGAGCCGATCACGAGCAGGTCGAAGTCGTAGGCCATGTCCAGCGGAGACTACCCATCCGCGACGGAGCGGAGGGTCTCTTATCATCACCGTCACCTGGTGCCCGTCCGCCTTGGAATTCTCGGTCTCGGGAGCGTCTACTGGACCCCGTACCGCACGGCAATTGAGCGGCTTGCCGCCGCCGGGCGCGTCGAGGTGACGGCCGCCTACGACCCCGATCCCCAGAAGCGCGCCGCCGCTGACCGCGCGACGGGCACCGCCGTGGCCGTCGGAAGCGCGGAGGCCGTGATCGAGCATGACCGGGTCGACGCCGTGCTCGTACTCACGAGCATGCTCGAGCACGGCCGGCTCGCGCTCGCGGCGCTCGAGGCGGGACGGCACGTGCTGGTCGAGAAGCCGATGGCGACCACGATGGACGAGGCCCGGGCCCTCGTGGAGGCCGCAGGCCGCGCATCCGACCGCGTGCTCGTGTGCGCGCCGGCGGTGCTCCTGTCTCCCACCTACCAGGCCATGCACGGCCGCGTCGCCGCGGGCGAGCTGGGCCGGGTCGTGCTGGCCCGGGCGCGGTATGGGTGGGCGGGGCCGTCGTGGGGTCGGTGGTACTACGAGCCCGGCGGCGGCGCGCTCTTCGACCTCGGCATCTACAACGTGACGAGCCTGTGCGGCATGCTCGGCCCGGTGCGCCGGGTGGTCGCGCTCGTCGGAACGGCGATCCCGGAGCGGATCGTCGAGGGCGCGCCGATCCGCGTGGAGTCCGACGACAACGCCCACCTCCTGCTCGACTTCGGCGAGAGCCGGTTCGCCTCGGTCACGACCGGGTTCACGATGCAGCGCTACCGATCGCCGGCGATCGAGCTCTACGGCACCGACGGCGTCGTCCAGATGCTCGGAGACGACTGGGCGCCGGAGGGGTTCGAGCTGTGGCGAAACGCCGCCGGGACGTGGGAGGTGCACCCGGAGACCGCGCCGGGCTGGTCGTGGACGGCCGGTCTCGACCATCTGGTCGACTGCATCGAGCGCGGCGTTCCGCCGGTGATGCGCCCGGAGCACTCGCTGCACGCGCTCGAGGTCATGCTGGCGGCGTCGCGCTCGGCTGCGGAGGGGCGGGCGGTTGACCTCGAGACCGCCTTCCCGCCGCCCGACTACTCCTCGCTCCCGCCTGACGACGGCGGCGAGCGGCGCGTGCACGACCCGCGAAGCGCCCTCTGATCACGCGTGCGGTAGGCTAGATGCCGTGGCGGAGATCGTCCTGGATCGTGTCCGCAAGGTGTATCCGGATGGCACCGAGGGCGTCGCCGGCGTCGACCTCGTGATCCCCGACGGCCGGCTCGCCGTCCTCGTCGGGCCGTCCGGCTGCGGCAAGACGACGCTCCTGCGATGCGTGGCCGGCCTGGAGGCGATCACCGACGGCACGGTGAAGATCGGCGACCGGGTCGTGAACGACGTCTCGCCGAAGGATCGCGACCTGGCGATGGTCTTCCAGGACTACGCGCTCTACCCCCAGATGTCGGTCTACGACAACATGGCGTTCAGCCTGAAGCTGCGGCGGATGCCGAAGGCCGACGTCCGCAAGCGGGTCGACGACGTAGCCCACACGCTCGGCCTCTCGGAGCTCATGGCCAAGAAGCCCGGCCAGCTGTCCGGCGGGCAGCGCCAGCGGGTGGCGATGGGCCGCGCCATCGTGCGCGAGCCGCAGGCGTTCCTGATGGACGAGCCGCTCTCGAACCTCGACGCGAAGCTGCGGGTGCAGATGCGCGCCGAGCTTCGCCGGACGCAGCGCGACCTCGGCGTCACGACGATCTACGTCACTCACGACCAGACCGAGGCGATGACGATGGGCGACATGGTCGCGGTCATGAAGAAGGGCGTGCTCCAGCAGTGGGACGAGCCGGACGCCCTCTACAACCGGCCCGCGAACCTCTTCGTCGCCGGCTTCATCGGCTCGCCGGCGATGAACATGGTCGAGGCCCGCGTCGAGGCGGCCGACGGCGGCGAGATCACGGTGGAGTTCGCGGGCAGCCGGCTCACCGTCGACCGGGATGCCGCCGCCGCCCGGCCCGGGCTGCGCGCCTACGCCGGGCGGACGGTCATCATCGGCGTACGGCCGGAGGCCATGGAGGACGTGAGCATCGCCCGCGATGCCCCGCCGGGCCGGAGCCTCCAGATCGTCCCCGAGCTGTGCGAGGCGCTCGGCTCGGACCTGCTCGTCCATTTCGGGCTCGACGCCGAGCCGGTCCTGACCGAGGACATCCGCGAGCTTGCGGCCGAGACCGGCCTGGAGGCGCTCGAGGGCCTCGAGGCCGCCGCCGCGGAGCGGCGCTGCATCTGGGTGGCCCGCGTCAGCCCGCGCTCGTCGGCCCGCGACGGCGAGCCGCTGACGCTCGCGGTCGACACGGGCCAGCTGCACTTCTTCGACCCGGAGACAGGCTCGGCTATCGCCTGACCACCGGGGCCTGGCCCCGCATGGGGCCAGGCCCCACGGGTTCGTCGAGCGCTGGCTACCCGCTCGTCGCGAACGTGGCGGCCGGCGGTGCCGTCGCCTGGAGCTGCGCCTCGTCGGCGGCCACGCCGGCCCGGTCGAACGCGAAGAGGAGCGCGCCCACCACGGGCTCGTGGGCCGCCGGGACCGGCCGGCCGCCGGGAATCCGCTCCATGAGCGTCTCGGCGAGCAGGCGGGAGGGGTGCCGGAAGACGCCGCCCGCGAGGACGACGGGGAACTCCCCGCCCAGGAGGCCGACCCGCTCGGCGCAGACGCGTGTCTGATCGCCCAGGATGTGCCCCTGGCCGGCGACGATGGCGCCCGCGACGGGGTCGCCGGCATCGGCCTCGTCGAGGACGGCCGGAGCAAGCCGGTCGACGGCCTCGGAGCCAGGCCCCCCGCGGCGGGTCAGCTCGTAGAGCAGCTCCATCGGGTCGGCGACCGAGTACGTCTCGAGCGCCCGCCGGGTGAGCGACGTCTCCGGCCCCATACCGAGATCCGACCGCCAGACGGCGGCCAGCGCCTCCCGGCCGAGCGGGCGGGCGCCGCAGGAGTCCGGCCAGAACCCCAGGTGGAAGACGTCGCCGGCGGCGTTGCGGCCGCTCGAGACGCCGTACGTGCCGCACACGACCGACGTCCCGACCCCGTCAGGCGTGCCCGCGCGGATCGCGCCGACGGCGTCGTTCACCACCAGCGGCTCGCCCGGAAGGCCGATCTTCACCGGCAGCTCCCGCCGCAGGAGCTCGAAGTCCTCGGGCCAGTCGGCTCCGGCGAGGCTGAAGCACGCCGCCTCGACGTCGGCGGCCGATCCACCGGCAGCCGCGAGCGCAGCGGCCACGGCCGCGCCGATCGCGCCGATCGCCGCCCCCACCGAGACCGCGTTGTAGAGGTCGGAGGTGCCCGCCCGGCCGGCGCCCAGGATCGTGCCGTCGCGGTCGGCCACGAGGGCGATCGTCTTGGTGTTGCCGCCGTCGGCTCCGAGGAGCAGCCCCGCCATTGGCTAGGCCGCGAGGCGGTCCGGGAGCAGGTCCCGGTGGGCGGCCAGGAGCTCGTCGTAGAGCTGCTCGGCCAGGTCGAGCCGCATCACCAGCGGGTTCGCGGCGAGCGCGCGCACGGCGTCGCGCCGCCCGCCCGACCACGCCGCCTGGGCCGCGACGGCCTGATACTCGGCCAGCATCTCGACCAGCCCGCGGACGTGCCCAGGCAGCGGCGCCGACGTCAGCGGCTGGATCCCCGCGCGGTTGCAGCGCCCGCGGATCTCGACGACGAGGTCCTCCGGGAAGCCGGGGAGGGCGCCGCCGGCGTTCGGGACGTTGACGGGATGCACCTCGTCCTTGTCGTTGAAGATCGCGTCCATCACGTCGATCGCCAGCTCGAGCTCGTTGATGCCGCCGCGGGACCGGCCCGGATCGAGCTGCGGGTCGTCGCTCTTGGCCTGCTCCTCGTAGTGGCGCCAGTAGTCGGGCGCCCAGCCCATGATGTCCTCGGCCCGGGTCGTGGGCTTGGCCGCGAGCTCGCTCACGATCTCGTCGCGGAAGTAGTAGTACATGAAGTACTCCGCCGGGATCGAGCCCATCGAGGCTCCCAGGTGCAGGATGCGCCGGCCCATCGTCGAGAGCTCCGGGTCGTCGCGGCGCCGCTCCCAGGCCGCCTCGATGTGGGGGATGGCGTCCTCGCCGTCGTACGTGTGCTCGACGCTCCAGCAGCCGTGGTTCAGCCCGACCATCGTCGCCGAGAGCTTGTCCTGGTCGAGCTGGGCGTACCCGGCCATCTGGTTCACGAAGTAGATCGGCCCCTCGCACAGCGAGACGCATTTGATCTCCGAGTTGTGCGTCACGGCCTCGGCCACGACGTTCACGGGGTTCGTGTAGTTGAAGAGCCAGGCGCCGGGGCAGACCTCCTCCATCTCGGCGCAGATGTCCTTCAGGATCGCGATCGCCCGAAGCGCCATGAAGAACCCTCCGGGCCCCTGCGTCTCCTGGCCGATGACGCCGTGGTTGAGCGGGATCCGCTCGTCCTTGGCCCGCGCGCTGAAGCCGCCGGGGCGAAACGACGAGAGGACGGCGTCGCAGTCTGTGAGGGCGGCCTTGCGGTCGGTGGTGGCCGTGATCGTGAGGTCGACGCCGCGGGCGCGCGCCATCTTCTCGGCGAGCGTGCGGATCAGCTCGAGCCGGTCGGCGTCGAGGTCGACCAGCACGACCTCCGATCCCTCGAAGTCGGCGCCGTTGTTGTGGATGAACGAGGCCATCGTCCCCGCGCCGCGGGTCGAGCCTCCGCCGATGTACGCCAGCTTGATCCGGGCCACTGCCTACCCCTTTACCGCTCCCGCGAGCATCCCGCGGATGAAGTGCCGTTGGAGGAAGATGTACACGATCACGATCGGCGCGGCCACCAGCACCGACGCCGCCGCGACCTTGGTCGGGTCGCCGGCCCGGACGGCGCCGGCGAAGAAGCTGAGCCCGAGCGGGGCCGTCTGCTTCGAGGGCGCGCCGCTCACGAGCACGAGGGCGAGCAGGAACTCGTTCCAGGTGTACGTGAAGACGAGCGCGCACAGCGTGAGCAGCGCGGGCCGCGCCTGCGGCAGGAGCACGCGGACGAGGACGCCGAAGCTCGACGCGCCGTCCATGCGCGCCGCCTCGACGAGCGCCGGAGGCGTCGAGCGGAAGAAGGCCCGCATCCAGAACGTCCCGAATGCGACGGACTGGCCGATCTGCGGCAGGATCAGCGACCAGTACGTGTTCAGGATGCCGAAGTCCTGGAAGTCGTAGTAGAGCGGGATCACGGTCGCCTCGTACGGGAAGATGATCCCGAGCAGGAAGACGCCGAAGAGCCACCGGTCGCCGCGGAAGCGCATCGTCCCGAAGGCATAGCCGGTGCCGAGCGAGAGGACTGCCGAGACGACCGTGACCGTGGCCGCCACGATGAAGCTCGACTTGAGGCCTGTGCCGAAGTCGCCCTCGGTCCACGCCGCGCTGAAGCTCGACAGGCTGGGATTCGTCGGCCACGCGAAGCCGGTGACGAGGTCGTTCTTGGTGTGGAGCGCCAGGAAGAGGATCGAGAGCACCGGGTAGATCGCCCCGACCGCAAAGAGCGCAAGCACCGTGTAGGTGACGGCGCGCTCGGCCCGGGCCGCGCTCACCGCTCCTCCCCGCGCGAGCTCACGTAGAGCACGATCCCCGCCAGCGCGAAGATCGCCGCGGTCAGGATCACCGCGATCGCGGCGGCGTAGCCGACCCGGTTGAACACGAACGCGTTCCGGTACATGTAGAACGACGGCACGTAGGTCGTCGTCCCCGGGCCGCCGCTCGTCGCGTTGTAGATGATGTCGAAGCTGCGCAGCGCGTTGATGGTCGTGAGGACGAACGCGACCACGACCTGGTTTCTGAGCGCCGGCAGGGTGACGGCGAAGAACTCGCGCACGGCGCCCGCGCCGTCGACCCGGGCGGCGTCGTAGAGGCTGTGGGGGATGCTCTGTGCGCCGGCGATGAAGAGCACCATGCAGAGGCCGTAGGTCACCCACGTCCCGATCCCGCCGACCGCCGGCAGCGCCCAGCTGAAGTCGCCCAGCCACGGGCGGGCCAGCGAGCCGAGCCCGACGTCTCGCAGGAACTCGTTCAGCGGACCGTTGTCGGCATAGAGCCAGACCCAGGCCTGCGCCACCACCACGCCCGCGATCATCTGCGGCAGGAAGAGGGCCGTGCGGAAGAACGTGAACCCGCGCACCGGATGTCGCGTGAGAAGCGCGGTCAGGAGCAGGCCCAGCGCGACCGGCAGGAGCGCGTAGAAGACGATCAGCTCGGCGGAGTGCTTGAACGAATCGCGGACGAGGGGATCCGAGAAGGCCTCGCGGTAGTTGGCGAGGCCGATGTAGTGCCCGACGGTCAGCCCGTCCCAGTCGAAGAACGAGAGCTCCACCGTGTGCAGCCAGTGGCCCAAGCGTGAAGAGCCCGTAGAAGAGCAGGCCGGGCAGGATGTAGAGCCAGGCGACGTTGCGCGGCTCGCCGGGCGCCCGCTTGCGCGCGCGGGCGCGGTCCCGCGCGGCCGTCTCCGAGCCGACCTGAGCCGCCGTCTCCGTCATGTGATGTCTACTGCTTCAGCGTCTCGTCGAACTTCGTCCAGTCGTCCTGAACGTTCTTCGCCATGTCCTGGGCCGAGATGCGTCCGGCGAGCAGGTCCTGGAAGTTCGATGCCAGCGTGTCGTACATCGTCGGCGACGCCCAGTCGGTGTACAGCATGAGGCCGTCGTCGTCGGCCACCTGGCGGAACGCGTCCGTCACCTGTCCCAGGTACGGATCGCCGGCCGGCGGCGCCGCCGCGTCGGACGGTGACGGGATCTGCTGCTGCGCGTACATCAGCTTCTGGGCCTCCGGCGAGGCGATGATGTAGTTGAGCCAGGCCGCCGCCAGATCGGGGTACTTCGTCTTGGACGAGATGTGCCACGGGCCGGAGAGCCCGCCGACGCCGGACCATGTCCCGCTCGGCCCCGGCGGGATGTTCATCACCGCCGCGTTCGAGCCCAGGCCGGCCTTGATGATCGACGCGTCCCAGTCACCGCCCATCCAGAAGACGCCGTTGCCCTTGGCGAACTCGGCCGCCGACTGGTCGTACTTCAGGGCGTTGTAGTCGCTGTTGAAGTAGCCGTTCTTGGCCCACGCCTGGTACGCCGCGAGCGCCTTCACGTTGTCGGGGGTATCCCAGCTCGAGCCGGGGACGTGCTGGATCCAGTTGCGCTCGTCCTGGGCGCTGAAGAATGCCGCCTGGATGCCCCCGAACATGTGGATCGTGCCGTAGCCCTCGTTGTTGCCGAACTCGATCACGGGCTCGTTCTTCGGGAGCTTCGCCCGGATGTCGGCGAGCATCTTGTTGAAGTCGTCGAACGTCGTCGGCATGTTCGACGGATCGAAGCCGAGCTGCTGGAGCTTCTGCGTGTTGACGTAGACGTTGATGTTCTGGCCGGTCTGCGCGACGCCCCAGGTGGGGCCCTTCCCGAACGTCTTGCCGTCGTCCGTCCACCGGAACATCGACCAGGTCGACGGCGAGTACCACTTGTTCCACCCGTACGCCTTGATGTACGGGTCGAGCGGGACGATCAGCTTGGCCTTCACGAGCTGGGAGTCGGTCTGGTAGCCCTGGTTCCCCTCGGTGATGTCCGGCCCTGACCCCGATTGGAGCGCGCGCGGCACGACGTTCACGAGGCTGTTGAAGTCCTTGAAGACCATGTCGATCTTCACGTTCGGGTACTGCTTCTCGAAGTTCGTGGAGAGCTCCTTGAGCACGGGCTCGAGGCCGGGGTCCTGGTTGTCGTACGACCAGATCAGGAGGTGGACCGGGCCGAGCTTGTCGAAGCCCGTCGTCTTCACCGCGCCGGAAGGCGTCGCGCCACCCGAGTCGGGCGACGAGCCCGGCGTGCCGCCGCAGCCTGCGGCCGCTGTCATGGTCACGATCGCCGCGGCGATCGCCAAGTGCCTTCTCGCCAGGTGCCGGTTCATGCTGCTCCCCCCGTCGGTTGGGCTCGGCGGGGTGACTCTACCAAGCGCCGGGCGGGCGTACAGGGGCCTCTGGTACCATCGCCCGCCGTGAGCGCGGGGGGCTATTCGCCGTCACCGCGCCCGTCATTCGACCGGCCGACCGCGATCCGCGCGGGGGCCGCCACCCGCCACGTGTGGGGGGATTCGGAGTCGGGCGAGGTCGCCGACCGGATTTACGCCTCCACGGACCGGATCCATGCCCTTGTGTTCTGCCTGCCGCGGGGCGGGTCGTTCAGGCATTCGCGCGAGTACCGGACCGTCTTCGGCGCCGACGAGGTGCTCCAGGTGCTCTCGGGGACGATGGTTGCGGCCAACCCCGAGACCGGCGAGGTGCACCGGGTCGAGCGGGGCGAGCGGCTCCTCTTCGGGCCGGGCACCTGGCACCACGCGTTCGCGCACGGCGACGAGCCGCTGGAGGTGCTCGAATTCTTCGCGCCGCCCCCCTCGACGGGCACCTCGGGTGCCTACGCGCGTACGCGGCCGTACCTGGAGCAGTCCCTGTATGCCGACGACGACGCCCTCGGGTCGACGCCGGGCGACCGGCCGGCGGGCACGATGCGGGTCCTCCGGCAGACCGATGTCGTCTGGCGGCGCGAGCTCGGCGTCCTCACCGGGATCGTCGCGAGCACCGAGCACCTGACGGTGGTCACGCACGAGCTGAACCCCGGCGAAGCGGCCGCCGTGCACGCCCACGGCGGCGACGAGCTCCTGTATGTGCTCTCGGGCGCGCTCTGGGTGCGGGCGTGGCACGGCGAGGAGGCGCACGTGTTCGAGCTCGAGGCGGGCGACGCCTGCTACGTGCCGATCGGCGACCGCCACGAGTACCGAAACCACGGCTCGGGCGTCACCGAGGCGATCGCGGGGATCGCCCCGGCCTACCTGCCGTGACGCTCGCGCTCGGGATCGACGTGGGCGGCACGAAGATCGCGGCGGGGCTGGTCGAGACGGCGGGCGGCGAGGTCGTCCGCTCGGAGCGCGTGCCGACCCGGCCCGAGCGCGGCGGCGAGGCCGTGCTCGCCGATTGCGCCTCCCTGGCAGCGCGTCTGGGGGCCGGCGACGTGCCGGTCGGCGTGGGGGTCTGCGAGGTGGTCGACCTCGACGGCCGGGTGACGAGCGCCGAGACCGTCGACTGGCGCGGGCTGGACGTCGCGGCGGCGTTCGGCGCCGCCGCGGTGACGGTGGAGTCCGACGTCCGCGCCGCTGCGCTCGCCGAGGCCCGATTCGGGGCGGGCGCGGGGCTCGGGTCGTTCCTGCACGTCGGCGTCGGGACCGGGGCGAGCGCGTGCCTGGTCGTGGGCGGCCGGCCGCACCGCGGCGCGCACGGGAACGCGATCATCCTCGGGGCGCCGCCGGTGGAGCAGGTCGCCGGCGGCGCGATCCTCGGCGACCGCGCACACGATCCCTCCGCCCGCGCCGAGGCCGCCGCCGCGGTCGGGCGGGTGCTGGCTGTGCTCGTGAACGCGCTTGACCCGGAGGCGGTCGTCGTGGGCGGGGGCATCGGGTCGTCCCCGGGCTTCGTCGACGGCATCGCGGCCGCGCTCCGGCCCGAGGTGTGGTGCGAGTCGACGCGCGACCTCCCGGTCGTCGTGACGGCGCTCGGCGACTCGGGCGGCGTGATCGGCGCGGCGCTCACAGCGGTCGAGGCCGCGCGGCTGATGTGGCGCGAGACGGGGCTCTGGGAGGATGTGCGCGAGCTTCCGGCATCGGTTGCTGGCGCCCTCGACGCGGCCGACGGGTTCGACGAGACGGCGGCGCTGCTCTCGGGCCCGGACGTCGGGCGGATCGTGGCGAGCGGGAACGGGGCCGCGTACTACGTCGCCCTCGCGCTGTGGCTGGCCGCCGGGGCGGGCCAGGGCGGCGGGCCGGAGGTGGTCGCCGTGCCGAGCGGGCTCCTTGCCGGCGGCTGGTTTCGGTTCCGGCCGGGCGACCGCCTGCTCGCGATCTCGTCGTCGGGCGAGTTCCGCGACCTTGTGGAGGCCGTCGAGGCCGGCTCCGTCCCGCTGCCGTATGCCGCGGTCACGGCGACCGCCGGGTCGACGATCGAGCGCGCCGCCGGCGCCCGCGCGCTCCAGCCGGTGCTGCACCAGCGCGCGGTTACCCACACCCAGGCCCTGGCCGGCGGACTCGCGGCGGCGCTTGCCGTCTGGGCGCGGATCTCGGATGACGCCGCATTGGACGGCGCGCTCGCGGGCCTTCCCGACGCTCTCGCCCGGGCGGTCGAGGCGGCCGAGGCGTGGGCGCCGGGCCTCGGGCCCGCCCCGGTGCCGGCGGCCGCGATCGCGTTCTCGGCCGGCCCCGGGTGGGCGGCCGCGCTCGAGGCGGCGCTCCTCCTGAAGGAGGTGGCGGGCGTGCCCGCCGAGGGGGTCGACGCGCGCGAGGGCGCGACGTCGGCGATGTATGCGCTCGGCGGCTCGCACCTCGCGGTCAGCCTCCCGGTGGGCGATCCGTCCGAGCCGGAGGCCGAGCGGGTCTGCGCCGAGACGGGTGCGCGGGTCGTTCGCTGCCCCGGCGGCGGCGAGGCCGATCCGCGCCTGGCGCTCGCGACGACGCTGCCGGCTGCCTGCGCGCTCGCGGCGACCCTGGCCGCTGCCGCCGGCCTCGACATCGACCGCCCGGCCTGGGTGGACGCGTACTACCGCACGGCCCGGCGTGCCTCCGCCGAGGACGGCTGAAAGGCCCGCTGCGCGACCGCCGTCGGCACGACCGCCGACAGCACGACCACGGTCAGGAGGAGCGAGAACTGCGTGCGGTCGATGATGCCGGCCTGGAGTCCGTAGAGCGACGTGATCGTGCCGAACGTGAGCCCGGTCGACATCAGAAGCGTCGTGAAGGTCGCGTCGGGTGAGCAGTAGCGCCGTGCCAGCGGATAGACGCTTCCAAGCTTCGGCAGCATCTTCGCCGCCGCCAGGAGCGCGAGCAGCCCCAGGTTGGCCCATACCGCGCCCAGGGACACGTTCAGCCCGCCCTTCAGGAAGAAGAACGGTGTGAGAAAGGCGAACGCGACAACGCGCAGCCGCTCCTGCTCGAGGCGGTGCGTCTGGTAGTGCTCGCTCATCGCGAGGCCGAGCACGAACACGGGGAGGACGGCCTGGCTGTTTGCCCGCTCGCCGAGGTACATGAGCGCGAACATCGCAGCGAAGACGAGCTTGATCTCGGGCTCGATGATGCGGTCGCCGTATCGCCCGAAGAACCACGGCGCGATCCGCGGCAGGCCCCAGATCGCAAGGACGGACGCGATGCCGAACGGGACGATCCACACGTTCGGCGTGATGAAGAGGACCGACAGCCCGAGTACGGTCAGGATGTCGGTCACGAACGTCGCGGCCATGATCCGCTTGCCCGTGACCGAGCGGTTGAGCCCCGTCTCGACCAGCACCGCGTAGACCACAGCGAGGCTCGTGGTCGAGAGGGCGAGCCCGCCGATCTCGGCCTGCTCCCTGGTCCACCCGGCGGCCCAGTAGGCCGTCGCCATCGCGACGACGAACGGTGCGGCGAACGACACGGCGCCGATGGAGAGGCTGGCCCGCCACTCGCGCCTGAGCTGGGGCACGTCCACCTCGGCCCCGGCGAGGAACGTGAGCACGATGCCGGCGAACGTGCCGACGAACGACAGCCAGTCGGGGATTGCGATCGTGAAGAGGTTCCCGACGGCCACGCCGGCCGCCAGCTCGATCAGTGCGACCGCAAGGCCGATCTCGATCGAGATCGTGCTCGCGAGCAGGATTGTGGCCGCCAGTACGGCTGCCAGTGCGAGATCGCCCACCGCTCCACCTCCAAGGTCGTGACTCTGGGGGTAGAGGCCATCAGCCCGGAGGGCGGTTGGACGCGAGCCTCATCGCGTTGCCAGGATCGTAGCCGCTGCAATCAGGGGGTCAGGCACGCAATTGCGTGCCTGACCCCGGAATTGCGCGAGCGGTCAGCCGGCGGCGCGGACGGCCTCGAACGCGGCAGCGGCGGCCTCGAGGTCGGCGCGGCTGTGCGCCGCCGACATCTGCGTGCGGATCCGGGCCTTGCCCTTCGGCACCACCGGGTACGTGAAGCTGACGGCGTAGACGCCCTGGTCGAGCAGGCCGCGGGCGAAGCTCCCGGCGGCGACCGCGTCGCCGAACATGACCGGCACGATCGGGTGCTCGCCCGGGAGCACGTCGAACCCGGCGCCCGACATCCGCTCCCGGAACCAGGCCGTGTTCTCGCGCAGGCGCGTGCGCAGCTCGTCGGACGTCTCGAGCAGGTCGAGGGTCGCGAGCGCCGCGCCCACGATCGGCGGCGCCAGGCTGTTCGAGAAGAGGTAGGGACGCGAGCGCTGGCGCAGGATCTCGACGATCTCGCGCCGGCCCGAGGCGTAGCCGCCCGACGCCCCGCCCATCGCCTTCCCGAGCGTCCCCGTGATGACGTCGACGTGGTCGACCACGCCGAAGTGCTCGGGGGTGCCGCGGCCGCGCGGGCCGACGAACCCGACCGCGTGCGAGTCGTCGACCATGACGAGCGCGTCGTGCCGCTCGGCCAGATCGCAGATGCCGCGCAGGTCGGCCAGGTAGCCGTCCATCGAGAACACGCCGTCGGTCGCGATCAGCCGGTGGCGGGCGCCCGCCGCCTCGGTCAGGCACCGCTCGAGGTCGTCCATGTCGCCGTTTCGGTACCGCAGCCGCTGCGCCTTGCAGAGCCGGATCCCGTCGATCACGGAGGCGTGGTTCAGCTCGTCGGAGATGACGGCGTCCTCGGCCGAGAGCAGCGACTCGAAGAGGCCGGCGTTCGCGTCGAAGCACGACGAGTAGAGGATCGGCGCCGATTTCACCATCGATGTCGAGAAGGAGGACCCGCTCGCCCGCATCATGGAGATCACCGGCGGCAAGGGCGTCGACGTCGCGCTCGACTGCACCGCGGGCGCGGGCACCATCCCGATCCTGCTCGGGGTCGAAGCGCTCAAGCGCAAGGGCGGCACGATCGTGGTGCAGGGCGAGATGAAGGAGTTTCCGAATTTCCCGCTGGAAAAGGTCACGGTCAAGTTCATCACCATCAAGAGCGCGCGCGGCCACAGCTTCAAGGCCTGCGAGCTCGCCTTGGCGCAGCTCGCTTCGCACCGCTTCCCGCTGGAGAAGGTGACCACCCACCGGTTCGGACTGAAAGACGTGGATCTCGCCATCAGGTCGGTCGGCGGCCAGGGCGTGCCGGACGTGATCCACGCCTCGCTGATGCCCTGGCAATAACGGGCTCGCCCGTTCGCCGCACGTCAAGACGAGCGCGGGCATGAACGACAAGACCAAGATCGCCATCGCCGTCGGCGATCCCGCCGGCATCGGGCCGGAGATCAGCCTCAAGGCCGCGCTCGATCCGGCGGTGCGCGCGGTCTGCGACCCGATCGTGGTCGCCGATGCCGGCGTGCTCGCGCGCCATGCGAAGGCCTGCGACCTTGCGCCGACGGTCCGCGTGATCGCGCGCGCGGGCGATGCGGATTGGTCGGACGATCGCCTGAACGTGCTCGCCTGCGCGCAGCCGCAAGCGGCCGCGCTCGCCTTCGGCACCACCAGCGCGGCGAGCGGGCAGGCCTCGCTCGCCTTCGCCCGCGCGGCGATCGCGGCCGCGCTCGCCGGCGAGGTCGACGCCGTGGTGGCCGCGCCGCAGAACGAGACCTCGATTGCGCTCGCCGGCATCAGCTTCGACGGCTATCCGTCGTTCGTCGCGCGCGCGACCGGCAGCGACGAGAACAACGTCTATCTGATGCTCTGCTTCGACGGCATGAAGATCGTTCATGCCACGCTGCATCAAAGCGTCAGGGACGCGATCGCCCTGATCACGCGCGACAAGGTCGTCGGCGTGATCCAGGCCGCCGATCGTGCGCTCAAGCGGCTGGGCACGGCGGCACCGACGATCGCCGTCGGCGGCCTCAATCCGCACGCCGGCGAAGGCGGCCTGTTCGGCCGCGAAGAGATCGAGATCATCAAGCCGGCGATCGATGCCGCCGCCGCGCAAGGCATCCGGGTCGCGGGCCCGTTCGGCGCCGATACCATGTTTCGCATGCCGGGCATCGACGCCTTCGTGGTCATGCTGCACGACCAGGGACACATCGTCGCCAAGCTCTTGGGCCAGGACGCCGCCGCGGCCCTGACGATCGGCACGCCGATCCTGTTCGCCTCGGTCGCGCACGGCAGCGCCCATGACATCGCCGGCAAGGGCGTCGCCAGTCCCAGTGCCATGATCGAGGCGGTGATGCGGCTGTCGAAAGCGAAGCGGCACCTGGGATTGCAGCCGGCGTCATCGGACGGCGTTGCGAAATCGAATGAGGGATAGTCGATGGCGACCAAGATCGAATTATGTAACGTCGAAGTTGGAGCTGTGTTGAAGGTGGAGAAGGATGATCTGACGCTGGCCGTCTTCAACCTTGAAGGCGAGTTCTTCGTGATCGACGATCACTGCACCCTTTGCGGGTCCTCCCGCCGAAAAAGCGTGCGGGGTGCAACCGCGCGAGAGGGGACCAGCCGCCTAGATCAAAAAGTAAGTTGTCCGCGGCTGCCGTTCCGAGGCAACGTCACGGCTGAACTTTCGGTGCCGCCAACCCTTGCTCGCTTGCGCCGACGAGGTAATCGAGTGACGGGTAGAGGAGGGTCATGCAGGCGGAGCATCTTCTGCAACGCTCGGCAAAAAAGCGGATTTTTGTGATCGCCATCACATCGCGAGCGCACGGGCGGCGCTAGTGGATGGTCTACATCGGTACCGCATGGGCGGTGCTCGTTCGGTGGTTCCTCTGAATTCAGCCCCGCCAACGCGGGGCTTGTTTGCGTGTTACTTCAGCGATTGGGGCCTCCGGAAGACTTGGGCGACCCAACCCATGATTGGGGAAGAGGGGAAAATGGGGGTGGTTCATGACTAATGGGCACCTCGAACAATGCCGGTTTCGACGCGTGATTGGCTATCAGTGCAGATGATGGCGGTTTTCGAGCGTGATTTTCCACCAGGCTGGCTGCCGTTTGTCCACTTGACGCCCCTTTCCTGATGCTTCGAGCAGATTTCACTCTCATGCGGTGGCGATGCGCTCCAGCGTCACCAGGCGGCGAATGTTGTAGGCCAGGTTCTGCAAGCCAATCTTGGCGCGTGCCCGCACGATGCCGATCGTGCGCACGATCCGGCCGCCCGGCGAGGACTCTGAGCTCCGAACACGTGTTCGATGCGGGCGCGAATTTTGCTCCTGTTACGGTTCGCTTTCAATTGCGCATTCGATAGCGGATGGTTGCGAGTAGCGCGCCGATGAATACGGCTCTTAAAGCCGCTGGCTCGAAGTCGCCCCTCGATCTTGGTCGAGCGATAAGCGCTGTCGGCGAACACATCATTGCAGGTGTTGCCCGTGTCCAACAGCCCATCCAGTTCCTGGCTGTCGTGCACGGCCGCATCGGTCACCGCATAATGCCGGATCAGCTTGTGCTTGGCGTCCGCGTTCACATGGTTCTTGTAGCCGAAGAAGCTGCGGCCATGCTTCTTGGTCGAGCGCGCATCGCGGTCCTTCTGCCGCACTTTGGCGGGCTTCTGCTTCCACGCCGCTGGTGTGCGCCCAGCCTGCAGCTCGGCGTTCTCGTCGCGACTGTTCCGCTGCGTCGGCACCGGCACGATACTGGCGTCGATGATCTGCCCGCCACGCGCCATGTAGCCCTTGGCCGCAAGATGCTGGTCGAAGCAGTCGAACAGCTTCTCGATCAGCCCGGCCTTGGCCAGCTTCTCGCGGAACAGCCAAAGCGTCGTGGCGTCCGGAATGCTGTCCTCGATCGCGAGCCCCAGAAAGCGCGAGAACGACAGCCGGTCGCGCACCTGATATTCCACCTGCTCGTCCGACAGATTGTTGAGCGCTTGCAGAACCAGCATCCTGAACATCAGGAGGGCATCGAACGGCTTCCGGCCGGCGCTGCTCTTCTTCAGCTCGTCCGACGTGAGCACCACCGCCTCGACCTCGGCGCGAAAGCTCTCCCACGGCACGAGACGATCGATGGCTTCGAGCGGATCGCCCTTTGCTGACAGCTTCCAAACGCTTATCGGCATCGAAAAATCCCAGCTGACCCATCGTCGCCTCCGCGAATCAAAATCTCATCATCAGATTCGCACAGGTCGGGGGAAGGAGCTATTTTTCGAAGTGCCCTTGAGCGTTTGGAAGCCGAGAATGCACAGCTTCGACGCAGCGTGGTGGAACTCGTGCTCCAGGTTCAAGCACTGCGCGATGGTGCGGGAACACTGAGCGCGTGTCATGCAGGATACGCCCAACGGTCCGCCGCGAGGAAGGTCTGCATCATGAAGCGCGAACCGGCTGCGGACGGTTGATGCACCTGGACTGAATGCGCGTGTTGACCGCTTGCCGGCCACAACAGGCGCCATCAATCCGGGCGGGAGCAAGCAATTACATGCGCAAACGCGCAAGCCCGTTTAGTTCCGCCAATTCGATCACGGGCCGCCCTCCGCCAAGGCCGGCACTTGTTCAGTCGCATGCATCTCAAACGAGACCTTGCAAGCAATGCCAGCCGGCAGCAGGAAGTCAGGGTTAGGGAACACCAATCGTACACCGAATTTGCCGCTCGCGGCGTCGAGCACGCGGTCAACCACGGTTTACAATGGTGGGGGGCTCGGCTTCAGCCGTGCTGCCTGTGCGGATCTCATTCTGTCGCTTATACTTGCTACGAAGAAATTCCAACCCGCTTCATGAGACTTCGATACTAAGTCTGCAAACGCAGTCGGCAAGATAACTGCGTTCGAGTTTAACCCTCAAGAAAATCCGGCCTGGTAGCAGAGTGTTATTATTAACAAAACAGTGTTATTATTACCAACTGTTCGGCGAAGGCACGCGCATCGTCATCAGCGAATTGCGGCTCACGAAGAAAGTTCCGTTGGGCGTGCCTTGAAGGGCTACAACCAATCTGGTGCCGAGGGGCTGCACGAGCGTGCCCCGCGAATGACCTTGGTTGAAGGTCATCGCTGGAATAAGACTCTTGGTTTTGCAGGCACGGAATGACCCACCGAGCAGGCGGAACATGGAAAGGTGAGACATTGGCCAAGCGTCTCATGTTCTATGGAACTGTGGTACCCGTGTCCCACGCTCGGCACGGCAACTGGTCGCTTCAAGTGGGGACCGGTTACGCATTTTGCCGGAACGTGAACTCGGTGCCTCTCATGGCGGCGGAGTTTGCGAGCGCGGCTTTGGAATACGCTGTCGTGTTCGGGGGCACTGGCGCCGCGGTGATGCCAGTCACCGTGCTCGGCGTTCGTACCGATGAGAATCTTTACGTCACCAAGGAAGGCGGATGGCAGGCTAAATACATCCCGGCATTCGTACGCCGCTATCCCTTCGTCTTTTCCAGCGGCCCCGAGGACAAGAGGTTCACGCTTTGCATTGACGAGAACTTCCCGGGATTCAATCAGAGCGGCCGCGGCGAGCGACTGTTCGGCGATGATGGCAAGCCGACCCCCTACGTGGAGAATGTGCTCAAATTCCTGGGGCAATACCAACTCGAATTCCAGCGCACCCAGGCATTTTGCAAGAAGCTGAAGGATCTTGAACCTGCTCAAACCGATGCAGGCGCAGATGAAGCTCGGTTCCGGGGAGCGCATGACGCTAGGGGGGTTCTCGGTCGTGGACCGTGCGCGGCTCAAGACCTTGTCCGGCAAGGTGCTCGCGCAGTTGGTGCAGTCGGACGAACTCGAACTGATCTATGCTCACCTCGTGTCGATGCGAAACTTCGCGACGGTGGGAGGGCGGCTCGCCGAGGCGCCGCCAGCGCATAGGGCGGGCGGCGCCCCGCTAACCCACTAGGGCGGCGAGCCCTGGGGACCGCTCGCCTGACTGGCGCTACCAAGCGCCGGAGCGACGCCGAAGGGTGGGAACCTTCACTCATGAGATGCTTATGAAAATGCGCAGTCACTCACGCAAAAATGTGAATGTGGCAACATGTTCCTACCAATAGAAAGCGATAACCGTACCTGACACTAACGACAATCAACCGTGGCTGACACGACGATAGTCAATTGTTATGAGACTGTTATAACGAACTGCTAATAACAAACTGCCCCCTTGTGGCTGGCGAGAAAATATGGCAGCCTACAACCTGTCGTTTGCCA
>CAWGEC010000013.1:0-535313 GCA_963821535.1 uncultured Actinomycetes bacterium | reverse complement strand
GTCGAAATCGCTTCGCGCCCGCAGTAGGCATGCGTTTGTGCCGCAGTCTCCGGAGCGTCCAGGAATCTTGGAGCTCTCCCCAGGGATTTGTCGGTCTGAGCTTGCTTCGTCTGAAAGGTTGACAAATCTGTCGCCACGGCCTCCAGAATTTGTCTTGCGTGGTCGCGCAACGCCAATGGGGTCATCCTGGCCGCAGCGGGGAATAGCGTAGCAGCAAACGCCTCCCATTCCATCAGGATGCGCTCCATGTCACGCAAGATGAAGGCGGCCAGTGCGCATGTCTCTCCCCCATAATCGGATAGGCTCCCCGCGTCAAGACGTAGCCCCTTCCCGCCTGGAGCGTAGTTGACCCTGACGGCCGCGCCTCCCGCCGCAAACGCCTGGCCATCGATAGGCCCCATTCGTTTGGACGCTGATACAACTGGAGACTTTCCGATCCACGCAGACGGATTTCCGGGATCTGCTTTTACCAGATGCCTACTAGTGCAGTGTAACATTGACATCTGACGGTGTTTTTTGGTATGAACTTCTTCCATGCGAGCACCCTTTCGATTGAGCCCACCGGAGCGAGGTGAATTGAAACGAATGAGTCGCAGTCAAAGCGGTCGGCTCGAGGATGCTCGGAGAGCGCGAATGATTCTTGGGTTGGCCGGCGGGCAAACCTTGGCTGCGGTCAGTCGTAGCCAGGGGTGCAGCGTCAATACGGTCAAACTCTGGCGAGACCGTTTTTTGGAAGGACGTATTTCTGGTCTCTTTGGACGGCATCCAGGCAAGGCTGTGGCTGCGGGCACCGAAGAGCTGGAAGCCCGCCTTATGGATTGGACCTTGCATCGCAAACCGGCCGAGGGCTCCACCCCTTGGAGTTCCCGCAAACTGGCCGCTGCGCTGGGCGTGAGCCCCATGAGAGTGGCCCGTGTCTGGAGCAAGGCGGGGCTGCAACCCTTTCGTCGCCGCCATTCCATGGCCAGCGATGATCCCGATTTCCAGTCCAAGGCGGCGGACATTATCGGTCTCTCCCTCAAGCCCCCAGCCCATGCAGCTGTGTTCTGTGGGGATGAAAAGAGCGCCATTCAGGCTCTCGATCGGCTCGATCCAGTTTTGCCCCTTTCGCCCGGGCCTGCCGAGCGCCACGGCTTTGAGTATTTCCGCCAGGGCACGCTCTCGCTCTACGCCGCCCTGGAGGTTTCCCGCGGACAGGTCCTGGGCAAAACCACCCCGCGCCACACCAGGGCGGAGTTCGTGGCTTTTCTCGCAGATGTGGTCGCCACCCAACCCGAGGACAAAGAAATCCATGTCATCGTCGACAATCTCTCGGCGCACAAGACCCAGGCCGTGGCGGAGTTCCTCGCCGCCCATCCCAACGTTGCCCTCCACTACACCCCGACTTACTCTTCCTGGCTTAACCAGGTCGAAATCTGGTTCTCTAAAATTCAACGCGATCTGATCACCCGCGGCATCTTTACTTCCAAAGCCGACCTCGCCCGGAAAATCGCTCGCTATATCAAAGTCCACCACCAAGGGGCCAAACCCTTCAAATGGACCTCCAGAAATACTAACCGTCGCATCCGCTAGACCGTCAGATCTATGCGTTACAGTGTACCTAGCGACCGCGGCGGCCATATCCCACTTCTTGGCGTCTGGGTAAATATCGACTCGCGCGTATGCGCGTATAGAACCTTCTTGCGAGTCTTGTCCTGGGGCTCGATCTCTTCGAGGCTTGGAAGCGGCTGGGTGCGGTGCAGATGGCTAGATCGAAACTGAGTCGGTTGTAGCTCGTTGAATTTCGGCTACGCTGAAATATGGCAGACTTTCAACAGAATGTCGTTCCGACTTTCACCCGACTTGGTCGATGAAGACCTGGGACGCATGGAAAAGAAATTTTGCGCGCGGCGCGGCATATGCCGATTGGAGTGATCATCCCGGCGTTATTTAACGACCTTTCCTCGCCTGCCATGCAGCACATCATCCGGGAATTGGCCGAGATGAATTTCGTGAAGCGCATCTATATTAGTCTCGCTAGCAATTCGGAGGAAGAGTTTCAGCAGGCGACAGAAATCATTGAGCCGATCAAAGAACGTGGTGTGTTGCTCTGGAACGACTCACCAGCCGTTCAGGCTGTGCTAGAGAAAATCAATCAAGCTGTCCCTATAGACGCTGGTGGTAAGGGACGTGCGGTATGGATCGCGCTAGGCTATGCGCTGGGCAAAAGCGAAGTCTCTGTACTTGCCTTTCACGACGCCGATATCGTGACTTACGATCGGGGTTTCCTCTTGCGGCTACTCTATCCCGTAGTGCACCTGCGCTACCAGTTTGCTAAGGGTTTTTACGTGCGCTATTCGGACCGGTTGCATGGACGGGTCGCTCGCTTGTTTTATTTCCCGTTCGTTAAAGCCCTGCGCGACATCATCGGCAAGATCGACTTCCTGGAATACATGGCTGACTTCCGGTACCCGCTCTCTGGCGAGTTTGCCACCTTTGCAACTATAGCCTATGATATGTTGTTCCCATCGGACTGGGGAATCGAAGTGGGCATCCTGGCAGAGATATATCGCATCACCCGGCCGCATCGTATCTGTCAGGTCGAGATCACGAGCCGCTACGACCACAAACATCAGGAAGCCGGAGAAGACTCAAACGCTGGGCTACTGAAGATGGTCTCGGACATCGCGCGAACCTTTTTCACGCATCTCGCTTCTGGCGGATCGATCCTTACTCAGGATTTCCTGCGCACGCTCAAGCACACCTATCTCGCCACCGCTCGCGGCTACGTTCGCATTTACGAATCCTACGCCGAGATGAATAGTTTGCAGAAGTTTGATCGGCATCAAGAACTCGGACTGATTGAAGCCTTCGCTGGCGCCCTGGATGGGGCCTTTGGAGAATACCAGGATCATCCTTTCGGTTCGCCGACGATTCCGGATTGGCGCCGCATTGAAGTAGCGCTCGAGGGCATTTTGCCGGAACTGGTCAACGCTCTTGAGAGTTATTTATCTGAGCAGTCGCAATGACGCTGAGCAACGCTTGTGATTTGCCATGGCCAAAGGCCGCGGGCGACACGAAACTGTTTGTCATGCAGAAAGCGAAGATCATCGAATGTGCGGCCGCTGGGGCGAGCACGGCGCCCGGTCAACAAAGATAGAGGCCGAAAATGTCGTCAGCCTTGAACTTGAAAGCCGGATCGTTGCCGGCCATGTAATGACGCCGGGAAGGTTGCCGACAGGCCTTGGCTCATACGCGAGTCCCCTGATGTCCAGTGAAGCTGATTCCAGAATCAGTCAGTTTGCGCTTTTGCTTCCACTCATCACGCGCAATGCCCAACCGCTGAATCGACGAAGCATCAATGACTCCGCGAAGCGCACATTGGCGCAGGACCTGCCCGAGGAATTTCACTCGGTGAGGGCAGTATTCCCGGCGCACACTTTTCGCCCGGCTCGTCCGCCGACACGCCATAAGATATACTCTTGTCCGTGCCGGCAGGAGATCTCGCGGGGGTGCCGAATCTTTGAAACTGCAAGCCAGTGCTGAATGTGGCGCCAATGGAGTCCGGTACCCCATTCGAGTCCGGGGATTCTTGCAATGATTATCCGGCCAATCATCCACCCAGCTCCAGTCATAGCTGGGATCCGACCTGACCGAAACCCCCTGGAGGGTTCGTTCGTTTACCTCACGTTCCTTCCAGACCGATAAGATCAGTTGCGCCTGCGCGGTCTGGAGTTCGTTATCATACCGAAGTCCGGTCGACTTGAGCTTCCAAACACCGTCATTCTTGTAATGGAGCCACCAGAACGGGGATCTTTCTCTGGGATAGACGCACGCCATGGGATGAGGATGGATGAGGGTTGCTGGATTGCTCGCGGTTTGCCGCACTGAGACCGTTGAGAGTGACGGGTTGTCAGCACAAAAAGACAATTCTCCGGGAAAAGGGGAAGTGTTTCTGCTGGGTAGAAATGAGCTCGAACTTGCACAAACTCTTGCACAAAGGGCCAGATCGAGGCCGGTTCCCTCAGGTGGAGTGAGCAGACTCAAGAGACTAACACACCCTGCTCGATTCTCCGAGCGTCTGTGTTCTTGCTTGAAAAGGAAAGCGTCCCTTTTTCTATACTTGTTACTCAGCCTGACTTCCGACAGGTCCGCAGGCCGTTTCTCACTTTGTCAGTTCATTTGAGGCTCGCGAAATCACGGGCCTTGGACGCTGTCCAGATCGACGAGGACGCCGCGCAAGGTGATTTCCATATTTGCATCGCCGCTCCCATTATTGGGGAAAACGAAGGGGAAAGGGACAATTGCATCGCCTTTCCTGACGACCATCCCCGCGTCCATATAGTGGGAGCCACTCCCTTCGGCGGAGTCATCCAATACGATGCTGGTCCTGAAGGACACCGTCCCCTGGCCGACCGCACCCAAGTGGATGCCGAAATAAAGGCGCTTGCCGGCATAGGCCCCTGGGCCTCGGATCGTATACTCTACATCTTTAATGATCAGTGCCTTGCCTGTCGGAATCATATGATCCCAGGATGAATAAGTGGTGATGTCGCCGTTCGACTTAACTTCAATGAACGGGATTGTCGAGTTAGGACTGTACTGAAAAACGATGCCACACTGGAGTTATCCGAACATTTAAGGACAAGTAAAGGGTTTCTGGCATTCTTTCGGAACAGCCGCCTTAAATTTCCGCAAACCGGCCACGGCGGCGAATCCTTCTATTTATGTGCCCAGGCGCAAGGACTTCCGCCTTTCCCAGACTTTCGGGGCGACCCCGATCTGGACAAGACTTTGTACAAGATCGTAGGAAGTCTGCTGACACTCATAATTTGCGGCTCGGCGGGCTTAACAGCCGATTTTACAGAGACCGAGGGTCCCATTGCGAAAAGGATTGAAAAGTTCAGAAACGTTTACTTCCTTAATTTTAAGTCCCTTGCGTCTGCCATTTCGTCACGCCGGCCTGGGTCTATTTATTGCAGCACGCCCGGCACCTGCGCAAGACTACAACGACGGGGGTTCCTTCCCGTTCGTGGGCAGCCCGGCTCCCAGCCGCAGCGACCGAAGGAGACCTGCTCTCCACGCCCGGCCCCGGACCGGCCTCGATCGAGCGAGGGGATGAAACTCCAGTGCGCCATCCGGGCCCATTCGGGCACACCTCTCGTCGTTCTTATGCGACCGGCCGAGAATACTTCAGGTCGCTTACTAAGGTCAGACTGGCTTCGACTGCCACCCATTCGCATGGTTGGTAGACGCGCTCGTCACTCTCTCGTCGGCGGATCTTCTCAGCCTTATCCGTCTAAGCTATCTTGCAGGTCGTCACGCCCTTCCGGCGCGGCAAGAATCAATACAAACCACTATGAAATCACCCCAACTAACGGAACTCACGACTTCCGAAATGGAAACCATCAGCGGCGGCTTACAACGGGGCCGCGGCGGACGCGGCCTTGGCCTGCTCATTCTCCTCGTCCTCGCTTTGCTCCTCCGGCGACGGCAAACCGAGGCGGTGGCCGCAGAGTAAGCGCTTCGTAAAAATCCCTCTTCGGCAGCGTGGTGCGCAAGCATCGCTTGCCACCAGATCTTCCGAAGGTCACTTGCAGGCACACGGGAAGACCCCTGTGTGCCTGCTGCACTTTGTGCGGACGGTCAGGAAACAAAAGGGCCTGGCCAGCACCTTCGCCTTCCTGTGGGGTGTCGGTCGACTAACTGCGGGCACCCCTTCGACGTTCCCGGAGCCGCCGCTCCTTATAGCCAGGCAAGGGGTCCTTCGTTTGGTCGAGCTTATGGATCGCCGCGCGATGGAATTACTTTAGCATGCCTTAGTAAGGTCAGCCCAGGCGCAGCTTTTCGCCATTCGCCTCGAATTGGAACGCGCTCATCACTCTTCTGAGACCGTCTCTTCTCATGCTGCGCCGTCTCACCTATATTATGAAATGCGGCGCTGAACTCAGCGACATCACTCACACTAGACCCCACCTTATGAAAACATCGGAACTGGCGGAACTCACGGCGGCCGAAATGGAAACCATAACCGGAGGGCTCGCTGTTAGGGAGACCAGGCCAAGGAGACCTGGATTACTCCTCCTCGTCCTTCTGCTTCTGCTTCTCAGAGGGGGTGCAGCAGCCCCACCAGTCATGCGAGCAACCTAGATCATCTCCCCGACCGAGAAGCTTCCGCGGAGAATTCTGCGGAAGCTTCTCCAGGAGAGGGGGCTCGTCGGCAGGCGCAGCGCGGGCGCTTGGTCAGGGAGACCGCCGACGCGCAGCAACCGCTGCGCGCCTTTTCGATTGGTGTCCCTTTGGTCCTTCCGCCACCCCTTCCGGCCGAGCGCAGGCGCGGACGAGTATCCCCTCACGAGAGTAATGCGAGAGGAAGCCTCCGGAAATGCGCTGGACCCGAAATGCCGGGAACGCCGAAGGCGTTTGGGCCATCCGAGCGTGCTGTTGCCCGCAGTGAGAAAGCCCGTGGACGCTTCGCCCCGGCTTCATCGCCGGTCACACGAGCGTTTCAAGCGTTCTTTGGCCGGATCCCTTTAGCGACCGGGCAACATGGCGACGCAAACTAACGGATCAGGAAGTGACGATCGGGAGCTATTTTCCGGCGAGATCGTCGCGCACACCGTTGAGAGCATCGTCGCATTGGACACCGAGTGGCGGCTTCGGGCGCTCTATTTCACCACTCTCCTCATCTGCATCGCCGCGATTGCGGCGGTCTTCGTCGTCAAGGTCGATGTCTCGGCCATGGGAGCGGGTCTCATTCGCCCACTGACCGACAAAATGGAGATCAGCGCGCCGCTGGCCGGACAGGTGGTCGAGATCGTCGGAAGGACCGACCTCCGCGTCAAACGCGGCGACCGTTTGATGGTGCTGAGCACCGCCTCGCTGGAAGCCAGCCTCGCCAGCAATCGCGCCGAGCAGGAGCGTGCGGTGCGCGAGCTTCACGATCTCGATTTCCTGGTCCGGCTGCTTGGTCAGCACAGCTCGCGAGGCGCCAAAACGGATGGCCTCTCGCCCACCCCCGCAGGGACGGGCAATCTTTCGGCCAAAGCGCCAAAGCAAACCAACCTGGAACCGCAGCGGGACATGCTCATTCGTCCGGTCTCGGCCAACCCATCGCCGGAGAGTCTCCTGCAGTCCCCCGTCTACGCCAAAGACTACGCGAGCTATCTGGCGGAAGCCGATGAGCTGCGCAGCAACCGCGAACAGGCCGAGCACGAGCTCCATCGTTACGAGATGCTCTACGTCTCCAATACGGTTTCTGGTCAGGACGTCGATCAGCGACGCTACGAACTTCAACAGGCCAAGCTTCGCGAGGAAACGGCGCGCAAGCAACGGATCACGCGCTGGCAGGCGGAGTTCGCCGCACGCAGCCGGGCTCTGGACACCCTGACGGCGGAGGCGGTGCGCATCCGAGAAGAGATGACGAACTGCACCATCACGGCGCCGGCGGATGGGACATTGGTCGACTTCGCTCCATTCGCGCCGGGCGCTTTCGTGCAACAAGGCCAGCGTCTGGGCGATCTCTCGCCCGACGACGCGTTGATCGCCGAAGTCTTTGTGTCCCCGCGGGACGTCGGCCAGATCCAACCCGGACAGGAAGTCCGCATGCAGGTCGACGCCTTTCACTATACCGAATGGGGGATGCTGCACGGAACCGTCAAGCGCGTCGCCGATGATTTCACGATGCGGGGGAATGGCTCGCAACCGGTCTTCCGCGTATTCGTCGCCCCCGACTCACTCGAGCTGGCCATGCGCAACGGCCTGCGCGCCGAGGTGCGCAAGGGAATGACTCTGCAGGCGCGCTTCGTCATCGCGCGGCGGACGTTATTCTCGCTGATCTACGAGCGCGCCTCCCGCTGGATGAATCCCCATGAGAAGCTTGAAGAAGATATTGAATCGGCCGCACAGGCCAGGAATTAGAACAATTCTCGAAAGCGATTTCAAAAATGATCGAGAGGTGGAGATTTTGCCGAGTCGCTGCGACGATCAACCGAAGCCGTTTGCGCCAGGGTCTGGGATGATGAAGCGAGTGCTCATCAGGGGCAGATATTCCGGCCACAGATACTCACCGATGGAACACGGATCAGATCCCATCACTATGAGCCACCAGTTATATCCGTGTTTGATCCGTGCAAATCTGTGGCAGAAATACCTCGCTCGGTCCGAGGCGCAGCGTCGCTGGAACTCTCGCCACCCACCACAACCCACCCGGCAACTCCTTTTTCTCCGACAACCTGCCTAAGCACATTATCTAACACTCCCTAACTTAGTTCCCTCTCGATGCGAAGAATCCGCCAACGCGACGAAACCGACTGCGCCGCCGCCTGCCTGGCGGCCATCGCCCACCACTACCGTCTGGAGCTTTCGGTCAGCGCCATTCGCCTGCTTGCCGGGACCGGCACGGCCGGCACCACCGTGCTCGGCGTCGTACATGCCGCCGAAAGTCTTGGCTTTTCTGCGAAGGGGGTCAAAGGCGCCAGCGAACATCTTTCGGACGTTCCGTTGCCTTGCGTCGCCCATGTGGTTCCCAACCCCGGCTACCTTCATTTCGTGGTGGTGACCAAGGTGACGCGGCGCAAGGTCATCGTGATGGACCCCGCGGAAGGTGCCATCAAAAGGCTTCCGCGCAAGAAATTCGAAGAGATGTGGTCGGGCGTCCTGGTGCTCCTGGCGCCGGCGGAGGGCTTCAAACCGGGTCGCCGGACCGAAAGTCCGCTGACGCGTTTTTGGGCGTTGGTGCGGCCGCATCGGACGGTGCTGGTGGCCGCTCTCCTTGGGGCGGCGGTGGCGACCATCCTCGGCTTGTCGACCTCGATCTATGTCGAAAAGCTCGTGGACAACGTAATCGTGGAGGGAAACCGAAAGCTGCTGAATCTGATGGGCGTGGCGATGCTGATCATCCTCGCCTTCCGGATCTTGATCACCTGGCAGCAATCGCTTCTCGCCATCATCACCGGACAGAAGATCGACGCCGTGCTGATCATGGCGTACCATCGAAGGCTCTTGCGGCTCCCGCAGCGATTTTTCGATACGATGCGGGTGGGCGACATTATCTCTCGCATGGATGATGCGCTGAACATTCGCGCATTTCTGAGCGAGACCGCCCTCGAGTTGGTTCTCAATGCGTTCCTGGTGATCTTTGCTTTCGCGGCGCTGTTCTTTTATTCGTGGCAACTCGCCCTTTTTTCGCTCGCGCTCATTCCGGCGATCTTCGTCTTGATGGTTTTCAATAATCTCATCAATCGCAAGTTCCAGCGGAAACTGATGGAAAAGACGGCCGATCTCGAAAGTCACCTCGTCGAATCGCTCTCCAATCAACTCTCCCTCCGTGCCCTTCAACTGCAGAGCTGGGCAACGCTGAAAACCGAAACCCGCTTCGTGGATCTGCTGCGGGCCGCCTGGCAGGCCACCATTCGCACGCAGTTCCTTTCGAGCACCGCCAACTTTGTCACCCAGGCCTATGTCATTGGGTTGCTTTGGCTCGGCGCCGGACTGGTGCTCGACTCGAAGATGACCGCGGGAGGGATGATGTCATGCTACGCGCTTTCAGGTTTCATCGTCGGTCCGGTCATGGTGCTACTCAACGGAAACCACGCCCTGCAGCAAGCCCTGATCGCCGCGGACCGGCTTTTTGAGATCATGGATCTCGATGTGGAGGCGGATGCCGGCATCGTCGCGTACACCCCGGCGAGAGGGAATGGTTTCGCCGTCGAGAAAGTCACTTTTCATCACCCCGGCCGAACGCCCGCCCTTATTGATATTTCGCTGGAAACCGCTCCGGGGACGCTCACCGTCGTCTCCGGCGAGAGCGGATCGGGCAAGAGCACGCTGTTGGCGCTTTTACAGCGACTCTACGATCCGGACCTGGGACACATCACTCTCGGGGGATATAACCTCTCGACCTACACGATGCGCAGCCTGCGGGGCGCGCTGGCCGTCGTCCCCCAACACGTTGAGTTGTTCAACGGCACGATCGCGGAGAACATCGCGCCCGGGGATAGTTCTCCCAATTCGGACCGGCTGCTCGAGGTCTCCGCCTCGCTTGGCCTGGACGAACTTTGGGCCACCCTGCCCAATGGCATCATGACACCGCTGACCGAACGCGGTTCCAACCTTTCCGGCGGTCAAAGACAACGCCTCGCGATCGCGCGTGCGCTCTTTCGGGACAACTCCATCATCCTGATGGATGAGCCCTCTTCCGCACTCGATACGGAGTCGGAGGCCAAGCTCATCCGTGCCCTGCTCATCCGCCGCGAAGCGGGTGCCATGATCATCGTAGCGAGTCACCGCCCGGCGTTCCTCGACGTCGCGAACCAGCTCATCCGGCTCGACAAGGGGCGTCGCGTTTCGATCTAGCCGAGAAACTTAGCCACGGATGGAACACGGATCCAACACAGATTAACGGGCTTGTTTCCCATCCGTGTTTGATCTGTGCTCATCCGTGGCAGAGATTCTTAGTCCATCTTGTTTTGCTGCCAGGACTCCTCGATGGCTTTGACACCCTCTTCCGGCGTCATGTTACCCGCGGCGATATCCGCAGAGACGTCGTTGAAGACACGTCCGGTATCGGGACCCAGCAACTGATCGATGGCGATCCCAATCCATTCCGATGTGCCGATTTCCCCGGCAATCGCTTTGAGGAATGGATCCTTGATTACCTCAGCCGTTCCTTGGACCGCGGGAATGGCTAAGCCTTGCTCGGCCATTTTGTTCTGGATGTCCTTTCCTAGCCACAGCCTCATAAAATCCGTAGTTTCCTTAGGTGCCTGCTTAGTTATCAACCAACCGTCCAGGCTTGCGAACAGATCATTGGCTTTGCCTTTGCCATCTTTGACTTCCGGAAAGAAGAACCATCCCATCTTTTCGTTAGGAAGCCCCTTCTTGTCGGCAGCGTTTTTCCTACCCTCGACTAAATCCCACGTCCCCATCAAGTGGAAGGCTGCTTGGCCGTCGTGAAACACGCCCGAGGCTTCCGGATAGGTATTGGAGAGATAGCCTTTCTGAAATGGCTCGAGGGCCGCAAGTTCTTTGTAGAGCTGAAACGCCTTGAGAACGTTTGGATTCGCAAACCCGCCGTCCTTATCTTCATAAGCAGTCTGGAAGCCGTCCTTGCCGAGGATGCGCATCGTGAGCAGGGCGGGGTAAAAGTGCAGCGGCCACTTATCCTTGCCACCCGCCGCGATCGGCGTGATCCCGGCCGCCTTGATCTTCTTAACGGCTTCCACGAAGTCACCCCAATAGCGAATCTGGGTGGGATCCACCCCCGCTTTTTGGCACAACTCCTTGTTGTACCAAAAGACCATGGGTGCGAGGTTGTTGGGAACTCCATAGGCTTTGCCGTCAACGACGAAGTTCTGCGCGGCAGCAGGATAAAACGTCTCGTTGAACCCGCCCTCGGCAATCTCGGCCGTAATGTCTTTGCAGACGCCCGCGCTGACCTGTTCGTACAGCACTCCACCGCCCCAACTATGGAACGCACTCGGGCGGTCCTTGGATTGCAGGAGGGTAGGGAGCTTGGCCTTGAAAGCCTCATTCTCCAAAAATTGCCAGTCTATCTTCACGCCCGGATGTGCGCTTTCATACTTTTTGGCAGCCTCCTGCTGGAGAGCCAAAATTCCAGGGACCGATTGAATGTGAAGGATTCGGACGACGGTTTCGGCCCACACGGAAGAACTAAGCATTCCTAACAGGGCGCAAACCAATGATACTTTGAGTTTCATGAGGTTGGTGTGATGAAGATGCGAAATCCTATCGCATCGTTGACTTTGCGGTTTTTTGGGGGATTGGGATTCGAAGGTGTTTCCAGGAACTTCGTGACGTGCCATACGATAAGCTCAGAATGACCGGTCTGGCAAGGATCGTGCGCAGGCGGCCGCTCGGTCTGCGCGCGGCCGCCGCGGCCTCGATGGGGATCATGCAGTTCTCGGTCCATGGGGTGCCAGCGGCCGCTAGCCCTTGACGGCTCCGGAGGTGAGTCCGGCGATGATATGTTTCTGGGCCAGCAGGTAAAAAGCGATCGCCGGCGCCAGCGTCAGGCTGATATAAGCCAGCACCTTGCCCCAGTCCGTTCCATACTGGCCCTGGTAATGCATGATGCCCAACGGCCAGGGATAGAGGGATTCGCTGTTGATCATGACCAGGGGCAGGAGGAAGGCGTTCCAGCTGCCGACGAGCGCCAGGACGCCCACGGTGGCCAGGACCGGACGGGACAAGGGCAGGGTGATCTGCCAGAAGAAGCGCGTGTAGCTGCAGCCATCGACGACAGCCGACTCCAGCAGTTCCTTCGGAAGCTGGGCAAAGAAACCCTGCAAGATCACCACCGAGAAACCGAGGTTGAAGGCCACCTGCGGGAGGATCACACCCCAGTAGGTGTCGAGCAGCCCCAGATCGCGAACGCGGATAAAGACCGGCAAGACCGCGGTTGCGAAAGGAAACGTCAGGCCAAGGGCGAGATAGTTGCCAATGAACTTTCGACCGGCAAACCGCATGTGGGACAACGTGAAGGCCACCATCGAACTCACCACGACCGTCAAGAGCGTGCTCACGAGGGAGATGAACGCCGAGTTTCCAAGCATCTGCCAGAAGCGGTGACCCGTGAGGATCTCGATATAGTTATCGACGATCCATTCCCGCGGCAACCCGAAGGCGTTGGTCCGCAAGTCGCCGGTTGATTTGAAGCCACCGATCACGGTTGCCCACAGGGGCAACAGGGTCGGTCCGGCAATCAGAAAGAGAACGAGCAACCGATAGTAACGAAAAAGACCTCTGTCCATAACTTAGCGAGCCTCCGATTCGCGCATGAAGAGCCGTTTGTAGAACACCATCACCAGCACACAGATGATGAACAGGATCACGCCGACGGCACTGCCGTAGCCGACCCGCATGCGCTTGATGCCAAATGTATAAAGATAGGATACCGCCGAGTGCGTCGAGTTCGACGGTCCGCCGTCCGTCAGCGGAATGATCATGTCGAAGAACTGCAGCGATCCCAGGATGCTGAAGAAAACCGAAAGAACGATGACGTGGCGCATCATCGGCAGAACGATGTGAAGCGTCGATTTCCAGCGATTGGCGCCGTCGATCTGAGCCGCCTCGAGAATCTCGCTCGAGATGCCCTGTCGGCCCGCGACGAAGAGCGCCATGTGAAAGCCGAAATATTTCCAGATGACTACCACCAGGAGTGCGGCCATGGCCCAGCCCTTCTCCGCGAGGACTTGAGGCGCTTCCAATCCGAACCAGCTGTAAATCACGGCCACCACGCCGTAGTTGCCGTCATACATGTAACGCCAGATCAAGCCGGCCGCGACTTCCCCAAGAATGTACGGAAGAAAGAAGACGGCTCGAAAGATAACACTGGAGCGAGTGGTATCCGAAATCAGCAATGCCACCGCCAGCGCGATCGGAACTTGAATGACCGCCGAAACCAGAACGACCAGGAGGTTGTTGAAAAGCGCGTTGTGGAAAATGGGGTCTGACAGGGCGCGAACATAGTTCTGCAGACCGATCCATTTCGTCGGCGGGCCGTAGCCGTTCCAGTTGTAGAAGCCATAGTAGCTCGCCTCTATCACCGGGAAGGCCACGAAGATCGTGAAAAGGAGGAGGGCCGGGGGTATAAAAAGCAGGCAGGTCGTCATTTGGCCGGACTGCGAGAAATCGCGCAGTCGTTTGCCGAGGCTTGGTCTCACACTCATAAGCAGCGGTTCTTAGTATGCTGGGGGCAGATTTTTCAACTTAGTGTCTAACCCAATCATAAGACACTGACTCTTAGATGTTAAATAGGGCTTGCCCCGACTGTCAAGTCATCGAGCCTGGGTCCAGGGAGGCTGGAGCGATCGCGGCGAAGTCATGAACTGGTCGGGGTATCAGAGGCATGGGTGTTTCAGGCTTCCTTCTTGTTTCGCGGGATCATAGTCAGGGAGGCAGGCACAGGATAGGACGTGCGGGTAGAGTTTTGAAGATTCGTCCAACTCTTCTGGGGTGGTTTAGGCCGATCGCTGAAGCGGATTCCAGTCGGCCGGGAGCAGATCCGCCAACTGGCAGGTCGTGGACAGAGGAACGGTTTGTCCCGAGGCGACCGACCGGGCGATCGACTCCATGACATCCAGCACATGCAACGCCAGATCCGCGCCGGCCCTTGGTTTTCCGCCGAAGCGGACAGCGCGGGCCAGGTCGAGGGCGCCCATGCCGCGTCCCTCAGTGCTACCTTCGGCGGGAAGTTCGGTCCAATCCGCCTGGGTAGGGGCATCCAGCCATCCGTCCGGCGAGTTCTTGTCTGTCTTCTTGTGACAAAGGAAGACCGAACCATCGAATCGATTGGGATCGGGGAAGCGAACTACGCCGTCCGTCCCAAACACCTCGAGCTCCCGCGTCGCGATGGGTTCGTCAAAACTAAACCGTGCTGTCACGACCGGTCCCGAGGCAAACTCCAGCAAAGCGGAGATCTGGGTGTCGACCGTGACGTCGAAGGTTTCGCCCGCCCTGGGACCAGTGCCGATGGTGCGGCGGTCCCGCGCCCGCCGACCGAAGCCGGAAACTGTTTTGACCGGGCCGAAGAGCTGGACCAACGCGGTCAGGTAGTAGGGGCCCATGTCCAGGAGAGGACCACCCCCGGTTTGAAAAAGGAATTCCGGGCTGGGGTGCCAGGCGTCCGGGCCCACGTACCCAAAGGTGGCCTTGGCAGCGATTGGCGTGCCGATGCGGCCCGCCTCGACTGCCCGGCGGGCGGTTTGCAAACCAGCCCCGAGGAAGGTATCTGGCGCATTGCCGAGCTGAACTCCCCGCTCGGCCGCGGCCGCCACCACGGTCCGCGCCTCCTCCACGGAGAGCGCGAATGGTTTCTCCCCGTAGACATGCTTGCCGGCACGAATCGCTTGCAGCGCCACGCTGGCGTGGACCGCAGGAATCGTCAGATTCACGATCAGATCGACCTCGGGAAGAGCGAGGACCGATGCCAAATCGCCCGACTGCGGAGCTCCATATTTGGCAGCCTGCGCCGCCGCGCGCTTTGCATCAACGTCCGCGCAAGCCAGCACCGTGACGTCAGGGAAGCGAATAAGATTGGTGAGGTACTGATCGCTGATGTTGCCACAGCCAACGATAGCAATACCGACAGGTTCAACGTGTTTGCTCATCTGCTTATTTCTCAGGATGACGAACGGCAGGTGGCCATCGTCATTGGTTGGCGGTGAATGCCTCCGGGCCAAGCTGTTTGGTGATCCAATCGGCGGAGATCTGCGTCGAGGCGAGATTTGTGGGAGCTTCGGGAACGTCGACCTCCACAACGATCCAGCCTTTGAACGAAGCCGGAAGCGTCGCCAGGGCACCGGGAAGATCGATGTCGCCGCGGCCCGGCTCGGTCCAGACAGTGAACTTGCCCCGGGTCGCCTCATGATAGGATGCCCCCGCGGCCTTTGAAGCGCTCACTTGATCGGCGTGGACGTCCTTCAAATGCATTGCCCCAATGCGGTTGGAATGGCGTCGCATGACCTTGACCGCATCCATGCCCGCCCAGGTAAGGTGACCGGTATCCGGGCCAAAGCCCAACAGAGATTCCTCGACCCCGCTCAGGACGGCGTCGATCTCGTTTTCCACTTCGATGGCACTCCCGACGTGCGGGTGCAGCATCGGCCGGACGCCTTCGGCGACAATCGCCGCCGCGGCCGCACCAACCCCATCAATAACCTTGGCCAAAACCGCAGGATCGGCTCCGTCACCAACGGCCGGGTGCTCGACGCGTTTTCCGGAAACATGCGCGGCCAGAAAAACTTCGGTATTCCCCAAAGCCGCCTGCACCGCCGCATGCCGCCTGGCGCTCTCGGCGATTTGGCCGACGGGCGTATCGTGAAAGGATGCCGCAAAGTAGCCCGGCGCGGGAACGAATCCGTATTCGGTCAGGAGCGCGCGATAGTCCGAAGGCGTTAATCCTTCCGGAGGATCGGCGTGAATGGCTTTGAAGGGCGTGGTGGCGATCTCCGAGAAGGCTTGGCGAAGAATCGGAACGGTCATTTCGAATCCTTTCTCGGTCAGGACCCACGGAAGGGGGTTGAGGGCAATCTTGGCGGTGGTCATGGTGGCTGTTTCCCGGCAAGCTAGCCGGAGCGTCGAACTCCCGATAGGACGTCGCAATGAGCTTTAGAACATTCGTCCGACTTTCGAAGGGCGGCCGACGAGTGCCGCCGCCGGACGGCCTCAGGCCAAAGGCCAGCCAGACTTGGGGAGACCGACCCCTACCCTCTACCTGGCTACGTCGACGGCGCGTTGCTGGGCCCGAAAGGTTGCGGGCGTCGTGCCGAAAAAGCGTCTGAAATGACGATTCAGGTGGGCTTGATCGCAAAACCCCGTCGAGGCGGCAATTTCGGCCAGAGACATCCGTGGATCGCGCTCCCCGATCAGTTTGCGGGCTTCGTTTAGTCGCACCAAGAGCAGGTATTGATGCGGCGTGTAGCCGGTCAACTGCCGAAACATCAGCGCAAAGTGGCTGCGGCTCATCTGCGCCATCGCGGCAAGATCGTCCAACGAAAGGTCTTCCGCGAAGTCGGTTTCCAGACGTTGAACGGCCTTGCGAATGCCGGGTGGAACGGCCGTCTTCTTGTTCTGGTCGCGCACCGTGCCCAAGACACGCAGCGCGAGCGCCCGGGCCAGCGGCTCGAAGTATAACGGCCCATGCGGGCATTGGTCCTCTGTTTCCTCCATGAGGAGCCGGCACAAGGCTTCGGTCCGCTGATCGATCGCAAAAAAGTGATGCCAATGCCGCTTGGCGACCACTTCCGAAAGACCCATTTCCCTGGCCATCGCCTCGAAGAAGCGCGGCGAAAAACTGAAATTAACCACAATGCCTCCGGCCTCCCGCCACTCGCCATAGATGGGCAGAGAGGGCGGAGACACCAAAATGTGACTGCGGCTGATGTGATGGTGACTCAGGCCCAACTCGGGAACCGTGATCCAGGTCTCTCCTTTCTCGGTCCTCGGCCGGTACCAAAAGGTGTAAGCATCTCGGGCGGGAGTCAGCGAGGAGGGCGCGTTGGCGGGAAACTTATGAATGGTGACGGAAAGGTCATCCACTCCGGAGCGATCGCTCCGGTGGATAATCAGGTCGTTGACATTGAGCGCACCAGCCATTCGCCTAGATCTTCGCGCCCAGGAACATAACAGCTTGATCTCTCAGAGAAACTCAAAAATCTCCCTGAGTCTCATATTATCTAACCTTGAAGAAACCAACATTTTGAACGCGCCGCGCACCTTTACAGTGAGGACCCCGCTCAGTGGGAGCTGGACGCCCGGAACCGACCTCTTCCGTGCGAAACTGACGACTCCTTGCCTTGCTCTCCGGCAGATCAATCCAAGGCAGACAATCTTCGAAACTTTAGTCCAACGGCCTCGGTCTCCGATCGAATAATCTCTCCCTTCGAATGCCGAGCCGTCTCGTCGAGGGTAGCGGTGAATCTCGTGTCTGTGAAACTGGCGCTGGGACCGATCTCACGCGCCGAATTCAACCGTATAAACGATCAAGTTGAATGCGGGCACCGGTGCTCACTTTGAGCCTTCGACGTTGCCTTGCTGAAAACGAAAGGCGGCAGGCGTCATGCCGAAGAAGCGCCGAAAATGGCGGTTGAGGTGCGGCTGGTCGCAAAAGCCGGTGGTGGCCGCGATTTCGGCCAGGGTCAGCGGAGGATTCCGCTGCCCGATGAGTTTCCGTGCCTGATTCAGACGCACCAAGAGCAGGTATTGATGTGGCGTGTAGCAGGTGAGCTGCTTGAACATCACCGCAAAATGGCTCCGACTCATCTGCGCCAGCGAGGCAAGTTCTTCCATGGAAATCTCTTCCGCGAAGTCCGTCTCGAGTCGTTGAACAGCCCGTCGAATGCCAGGCGGAACGATCGCCGCACGCAACCGCCGGCTGTGCTCATCGCGCACCGTGCCAAGGACCCGCAGCGCCAACGCGCGGGCCAGCGGCTCGAAGTACAGCCGACCACTCGGGCACTGGTCCTCGGTCTCTTCCATCAGGAGCCGGCACAACGCTTCGATACGTTGATCGATGGCAAAGAAATGGTGCCAGGGTCGCTTGAGAACAATCTCGGAAAGTCCCATCTGCCCGGCGAGGGCTTCGAAAAAGCCCGTATCAAAACTGAAGTTGGCCACGGCGCCCTCGGCCTGCTCCTGCTCACCGTGCACAGGCAGGGAAGGCGGAGAGATCAGCAAATGACTACGGGTAACCTGATGGTGGCTCAACCCGAGCTCCGGAACCGTCAGCCATGTATGTCCTTTCTCCGACCGGGGGCGGTACCAAAACGTGTAAGCATTCCGTTCCGGCGTAAACGACGACCAGGCATTGGCCGGAAACCGATGAATCGTGACGGATAGCTCATCGACTCCGGAGCGATCGCTCCGGTGAATGATCAAGTCGTTGACGTTGAGAGCGCCAGCCACGGCCTATATCCTCATTTCAAGTAAGATAGCATTTCAATGCGCTCAGAGACACGCGAAATCTCCCTGATGTGCAGATTGTTGGCGCCGCCCGCGTTTTTCGGCAAACCGTCGCAGATCAAAGCTGGAGCCGCGCCTTCCGCTCCGCGAGAGCCTCCGCGTACTGCTCTTTTTTTCGAATGGACAGGAAGCTTGCCGCAATCAAGCTGTCCCACTTCTCGAAGGCCCCGCGAAAGCGCTCGAGCACTTCCGCCAAAACGCGGGAATTGATGTTTAGACGTTCGGCGGCGAAATAGTTCAGGAGATCGTTCCTGGTCAGGTTGGATTTTTTTCCCGAATCGGCAGAGCCAATTCTTCCTGCGCGTTTCCGATGGCGATGGTGGAGTTCAGCAGATCATAAGCGGGCGCCAGGTCGATACGGTCATGCCGCGCGATGAGAGAAAAATTCTTCAAGTGCATGTCCTCGTTGCCCGTCAAAAAACTGAACAACGTCCGTTCAAAAAGCTTCACACGCTCGATCGCCGGAAAGGTGCAAAAGGCGTCCACCACCGCCGCGACTTTCTCCATCGACGATTCATATTTTGTTTCGCGGCTAGCCCCGGACAGCTGCGCGAAATCTTCCAGTGGCACGCGCTTTCGCCCCTCGCGATCAAAGCGTTTGACAAAATAAGTGAGGGATTGATCGCGGGAACGGACCAGACCATGCAATGGCACCTCAATGCCCACCGCGGCCGCCATGCGCATGGTGAGATCTTCGTTCTCGGGCAATTCCGGAAAATCACGGCTGGGCGGCTTCAAAATGAACCGACCATGGCGATCGACAATCTCGAAGGTGCCCGCCTTCACCGCGAGAACTGCGCTCAGTTTGAGCTGGACGCCCTGAATCGACATTTTCCCGGCGCGGCTGAGGGCCTCCTGCCTTTGCTCCTCAGCCGTATAGTCCAGAGCAGACAAACTCCGGAGATTTCGGTCGAGCAGCCTCAGTCCGCTGGTCGAATAATCTCCTTCGCCTTCGAATCCCTCGTAGGTGATCAGGCAGCGCTTCATTTGATCTCAACAACCGTGAGCGAACCAACCAGATCTTGTCCGGCGACCATGAGCTGGCCAAAAAGATCGCCGCGGTCCAATTTGTAGCGCCGCAGCATGGCCTCAAGCTGAACACCTTCGAGCAGCAATCCTTCGAAGACGGCGGGAAAGCGGTCGAACTCATAGACCGGCCTGGCCAGGGGCATCGTCAAGGATACCGGTTGGCCGCTGTAGCTTTCGGCGTAGGTGAATCGCCATCGAGCGCCCTCCAACTCCTCGAGGATCCCGGCGAGCTTACCTTGCTGATAAACCTCAGCCTTCCTCATTTTTGCAACTCGCTTTCCTTGCTCTCCGTTTGCCCGAGCAGCGGGCTCTCAAACCGAATCTTCACGTTGAGAACGGAGAGGACCTTGGTCAGCGTGTCGTAGCGGATGGACTCCTTCCCATGCTCCAAGTCGAAGATCACCGTCTTGCCAACGCCAGCAAACTTCGCCAGTTCGAGCTGCGATAATCCTGCCTTGCGCCGATGCGTTTTGATAATTTCGGAAATTCGAGTCATATTTGCCGCTATGGCAGTAATATAGAGCGAAATTCCACCGGATTTTGGAAAAAGCAATGGAATATACCGCGATAGAGGCAATTTTATTGTCATTTCCCAGGTAGTCCGTCCACAATCCGCAATTTCGCGCTGTTATTACCGCTATAGCGGTATAGGGAAGGCCTTTCGACCCAATCCAGTGAAACTGGGCTCAGAATTAAGCAGCGGCGAACAGCGAGGGACTAGGTCGGCTATAATGTTTCTGGCGCTTGTCTTGATGGAACCTTGAGCGTTACTAGGCGCTCAAAGATTGCTTCCCAGCTCGCCCGCTGGTTTCACGTCGGCAGCAACTCGACTTCGGCCACACTTTCCATCCGCCAGTGGCGACCGAGCACGCGGTCCTCACCGACTACTTCGACACGGCCCTTTGACTTGATGTCACTGCTGGAGGCGCCAACCATCACCTCAAATTCACCCGCTTCGACGATGCGCTGATGGTCCTCGTTGGTGAAATTGAGCATGTCCACCGGCAGGGAGAAGTGGATGGTCGCGCGCTGCCCGGGTTGCAGATGGACACGCTGAAAGCCCTTGAGTTCCTTCACCGGACGGACCAGCGAAGCGTAGACGTCGCGCACATAGACCTGGACCACTTCACACCCCTCGCGAGGGCCGGTATTCTCGAGATCGACAGAGAGCTCGATCGCACCGTCATCGATCCCGACGCGTTCCTGTTTGACCACAAGGTCGCCGTACTTGAATTGCGTGTAGCTCAAGCCATAGCCAAAGGGGTACTGCTCCCAAAATGATAGGCGATGGGAGCGCCACCGCTCTTGAGCTTGTGATTATAGTAATAAGGCACCGCGCCCACATTCTTCGGAATGGAAAGAACCAGGCGCCCGCTCGGGTTGGCGGCGCCGGTCAGCAGATCGCCGATCGCATCCGCTCCCTCCTGCCCCGCCTGGAAGGCCATCAGGATGGCCGCGGCCTGTTCTTCAAGCCCGCTCAAGGCGTAAGGCCTGCCTGAGGTGACCACGATGATCGTCGGCGTGCCGGTCGCGATGACCTGCCTCAAAAGCTCCTCCTGAACCCCCGGCAACTGGAGGCTGTCGGTGTCCGAACCCTCCCCCACCGTGCCTGTTTGGAACAACCCGGCCAGGTCGCCAACGAAAACGATGGCGAAATCGGATTGCTGCGCGCAATTGACCGCCTCCTGAATCTTCGAGAGATCGCGACTGATCGGTGATTTGCGCGTCAAGCTCGTCGCCACATCCGAATCCACATCGCCCGGAAAGACCGGCGCCTCCGGGTTGCGTTCGGTGAGAATTTCACAGCCCTTGGCATAGCGGACGTTGTTCTCCCCAAAGCGCTCCACCAAGGCCTGCCGCGGAGTCTTGGCGTATTGAACGCGGTTTTCCTGCATATTGGCGACAATCAAGTGCACCGGCAAACTGTAGCCGCTGAACAAGGCCAACTGATCATCCGCCGTCGGACCGATGACCGCGACCTTTGGGCTCTTCGAAGGGTCGAGCGGCAGGACACCTCGATTTTCGAGCAAGACGACCGATTGCAACGCGACTTCCCTGGCCAGCTTCCTGGCGCCCTCCGATTGGAGGTCGAGTTGATTTTCATCGGCATAGGGGTTCTCAAACAAGCCGAGGCGGAACTTTTCGGTCAGGATGCGCGCGACAATTTCGTCGATCTTTTTCTCGGTGATCTGGCCTCGTTTCAACGCCTCCTGCAAATGCTCGGTGCAATCGAAGCCCGGCAGTTCGATGTCGAGCCCGGCATTGAACGAGAGGGCCGCCGCTTCGGCCTTGTCCTTCGCCACTGCATGATGGATATGGAGCAAGGTGACGCCGCCGTAGTCGGCGACCACCAGACCATCAAAGCCCCATTCCTCGCGCAGTAGAGTGGTCAGCAAGACATGCGACGAATGGCACGGCTCGTTGTCGATATCGTGATAGGCCGGCATCACCGAGCCGGCGTTGGCCTGCTTGACCGCCATTTCAAATGGCAGCAGAAAAATATCACTCAGTTCCTTGAACCCAAGATGCACGGGCGCGTGATTGCGCGCTCCCTCGCTAAACGAGTGTCCGGCATAGTGCTTGAGGGTCGCGAGCAGCTCGCGATTCTCGCCCTGCAGCCCTTTGACATAGCGTGTCGCCAGCACCCCGATCAGATAAGGATCCTCTCCCATCGTCTCCTCGGTGCGCCCCCAGCGCACATCCCGCGACACGTCGAGCACCGGCGCGAGGCCTTGATGGCAGCCGATCTGCTTCGCCTCCTTCCGGATCGCACCGCCGACGGCTTCGATGAGCTCGGGATTCCAAGTCGAACCATAGTTCAACGCAGAGGGGAACAGGGTCGCCCCTTTGGCCATGAGCCCTACCAGGCATTCCTCGTGAGACATGGCCGGAATGCCGAGACGGGTCTCCTCGACCAGAAACTTCTGCAGCGCGTTGAGAGCGCGGACACCTACGCGAGCGTCGACCGGATGGGTGCCCAACGGCCGGGTGATCTGTCCCATGCCTGCCTTGAGCATCTGCTTGAAAGCATCGCTTGTCGTCCGCTGCGCGAAAGTGTCCTCCCGCATGCGATGCTCGCCATCCGCCGAAAGGATCAGCCAGTGCGCATACATCTGGGCGATTTTTTCTTCCAAGGTCATGCGCGCCAGCAGGTCAGTGACGCGTTCCGCCACGGGCAATCGAGAATCTTTGTAGGGGTGGGTGGACATAAGGCGTTCTTATCGGATCAGAGAAGGAACTGTCACCTCTCTTCTCCAGGCGAAAGAATCCCCGAACTGGTCCGACCCCATGCCAAGGAATTTCCCACTCCATCCTTGCCTTCGCCCGGCCATCAAAAATAACGTCCGCTCACTTTCGCCGAATGACGGGCATTGAAATCATCGCTGGAGTCGGACTGGGCCTGACCGCCTACATCCTGCTGCGCGCGCTCATGCTCGGCTTCTTTACGGTGGCTCCCAACGAACGCGCGGTGCTGACGAGTTTTGGCCGCGCGCAGCGCATCGGCAAAGCCACCACGCTCGATACCCCGCTGGCGGACGACCTCCCAGAGGCCGACCGCGAGCGCTATTGTTACCCGCAGCTCCATGTCATCGGCCCGGGCGGTCCCTATTTCCGCTGGCCCTGGCAAAAGGTCTACAAGGTGAACGTGGCCATTTCGACGGCGAGCATCGCCTTCGATCCTGAGACGCCGGAGGCCAATCAAGGAGGTCTGGTGCTCGAAGCGGTTACGCAGGATCAGCTGAACATTGGCTTGAGCGGTCAGATCCGCTTCAGTGTCAGCGAAGGCAACCTCTACGCGTTTCTATTTGGCGTAAAAAAGCCGATCGCTCACGTGATGGGGTACTTCATTTCGATCCTACGCGAACGCATTGCCAACTTCAAGGCACCGCGGCCAGACGAAACCGCCTCCTCCGACGACCTGCGCTTCGAGGGGATTTCCATCAATGACCTTCGCAAGAACGTCAACCTTCTCAACGAGCAGATGGATAGCGAATGCCGCAGCTCGGCCGCCCGCTACGGGATCACCCTCGACGCCTCGCTGATCACGGGCATCGACCCGCCGCAACAGATTGAAGGCGCGCTGGCGGCCATCAACACGGCGCACAACGAGGTTTCCTCCGAGGTGAGCGTAGCGCAAGCCCTGGCCGATCAGCGCATCGAGGAGTCGAAGCGCGCGGTGGAGATTCAAACGATGAAGGCCGAAGCGGAGGTGGAACCGCTGCGCTGGCTCGCGGAGCAACTCCAACTGCTCAAGCAAAGCGGGCCCGAGGCCATTCCCGGCTATCTGCGCAATGTGCGGCTCGATCTCTACAAGCGCGCGCGGCGCATTATCCTCGAGCTAAGAGATTGTTGAGAAACTCACGGATGCCACGTTGCCGTCAATTTTCGGAAGATCGCCAGGAGTCCAGCGCAGGCTGGATGGGGTGTGGGGTCCCCATCTCCCCACAAAGCCGCAGTGCTACGGACAAGCTTGGCGACATAGCGAGGGCCGGAAATTGGCGCAACCCGGGTGGGAAGAAAGGGTCCCACCCCTTTCTTGGCGCGAGCTCTTTGGGGCATCTTGGAAGGGTGAGGGGCCCCTTCCCCTCACGGGCGTCGCTCCTCAGTCACAGCCCCTCTAGGGGATATACTCCTTCGTCCCTCCACCGATATCTGCCCCAGATAGCCCGCGTGGCATGCGTGAGCTTTTCATCAGTCTCCTAGGGCAATGACTTTTCTCATCGCGTTCTTCATCACCTTCGTCGCCTGCCTCGTCCTCGTGCCGATCTTGACCGGCCTCGGCAAGTTCTTCTGCCTGTATGCGGTCGTTCAGGAATGCGAAGCCCACGTCTTTCTCCTCTTTGGCCGCGTGATCGGCGTGATCGACGAGTCGGGCCTGCATTTCTCGCTCTAAAGATCGGGCCGCATGCACTCCTCATTCGCTTCTTTGGGGCGGTCCGGCGGGTGGACCTGCGTCTCGATCAGGAGTACCTGCGCAGCGAGCCGGTGAACTCCGAAGAGGGCACCCCCATGGGCATCGGGGTCTGGTATGAAATGCGTGTCGGCAATCCCGAAGACTATCTCTTCCGCAACACGGACCCGCGCGGCTCCCTGCGCGCGAACGTGCGAAATGCCACGGTCCGCTGCCTGAGTAATATGCCTCTGCAAAAGCTACTGGAGGACCGCCATCAAATGAGCCGGCGCGTCCGCGAAGAAGTTTCACCGAAATCCCAAGCGTGGGGATATCATCTCGGCTCCGTCTACATTCGCAAGGTGCACTTCAGGGATGACCAAATGATTCACCAGATTGAGCAAAAGGTGGTCAACCGCCTGCGCCAAGTCACCTCCGCCATTCGTCAGCAAGGGGCCAACCAGGTCGCCGTCATCAAGAGCGGCGCCGAACGCGCGGCCGCAGCCGAATTCGCCCACGCCGCGGCGGTTCGCCCCTACCTGGTAGGCAAAGCCATTCAGGAGATCGCCAGGGACAGGGAGATTCTCAACACGGTCTTCGAGATCCTCGAAACTGAGAAGATGCTCGAAGGAGATGTCGAGCTGACCCTCGTTCCGCGTGACAGCCTGTTTGCCAGACTCCTCGCGGCCAACGGCGCCCCTCAGCCAACCGTTTCCGCACCGCAGTAGAAAACCAGCGCCTTTCCCGCTACGGTGGGATCGTGATGGAGTCCGCCGCACGCCATATTGTTCGTCGCCTGCGCGAAGCCGGCCATCAAGCGCTCTTCGCCGGTGGGTGCGTCCGCGATGCCTTGATGGGGAAGACACCGCACGACTTTGATATTGCCACCTCCGCGCGTCCCGAGCAGGTGCAGGCGCTCTTCCCGCGAACCGTCCCCGTCGGGGTGCAGTTCGGAGTCGTCCTGGTGATCGAGAATGGCCAGGAGTACCAGGTCGCGACCTTTCGCTCAGATGGCACCTACCTCGATGGCCGGCACCCCCAGAGCGTAACCTTCAGCTCGGCCGAAGAGGATGCCCGCCGGCGCGATTTCACCGTCAATGGTCTCTTCTATGATCCGATCGACGAAAAGGTGCTCGACTTCGTCGGAGGCCGTCAGGATTTGGAAACACGCACCCTGCGGGCAATCGGGTCGCCGGCCGAGCGCTTCGCCGAAGACAAACTACGCCTCCTGCGCGGCGTTCGCTTTGCCGCCGCGCTCGACTTCACCATCGAGACGGAAACCTGGACGGCCATCCGCGCTGGAGCGACGACCATTCGCGACGTCAGCGCAGAACGCCTCCGCGACGAACTCGTAAAAATCTTCACCTCACCGCGACGCGTGCGCGGCTTCGATTTGCTGGACGCCAGCGGTTTGATGGCCGTGATCCTGCCCGAGATGGTTCCTCTCAAGGGCTGCGAACAACCGCCCGACTTTCATCCCGAGGGCGACGTTTTCGTTCACACGCGCCTGATGCTTTCCCTCCTCCCCGAGACGGTCTCGATACCCCTTGTCTTCGCCACGCTTTTTCACGACCTGGGCAAACCACCGACAATGCAGCGCGATGAAACCGGCCGGATTCGCTTCAACGGGCACGAGTCGGTCGGCGCTGAAATGACCGAAAAAATCATGCGGCGCCTCCGGTTCTCCAACGAAGAGATCGAGGCCACCGTCGCCATGGTGCAGAATCACATGGTCTTCAAGGACGTGCAAAACATGCGCGTTGCCCGGCTCAAACGCTTCATGGCCCGCCCGACATTCGATGATGAACTCGAACTGCACCGCGTCGACTGTCTGGCCAGCCACGGCCTGCTCGACAACTTCGAATTCCTCAACCGTCGGCGCCAGGATTTCGCCAGCGAACCGCTCATTCCTCCGCCCCTGATCACCGGGCACGATCTTATCGGCATGGGCTGGAAGCCGGGACCAAAGTTCAAGACGGTCCTCGACGCGGTGCAGGTCCGCCAACTCGAAGGCACCCTGCAGACTCGCGAGGAAGCGCTCTCGTGGGTGAAAAGGGAGTTTGCCGAAGCGCGCGCCTGAACCTCGTCCCGTCCCGTAGTCACGCATCGCGCACCACGGCGAGTTCAACAGCCAGGCTCTCCTGGGCTCTCCTGGTCGGCTTCGCGATCGAACATCGATCCGAACGTTCCTCCCTTTGCCCCGGTCTCGATGCGTCGGAAGACCAGCACGGATTGCTCTTCCATCATCAATTCGATTTTTGCTAGAGAAAATACTGTTAGTCTAAGCGCTGATTTGCTATTATATATTAGTTATTCTAATAGAGTATGTCTGCGTCCCCTGCTTCCACGTCCGCTTCCCCGGGAATCGGGGCCGCCCTGATCACCTGGCTGTTTTCCTCAATTGGGAAGAAAACCGTCGTTGCCTTGACGGGCATCGTGCTGGTGCTCTTTGTGATTGGTCACATGTTGGGCAACATGACGGTATTTTTCGGGCCCGATGTGATCAATGCCTACGCGATGCATCTTCGCGATCTCGGGCCGTTGCTTTGGCTGATCCGGCTTTTCATGCTCACGTGCGTGGTGCTCCACATCTGGTTTACCATGTTGCTGTGGAAGGAGAACCTGGCCGCGCATCCTCAAAAGTACGCGGTTTTCGCTCCGATGAAGACCACGATCTTTGCGCGGACGATGCGTCTGACCGGCCTGTTTGTTTTGGCCTTCGTGGTGTTTCACCTGGCTCACTTCACGCTCTTGATCGTCGATCCCGGTTACGCCAATTATCATGCGGACCTGCACGGCCAGCGAGGTACACGACGTTTATCGCATGGTCATCGTCGGGTTTCGAAACCCTTTGATCAGCCTGTTCTATATTATAGCGCTGGCGCTCCTTGCCTTCCACCTTAGCCATGGAATTGGAAGTCTCTTCCAAACCTTGGGCGTGACGGACAAAAAGATGCGCTCCTATTACGAGGCCGGCGCCAGCATCCTCGCGTGGGTCCTCTTTGTCGGCTACGCCTCGATCCCCATTTCGATCCTTGTGTTTGGCCTTGGAAACGGAGTTGTCAAATGAGCCTCGAAGCCTACATCCCTGCCGGTCCGCTGGAAAAAAAATGGACGACCTACAAGAACAACGCGAAGATCATCAGCCCCGCCAACAAGCGCAAGTTCAAGCTGATTATCGTTGGCAGCGGTTTGGCGGGGGGCGCCGCGGCGGCCACGCTGGGCGAACAAGGATTTAACATCGAATGCTTTTGCTACCAGGATAGCGCGCGCCGGGCGCACTCGATCGCCGCGCAGGGAGGGATCAACGCGGCGAAGAACTATCAGAACGACGGCGACAGCACCTACCGTCTGTTTTATGATACGATCAAGGGAGGAGACTTTCGCGCGCGGGAAGCGAACGTCTATCGTCTCGCAGAGGTCAGTGCAGCGATCATCGACCAGTGTGTGGCCCAGGGTGTTCCGTTCGCCCGCGAGTATGGCGGCTTGCTGGCCAACCGGTCCTTCGGCGGCGCGCAGGTATCGCGAACTTTCTACGCCCGTGGGCAGACCGGGCAGCAGCTTCTACTGGGCACCTACCAGGCTTTGAGCGCGCAGATTGCCACTGGCCAGGTGAAGATGTTTCCCCGCGCGGAGATGCTCGACCTGGTGCTGGTGGACGGTCACGCCAGGGGCATCGTTGTGCGTGACATGGTCACGGGCGAGATCCGCAGTCACGCGGGTGACGCGGTCCTGCTCTGCACCGGCGGGTACGGCAATGTCTTCTATCTTTCCACCAACGCCAAGGGCTGCAACGTCACGGCCACCTACCGCGCCTACAAGCGCGGCGCGTTGTTTGGCAATCCCTGCTACACACAGATTCATCCCACCTGCATTCCGGTCGCCGGCGACTATCAGTCCAAGCTCACCCTGATGAGCGAGTCTCTGCGCAACGACGGACGCGTCTGGGTTCCCAAGCGCAAGGAAGATTGCAGCAAGCCGCCCCACGAGATTCCCGAAGAGGCGCGCGACTACTACCTCGAGCGCAAGTATCCGAGCTATGGCAACCTGGCGCCACGTGACATTTCCTCGCGCAGCGCGAAAGAAGCGTGCGACGAAGGCCGTGGTGTAGGTCCGGGCGGGCTCGGAGTCTATCTCGATTTCGCCGATGCCATCAAACGCCTTGGGCGAGCCGTCGTTGAGGAGCGCTACAGCAACCTCTTCGAGATGTACGAAAACATCACCGGTGAAAACGCTTATGAGCGCCCGATGCGCATCTATCCGGCCGTGCACTATACAATGGGTGGACTGTGGGTGGACTACAACCTCATGAGTAACGTGCCTGGGTTGCACGTTTTGGGCGAAGCCAATTTCTCCGATCACGGTGCCAACCGTCTGGGCGCGTCGGCCCTCATGCAAGGCTTGGCCGACGGCTACTTTGTCATTCCCTACACCATCGGCAACTACCTGGCGGCACAGTTCAACCAGAAACGCCCGCAGGTCAGCGACCCCGCGTTCCAGCAGACCGAGCAGGAAGTGCGAGCGCGCGTCCAACGTCTTCTCGACATCAAAGGCACGCGCAGCGTCGACAGCTTCCATCGGGAACTCGGATTGCTCATGTGGGACAAATGCGGAATGGCCCGCGATAAGACCGGCCTTGAGGAAGCCATTGCGCGGATGCCGAAGCTTCGGGACGAATTCTGGAAAAATGTGAAGGTGCTCGGCGACGGCGAGAACATCAACCAGTCGCTGGAGAAGGCCGGACGCGTGGCCGATTTTCTCGAATTCGGCGAGCTCATGTGCCGGGACGCGCTCGACCGCAACGAATCCTGCGGCGGCCACTTCCGCACGGAGTATCAAACCCCGGAAGGCGAAGCCTTGCGCGACGACGAAAACTACGCCCACGTCTCCGCGTGGAAATACGAGGGCGAAGACAAAGAGCCCACCCGCCTCCAGGAACCGCTCGTCTATGAAACCGTGAAACTGGCGACGAGAAGCTATAAGTAGGTTGATGGTTGAGAGTTGATGGTTGATGGAAGAGTTCGAGACCTCATGTTTAACTTTGAAAGATTAGAATCCTGGCATCGGGCGGTGGAGTTCGCAGATCTCGTCTACGCCTCGACGCGCGACTTCCCGCGCGACGAAATGTTCGGCTTGGCGATGCAAATGCGAAGAGCGGCCGTCTCGGTATCTTCGAACTTGGCAGAGGGAAGTTCACGTTCTTCCCGCGCGGATTTCGCGAGATTTACGGAAATCGCTACCGGCTCGCTCTTCGAGGTCGTCTCGCAAAGTGTGATCGCCAAGCGCCAGGGTTATCTTGGCGAGACCGATTATCTTAGAACTTATCAGGCTGCGGAGAAGCTTGGCAGAATGCTCAGCGGTCTTCGCGGTTCGCTAATTGAGAAATAACGACGAGTCTATCAACCATCAACCATCAACCATCAACTCTCGATGAACTTTACCTTAAGAGTCTGGCGGCAGAACGGGCCGAAAGAAGCCGGCCGTTTCGAGGAATATCCCGCGCACGACATCCCGTCGGATGCTTCCTTTCTTGAGATGCTGGATATCGTCAACGAAGGCCTCATTGAAAAGGGCGTCGAGCCGATCACCTTCGATCACGATTGTCGCGAGGGAATCTGCGGCACATGCAGTTTGACGATCAACGGGGAGCCGCACGGACCGGGCCGCGGCACCACGTGCCAGCTCTACATGCGGAAGTTCCACGATCGCGACGTGATTACGATCGAGCCTTTTCGAGCAACGCCGTTTCCTGTTCTGCGCGACCTGGCGGTTGACCGGAGCGCGTTTGAGCGGATCATCCAATCCGGCGGTTTCATTACCGAACGCTGCGGGGCGGCCCCGGACGCCAATGCCTTGCCGATTCCGAAGACGGTTGCTGATCTCTCGATGGATGCGGCCGCCTGTATTGGCTGCGGAGCCTGTGCCGCTGCCTGTCCAAACAGCTCGGCAATGCTCTTTGTCAGCGCCAAAACCGGACATCTCGGCTTGCTGCCTCAGGGGAAAGCCGAGAAGAACCGGCGGATTCTCAGAATGGTTCGCACGATGGACGACGAGGGGTTTGGAAACTGCTCAAATTACTACGCGTGCGAAGCGGTCTGCCCGGCGGGGATTCCCGCCGCGTTTATCGCGCGTCTCAACCGCGAATACACGCTCGCTTCGGCGAAGGAGACGGTCGGCGCAGCCGACTAGTTCGATCGTTCCTCAGATCTGCCGTTGCTCGCGCGGGGGAATTCCTTTACCTGATTGCCCCGATGACTTCTCTTTCCCGCGCGCAGGAGAAACCGGCGAGTTGTCCCTCGGCCGCTCCCGCGCTGCTGAACCACTCGCTCACGCTGTTGCAGGTCGCGGTGACGGTGGGACTGCTCTGGTGGCTTTTTCACGATCCGGCCCGCCGTGCGGTCATGGGCGCCGCGCTGAAGGCAGCCGATTGGCGATGGATCGTCATGGCCATCGTCGCGGCGGGGATTTGTGAATTCTTTGGGATTCTGCGCTGGCAACTCTTCCTGCGCATGCTCCACATCGAAGTGCCGCTCAAGGAGACTTCGAAACTCTTCTTTATCGGCGCCTTCTTTAATCAATTCCTTCCCGGAACGACGGGTGGCGACGTGGTGCGTGTCATCTTCCTGATGCGGGACCATCCCGAGAACAAGACGGAGGGATTCTTGAGTGTCGCCGTGGATCGCCTGCTGGCCGTGCTTGTCCTGGTGATCATGGGTCTCCTTTTTGCCTGGGGGCGCAGTGATTGGTTTGCGAGCAGCTTCGCGGTCGGCCATCTGATGAAGTGGTTTGCCATCACGCTGTTCGTGATGGCCGTGGCGCTGGTGGTCTCTTTCGTAATCACCAGCCGTCATTTGGTAACGCGATTGCCGCGGCGGTTTCCCTTTCGAAAGCATATCATCAAGCTTTCGCGACTCTGGCAGCTTTGCCTCGAGAATCGTCGCGAGGCTCTCCTCGGAGCCATCTACACGGTGCCAATGCTTCTGGCCTATTTTGCGGCGTTCTGCTTCGCGGCCAAAGCCTTCACCGACAAGGTCAGCTTTTGGGATATGACATCGATCATGCCGCTGGTTACAGCGATTTCCTCATTGCCGATCAGCCTCAACGGAATCGGCGTCCGTGAAGCGCTCTTCGAGGAATTGCTCGCGGAGCTTTGCGGGGTTTCACGAGGCACAGGGCTCCTCATCTCCATCGCCGGCATGACCATCTACCTGCTCTGGGGCCTGGTGGGAGGAGTTTTCTACCTCGAACGCGTCCTCAAACGCTACCGCGCTTCCAACGAAACCGCTGGACAATAAATCGCCGCCGGCTCGACCTTCCACCAATTCCCGGTCTGCCTCCGCTCAGTCGAGGTCGTGAACGTGTACCGGTCGCTCAGCGCGCGAACGTAGACGGGCGGGCGTGTCGGAAACGGATTTTCCGCGAGGAGTCCGTCACGGAGGGAGAACCTTCAAGAAGTCGCTCGAGGAACCGGAGGAACCAGGGGTTCTGCTCGGCGGTTCCCAGCGCCGCGAACCACATCTGCCAGTCAAGGCGCGGCATGGACGGTGCCACCCACGGAGGCGCGCGGTGAGGGTCCCCAGGCTTGAAGCGAAACGCGTACGTCTTCCAGACAACTCCATCCTCCGATCCCTGAACCACGATCTCTTTGCGTTCCGTCGTCATGACGGCAAAGAGACCATAACCATTGATGGTGCGCAGCGGCGCCACGACCTCATAAGCCGCCATCAGGGGCTCCAGCAAGGGAACCGGCCGTCGAAAGACCGCCGCCAGCGGCACCAAGCTCAACAGAAAGATCACCACTGCGACCGGCAGCACTAATTTTCGGGAGAGGAAGCGTGTGCGCCCGGGAAGGTATGGATCAAAGCTCCATCTTCTCGAAGCGAGCCTGCGCCAGACCGCATCGTCCACGCAGGCGAGGCACAGCGCCAGCGTCAGCAGGTTGAAGAACCCATAGTTGCCTGTCAGGGCGATTGCGAGTTGCAGCGCGGCGATGCCTGCGGCGGCGAACAGCCGGAGGTTCCTGGGCCCGAAGAGCAAGAAGGGGAGCACCAGTTCGACGAAAAACATGGACCACACACTCAGCCCTTGCCACCAGGAGGGCAGTTGCTGCGCATACCACGCCAGGGGGGTCGGAAGAGGCTGCGTGAAGTAATGATAGTCGAGCGCGGTCCGGTGCGCCCACGTGGGATCTCCGCTGGTTAGCTTGACCACACCCGACGAGAAAATCAGTCGAAAGAGCAGCCAGACCAGCAGGAAGTGCGCAGCGCGGGGAGGATTCGCCGGGCCACGCAAGCGCAGGCCGACCGGTGAAAGAACGATGGCCAGAAACCCGGTTTCGAGGAGCAGAATGTCCCACTGAAACTGGTAGAAGGTCTGCCCTGCCACGGTCAGCGAAAGGTAGGTTGTCCAGAGGACGGCCAGGCAAGGGATCGGCAAAAACCCGGCCAACAGCATGAGAGAGGCGACAATTCCCACGCCACACCATGCCTGTAAAGCGGCCTCGCTCGCGCCCAGCCAGCAAACGCTCGGAAGTCGCAGAAAGGCTTCGGAACCAAGCACTTGCCTTGCCATGCGAAAGAACTCCGACGCGGGCAGGATGCCCTGTTCACCATTCAGCCCCGACAGCTGCATCCCGTAGGAAACAAAGGCCACCAGATAAATCAGGCCCAATAACCGAAGGAAGATCCAGGTGGAGACCGCGAACGTCGGCGGCCGCACGTCAGCACCCCAAAGCAATCGGGTGAACTGCGAGAAAAACATCCGGTGTCGTGCCACCAGCCGGTAAGCGGTATCCGCCGCCCGGGCGAACCAGGGCGTTCGCTGATAGAGCGAAAGAAGTGTTCGTCCCATGGCCGATGACGTCGCCAGCGCCGCGAAGACCGCCGGCGCTCCGGACCACCGATCGCCGTCGGCGCCGATCCACTGCACTGCGTCAAACAAGGGGTTCTCGGCGACCTCGGGGAATTCGCCGGCTGCCTCCCGCGCCGTAAGATAGCGCACACGCTCGCCCGTGGTGATCCGCCAGCGCTCGACCCATCTGGTGCAAAACCGGCAATCGCCGTCATAAATCAGTGTCGAGCGCCCGGCCATCTTGCGCATCCAACGCTCGGCACTCCGCAGCCAAGATTCAACCCAAAAGCCATGACCACCAAGCCTGAGGGTTTCCAGAGCGGCGAAAAACTTGGACGTTGAAGGTTGCGCGGCGAGAGTTGAGAATTGACCCCTGTGACCTTACTCGACCGGCTCGAACGCCATCTCGCTCGTTTTGCCATCCCGCGACTCATTCGCTACGTCGTCGCCCTGAACGCGCTTGTCTTCATTCTGCTGACGCTCGATCCAAAATACGTTTCGATGCTCGTTCTCGACCGCGAAGCCATTTTGCAGGGTCAGATCTGGAGGCTGGTCAGTTGGATCTTCATCCCCGACACACTCAGCCCGATTTGGGTCATCTTTTATCTGATGGTCGTCTGGTGGACGGGCGATCTTCTTGAAGCGACCTGGGGCGCTTTTCGGCTCAACGCCTACTATTTTCTGGGGATGTTCTTCTGTGTGGCCTCGGCTCTTATCTTCGGGGCGTCGGGCGGCAATGTCTTTCTGAACCTTTCGCTCTTCCTGGCGGTAGCCACCGTGGCGCCAAATCTCGAGATTCTCTTCCTTCTTGTCATCCCGCTTAAGCTGAAATGGGTCGCGCTGATCAGCCTGCTCTGGCCCGCTTACATTCTCGTTACCGGCTCCCTCCCCGTGAAGATGATCGTGATCATGTGTCTGGGAAACTATCTGATCTTCTTCGGACCCTCGCTCATCCGGCGGTCGCACGAAAATCGCAAACTCCAGCAGCGCCGGGCGAAATTTGAGACCGCCAAGGATATTTCGCCCACCTTGCATCGCTGCGAGGCTTGCGGGATCACCGAGGCGACAGACCCGCACGCCGATTTCCGCGTCGCCAGTGATGGCAAGGAATACTGCACCCGCCACCTGCCAAACGAAACGATCAGGGCCTGATTCGCCCGCGCGGGGCGAACATCGCCGGCCGTGCGGCTTCCAGTATCAGCTTGATCCTTTGACCAAGGGATCTGCGCGCGACTCCGAATGCCGACGGCTCATCGTGAACAAACCTAGCTGCATAAAGCGAGAAGACTCAATGGGCATCATTTCGAGGTTCACGACCGCCGGGCTACAGAACGGCCTTGGTTACAGTTCACAGCCGACTTTCTTCAGCGGCTTAGTTACTAAGAGCCTCAAAGAAACGCATCCTCTCTGCTCCCTCCCACAATGCCCGAAAGCGGCTTCTCGGTGCGCTTCTCGAAAATGATTATGAATAGGCTTTAGGACCACCAATCGAGCTTCAAGCGGATGGTTTCTTGGTGCGCGTCAGCGTTCGCCTGATATTGACTGGTAGTGCGGCGAGCAAATGATGGAGGGGAAGATTGCGCAGATCAGCCGCTCGAAAATACCGCAAAATCTTCTCGCGACAAGTCTGCACCTCGACCTTCAATTGAGTGACCTCGCGCTCGTAACTGACGATCTTATCTCGCTGAGTTTGACTTACCTGTTCCAGCCGCACTGCCTCGGCGGCGTAGAATTCGGCCTTCTCACGGTGCATCTGAACGTCTGCTTGGAGTTGAATGACTTCCTCCGCGCAGTTGGTCGCCTTGTTCCGAAGCATTACATTCTGCTCCTCAAGCTGCGCGACCTCATTCAAGTAACCAAGGACTCTTTGCTGCAAGGTCTGGTTTTCCTCTCGCATCCGGGACGTCTCGGCGATGCAAAAGTCGGCCTTCTCATGCTGCTCCTCCTCTGCCTGCGCCAAGGCAGAAAACAATCTGGGATGCACGAGAGCCAGGCAGGACCGCTCGGTGCTCGCTGCTTCTTCCGCTAAAGCAGAGACGTTCTGGACGAAATTCCGATGGACGAATACCAGCGCGTTTTGAACATACCACCATTCAATCCGCGCATTGTTCCAGATGCGCCTTCTCACGGCATCCGCTACGGCAAAGTTCCTGCATTCGAATCGTTCGACCCAATATTCCGGCCACTGCTCATTGAGATGCCCTGTGCCTCTCTGAAGTGGAATCGCTGCGGAGAACAGAATCACTGGGCCAAGCTGCGTAAGGGACTCCACAAAAATATCTGCGGACTCGGGAGGAAGGTGTTCCGCAACCTCAAGGGAAACCACCAGGTCGAAACGCCGGTCCAGCTTTAGCGGACGCGAAAGGTCGAACGAAAGGAACCGTTCCTCAGGTATCTCAAGCATCGACCGATCCACGTAGCTGCCATCGACGCCGAGAAGATCAGTAACTCCATGCTCACGGAATACCTTGAGCCAGCAACCGGTTCCGCAGCCAACATCGATGACCGAGTTTGGCTCGGCGAGCGCCATGATGATCGGTACAATCTCTCTCGCGGACCGCAACGCGCCCTCCCGCTTCGATCTGTAAAAGCCTTCGGGATACTCGGTGAAAAACTGCGCTCGTGACATCTTCAACTTCGCCGGCAAATACGGATCGCTAAACACCGAATCCGTGAGCATGCTGGACGCGGATCAAAAGCCAATTGAGCTATGTTCCCAGGAGAACTCATTACGGCATCATCAAAGAGGATAGTTGGAGCGGCCCTTTTTGCAAGGCGTTGTGGCTGGACTTGCCTTTACAACTTATCCCATAGGGATTCTCATTGTTTGAACCTTGTTTCGGTGACAAGCCTAGCGCGTTTCGACCTGCCCCAAAAACTCGAAGATGAGCACGTCCGGTTCCACAAAAACACGAGAAGGCTCGCCCACCCCTAACGTGATCGCTGGCGTTAAGAAAGACTCCCAGATGATCAAGATGCTTGCCGTCCGCGAGGGCTATCGGGACGAATATTGCGAGCAGCGCGATCCGATATCCGCTGATCGTCTGCTCTGGCGGGCGCACAGCTTTCGCCAGATGGTTCACCTTCTTCCCCAGCAAACTGTTCTGGAGTTGGGCGCGGGCCGCGGCCTTTTCACGCGACAACTATTCCGCGTCTCACGAGGCGAAAGCCCGATCACTGCAGTGACTTTCAGTGCGACGACCGCTAGGCAGGTCGATTCCCTGACCTCGGTCGAGTTTTTGAATGCTAGTTCCCTGCCTGGCATCCTGGCGGGGAGGAAGTTCGACTTCGTTGTGGCCATCGACCTTCTTGACCGTCTCAATGGCACCTGGTTCCTGCGGAACGTTTACGAATTGCTGAAACCCGGCGGAGAGGTCGTGCTTTATGAATCCAACCCACGGAATCCCGTCCTCCAACTTCGTCGATCAGTATCAACGCTAGTCGGTCGAAAAGATCCACGTCACCTGCTGAGTTGTTCCGCCATTGCCAACGTCCTCTCCGAGGCTGGTTTCGTTAACGTGTTCACCGCGTACAATGACTTTGTCTACGCTCCGCTGACGCGCGCGCTGGTGTGGCCTCTGCGAAATCTCTCCATCGTACTTGAGAATGCGCCGTGGATTCAGACTCTGGCTGGCTCCATTCTCGCGCATGCTCGCAGGCCTTCCGACCATACCGACCGACCAACGCTTTCACTCTTTGAGCACGAGCAACTGCGGAGTGCTGTCTCTGTCGTTATACCTTGCCACAACGAAGAAATGAACATCGCGCCCTTGATTTCTGGCCTCAAGGGCTTTTATGGCGACTATCTCCATCAGATCATTCCCGTTGACGATAACAGCACAGATGGCACCGCCAGCGTGATCCGTCGGCTGGCCGAGGCTGATCCGCTGATTACGCCGGTATTTCGCTCGCCTCCAAACGGCGTCGGCCGTGCGATTGTCGATGGCTGTCGTGCGGCAAGTGGTCGATATTTGCTATCGATCGACTGCGACTTTCAGCACCTCCTGCCTGAAATGCGTGACCTGTTCGACGCTGCGGCCGAGGGATGCGATGTCGTGATCGGGAGCCGGTTTTCACGGCTGAGTGTGCTGCTCAACTATCCCTTCCAAAAAATCATCGCCAATCGCGGATTTCACCTCCTCGCAAAGACACTGCTGCGCCGCCATTTCCGTGACCTAACCAACAATCTCAAGCTCATGCGTCGCGAAGTCCTTGAGAACCTCGAACTCACCCAACCGGGCTTTGCCATCAACGCCGAGACCGGTCTTCTCCCTCTACTGATGGGCTACTCCGTTAAGGAGGTGCCGATCTCCTGGATCAATCGCAGTCCGGAGATGGGAGTCTCCTCATTTCGTCTAGCAAGCGTTGGAGGAAGCTACTGTCAGGTCTTGGTGCGGTGTTGGCTCAAAACAGCCTTTGGATGGGAGACCCGCCATCGAATCGAACCAGGACGAGGGCGGTTGTCCTAGGAGACTGCTGAAAACCCACGCGTGTTGCGCGCGAGCAAGACTAACTTTTCGCGGAAGTTTCACGAACATACTCGACGCACTCGATTCAGGCCCGCAACCCGGCATCCCATCCGGGGAAGTTTCTTGTCGGCTGCCTGTGGAAGGGATTGGGACTTGGCAAGCGGGCACCTTGGGTGTTTAGTGGTCCGAATTATCCGGCCGCAAGGTGCAACGGATAGAAAACCACGACAATGCCTTATAGGATCTGTGACATCGACGTCTCGCACAATCTCGAAGAAATCCTGATTCGCGATGGAGATTCGGGGGTGGCACTCATCATACGGCGGGTCGGCGTGCCAATCGGCTTCATAATGGCCGATTGTCAACCCGGGAGCGTGCTTTCCCGCGACGCGGTAACCAGGTTGATCGACGATCGAATCCCCGCGGATCTGGTTAGGGGCCAGCCAGAGGCCAAGTCCACGGCAGGTGCGTCCTCCGCGACCATCCCATCGTTGACTGTGGCAGTTTGCACCAAAGATCGACCGAACGACTTGACAAACTGCCTGCGACATCTTTTGAGGATTCGCGCCAACGCCGCGGATGACGTGGATCTTCTCGTCATCGACAATGCTCCTTCCAATCAAAGCACACGAGACATCGTCATGGCGCTTGCCGATGTCCGTTACGTGCTTGAGCCGCGAGAGGGATTAAACTTCGCGCGAAATCGCGCACTTGAAGTCTCCACCGCGGACATTATCGCATTCATCGACGACGATGTCACCATAGACCAAGGCTGGCTCGAGGGCTTGCGGTACGCCTTGAATCAGCATCCAGACGCGGCCGCGTTTACAGGCTTGGTCCTCCCCGTGGAACTAAAAACAGACGCCCAGATTCTCTTTGAAAGACGCGGAGGTTTTCAAAGGAACTTCTATTCCAAGCGCTACGGAGCAACGTTGCCTGGCCATCATTCGTATCCCTGTGTTGGAGGAAAGTTTGGGACCGGCTGCAACATGGCGATCCGCCGTCACGTTCTGGAACGCCTGGGTGGGTTTGACGAGGCCCTAGATACTGGTCAAGCCCTACCGGGCGGTGGTGATACGGACATTCTCTATCGGATCATCCGTGCGGGATACGCGCTGGTTTACGAGCCAAGGTTCCTCGTTTTTCACAGACATCGAAGGGCTATGAACCAGCTGCGTTCGCAATATGCGCGTAGCTGGGGCCTTGGCCTTATGGCCTACATAGCAAAGACTTACCGCTATGACCGGTCACAGCGAGCCAACCTTCGCCGATTCGTCAAATGTTGGTTTGTGAGTGAACTCCAACAGATCGTGCAGAGCATGAGAGGGCGGCACCCGTTGCCGGTCGACATGATCCTGGCGGAAATGTGCGGCGGCATTCTCGGCCTGTCTGGTGCCTACGAGCGATCCAGGAGACGGACGCGTAGAATACGAGCTGCAAATCAGCCGACATTCCGGCCCAAGGGCGAATCCACGCACCAAGCTCACGTTTATGGAATGCCGGGATGTTCGCATCAATAAGACGGACACAACAAGCCCCTGACGCAGTGCAGACTTACGCTCCCGCGTCTCAAGGACGAAACGGTGGCAGCCCCCGCGGGCATGCAAGATGATATCGAGTCTCCTCTTGACGTTGCTGAAGGGCTTGACTACTCGCGCGCTCACCGGCTTCACCCGTGCCAGCCTCACCCGAAACCCCGCCCTCACATCCCTTCGTCTCCCTTCCCTTTAGAGATTCATGCTTGCCAGCACCCCAGCGCGAAGCCCATCCAGCGCCAGCACGCGGGCAATGCAAACCCTTAAGAATCCTGAGAGGCTGTTCATTTTGCTTCTCATTCTCCTCTCCGTTTCGATCAGGCTTATCAACTTGGACTCGCCGTTGCTAACAGGCAACACTTTTAGGCAAACAATGACGGCCATGTCCGTTTGGACATTCGTAACAGAAGGCGTTTCGGTTTTTGGCTACCAAACGCCCGTCTTTGGGCCCCCGTGGCAGATCCCTTTTGAGTTTCCAATTTATCAACTGACGGCGGCCGCGCTCGTCAAATTAGGGATTGAGAGCATTGACAAGGCGGGGAGAGTCGCGGCCCTTCTCTATTTCTATCTGTCCGCGTCCTTCCTGTTTCTGATCTGTAAGCGATATCTCCATACGGCAGCTTCGGTCTGCATTCTGCTCTTTTATATCTGGTCGCCGTTTACGATCCTTTGGAGTCGGAACTTCATGATCGACTACGCCTCTGTCGCGTTCAGTATGGCCTACTTTTACTGCTTTACGCTCTGGCTCAATAAATCGACAAGATGGCCGCTTCTTCTGCTGACAATTGTTGTCGGTACGGGCGCTATCCTAGCCAAAGTTACAACGCTGCCGATCGTGCTCGTTCCAATGGCTTATTTTGCGGCAAGGGAGGTCTTGCACCGTTTACGAGGCCATGACTACCGGTTTAACACTTATGTAAAAAGCGATTACGGCTTTCTCATTCAGCTTACGCTGATCGTTCTCATTCCGCTCGTCTGCTTCTATGCCTGGCTCAAGTATTCCGATGCCATCAAGGCGTCGTCTCCTTTTACCGCTGTCCTCACATCAGCCAGCCTGTCCGAATGGAATTTTGGCAACTGGACGCAAAAGACGTCGCTGGAGAACTGGGCGACAATCTTGCAGCGTGTTCTTGCCTATCTGGTGACCTTTCCAAGCGCCGTCTTCCTTGTCGTCGGACCAGCATTGTGTCTTGGCAGTTCGGCAAGAGGCGGCGATTTCGTAATCGCCTTCGGCTTTAGCGCCTTCCTGACCATCTTTACATTCTTCAACCTTTACTGGGTTCACGACTACTATCTCATGGCCGTCTCACCATCAATTAGTATTGTGGTTGGGTATTGCTGCTACCTGATGCTCACCAAACTCCTCGACGGTGACTTTAGGCTCAAGCGATGGTTCCATTTCCCAGTCCTGGTTATTCCCCTTTCGCTCCTGTCGACCGGGGACTATTTGCTGTGGTCGTTCCAGGTACGCCACAACGATCCCTGGGATCATACCCTTAATTTGTCCAAGACGATCCGCGACAATACCGCCGAGTCCGACTACGTGATTGTCGCAGACGTCTTTAATTGGACTCCACAATATCTTTACTACGCGCGGCGCAAGGGATTCATGCTTTGGCACTTTGAGGGTGACGAATCGAACCGCTTTCTCAAAGCGCACAATTTTGGAATTGTGGTTCATGCTGAGCCACATGAGAAGCTCTTTTCGAACTGGAAGCACAGGAAATTGCTTGCTGTCTATGACAAGTTTAAAGTTGAGAGAGTCTCAGACCAACCGATCGATTAGAACGGGAGTCCCGGCCCGGCGCGGTCTCCGTTCGCCTCCGCCGCCCGCGCCCGCTGGGATAAATTAAAAATGAAGGTCTTGCTGATTTCTGCATTCCCGCCAGATTCCGCTCCCGAGGCGAATCACGCGCTTCACATTAGTGAGCACCTGGCTGCCTCCGGAGTTTCCGTGCACGTCCTATCCAAAATAGGCAGCATCCCCGGCACTCACCCCAATGTCGTAGTTCATCCCATCATCGGCCAGTGGACGTGGTCCGCTCTGCCCAAACTGGCCGATTGCATGAAGAGGTGTGCGCCGGACGTTGTCTTCCTCGTCTATTTGGGATGGATCTACGATCAGCATCCGATGATCACCTTTCTGCCGACCATTTGCAAATGGGTCCTGCCCGGCGTGCCATGTGTCACGCAATTCGAGGCCGTCGATGGAGGTGCTGCCAGGCGATCATTCGTGGCGCGCGGGCTGCGCAAGCTTCTCGTATCGCGCAATGGAGCGGAGGATCGCCAAGCCTTCTATGGAACCCTTTTGCAGGACAGCGCGCGCGTCATTGCTCTTAGCAGTCCGCATAGGGATCTTCTCGCCAAGTATGCTCTCGGGCTGCATGCGAGGAGCTCTATTCTGCCGCCGCCGCCTCTAATGCGTTGCTGCGCCGATGAACCCGCCGTCGCCAGAAAGCGGGCTCGGGACGCTATCGGAGCCTCCGACGGCGACTTTGTCCTGATCAACTGGGGCTATATCTATCCGGGCAAAGGGGTTGAGACGCTGCTCCAAGCCTTCCGGATCGTCCGCAGGCAGAAGCCGAATATCCGTCTGGTCATGGTCGGCGGCTACCTTGACTATCCACAAAAACCGGGCCGGCCAAGCTGCCGCGATTACTACGACATGGTCCGACAGCTTCCTGAAGAACTTGGAATATCTGCTGCTGTCACGTGGACCGGGCACTTCTCTTGGGACAGCGACGCAGGGTCAAGATACCTTCACGCTGGCGACGCATGTGTCTTGCCGCTGGATTGGGGAGTAACACTGAATAACAGCTCGCTCGCGGCAGCCGGGACGCACGGCCTGCCGGTCATAGGGACTGAACTGCCCAAGGGTCGGGACGAGATGCTGGAGCACGGGAGGAACATTTTTCTTTGCCGGCCCAGAGACCCGGAAATGCTGGCCGAAGCCATTGGTTTGATCAGTGAAAATGCCGACTTGCGAGAACGCTTACGGTCAGGAATCATCGGCCTGGCGCGAAACTGGCACTCTTGGGGCCTCATGACAAAGCGCCTTGTTGCGCTATTGGAATCTGCCGCTCACGGCGCCGCGGGACTTGGCTCCTCGCTGCGCCCGCGCCCGAGCCGATCGCTTGACTCGAGCCACCACCTCAGTATGCCGCCCCTCGCGTGTGAGGGTCAGTCCATGGATTCTCGTAAAGCCGGGCTCTCCTCAAGGGTGGTGCTCAACACGGACGGGCAGGACGGCGAAGATACCCCGCTTGTCTCGATTGTCGTGGCCGTTTACAATGTCCAAAATTATCTGAGCCAATGCTTGGATTCTTTGATGAACCAGACTCTGGTGAACATTGAAATTATCGTGGTTGATGACGCGTCCACGGACAACACTTCGGCCATAATCCGTGAATACACCTCGAGGTATCCTCACCTTCGCGTCATCACCTGCGACACTAACAAGGGACTCGCGACCGTCCGGAATCTTGGGCTGAATGCGGCAAGAGGACACTACGTCGGATTTCTGGACGGCGATGATTGGGCTGACGCGAGAATGTGTGAGGTGATGTACACGCGAGCTCGCAAGGACGATGCAGATGTCCTGATCGCCGACGCCACGGTCTTCTATGACGACCGCAAGAAGTTTGGCCGCTTCTTTGACCAAAGTATCCGCCGGGCATTAGATCCTCAGATGAAGCAAGTGCCCTTCGGCCTGAACCGCGATCGCCGCATACTTCTGCTCGAACCCGTCGCTTGGACGAAGCTGTATAAGCGATCGTTCCTTCAGCGGCATGCAATTCACTTCGAGGACGGGATGAATTCCTATGAGGATATCTGCTTTCACTTTTCGGTTCTTTTGAAGGCGACCAGAATATCTCTCATCGATGACGCTCTCATTTTTTACCGGCAGAACCGGCCGGGACAGATATCCGGACGAACGGATCAGAGGATCTTCGAGGTTTTCGCTGTTTTTGATCGGATTTACCAGAACCTGAACGCATGGGATGTTTCTTATGACATCTGGACCATGCTGGTGAAGGTCCAGTTGCGGCAATTTGCCTGGTTGCTCACGGACCGGGTCCAGTTCCACCAACGCCGGGAATTTTTTGCAAAGGTTGCCGAACAGCTACGAAAGGTCCCCAAGGATGCATTTCATGGCTTTGCACGCGGGGCAACCTGTGCTGACTGGACGACATTGCTCTGCATGCGCCAGAGTTGGCTTCGTGCCTACGATGTCATTAGTTCTCGTCGTGGACCACTATTCGCACTCCTCTACATCGCGCTGCACATGGGTCGGACACATCGTCTCAAAGAGGCCTGCGGTGAATGCCTGACGATACTGCGTCAGCGATTGGGCCTCGCAGTTAGGTCAGTGGCGAAAAATGCGATCAATTTGGAAGACTTCCAAAAGAAGATCCAGACGATCTATGTTGGTCTGAATGAACTTAGAGTTAAAGATCCTGCCTCCCTGGGGAAGGATCCTTTGTATGAGGTCCACCACATCGGCGATCAAACACTCTTCCTGTCCAGTCATCCCTACAAATTGAGCCTCGGAGAGGCGGTCTGGCGCGTGGAGACCGACTATTTCCTCGCTCAAATGGCTGTGTTTCGAGAGGATGATATGATCGTGGATGTAGGCGCATATCTGGGCGTTTTCTCTATCTATCTCGCGAAGAAGTACCCCTTCGTAAGGGTATATGCCGTCGAGCCGGATCCGGTTAGTTACGACTGTCTCTTACGAAACATCGAATTAAACGGGGCGAGCAACGTTACTGCAGTCAATAAGGCAATTTCGGGCACTCGACAGGAAAGAACACTCTATGTGGATGCCTGGAATTGCGCGTGGTCGACCGTCGATGCCGCTACGGCATCGACGCGTTCTGTTCTTCGAACCGCGCCGGTCGACACATTAACATTGGAACAACTGTTTCAGTCACAAAAAATCGATCACTGCCGGCTTCTGAAGATCACCGCCCCAGGCGCCGTCCGCGAATCCTTGGAGAAATTCAGGACACCTGCCTGCATCGATCTGCTCTGCGGAGAAGCAGATCTGGAGGACTGCAGTCGCGTAAGGCTGGAGGCGGCGGGCTGGCGACTTGCCCGCCAGTATTTCTGGAGAACGGTCGACCGGCGGTCGAAACCGGCGGTGCAGTCGTGGATCCATCAAGCTCCCACCGGGATCGAGCGGACCGCGAAGGCGCATTCGCCTGTATGTGCTATCGATCTCGAAGGGCGAGCACCCTTTCCGGCGTCGACTCATTCGACGAAAGCATCGAGAGCAGGAACGGCGTGCCATAACGGCAGAGTCGGCATTCAATCGTGAGAATCACCTCGACGCTGCGGATGTTCGAGGGTACGCTTGGTTAGTTGCGCGCCTGACCTCCTCAGGCGAATAGCCCTGCGCGCGCAGGCCTCGCAAACTGAGGTCCGCGTCACGCTTGGCGAGGCGACGGCCGTCCTTGTCCAAGACCAGCGGACAATGAAAGAACGCTGGAGGTTTCGCACCGAGCGCCCGGTAGATGAGAATCTGCCGGGCGGTGGAAGTGAGAAGGTCCGCTCCGCGGACGACCTCGGTGACGCCCATGGCCAGATCGTCCACGACGACAGCAAGTTCGTAGGCGGGGATGTCGTCGCGATTCCAAACCAGGAAATCTCCAAAGTCCCGCGAGGGCAATCCGCCGGATCAGGCCGAAGTTTTCGTCGCAAAAGTCGACGACCTCGTCATCGGGCACTTGAAATCTCCAATTAGAACCACGCGGTTCGGCGCGATCCATACCCTCTTCGGCCGGTGTCCGCCATTCGACTGGAAAGATGGGCTCTTCCTCGTGAGGCGCGAGAGCCACCCGCGCCACGTCCTTCCGTGAACGCGTACACGGATAGATGAAGCCCTGGTCACGGAGCCGGCGCCAGGCCTCGAGATAGAGCGTCCGGCGCCGGCTTTGGAAATATGGACCTTCCTGCCATTGAATTCCGAGCCAGTCGAGGTCTTCGATGGCCGCTTCGGCATAGTTTGGTTTGCAGCGATGGGGATCGAGATCTTCGATCCTGAGGATCGTGACGCCGCCGGCTTGCGTCGAACGCTTGTGCGCTTTCCAAAACGTGGCGGCGTGTCCCAGATGAAGGTATCCAGTCGGCGTGGGCGCGATCCGACCGCGATAGCGAACATTGGATTCCGGACGATTGCTCAACAAAAGGGAAACAGCTCGAAAAAGCGCACCACTCTAGTCGACACGCTCGAGGATCACAGCACCGTAGTCGGGAATCTGCAGGGAATCCCCGCGCCTGAGCCGCGCGTCACGACCGCCATTCGTGTGCTCGCCTTCGTTCTCGCCGGAAATAGCAAAAGCGGGCCAGGTGGAATTCCATAGTTCACGATAAGTGCCGTCCGGAAGATTCAGAGAGCCAAGGTTATGAAATCCGGACCATCCCCCGAAATTGAGCATGACGAAATAATCGCCGCGCTGACCCCGCGATAGGGCGAACAACTGGCCGTCGGCGAAAACGACCTCCAGAGGCGCTGGACCCTTGATCGCGCTGCGTGTTCGCCGCAGGTCACAGAGGACACCCCACCACGCGCGCAGACGGCCGCGATCAGAGTCCGCCAGGTAGAAATCGAGGTCGAGCGTGGCAGACGAGCCGAACTCGAATTGCTTGTCCTCCCCCACCTCCGCGCCCATGAAGGCCATCGGAATTCCGCGCGAGAGAAGGGTGCCTGCCGCCGCCACCTTGGCCATCCTCAGACCCTGTCCCCACCCCGCGACGTAGGCGATCCGATCGCGAACGTTACCCACTTCGTCATGGCTCTCGGCGTAGTTGGTGACGTTGTACCATTGATCGCAGGCCGTCTGGCTGAGCTTGAAAGCCTCGGCCAGGCGCGACATCCCAAACTGCCTCCGACAGGCGTCGACCATCCGGTCATGAAAATCGTCGCACCATTGCGTATCCATCGGCCCGCCAAAATTTGTGAGGGACCACTCGTTGGGGAGATGTTCGGCCATGAGGAGGCATCGCTCATCGACCTCTTCGCGAAGCGCCTTGCGAATGGCGTGGAGAAAATCCCACCCGCCACCGGAACCCAGCTGGCGCACAAAGCCGCTCCATGGATCCCACGCCGCCGAGTGGACAATCGTTGCGGTATGATCGAGCCGAAAGCCATCGAAATGGTACTCGCGCGCCAGATAGACCAGATTTTGCGCAAAGAAGTGGCGGCATTGGGGATGATCGAAATTGATCATGGCACCCCATTGCGTGTCGCCATCGAAATAACTCTCTCTCGCAATCGCCCAAAGAATGTTGTCCGTCGACCCAGCGTGATTGAAGACAACGTCGATCAGGACCGCCAGGCCATGCCGATGGCAAGTATCGACGAGTTCTTTGAGTGCGTCCGGGCCGCCATAGTCGTTCTCGATCGCGTAAAAGAAAGCGGGATCATAGCCCCACGAGTTCTGGCTGCCCGACTTCGTTGACCGGCATGACGAGGATCGCCGTCACGCCGAGCTCCCGGAGGTAACCGCCCTGGCGTGTCAATCTCACGCGCGACGCGCCGGAGCGGTGCCTCGTCCGGAAAGCGATTCGAGAACCGGCTGACATGAAGCTGGTAGACATTCAGGTAGTCCCAGCCCGGCCGGTGCCATGCCGCATCCCCCCAGGCGAATTTGTCCGACTGAACGAGCTTGGATACGTCCTGGTTCCAGGAACTCTTCATCCAGCCCGCGGCGGGATCCTGAAGCTTCTCGGAATCGTTGAGGAGGAATTGGTATTCAACGCCATGATAGTCGTTGCGCCCGAGACTCGCTTGAAGATCCTGAATCGGCACGCGTGCCCACCAATAGGCGCCGTCCGATGTCGACCGCATCTCCAACGCCTTCTGCTCCCAATTGGTCCAGGAACCAATCACCCGAAGGCGGGCGGCCGTCGGCGCATGCACCACGAAATGGATATTGCCATTCTCTGCGTAGGCTCCGGGACGGCGAATGTTGAAAGGCGGATCTTGAAAGAGCGCTCCCGGCGGCTCGGCCGCCAGCAACGGGGGACGCTCCAGCACCACATACCGGACGAGGTTCGTGCCGTCCTCGGACCCTTTGACTGAATGGCGCCTGATTGATTCCCATCGCCCGTTCTCGTCACGAAACTTCAAGGAGGTCACCACCTTCGGGTACGTGAGAACGCGTCACACGCCCGTCCACGCCGACCTCCAGTGATTCGATGATCGCGCCCCGCGCACGATTGACCCAAACGTGAACGTAAAGTTTGCCGCTGAGCGCACTCCCTGGAGGTTTGGCGACGATGGCCAGATCAAGCTGCTGGCTGCGCTGCGGTTCGGCGTCGAAAACTGCGGCGTCGCCTTCGAGCGTCCAAATCTCGGCATCACCTGAAACGCTGATCTTACGGATCGCCTCCGGACTCTCCCATTCCGCCGTGGCGCTCAAACTCGGATTGTGGAACTGCAAGCCATAGCCCAGGCCTGTGTATAGCGCGGCTTCGTAGGTCACCCAGGGAGATCCATCTGTCGTCCCATCGACATCCGCACTGAAATCGGAATTGTCCTGCCAATAGCGGAGCTGCGCCGGTTGGGAAACCTCCTGCCGGAAGTGAACCAGGAGTTTCTTCTTCTTTGGCTCCGCACTCGCGATCTCGGCGGCGTCGCTATGCACCCAGACCTCCGGTCCATCGGCCGCACACCAGAGACGGTTGGCGAAATCAGCCTCGAATCCCTTAAACGCACCCTCAACTTGCCGGATGAACTTAAACAGGAAAAACGACCGCTCATCTCCCGCCAGGCTCACGTCAAAGACCGGTCCCAGGTGATCCTCACCCGATGCTGACACGCGCCGCTCGGCTCGGGTCACCGGATCCCACAGGAAAATCTGGCTCGGACGGTACCGCGTCTGCGAGATCAAGTGAATCTTGACCGCCGGCAGAGCACTCTGCCGCGGCTCCAGCGTGAGAACGCGCTGAGCGTCCTGCGCAAACCAGACCTCCTCGGCGAGCTCGCCCGCCGGGCCACGCGGAACTTCCCGCTGATGATCGTTGTTCTCCCAAGTCCCGGGGTGACCCGCTTCGTTGAAATCGAATAACATGAAGCGGACATCGTTGAGGATGCCGGGCTCAAGATCGTAATCGAATTCCACCCAGCCGGGCCCCGCGGTCGGCGAAACCGGGCGCAAAAAAAGCTTTGTCGACGTCCCCTCGCGCCACAGATGCAGTCCGGCATTCGCAAACCGGGTATAGGCGTGGAAGCGCGACATTTCCTATCTCAACGCCTCCCGGAACGCCGCCGCAGCAACGTTTCGGTGGTAAGCCCTTTCCAATCCGAGGCCCGAAGAATTCCCATAGATTGTGCGCTGCGAGACTGCCTGGACGCTTACCAGATGCTTTACAGGATGCAAGGAAACACTGCGCGCCCGGGCAAAGCGACCATCCAGCAAATCCTGAGACAGTTCTAAGGGATCTACCCGATTGCGCTCAGTATCAGCGAGATGTACTTCAATTGCTATCATCGCAACGCATCATCATTTGACCGATTTCCGCTTCCCTGAAGGTATTCCGGCGACACCACGTGGAGTCCTTCGATGCGACGATCTGGTTTTTCTGACTGATGATCTCGGCACCTGGATCGTGCATCTGCGAGACATCTCGGTCTTGGAAGCTCGCGGCTGCGAGACGCTGGTCCGTTTCCGCACAAACCAGGTTCTCATCCGCCGTACTTTGGACTACTGCGAGAGCCGGCTGGATGAGTCCCTCTTCTTCCGCGCTCACCGTGGGTGTATCGTGAACATGGGCCATCTGAGCCGACCGCGTCTCAAGAATGGCTGCCTCGTTTTCGCGATCAGCGATGGGAGAGAGATCGCGTTCTCTCGACGACGAACCAGCATCTTCCGCTCGACCCGGCGTCTCTAGAGCAGACTGGCCTCCGAGTTGCGAACGGTCTGAACGCCGAGCCTCAGCGACCTAACTGTTCGGTTGCGCATCTTCCGCTTCACGAGGGCGAGATCGGATCGGAGAAAGCAAAGCTGGGAACGATGGCCAGAAGTTCATAGATACGCTTCCCTGAATTGATGGAAAACTCTCCTGCGATGCCGTTCACCCAGACGAGGCACGACGAGTTCGACGCCATCGTCGTTGGCTCGGGTCCCAATGGACTAGCGGCCGCGGTCACGCTGGCCCGGGCCAGGCTCTCTGTCTTGGTGCTGGAAGCCCGTGAAACAATCGGCGGAGGAACGCGCTCCATGGCACTGACGCTGCCCGGCTTCATTCATGACGTCTGTTCGGCGGTGCATCCCATGGCGGTGGGATCACCGTTCTTTCGCAGCCTGCCGCTGCACGAACACGGACTCGAATGGATCCATCCTGAGATTCCCCTGGCACATCCGCTGGGCGGTGACCACGCCGTTTCGCTGCGCCGGTCGCTCGCCGAAACGGTCAAAGCCATCGGAAGTGACGGTGCCAGGTACGAGGCCCTCCTGAAGCCACTGGTCGAGAACTGGTGGGAGCTCGCTCGCGAGTTCCTGCAGCCGATGCTTCATCTTCCGCGAAATCCGATCGCTTTTGCGCGCTTCGGTTCCCAGGCCATCCAGCCGGCGCATTGGCTCGCGAGGCGATTCTCCCAGGAACCCGCCCGCGCCCTTTTCGCCGGATTGGCGGGTCATTCGTTCTTGCCACTCTCCCAGTACCGCGCGTCGATCAGGTCGGTCTCGAGGGCGAGGTCGAGCTCGCCCGGAGGTACGAGCGCGGCGGCGCGCTCGAGCAGGCGTAGCGGCGGCGGCGTAGTCCTGCCGGACGGTGGCGCGCGGCGACCGGCGGCCGTGAGGCGTCGCCGGGCCGCGGCGGCCAGAACGCTCGTCGTCGGGCGTCCCGAGCTCGGTGCGGTAGCGGTAGGCCTGCTCGAGGTGGTAGCCGAGGATCTCGTCGCGCTCGACCAGCTCGGCGCCGTGCTGCTCGAGCCAGTCGGCGAAGCGCTCGTGGAGCTCGGCGCGGGTCGCCTTCGGCAGCGCGTCGTAGGCGGCGTCGCGGATCAGCAGGTGGCGGAAGCGGAAGCCGTCCTCGCCGGCGAGCTGCGGCCTGTCGGGGCGGATCAGCTCCTTGCGCACGAGCGCCGCCAGCCGCGGCGTCACCTGGCTCTCGCTCGGGGCGAGCGCCTGCACCGCGCCGCGGTGGAAGACCTCGCCCTCGACCGCAGCCCGCTCGAGCACCCACCGCTCGGCCGGCTCGAGCTGGTCGAGGCGCGCCGCGAGCAGCGCCTGCAGCGTCGGCGGCACGACGACCTCGCCGTCCGCCTCGCCGGCCATCGCCACCATCTCCTCGACGAAGAGCGGGTTGCCGCCCGCGGCGCGCGCGATCCTCTCGCGCAGCTCGCCGGGATCGCGCTGCGGGATCAGCTCGTCGACGTCCTCGTCGCGCGAGCGGCTCGAGCCGGAGCGCCACCGGCCACGCCGGGCGGCGCTCGGCGAGCTCCGGCCGCGCCATGCAGAGCAGCAGGATCGGCGCCCCGCAGGAGAGGAGCGCGACGTGCTCGATCAGGTCGAGGAACGTCTCCTCGCCCCACTGGATGTCGTCGAAGACGACCACCAGCGGCGCCGCCGCGCCTGCTCCAGCATCTTCCGGAACGCCCAGGCGATCTCCTCCGCCGACGTCGCCGCCGTCCGTCTCGCCCAGCAGCGAGCGGATCGCCGCCGCGGCGGCCTCGTCGGCGGGCAGCAGCGTCGAGCTGCTTCAGCACCTCGACCACCGGCCAGTAGGTGATCCCCTCGCCGTAGGGGAGGCAGCGGCCCCGGACGACCGTCGCGTCGACGACGCCAGAGACTCCGCGACCAGCCGCGACTTGCCGACGCCCGGCCTCGCCGACGACCGTCACCAGCTCGCAGCGCCGCTCGACGCCGCACGCGCTCCCACGCCTCCCGCAGGATCGCGAGCTCGCGCTCGCGACCGACGAACCGCGCGTCCGTGCCGCGCCGCTCCGGCGCGTCGCGCACACGCAGCGAGCCGGAACGCGGGAACGGGCTCCGCCTTGCCCTTCAGCTCGAGCGGCTCGAGCGCTCGACCTCGACCGCGTCGCGCGACGAGCGCGAGCGTCGGCGCCCCGATCAGCACCTCGCCCGGCCGCGCCGCCTGCTGCAGCCGCGCCGCGACGTTGACCGCGTCGCCGGTCGCCAGCCGCTCCTCCGTCCCGGTCACGACCTCGCCCGTGTCGACCCCGATCCGCCCCTCGCACGCCCGAGCTCCGGCAGCGCATCGCGCATCTCCACCGCCGCCCGCACGCGCGCAGCGCGTCGTCCTCGTGCACCACCGGCACCCCGAACACCGCCATCACCGCGTCGCCGATGAACTTCTCCACCTGCCGCCGTGCCGCTCGACGATCGCCTTCATCCGCTCGAAGTACCGCGCAAGCAGCGCCCGCAACGCCTCCGGGATCGGTCGACTCCCCCAGCGCCGTCGAGCCGACCACGTCGCAGAACAGCACCGTCACCGTCTTGCGCTGCTCTCGGCCGCTCGGCGCCGCCGCGAACGAGACGCCACACCCTCGCAGAACCGGGCGCCCTCGGGGTTCTCGTGCCCACAACTCGTGCAGATCAGCACGAGCCCACCCTAGATCCGTTCGCGACACATGACAAGACGGAATGGCACGAGTCCGCCCATCCTGAAGGTGGAGACACCAGGTATCACCGGCGTTCCCAGGAACGGCCCTTGCTGGGCTGAAGGAGGAGCGTCACGGGCGTAGACTCGCCTTATCGTGGCGGACGACACGGGCACGCATCCGGCTGCGAATGAGCGCTGAACGCCACTGGGCTGTACGCTCCCGCTTACACGCGCGCGAGGGTGAAGACGTTTGGGCACTCGATCGTCTCGGCGCTTCGGAACATCGGCTCCGACGCGCACCTCCGGCTCCTCGGCCCGACCGCGAACGCCCCAGCCACGGCTCAGGTGGCGGTGGCCTACTGGTTCGCCGATTATCCGTCGCCGAGCAACTTCCTCCAACCGCTGTTCAGCTGCGCAGCCGAAACGGCAGCGTCTAGCACCACGCTTCTGTAGCCCCAGCCTCGACCGCCGCATCGCACGAGCGCTCCAGCATCAAGCGGTCGACCCCACCGGCGCAGCCGCCCGCTGGACAGAGATCGACCACGACGTGACGGACGCGGCGCCGTGGGTGCCGCTGACAACGCCGATCTCCGCCGCGACATCGTCTCCAAACACGTCGGCAACTATCAGCACAACCCCCAACTCGGGATCCTCCTCGACCAGTCCTGGGGCGTCAGTAGACGGCCTTGGCCGCGCCGGCGCGTCGTCGAGCAGACCGTGTGATCGGGAACCCGAGCCCTTGGTCAGACGCTCGGGGAGCGCAAGCCGCGTCGGTGACGATCCTGCCCGCGATCAGCGGACGCAGGCGAACTCGGGCGGAGGAGTGCCGTGCCGCCCTGACCCCAGTCTACCCACCATTCCCGGCTCAACCATGCGCCTCTGCGGTCTAGCGGAACGGCGCAGGAGCCGAACCTACCAACCGCCGGGCTACCACGGCCAGCCGGATCGAAGACCGCCATGGTCAACGAGCCCTCCGTGGGGCTGAGTGACCGCCTGCTGTTCGGCGGTCGTAGATCAAGTTCAACGACGAGCGATGGGACTTCGCTAGTTGTCATCTCAGCATGTACAGTCATGGCCACCCCAACGACGGGAGGAAGGGGTGAGAGAAAAGGACATGAACCGGTTCGCGGACAACCTCAGCCGCATGGCCGGCCTGCCCGCTGTCTCGCATGACAACTGGCGAAGCTCCTGGGCCTCAGTCCGCAAACCATCAGTATGTGGCGAGCAGGGAAGCGATCAGCGTCGGCCGACGCGCTGCTGGCAGTCGGCAGCTTCTTCGAGATCGACCCAGTCGCACTCAGCAACGACGACTTCGCGGAGCTGCTCCCACAGCTAGCTCAACCCGAGCGATTCAACCGAATCGAGGCGAAGATCAAGCGCGGCCAACTGACGATCGTCTGACGGTTGGTAAGGCACATCCAGTACAGCGACATGAAGATTCGGCTCTAGCAGTGGGCGGTGACGGGATCGAACCGCCGACCCCCTGCTTGTAAGGCAGGTGCTCTCCCAGCTGAGCTAACCGCCCGGCCCGGACCAGTCTACCGGCGCCCTCCCCGGCGCTGATGCGCGGGATGGACGCCGGCCGACGAAAGAGGTCGCGCCTCTAGAGGGAGGCGATGACGTTGTTCAGCAGGTTCGAGATCGCGGTCGAGAGCAGACCGAGCGTCACGACGACGGCGATGGTGATGACGCCGAGGACGACGGCGTACTCGGCCATCGTCTGGCCGGACTCGTCGGTGCGCGCGATCAGGTTCTGGAGTATGGACACGGATGGCTCCGATCGTTTGGGTGTCGCGGCCGCTTCGGCGCCGCCGCGTCACTCCATGTTCCGACCGATTCCGCGCCCTGGGGATCCCCTGGAAGGGGGCTTCGCGCCGAGATCTACCCCAGCCGCTGATCGAGATTGACCGCGGCGGAGATCAGGGCGAGGTGGGTGAACGCCTGGGGGAAGTTGCCGAGCAGCTCGCCCGACGGGCCGATCTCCTCGGAGTAGAGGCCCAGGTGGTTCGCGTAGGTGAGCATCTTCTCGAAGGCCAGCCGGGCCTCGTCGAGCCGGCCGGCGCGGGCCAGCGCCTCGACGTACCAGAACGAGCAGATCGAGAATGTCCCCTCGTCACCCTGGATCCCGTCGGGCGACGCGGAGGCGTTGTAGCGGTAGACGAGGCTGTCGGAGACGAGCTCGTTTCCGATCGCGTCGAGCGTCGAGAGCCACCGCGGGTCCTTCGGAGCGATGAACCGGGTGAGCGGCATGAGCAGCACCGACGCGTCGAGGACGTCGGACCCGTAGTGCTGCACGAACGCCCCCCGCTTCTCGTTCCAGCCCCGGGTCATGATCTGGGTGGTGACCTTGTCGCGAGCCTCGAGCCACGCGACGAGGTCGGCCGGGAGCCCGCGCTGGCGGGCCATTCGAATCGCGCGCTCGATCGCAACCCACGACATCAGCCGCGAGTAGGTGAAGTGCTGACGCCCGCCGCGCGTCTCCCAGATGCCCTCGTCGGGCCGGTCCCAGTTCTCGCACAACCACTCGAGCACCTTCACGAGATCCATCCAGGCGTCGTAGGAGATCGGCTCGCCGTACTTGTTGTAGAGGTAGACCGAGTCGATCAGCTCGCCGTAGATGTCGAGCTGGAGCTGCTCGGCGGCGCCGTTTCCGATCCGCACGGGCGCCGAGCCGCAATAGCCCTCGAAGTGGTCGAGCACCTCCTCCTCCAGGTCGGCCCGGCCGTCGACGCCGTACATGATCTGGAGGGGCCCGTCACCCCCGCCGGCCGACTCCCGGAAGCGGTCGGTGAGCCAGCGCATGAACGCCTCGGACTCCTCGGTGAACCCGAGCCGCAGGAGGGCATAGAGCGAGAAGGCCGCGTCGCGGATCCAGGTGTAGCGGTAGTCCCAGTTTCGCTCGCCGCCGAGCTGCTCGGGAAGGCTCGTGGTCGGCGCCGCGACGATCGCGCCGGTGGGCCGGTAGGTGAGCAGCTTCAGCGTGAGCGCGGAGCGGTTCACCATCTCGCGCCAGCGGCCGCGGTAGACGGAATGGTGCAGCCAGCCGCGCCAGTAGCGGACGGTGTCCTCGAAGGCCTCGGCCGCCTCGGCGTCGGTGAGGAGCGGCGGCAGCGGCCCCTCACCGGCCTTCTCGAGGCTGAAGATCGCGCCCTCCCCGGCGGTGAGCCGAAACTCGGCGACCACGCCGTCGTCGAGCGGCTCAAGGTCGGTCGCCGTGACGAGCGCCAGGCGCAGGTCGTCGGAGCTGAACGTGGCGCCGTGCTCGCCGATCAGCGTCGTGTGCGTTGCACGGCCGTAGTCGAACCGGGGCCGGCACACGAGCATGAACTTCATCTCGCCGCGCACCGCGAGCACGCGGCGGAGCAGCTGGCGGCGGTGCGCAGGGTCGCGGTGGATCGGCATAAAGTCCTGCACCTCGCCGACGCCGTGCGGTGTCAGGAAGCGGGTGATGAGGACGTTCGTGTCGGGGAAGTAGAGCTGCTTCGTGACGTACTCGGAGTGCGCCGGGGCGATCCGGTAGTACCCGCCCTTGTCGGCGTCGAGGATCGATGCGAAGACGCTCGGGGCGTCGAATCGCTCGGGGCAGTACCAGTCGATCGTTCCGTCCGTCCCGACCAGCGCGACCGTGTGCAGATCGCCGATCACCCCGTGCTCGGCGATCGGCAGATAGCGGCGGTCGGCGGTCACTGCGGGGACGATACCGCGCGGGCTCCGGGGCACGAGGGCAGGGCTATACTTGCGCGCGGCGCCTTCCGAGGCGCCGTTTCGCCTGGCCGAACGGCCGGACGCGGGGGCGTAGTTCAGCTGGTTAGAACGCCGGCCTGTCACGCCGGAGGTCGCGGGTTCGAGTCCCGTCGCTCCCGTTCCCCACATCGCCGCTCGGTGGACCTTCGTTCGAGGTGGTCTTAGGGGCGTTCGCCGGATGGATTGTCTCTAAAAGCGGCTAGCCGAGTAATCGAATAATCGTGTCACCCAACTCGGCCGCGGCCGCAACACACGTTACCGAACGAGCGATCTCCTCCACAGCGAGGCCAGGCAGCCAGTCAGCAGCGTCGAGAAGGGGATCAGGCCGACGAAAGGAGCAGCCATGATCGCGCGGATCTGGAAGGGCGCCGTGCGACGGAGCGACGGCGACGCGTATAGCCGCTATCTCAACAAGACCGGCCTCGCGGAGTACGCCGCCACCGAGGGCAACGCCGGCGTCTGGATGCTGCGGCGCGACGTCGGCGACAACACGGAGTTCCTGATGTTCACGCTCTGGGACTCGCTGGACGCGGTCAAGCGGTTCGCCGGCGAGGATCACGAGACGGCGGTGTTCTATCCCGAGGACGACCGCTTCCTGGTGGATCGCGACCTGGGAGCGAGCCACTGGACGGTCGACGCCCAGGTGCTGCCGGGCGATCGGTAGGAGGGAGCGCGGCGAGCGGTCAGGCCCGCCGCGCTCGGGGTGCTGCTAGCGGGCGGCCGCGCTCGGCGTCCCGGTGCCGGGCTTGCGGTAGCTGTACCCGCCGGCCTGCTTCGTGGTCAGGCCGAGGAAGATCGCGGCCAGGCCGACGACGACGTGGGGGGCCCACACGTTCGCCGACTCGTCCGCGAAGCCGAAGATCCACGGAGAGGCTGCGAGCAGGGTGCCGGCCGCGATGTCGATCAGGTTGTGGACCGCCATCGGGGCGACCTTCCAGACGCCGAGCTCGTAGTTCGTGAACAGGCTGTAGGCGATGAGCCCGATCCCGAGGACGACCGAAACGACGGTCGGTGCGGTGTGCTCGGAGAACTGGAAGATCCACGGCGCGGCGATCAGCGCGACGCCGACGATGTAGTCGAGCGGCGCGTGGAACTTGGTGGGGATGAAGCGCATGAGAGACTCCTTGTGTCGGTGCGACGCTTCGCTGGGTAACGAGGCCCATTCGCACCGGTGAAGGCGCCGGTTCTCGGCGCTCCAAGGCGACCTCAATAGTCCTCGGCCTCGGTCAGCTCGAAGATCTGCGCCTCGGGCAGCTCGCGCCACTCGAACCTGTCGCGGACGCGGCCCCACATCTCGCGCAGGGCCGACGCGAACGACTCGGCGGCGGCGCGGTCGGCGAACTCGAGCTCGACCGCCACGAGGCTCGGCCCGTCGACGCGGCGGAGCACGCGATGGCGGCGCACACCGCTTCGCCCGCGCCCGAGCGGGTCACGATCGAACGCCTCGCGCTTCCACGTCTCGTAGTCGGGAACCGGATGCTCGACCCGCACCACGACCGTTCCGGGATCCGCCATCTCTCCACCTCCGATTCGTTATTGACTACACTTAGAATGTAGTCAGTTCTCGGATAGGGTATCGGAATGCCGGAGAACGTCAAGCGGCGGCGATACGAGTCCCCCCGGCGGCGCGCGCAGGCCGACGCAACCCGGCGTGACCTCATCGCCGCCGCCCACCGGCTGTTCGAGCGGCAGGGCTACGCGGCGACCACCATGGCGGCGATCGCCGCCGAGGCCGGCGTCGCCCTGAAGACCGTCTATCTCGTGTTCGAAACGAAGAGCGGCGTGCTGCGGGCGGTGTGGAACGCCCTCCTGCGAGGCGAGGACGCGGGCCGTCCCGTGGCCGAGCAGCCGTGGTACGTCGAGGTGCTCGAGGAGCCCGATCCGGCTCGCCGCCTCCTCTTGAACGCGCGCAACTCGGCCGAGGGCAAGCGGCGCATCGCGGCGATCGTCGAGGTGATCCGGAGCGCCGCAACCGCCGACCCCGACATCGGCACGCTCTGGGCTCGCATCCAGGCCGAGTACCACGCGAACCAGCGGGCGATCGTCGAGCGCCTCCACGAGCGGGGGGAGCTCGCCCCCGGGCTCGGCGTCGACCGGGCCGCCGACATCCTCTGGACGATCAACCACCCGAACACGTGGCAGCTCCTCGTCTCCGAGCGCGGGTGGACGCCCGAGGAGTACGAGCGCTGGGCGGGCGAGACCGCCCGCGCGCAGCTCCTGCCCGGCGACGTCGCATAGCATCTCGCGCCGTGACCGATCCGCGCGTCGAGCGCTACGCCACGCTCCTCATCGACACGTGCCTGGGCGTCGAGCGCGGCTGGCAGGTGCTCGTTTGGGGCATGCCGCTGGCCCGGCCGCTGCTGGAGGAGGTGACGAGGCAGCTCGGACGGCGGGGCGCCTATCCGCTTCTGCGGCTCACCTTCGGCGGCGGCCTCGTCTACCACCGCGACTGGGTGCGCCACGCACCGCTCGACGTGCTGGCCCAGCCGGCGTCGATCGACGAGCACGCGTTCCAGCACTGCGACGGGCTGATCGCGATCTCCGCGCCCGAGAACACCCGCGACGGCAGCGACATCGCGGCCGAGCGCATGGGCGCAGTGCAGGCGGCGTACCGCCCGGCCACGGAGCGGATCCACTCGAGCGCGATCCCGTGGGTGATGTGCTGGTACCCGACGCCTGCGCTCGCCCAGGACGCGGGCATGACGAGCCCCGAGTTCGAGGACTTCCTGTTCGATGCGTGCCTGCGCGACTGGGAGGCCGAGCACGCGCGGATGGGGCGCCACGCGGCGCTCTTCGACGGCGCCGCAGGAGGTGCGGATCGTCGGCGCCGGCACCGACCTCAGGCTCTCGCTCGCCGGGCGCCGGATGGAGGTCGACGCCGGGACCGGGAACATGCCCGGCGGCGAGTTCTTCGGCTGTCCGGTCGAAACCTCCGCCGAGGGCACGATCGCGTTCACCGAGTTCCCTGCGATCTGGAGCGGCCGCGACGTGCGGGGCATCCGGCTTCGCTTCTCGGAGGGCCGCGTCGTCGACGCCTCGGCCGAGACGGAGGAGGACTTCCTGCTTGCGACGCTCGACACCGACGAGGGCGCGCGCCGGATCGGCGAGCTTGGCATCGGCTGCAACCCTGCGATCACGCGCTACATGCGAAACACCTACTTCGACGAGAAGATCGACGGCACGGTCCACATCGCGATCGGCGCCGGGTTCGCCGACCTGGGCGGCACGAACGAGTCGGCGATCCACTGGGACATGGTGAAGGACCTGCGGCCCGGCGGGCGGATCGAGGTCGACGGCCGTGTCGTGCAGGAGAACGGCGCGTGGGTGACGTGATTATCTCCCTCCGCCCTCTCACCGACGCCAACCGCGCAGCCGTGCTGAGCCTGCGCGTGTCGCCGGCCCAGGAGCAGTTCGTGGGCACCGTCGAGGGGGCGCTGCTCGAGGCCGCCGAGGAGCCGGGCGCCCACGGCATCTTCTGGGCGGTCTACGACGGCGAGACGCCCGTCGGGTTCGTGATGTGGAGCGACGAGGTCGAAGGGCCCGGGTACATCGCCCACTACCTCTGGAAGCTGCTCGTCGACGAGCGCCACCAGCGGCGCGGCCACGGCACCGCGACGCTCGATCTGATCGTGGAGTACTTCCGCGGCCGGGAGGTCGATGTGCTCTGGACGAGCGCCGGCCAGGGCGCGGGCAGCCCGATCCCGTTCTACGAGCGCTACGGCTTCGTGCAGACCGGCGAGATCGTCTTCGACAACGAGGTGCTGCTCCGGCTCGACCTCGGCTAGCGCGGCACCACGCGCGCCAGCTTCTCGGGATCGGTGATCAGATCGATGGCGGCGATGCGTCCGTGAGCGATCGTGAAGCCGACCACCGCGATGGGCCGGCCCGGGCGGCCGACCACGAGCCCGGCGGCGCCGTTCACGAGCGCGGGCCGGGCGAGACCGGCGAGCGGCCGTCCGCGCTCGAGCACGCGGCGGGCGACCGTTTCCGCACCCTCCACGGGCGGCCGCGCGAGCCGGCTGCCGGGCCCGGTGTCGGCGCGGAAGACGACATCCGGGTCGAGGACGGCCACCAGCGCCTCGAAGTCGCCGGCCCGCGACGCGGCCAGGAACGCGTCGACGACCTCGCGCTGCCGGGCCAGACCGACGTCCTCGTTCAGCGGCGCCCCGCGGACGCGCCGCCGCGCCCGGCTCGCGAGCTGGCGGGCGGCATCCGGGCTGCGCCCCACGATCGGGGCGATGTCGTCGAACGGCACTCCGAACATGTCGTGGAGGACGAAGGCCAGCCGCTCGGCCGGCGTCAGCGTCTCGAGGACGACCAGGAGCGCCAGGCCGACCGAGTCGGCGATCAGGGCCTCGTCCTCGGGGCTCGTCGTCTCGTCGAGGCTGACGACGGGCTCGGGCAGCCACGAGCCGATGTAGTCCTCGCGCCGGGCGCGGCGCGACCGCAGCATGTCGAGGCACACCCGGCCGACCACCGTGGTCAGCCAGCCGCCGAGGTTGTCGACGCGCGCCCGGTCGACACGCGAGAGCCGAAGCCACGCCTCCTGCAGCGCGTCGTCGCTCTCACTGACCGATCCCAGCATCCGATAGGCGACCGTCCGCAGGTGCGGGCGGTACTCCTCGAACTCCTCTGCCAGACAGTCCTGCCTGCTCATGGTCACATCTCCTCGATCGGATCCGTCATCGGTCTGACGCATCCCACGCGGCTCGTGTGACGGCCGCCCCCCAGAGGAGGCAAGATCGATGGATACCGCAATCGAGGTCACGCACCTCGCAAAGACCTATGCCGGAGACGTGCACGCCGTCCGGGATATCAGCTTCAGCGTGCACCCTGGCGAGGTCTTCGGGCTGCTCGGCCCGAACGGCGCCGGGAAGTCGACGACGGTCGGCATGCTCACGACGACGGTGCGGCCGAGCTCCGGGACCGCCGAGCTGGCCGGCTACGACGTCGTTCGCTCGCCGCTCGAGGCGCGTTCGATCTCGAGCGTCGTCTTCCAGGAGCCCGTGGTCGACCGGGCGCTCACGGGGCGGCGAAACCTCGACATCCACGCCCGCCTGTGGCAGGTCGCGCAGGCCGACGCCGGCGACCGTGTCGCCGACCTCGCCGGGACGCTCGGCCTCGCCGACCTGCTCGACCGCCCCGTCGGCACGTACAGCGGAGGCGAGCGGCGGCGGCTCGAGATCGCCCGGGCGCTCGTATCGCGCCCCCGCGTCCTCTTCCTCGACGAGCCGACAGTCGGCCTGGACCCGCGTGTCCGGGCCGAGCTGCTCGACATCATCGCCGGCCTCCGCGATCGCATGGAGACGACGATCCTGCTCACGACCCACTATCTCGACGAGGCCGAGCAGCTCTGCGACCGGCTGGCGATCATGCACGAGGGCAGGATCGTCGCCCTCGACACGCCGCGCGCGCTGCGGGCCGACCTCGGCGAGCGGATCGTCGAGCTGCGGGTGCGCAACGAGCCCGCCGCAGCGCTCGGCCGCCTGCGCACCGACGGCCTGGCCGGGCCGGATGCGTTCGCCGTCGGCGCGACGATCACGATCCCGCTTCACGATCGCGACGACTCCGGCGCGATCGCCGCAATCGAGTCGTCGGGGCTGGCGCCGGCCGCGATCACGACCCGCGAGTCGACGCTCGACGACGTCTACCTACGCCTGACCGGCGGCCAGCTTCGCGACGCCGCCTGACCCGAGAGGACACCGACATGACCACCGTTACCCATGAGCTGGGAAGACCGCTTCCGCGGCTCCCACGAAACCCGTTCGGCCCGCTGGCGACGCTCGCCCGCCGCCGCTTCCACCTGACCGTCCGCACGCCGCGCGAGCTCTTCGTGCCGCTCCTGACGCCGATCCTCTTCGCGCTGGTGATCGCACCCGCGCTCAAGGATGCGCTTCACACGAGCAGCGCGTACGAGGCGTACGTCGCCACGGGCACCATCGGCCTGCTCATCCCGCTGAACACGATGTTCTCGGGCCTGAGCGTGCTCGTCGACCGCGAGTCGGGGGCGCAGCGCGAGCTGCTCGCGGCGCCGGTCCCGCGACCCCTCCTCGTCCTCGGCAACCTGATCGTCGCCTTCGGGGTGACGGCGCTCCAGATCGGCGTCCTGATCGGCGTCGCCCGCGCCCGCGGCATCCACTTCGACGTCGACGGGCTGGGCGTCCTCTGGTTCCTGGGGGCGGGAGCGCTCTTCACGGTCGGCATGTACGGCGCGGCCGAGTCGCTGGCAGCCCGCGTCCCGCGGGCCGAGGAGTACATCAGCCGGGTGCCGGCGATCGCGATCGTGCCGTGGTTCCTGGCCGGCTCGCTGTTTCCGATCACGGCGCTCCCGACGTTCCTCACGTGGATCGCGCGGTTCCTGCCGCTGACCCACGCGCTGGCGCTCGTCCGCTACGGCCTCCTGAACGACCCGAGCGGCCTGCACAACATCTGGCGGATGGACAACGTCACCGAGATGGCGGCGCTCAGCACGCTGGTCGTCGCCGTATTCGCAGCGGCGCTCACGGCGGCGGGGATCCGGCTCTTCAACCGAAGCGCGGTGGGGTGATGCTCGCAGCTCAGGTCGCCGTTAACTGCGGCGTGAAGAGCGCCTCGAGGCGGTCGATCGTCTCGTCGGTGCCCATGACGATGAGTACGTCCCCCGGCTCCGTGACCGTTTCGCCCGGAGGCTGGGGGACGAGCTCGCCGCTTCGCCCGTCGCAGCGCCGCGACGATCGCCGGAGCCGGCGACGTCGGTCAGCCGGCGGCCCGCGCCGGGAGCAGCCGGGCGCAGACGTCGATCTCCTCCATCCGATACTCCGGCGCGACGTCGACGACGCCCGCCACCTGCGGATGGAGCGCCAGGCGGGCCATCTCCGAGCCGCTCGACTTGTAGGGGGACACGACCCGCTCCGCGCCTGCCCGCCGGAGCTTCTTCTCGGCCTCCTGCCGCTCGGCCCGGGCAACGACCGTCAGGTCGGGCCGCAGCTCCTTCGCGGTGAGCGTGATGAAGACGTTCTCGGCGTCCGAATCGACACAGGCGATGAGCGCCCGCGCCCGCTCGATCCCGGCCTGGCGGACAGGCGCCTCGTCGGACGCCTCGCCCTCGATCCAGGGCACTCCCGCCTCGGCCGCCCTCTCGAGGCTCTCGGGATTGTGATCGATGACGACGTAGCTCGCGCCCGCGGCCCGCAGGTCGCGGCCGACCTGCCGGCCCACCCGGCCGTAGCCGCACACGAGATAGTGCTCCGACATCCCGTCCACCATCCGTTGCCTCCGGCGCTCGCCCAAGAGGCCGGTGACGTGGCCGGCGACGAAGAACTCTGTCGCCGAGACGAGCGCATAGTAAAGCGTACCGACGCCGAGGACGATCATCAGCGCCTTGATGACCTGGCCGCCGGTGGTGCCCGGTGCCGGGATCGAGCCGACGGTCGCGATCGTGTCGAGCGTCCACTCGAACCCGCCCCAGACGGAGGTGTCCTCGGTGACGACGAAGCCGATCGTCCCCGCCGCAAGGAGCATGACGATGACGAGGCCGAGCTTCGCCAGCCTCGCCGACGAGCAGCTGCGGCAGCTGCCGCTCGGCCGTATGGCGGACACCGCGGTGCGGCATCTTGCCGACGGCTCGCGGATCTCGTCGAGGGCATCACGTCGGATTCTCGGCATTCGGCAGGGGAGCCGCCCGGCTCCGCGGGAACCCTCTCCCGACCGCTCCACTCTATCCTCGCGCTAGGGAAGATCCAGCCTGCGGTTTCAGTCCTGTGAGCATCCTGATCATCCCGAGGAGGAGATCCCGATGTTCCGTATCAAGCACCTCATCCCCACCGCCGCCGCCGTCATCGCAACCGCCGGGGTGCTGGCACCCGCGGCGCTGGCCGGGCCTGACGGCCTGTCCCCGAATCCGACCGCCAACACCAGGGTCGTCCGCATCGTCGACTACGTCTCTCCGCCCGAGCGCCAGCTCGGGGGATGGGTTCACGACACGCCGCTCGCCAACCCCGTCGATCCGAAGATCCAGCCGACGGTCGCAGTGACCGGCCGGACGATCCCGACCGACAGCGGCATCGACTGGACGTTCCCCGTGATGGGCGCCGTCGCACTCGGCCTCGTCATCATGATCGCCGGCGATCAGATTCTCGTTCGCCGACGCGGGCAGCTCGCCACGTAGTCACCGGTGGGCCGTGTAGCGTTGGGGGTGGTGCCCGCCACCACCCCCAACGTCCTGCCCACGAGCCTCGTCGGCTCCTACGCCCAGCCCGACTGGCTCATCGACCGCGAGCGGCTGCGGGGCCGCTTCCCGCCCCGGGTGCGAGCCAGGGAGCTGTGGCGGATCGACCCCCGGTACCTGGAGGAGGCCCAGGACGACGCCACCCTGATCGCGATCCGCGACCAGGAGCGGGCCGGGCTCGACATCCTGACCGACGGCGAGCAGCGGCGCGAGAGCTACTCCAACCGCTTTGCCACCGCGCTCTCGGGCGTCGACATCGACAACCCCGGGACGGCGCTCGACCGAAGCGGCCACCCCAACCCGGTGCCGCGCGTCGTCGGGCCGATCGAGCGCCGGCACTCCGTGCAGGTGCGTGACGTCCAGTTCCTGCGCTCGAACACGTCGAAGCCGATCAAGATGACCGTCCCCGGCCCGTTCACGATGTCGCAGCAGGCCCAGAACGACCACTACGAGTCGGACGCCGAGCTCGCGCTGGCGTACGCCGGCGCCGTCCACGACGAGATCGCCGACCTCTTCGCCGCGGGCGCCGACATCGTCCAGATCGACGAGCCCTACATGCAGGCCCGGCCCGAGAAGGCGCGCGAGTTCGGGATCGCGGCGCTGGCCCGCGCGCTCGACGGCATCGAGGGCACGACCGCCGTCCACATCTGCTTCGGCTACGCGGCGATCATCCACGAGCGGCCCGAGGCGTACTCGTTCCTGCCCGAGCTGGCCGCGGCCCCGTGCGACCACATCTCGATCGAGACGGCCCAGTCGAACCTCGACACGGCGATCCTCGAGACGCTCCCCGGCAAGGGCATCATCCTGGGCGTCATCGACCTGGAGAGCCACGAGGTCGAGACGCCCGAGACCGTCGCCGCCCGCATCCGCAAGGCGCTGCCGTACAAGCGGGCCGATGAGCTGACGGCAGCGCCGGACTGCGGCATGAAGTACCTGCCCCGTGACGTCGCCTTCGGCAAGCTCGAGGCGATGGTCGCGGGCGCGGCGACGGTTCGTTCCGAGCGTTAGGCGGCCGCCGGGCGGTAGATCAGGGTGATGACGCCGTCGCCGCCGACCGGCTTCGCCTCGGCCAGCTCCAGCGTCAGCGGATCGCCGCCGCCGTCGAAGAGCTTCTTCCCGCTCCCCAGCACCGTCGGGAACACCATCAGCCGGTACTCGTCGACCAGGTGACGCTCGGTGAGCCCCTGCACGAGCTGCCGGCTCCCCGCCACCAGGATGTCGCCGTCCTGCTCAGCCTTCAGCTTCGCGGCCACCTCGGCCAGATCGCCGTGGACGACGACCGAGTTGTTCCACGTGGGGTCGGAGAGCGTCGAGGAGACGACGTACTTGCGCATGCCGTTCATCTTGTCGGCGAACCCGGCCTCGTCGGTGCGCTCGGGCCAGGCCTGCGCGAACCCCTCGTAGGTGACCCGGCCGAGCAGCATGGCGTCGGCCTCCATCACCTCGTCGAGCTTGAACTTGTCGCCCTCGGCGCCGCGCTCGAACTTGAACGCCCAGCCGCCGTGCGCGAACCCCTCGGCTCCGCCCGGATCCTCCATCACGCCGTCGAGCGTCACGAACTCGGATACCACGATGCGCCCCATCTCGTTCCCTCCTCGGTGGTGAAGACCTGCTGCTTACGACCGAGCCGTGCCCTGAAACTCATCGGATGATGCCGCGGCGAGCGCCGCGCGCACCCGTTCGACGGCCTCCGGCGAGGCCGGTGACATCGGCATGCGGACGTCCGGCGTCGGGATCCGCCCCTCCAGGTGAAGGGCCGCCTTGATCACCGCCGGGCTGGGCTCGGCGAAGAGGGCGCGCACCAGCGGGAGCAGGGCCTCGGCATGCGCGCGACCCTCGGCCAGGGCGCCGCGCTTCGCCCGCACTCGATCATCTCGACGAAGCGGCGCGTGCACAGGTGCGACGAGGCGGCGATGGCCCCCGTGGCGCCCATCAGCACGAGCGGGTAGAGGAAGGCGTCGTCGCCGCCCAGCATCGCGAACCGATCGGCCGACTCTGCGAGCACCGCGAGCGTGTCGGAGTCGATCCCGCCCACGGCCTGCTTCACGCCCGCGACGTTCTCGGTCGCGGCCAGCTCGAGGAGCGCCTCGGCTCCCAGCCCGCGGCCGGTCCGGTACGGGATGTTGTAGACGATGAGCGGCACCGGCGAGCGCTCGGCCACGACCTGGAAGTGGCGCACGACCGCCGCCTCGCTCGGACGCACGTAGTACGGGACGACCGCGAGCGAGGCCCGCACGCCGGGCACGTCGGCGAGCGCCTCGTGGCGGGCGATCGTCGTGCGGGTGTCGTTCGTCCCCGCGCCGACCACGAGGATCGCTCCCGCCCGGGCGCAGACGCCCGCAATGACGTCGACGACCGCCGCCCGCTCGGCCTCGTCCAGCATGTGGGGCTCACCCGTCGTCGCGAGGGCGACGACGCCGCTCGCGCCGGCCGAGACGACGCTCGCCGTCAGCTCCTCGAGGCAGCCGAGATCGACGCCCCCGTCGGCGCCGAACGGCGTCACCATCGGGACGAACACGCCCGCCGGGCGGAAGTCGCTCGCCATCGGCCCCGATGCTACTGCCCGCCCGGCGATGAGTTTGCGCGAGGGTGCCGGTCTACACGACCGAAACCACACCGCGACGCCGGAGGCGATGACGAATGGCACCGATCACGCTCGATATCACCATGTCCCTCGACGGCTTCGTCGCCGGGCCCGAGCCCTCGATGGACGATCCGCTGGGGAAGCGCGGCATGGAGCTCCACGAATGGGTGTTCGTGCTGGCGTCGTGGCGGCAGGCCCACGGCATGGAGGGCGGCGAGACCGGCCCCGACGCCGATCTCGTGGCCGAGCACGTTGCCTCGTACGGCGCGGTCGTCATGGGCCGGCGGATGTACAGCGGCGGGGCCGGGCCGTGGGAGGACGATCCCAACGCAGGCGGCTGGTGGGGCGATGACCCGCCGTTTCACGTGCCCGTCTTCGTGCTGACGCACCATCCGCGCGAGAGCCGCGAGATGCAGGGCGGAACGACCTTCCACTTCGTCACCGACGGGATCGATGCGGCGCTCGACCGGGCCCAGGAGGCGGCGGGCGACAAGGCCGTCCACGTGGCGGGTGGAGCCGACGTCGCCCAGCAGACGCTCGCGGCAGGCCGGTTCGACGAGCTCACGGTGCACGTCTCGCCCGTGCTGCTGGGCTCGGGCACCCGGCTCTTCGAGAACGTCGACGGAAGCCGTGTGAAGCTCGAATTGCTGCCGGTGCCGGCGTCACCGGCTGTCACGCACCTGCGCTACCGGGTCATCAGGTAGCGCGCGCCTCGGGCGAGTCGAGCCGCTGCGCGAGCATGAACGTGTTGCCGTCGGGGTCGTAGAAGGTCGCCAGCCGGACCATCCCGGGAACCTCGCTCGTCTCGCCGTCGAACCGGACGTCGTGCGCTTCGAGGTGACCGCGGGCGGCGTCGATGTCGACGACGCCGAACGTGAGCGTCGCGCCGCCGCGCGGCTCGACCTCTTCCGTCTGACCGATGCCGACGTTCACCTCGGCGATCGGCGAGCGCAGCTCGGCCCAGCCCCAGTCGTCGAGCTTGTAGATCGAGCTCGAAGCCGAGCACGTCGCGATACCAGGCGATCGAGCGCTCGATGTCGGACACGCCGAGCGCGGCGGTCATGTGGTCGGCCCAGGTGATCGGGGACATGCGCGAAGCCTCCTTCGGTGATTACCGTCCTGTTTGTATACTAGAATCACTTTTGTGTCAACCCAGCGCCCGCTCGGCCCGCTCGTCGACCTGGTGCACAATCGCTGGGCCGTTCCCGTGCTCGCCGAGCTCCATCGCACCGGCGGGACGCGTTTCGTCACCATCTGCCGGCGGACCGGGGCCGGCGGCGAGTCGGTGCGCCGGGCCCTCGCCGGGCTGACCCAGCGGGGCCTTGTCGCCCGGAATCCCGGGTACGGGCATCCGCTGCGGCCGGAGTACGTGCTCACGACCGCCGGCCGCAGCGTCGCACCGGCCTGCGCCGGCCTCCTGGACGAGCTCGATGCGCTGGGAATCGGCAGCATCGGGCTCAACAAGTGGTCGGTGCCCGTCCTTGCCGCGCTCGCGGTCGACCGCCGCTTCTCGGAGCTCCGCGGAGCGCTGCCGGGCGTGAGCCCGCGCGCCCTCACGCTCGCGCTCAAGGCGCTCGCCGACGCCGGGATGGTCGAGCGGACGGTGCTCGCGAGCTACCCGCCGCGGACCGTCTACCGGCTGGCCGACCGGGCCCGCAGGCTCACGCCGGCGCTCGAGCGGATCGCCGCCGTCGCAGCCTGATGCTCAGGCGACGGCGGGCTGTTCGCGGTGCGCCAGCATGAGCGGGATCGGCGCGATCGCGATGATCGTCGCCCCGACGGCGATCGCCAGCACGCCGAACGCCGAGTAGGCGGCGCCGCCGGCCAGCGCCAGCGCCGCGCCGGAGAAGCCGGAGAGGAGATCGGTGAACCCGATCAGGCGGCCGCGCTCGGACGGCGCCGCGACGTCGGCCAGGTGGGCGGACGCGGCCACATAGGAGACGTTCCAGCCCAGGCCGAGTCCGAAGAGGCAGAACGACGTCCAGAGCACGCTCGAGTGCCACCCCAGGCCGAGTGCCGACACCGCCATCACGAGCAGGCCCCCGACGAGCGCGGGCATGCGGCCGACCCGGTCGATCATGTCGCCGACCACCAGCACCAGCGAGTACATCCCGATGATGTGGAAGCTGATGACCGTGAAGATGTCCTCCTCGGCGTGGCCGTGGCCCACGACGACGTAGCCGGCCAGGTTCATCACCGACACCATGACGGCGAAGCTCGTCACGGCCGCGATCACGGCGGCGATCGTGCCAGGGCGGGCGAGCACCTCGGAGAGCGGCGGAGCCGGGCCGGAGGCGTGATCCGGGTGCGCGTAGGCCGTGGCGGCGGCGAACTCCTTCGGGTCGGGCCGCACCTGGAGGACGATGAAGAAGCCGACGGCCATGATCGCACCGGCCGCGAGGTACGGGATCACCAGGTCGCCCGAGTCGAGGTGGCGGCCCGAGAGCAGCGGGCGGAAGACGAGCGGTCCGAGGGCCGCTCCGAAGAGCGAGCCGAAGAGGACGTACGAGATACCGCGCGCGCGGCGCGCGGGCGGGTAGAGGTCGGCCGCCGCCGCCCGGGCGAGGAGCACCGTGCCGCTCGACCCGCCGACCATGACGAAGCCCACGAGCACCAGCGGCGCCGACTCCAGCCCCGCCCCGGCCGCGGCCAGGATGCAGCCGCCCACCCCGAGCGCGCAGCCCGTCGCGAGCACCGGCACGCGCCGATACCGGTCCATCGCCCTCCCGGCGGGAAGGGCGGCGACGGCCGACGACGCCAGGAACACGGCGGGCCCGAGACCCAGGATCGACTCGATGCCGGTCACGAGGACGAGCGTGATCGTCGAGACGGCGACGACGAGCTGGAGCATGCCGCTCAGGCACGTCAGCGTGGCCGCGAGCAGGACCGTGTTGCGGCGGACGAGCGCCGGCGACGGCGCCTCAGAGATCACGCAGCGCTCGCGTCGCCCATGCCGACACAAGCAGCACGATCGCGCCGATCAGGCCGAGCACCAAGCCGGCGCCGGTCACCGCCAGGATGACGAGGAGGGCGCCGATGCCGATCCCGCCGTACCCCGACCCTGACCATCTGCCGCTTCTTCTGCTGCCGGGGAGTGAGCGCCACGAGCGAATCGTTGCATACCGGACGTGCCGGTGCCTCAGCCTCCGTCAGGGGCGTCGAAGAGCGGCAGCGGCCGCCGCGCCACCGGCGCAGAGTGCACGATCGACGTGGTCGTCTGCCCGACGGCGGCGAAGCGGTCGAGGATCCCCTCGAGGTCGTCGATCGCACGCAGGTGGAGGCGCGCGATGTAGCAGTCCTCGCCGGTGACGCGATGGCACTCGACCACCTCGGGCGTCTCCCGCGCGACCTCGGGGACCTTGTGGAGCTGTCGCCTGGCCGGGCGGATGCGGACGATGGCCGCTATCGGGTAGCCGATCGCCCGCGGGTCCACGACGGCCGCGTAGCCGGTGATGACGCCGCTCTCCTCGAGTCGCTGCACGCGCTCGCCCACGGCGGGGGCCGAGAGGCTGACCCGCCGCCCGAGCTCGGCCATCGTCACCCGGCCCTCGTCCTGGAGCTCGACCAGAATCCGGCGGTCGATGTCGTCGAGCAGCGGTCCATCGTAGGCGGAGGATCGCCGTTGCCGTCGTTCCGAAGGCAGACTCACGCAAACACCGTATCTCACCCCTTCCTGTTCGGCAAGCCGGCTCCGAGAATTCGGGCATGCGCCGGTTCCCGCCTTCGGGCTACTTCGTCGGAAGCGCCGTGTTCCACTACCTCGGGCCGGCGTTCGCGGTCCTCCTCTTCACCCGGGTCGAGCCGCTGGGGGTGGCGTGGCTCCGAATCGTGAGCGCGGCGCTCATCCTGGGGGTCTGGCGGCGGCCCTGGCGCGCCCTCGCCGCGGTCGACGCCGCGACCCGCCGGCTCATCGTGCTCATGGGGTGCCTGCTGGCGGCCATGAACGCCAGCTTCTACACGGCCATCGACCACCTGCCGCTCGGCACAGTGGCCGCGATCGAGTTCCTGCCGGTGATCGTGCTCGCGGCGCTCGGGATGCGGACGGGCCGGAACGCCGCCGCGCTCGGCCTCGCGGCGTGCGGCGTCTACGCCGTCACCGACGTCCACCTGGGCGGAACGCCGTTCGGGGTCGCCGTCGCCTTCGTGAATGCCGGGCTCTTCGCCGGCTACATCGTCCTCGCCCACCGCATCGCCCGAAGCCCGGGCATTGCGGGCATCGACGGCCTGGCGGGCGCGATGCTCGCAGCGGCCGTCGCGATCACACCGGCGGCGCCCGTGGCGGTGCACGCCCTGGCCGACCCGGTGCTCCTGGGGGCGGGGATCGGCGTCGGCGTCACGTCGTCGGTCATCCCGTACATCTGCGACCAGCTCGCGATGGCGCGGCTCCCGCGTGCGACCTACGCGCTTCTCGTCTCGCTCCTCCCGGCCACGGCGACGGCGGTGGGCGTCGTCGTGCTCGGTCAGATCCCCACGCCGGTCGACGTCGGAGGCGTGGGGCTCGTGATCGCCGGAGTCGCCCTCCACCGAGAGCCCTCAACGGCCCTTGGAGAGCGACGATAACCGGAGCGATGCTTGGCAAGAAGACCTCGCTCGTCGTGGTCCTGATGCTGGCGATCGCTGCCGTGGCCGCGATCCTTCACCTCCAGGGCGGCGCGACGGCGAGCAAGAACGCCCAGCTGACGCTGGCCGACGTCCAGGTTCATCTGAACGCGCTCCAGAACGCGCCCTTCCATGCAAGCGCCAAGAGCGGTGGTTCGCCGGCCTTGGCGCGCCGCGAGATGGACAGCGCCATGGTGGCGGTCACGCGAGAGCTGGCGGCGCTCCAGGCCGATTCGCCTCCGACGGAGCTGAACGGGATCCTCGGCCCCCTCAACACCGACTACACCACGCTCGAGCAGATCTACCGCAAGGGCGCGTGGGGGGACGGGTACGGCGAGGACGCCGATCTGCTGGCGACACAGGCTGGTCGCAGCCTGTCCCGGGTGATGCATATCCTCGATGCGGCGAGCCGCGCCTACGCCCAGCGCGCAGAGGACGCTCAGGCCAAGGTAACAAACGGGTCGGTCGCAGCCATCACGCTCCTCCTGGCGGCATTTGCGTTCTTCTTCCTGCGCTCTTCCGCCGCGCACACGAGGGCCGAGCGGCTGGCCCGCGAGAACGAGTGCCTGCTGGCAGCAAGCCAGGTGGAGGCGCTGACCGACGCGCTCACCGGGCTTCCCAACCGGCGGGCGCTTGTCAGCGACCTGACCGTCCTCTTCGACACGGATCGGGATTCGAGCTCGCCGCCGCACCTGCTCGGGCTGTTCGACCTCGACGGCTTCAAGCAGTTCAACGACACGTTCGGGCACCCGGCCGGCGACGCGCTCCTCGCGCGCCTCGGACATCGCCTGGCCGACGCGATGGCGGGCATCGGGACTGCCTACCGCATGGGAGGTGACGAGTTCTGCGTGCTCATGCCGTCGGGCGCGAACGACCCGTTCGCCACGGCCGACCTGGCCGCAAAGGCGTTGTCGGAGGTGAGCGACGGCGTCGTGGTCGAATGCTCGTACGGCACGGCCTCGATTCCGGCAGAGGCCGCGACGATCGAGCAGGCCCTGCGCCTTGTCGACCACCGCCTCTATGACCGCAAGTCCGGCCGGTCGTCGGCGAGCAGGCAGAGCACCGACGTGCTCGTGCAGGTCCTCCGCGAGCGGGGAGCCGACCTGCACGGCCATCTCGTCGAGGTCGCGCAGCTCTCCTCGGCGACAGCCCGGGCGATGCACCTTCCGCACCACGAGGTGAAGCGCATCGAGCTGGCGGCCGAGCTCCACGACGTCGGCCAGACCGCCATCCCCGACGCGATCCTGACCAAGCCCGGCCCGCTCGATGACGCCGAACGCGCCGTCATGCTTCGCCATCCGAAGATCGGCGAGCGGATCGTCCGCGCCGCCCCCGCCCTGGCCCGAACCGCCGACCTCGTACGGGCGAGCCACGAACGCTATGACGGCCTCGGGTACCCCGACCGGCTGCCCGGAACCGCCATCCCGCTCGGCGCCCGCATCATCGCGGCGTGCGACGCCTACGTGAAGATGGTGACGGAGCAGCCGTACGAGCGCGCGCTCGCCCCGGCCGATGCGCTCGAGGAGCTGCGGCGCGGAGCGGGCACGCAGTTCGATCCCACGGTGGTCGAGATCGTCTGCGACATCGTGGGCCGCTACGGCTGGCACACCGCCGCGGCCGCCTGACCTACGGGGGGCTATTCCTCGGGCGTGTTCAGGTAGTCGATCGTCGCCGTGCGCAGGTCGGTGAAGTCCTCGAGCTGGATCCGCCCCCAGCCGGTCTTCGTGCCGGCCGCACCGCCGAACGGCGGGCGTCCCTCCCAGTAGCCCGTCGTCTCGTTCACCTGGATGCTGCCCGCCCGCACCTCGTGGATGAAGCGGAACGCCCGCCGCAGGCTGGCCGTGAAGACGGCGGCCTGGAGGCCCAGGTGCGAGTCGTTGGCGAGCGCGATCGCCTCGTCGTCGGAGCGGAACGTCGTGATCGGGAGGACGGGCCCGAAGGACTCCTCGCGGAAGAGGAGCGTCTCGGGCGACACGTCGTCGACCACCGTCATCTCGTAGTAGAGATCGGTCGGGAACCCGTCGGCGCGGCGGCCGCCCGCGAGCACGCACGCGCCGCGGTCGTTGGCGTCGGCGATGTGGCGGTCCATCTTCTCGGCGACAGGCTCGTTGTTGAGCGGGCCCATCGTCGTCGCCTCTTCGAGCGGGTGTCCGAGGACGACCTCGCCGGCCCGGGCCAGCACGAGCTCGACGAACTCGTCGTGGGCCCGCTCCTCGACGAGCACGCGCTCGGTCGCGACGCACACCTGGCCGGCGAGGTACGCGGCGCCCTCGACCGCCGCAGCCGCAGCCGCGGCCAGGTCGGCGTCGGCCAGCACGATCTGCGGGCCGTTGCCCGATGCCTCGATCAGCGTGCGCTTCATCCCGGCGGCGCGAACGATGGCCTCGCCCGTCCCGTGCGATCCGACGAAGCCGATCGCGTCGACGCCGGGGTGCGTCACGAGCGTCTCGCCCGCCTCCCGGGCGCCGTACACGATGCCGATCGCGCCCGCCGGGAGGCCGGCCTCCTCGAGGATCGCGACCAGGCTTCCGCCCGAGAGCGGCGTGAACTCGCTCGGCTTCAGGATGACCGAATTGCCCGTCGCGAGCGCGGGCGCGATCAGCTCGGACGGGATCATCATCGGGAAGTTCCACGGCGTGATCATGGTGAAGACGCCGTTCGGCTTTCGGAACGTGAAGACCACCTTGCCGCGCCGCTCGCTGGGGATGACGGCCGTGTCCATCCGCTTCACGTCCTCGGCCGCCATGCGCAGATTGCCGGCGGTCTCCTCGATCTCCTCCACGGCCTCCGTGCGCCACGGCTTCCCCTGCTCGAGGGCCAGCTCGCGCGCGAGGTCGTCGGCGCGCTCCTCGACGATGTCGGCGGCCCGGTGCAGGAGCGCCGCCCGCTCGTGGACCGTCATCTCCTCGAGCAGCGGCTGCGCGTCGCGGGCCGCGCGAACCGCGGCGTCGATCTCACCGGCGCTCGAGATCGCAACCTCGCCCAGCTCCTCGCCGGTCGCGGGGCTCCGCACCTGGATCGACGCCGTCGTCGCCATCCGCGTCAATTTAGACTGCCCGCCGTGACCGCGACGCGACTCGAGCCCGCACCCGCCGGCCTGGCGCCCGGCCGGGACGTGTGGCTGAAGCGCGAGGACGAGCACGAGCTCGGGGCGTTCAAGTGGCGCGGGGCGCTGCCGGCGATGCAGGCCTTTCGCGACGCCGGGCAGACGACGGTGGTCACGGCATCGACCGGAAACCACGGCGCGGCATCGGCGTGGGCCGCCGCGAGGCTCGGGATGCGCGCGATCGTGTACGCGCCGGAGGGCTCGACCCGGGCCAAGGTCGACCTGATCGAGCGCCACGGCGGCGAGATCCGGGTCTTCGGCGCCGACTTCGACCTGGCGAAGGATGAGGCCGAGCGCGTCGCAGCGGCGGAGGGCGTGCCGTTCTTCGCAGACGGCGCCGAGGAGGCGCAGTACGGCGGATACGCCGAGATCGCCGACGAGGTGCTCGACCAGCTCGAGCGGCCGCCCGGGGCGATCGTCGTCCCGGTCGGAAACGGCGCGCTGCTGGGCGGGATCGGCCTGCGGCTCGCCGAGCGCTCGCCGGCGACCCTGCGGGTCGGCGTCGTCGCCGCGGTCGCTCCGGTCATGGCGGAGTGCTGGGAGGCCGGCCGGGTCGTCGAGCGGGCCGCCGGCGGCACCATCGCCGACGGGCTCGCGGTGCGGGTGGCGATCCCGTACGCGGTCGACGTGCTGGCCCGCGCGGCCCAGCGGATGCTGCGCGTCGACGAGCGGCAGCTGGCGGTTGCGATCGGGGCGCTCGGCGCGGCAGGCATCAGGGTCGAGGCCTCCGCGGCGGCGGCGCTCGCCGCGCTGCCGCAGGTCGAGCCCGTCGACGGGCCGGTGGTGCTGATCGTGACCGGCCGCAACATCGACGAGGAGCTCTACCGGCGGGCTGTGGACGACCCGAGTCGTTCCCGACCCGGAACGCGACGACGTAGACCAGGCATGCGACGGCCACCAGCGCCGCCCACGCCGGCCGCGGCCCCGGCTGGAGGACGTACGGCAGCGCCCGCGACACCGTGCCCCGCTTCTGGAGCTGCTCGATCCAGAAGTCGTCGGCGGCCACCGCCATGCCGTACACCGCGATCAGCGCCAGGTAGGCGCCGAGCAGCGGCCGGACGGCCGTCGGCCGCATTCGCCGCAGTGAGCGGCGGAGGGCGAAGGCGGTTGCGGCCAGGAGGATGCCGTCGATGCCCTCGTGGTTTCCCAGGTGGACGGCACGGAGCGCCGGCTCGCCCGGCTCGGGCACGACGGCCTTCGAGACGTAGATGTCGTCGAGGAGCGGCACGTCGCCTGTGTATACGCCGCCGCCCGCCAGGATCCACGGGATGGCGATCAGCACGAGCAGCGGGATCGCGGCGATCGCCAGCCGGTCGCCGCGGGTGAGCGGCGCCCGCGCGCCCGTGCCGCGTACGCGGACGGCCGCGAGAGTCACGAGGAGCGCGAGCAGGACGCCGACGGCGGCCGGGAGGTTGGCCGCCCGGGCGTCGAGGTGATCCGGATCGAGCACGCCGGGCAGGGCGATCGTCGCGCAGAGCGCGACCGCCGCGGCCGACGCGAGCACGGTCGCGGCCCGGCCCCAGCCCGGGATCGGGCCCGCCAGCAGCCGGTCGGCGGCGACCACGACGAGCGCGACCGCGGCGATGGCGACCGGCCAGTCGAGGAAGACCAGCGTGCGCTTGGCGCCGGCTGCGAACCCCGCGCCGGTCACGTTGTAGAGCTCGACGGCCGGGAACCGGGCGTACGTCTCCCAGACGCCGATGGCGACGACGGCCCAGACGGCCCAGGCAACGAGCGCCTCCTGCATGCCGGGCCCGTCGGTCGCGCTGCTAGCGTGGGGCGCCCGACCGCCGCCCAGGAGGGACCGCATGGACCGCATCATCGCACTGACCGCCGCCACGCTCGCCGGAGCCGTGATCGCCACCCAGGCGCCGACGAACGCCGCGCTGGGGCGGTCGATCGGCGACCTGCGGGCGGTCGTCATGAACTTCGCGGTGGGCGGGATCGCGATCGCCGTCGTCGCGCTCCTCGTCGGAGGCGGCCTCGGCGGCCTCGGCGGCGACCCGGTGCGCTGGCACTATCTGGGCGGGCTCGCCGGGGCGGGGTTCGTCACGGTGGCCGTCCTCACCATCCGCCCGCTAGGCGTCACCCTCCAGACCGCCGCCATCATCGCCGGGCAGCTGACGATGGCGGCAGTCGTGGACCACTACGGGCTGCTCGGCGTGCAGGTGCGGCCGCTGACGGCCGCGCACGCGGGCGGGCTGGGCCTGCTCGCCGCCGGCGTGGCGATCCTGGCGAAGACCTAGCGGGCGTTCGGCCCGAGCCGCCGCCAGGCGACCGAGCCGGCAAGCCCCACCCAGAGCAGGTAGAACGCGCTGAACTGCTCGCTCAGGTGCGCCGTGAACGCGTCCCACGTGTGTCCCGACAGATACCCGAAGTATGCGGCGCCGGCCCCGCCGTACTGCTGCTGTGCCTCATCGTGGATCAGGTAGGCGAACGCGGCGTACTTGCCGACGGCCAGCGCGACCACGACCGAGAGGACGGCGGCCACGACGAAGAGGACGCCGCGGCGGCCGCCGGTGAACCGGCTGATCAGAAACGTCGAGAGCAGTCCGAGCCCGATCGCGGCGAACCCGATGGAGTGCTTCGTCGTCACGACCATCGCCGCCCAGCCGGCCGCACCGAGCGCGGCGCCGAGCGCCGCCCCGGCCACAGCTCCCGCGAGCGGATTGCCGTCGTCGGCGCGGGCGACGGTGTACCCGTCGACGGAGATCGAGGCTCCGCTCTCGGCGGAATAGGGGTTCGAGGGCTGCTCGGCGATCGACATGGTGCTCCTTCGGTGGCGGAAATGCACAGTTCAGATCGGCGAACGGCTCGGAGACTTGACCTTCAGTCGACGAACGGCGCCCGGAACACGCGCCGGGGCGGGGCCGCCGGCGGGGCCACGGCGGACGGCGCCGGGGCAGCCGGCGCCGGGGCGGCGCGGAGCCGCCCCCCCGAGCTCGCGCTCGACCTGGTCGATCCACGTGGAGTGCGCCTCGACGATGCGCCGCGCCAGCGCGTGGTTCAGGCGCAGGTAGCGGCGCCGGTGCGGCACCTCGGCCGCCGCCGCATCGGCGGCGTCGAGCTGGGCCGTGATCTCGGCGATGTCGCTGCGCAACCCCTCGAGGCCGGCGACGAGCACCGAGTCGGGCACCATGTCGCCCAGGAGCAGGCGGGTCACGGCCTCGTGCTGGATGCGCGGGAACCGGGCCGGCTCGGCGGCCCACGCCGTGAGCGCCTCGCGGCCGGCGTCGGTGAGCGTGTAGTGGGTGCGCTCGCGCGTGCGGCCGGGCCGCTTCTCGGCGCTGAGGAAGCCGAGCCTGGCGAGACGCTTGGGCTCGGCATACCACTGGCTGTCGGCGGCCGACCAGTACACGCGCCCCTGGCGCGCCATGCGCACGAGATCGTGCGGCCCGGCGCCGTCCCGGCCCACCAGCGTGAGCACGGCATAGGAGAACGGGGTGAGCGCGTCGGTTGACATAACTCCTAATCAGAGCTATAAGACTCCGAAACCGAGTCTATCATGGAGGTTCGGACGCCATGAGCACCATCGAAGAGCATCGCGCGATCTGGTTCGTCAGCACGTACGGCAAGGTGATCGTCTCGGCCGGCGAGACGGACGGGCGCCTGTCGGTCCTGGAGGTGACCGGCGCCCAGGGCACGATGCCGCCGCTTCACGTCCATCGCACCGACGACGAGGTCTTCCACGTCATCGAGGGCGAGCTGACCGTCTACGTCGGCGATGCTGTCGAGCGGCTCGGGCCCGGCGACACCGGCTTCGCGCCGCGCGACGTGCCCCACACCTACCGGGTCGAGAGCGACGGAGCCCGCTGGCTGACGCTGGGCGCGCCCGGCGGCCTCGAGCGCTATTTCCCTGGCGATCGGGCGGCCCGCCGGCAGCGACGGTCTTCCGCCCGAGCCGATCGCTCCCGACGTCGAGGCCGCCGAGGCGCTCGAGCGCGAGACGGGCTTTCGGATCGAGCTGCTCGGGCCTCCCGGCGCCCTCCCCGGAGACCTGGCCTAGGCCGTGGTCTTCTCGGCGTGCCCGCCGAACTGCTTTCGCATCGCCGACAGCAGCTTGTTGGCGTAGGCGCCCTCGTTGCGCGAGCTGAACCGCTCGAAGAGGGACGCCGTGAGCACGTAGGCGGGCACGCCCTCCTCGACGGCGGCGAGCGCTGTCCAGCGGCCCTCGCCGGAGTCCGAGACGGCGCCGGAGTAGCCGGCCAGGTCGGGATCCTCGAGCAGCGCGGCCGCTGTCAGGTCGAGCAGCCACGATCCAACGACGGACCCCCGCCGCCACACCTCGGCGACGTCGGCCGTGTCGATCGTGTACCGGTAGTACTCCGGCGCTGCCAGCGGTGCCGTCTCGGCGTCGCTCGTGTGCTCGCGGGCACCGATGTCGGCGTTTCGGAGGATGTCGAGACCCTCGGCGTAGGCGGCCATGATCCCGTACTCGATCCCGTTGTGGACCATCTTCACGAAGTGGCCCGCGCCGTTCGGGCCGCAGTGCAGGTAGCCCTGCTCGGCGGTCGAGCCGTTGGCCCGGTCGCGCCCCGGCGTTCGTGGAGCAGCGTCGATGCCGGGTGCGAGGGTCGCGAAGATGGGGTCGAGATGCGCCACGACGTCGTCCTCGCCACCGACCATCAGGCAGAACCCGCGCTCGAGCCCGAAAACGCCGCCCGACGTGCCGACGTCCACGTAGTGGATGCCGCGCTCCTTGAGCTGGGCCGCCTTGTGGATGTCGTCGCGGTAGTAGGAGTTGCCGCCGTCGATCACGATGTCGTCCGCCTCCATGGTCGCCGCGACCTGGTCGACGACCGCGCCCGTGACCCCGGCGGGCACCATCACCCACGCGGCCCGCGGCGGCCGGAGCTTCGCAACCATGTCCTCGATCGACGAGGAGGAGACCGCCCCCTCGGACTCGAGCTGCGCAACCGCCTCTGGGCTCACGTCCGAGACGACGACCTCGTGCCCGTCGCGCATCAGCCTGCGCGTCAGGTTGGCGCCCATGCGCCCCAGTCCAACCATGCCGAGCTGCATCGCGTGTCCTTTCACTTGTGCCGGCGGTAGCGCCGGATGAGCGTGTTCGTGGACGAGTCGTGCCGGAGGTCGGGCTCGGGACCGCTCTCGAGCTCCGCGCCGATGGCCTTGGCGAGCACCTTCCCGAGCTCGACGCCCCACTGGTCGAAGGAGTCGATGCCCCAGATCACGCCCTGCGTGAACACGCTGTGCTCGTAGAGCGCGATCAGCGTGCCCAGGATCTCGGGCGTCAGCTCGTCAGCCAGAATGGTCGTGCTCGGGCGGTTGCCCTCGAACGTCTTGTGGGGCACGAGCTCCTCGGGGGCGCCGTCGGCCCGCACCTGCTCCGGCGTGCGCCCGAAGGCCAGGGCCTCGGTCTGGGCGAACACGTTGGCGACGAGCAGGTCGTGGTGGTCGCCGAGCGGGTTGAGCGACCGGGCGAACGCGATGAAGTCACAGGGCACGAGCGGCGTCCCCTGGTGGATCAGCTGGTAGAAGCTGTGCTGGCCGTTCGTGCCAGGCTCGCCCCAGTAGACCGGCCCGGTGGCGTAGTCGACGCGCGTCCCGGCGAGCGTCACCGACTTGCCGTTCGACTCCATCGTGAGCTGCTGGAGGTAGGCGGGGAACCGCTTCATGTACTGGTCGTAGGGCAGGACGGCGACCGACGTGACGCCGAAGAAGTCGGCGTACCAGACCGTGAGGAGCGCCATGAGCACGGGGAGGTTCTGCTCGAAGGGCGCCGTGCGGAAGTGCTCGTCCATCGCGTGGAAGCCGGCGAGCATGCGCCGGAACCCGTCGGGGCCGACCGCGATCATCGTCGAGAGGCCGATCGCCGAGTCCATCGAGTAGCGGCCGCCGACCCAGTCCCAGAAGCCGAACATGTTCTCGGTGTCGATCCCGAACGCGGCGACGGCCTCGGCGTTGGTCGAGACGGCGGCGAAGTGGCGGGCGATCGCCCCCTCGTCGCCGAGGGCGGCGAGCGTCCACTCCCGGGCCGTGGTCGCGTTCCGCATCGTCTCGAGCGTCGTGAAGGTCTTGGACGAGACGACGAAGAGCGTCTCGGCCGGGTCGAGGTCGCGCGTCGCCTCGGCGAAGTCGGTGCCGTCGACGTTCGACACGAACCGGAACGTCAGGTCGCGCCGGGTGTAGTGGCGGAGGGCTTCGTAGGCCATCACCGGGCCGAGGTCGGAGCCGCCGATCCCGATGTTGACGACGTTTCGGATCGGGCGGCCGGTGTGGCCCTTCCACTCGCCCGAGCGGATGCTGTCGGCGAACGCCGCCATCCGGTCGAGCACCTCGTGCACGTGCGGGACGACGTCCTCGCCGTCGACGACGATCGACGCGGAGCGGGGGGCGCGCAGCGCAACGTGGAGGACGGCCCTGCCCTCGGTCTCGTTGATGCGCGCGCCCGAGAACATGGCGTCGATCCGCTCGGCGAGGCCGCGTTCCCGGGCCAGCCGCAGCAGGAGGCCGATCGTCTCGTCGGTGACCCGGTGCTTGGAGTAGTCGAGGTAGAGCCCAACCGCCTCGGCGACCATCCGCTCGCCGCGGGCCGGATCGGCCGAAAACAGGTCGCGCAGGTGCGCGTCGCGCATCGCGGCCGCGTGATCCTCGAGCGCCGCCCAGGCCGGGGTCTGCCGCAGAGGCTGCATGTGGGGGCATTCTGGTCCGGCGGGGGCGCGGGCGCCACCGGTTAGGCTTGCGGCGATGAGCGCCATGAGCGACACGATGGCGACGCAGCCCGCCCTTCTGCGCGAGCTCCTGGCCGACGGCGGGCCGTGTGAGGCCGCGGCCGAGCGGATCCGGGGGCGGCGCGTCCTGCTGGTCGGCACCGGCACGAGCTGGCACGCCGCCAACCAGGGCGCGTGGCTCCTGCGGGCAGCCGGCGCCGAGGCGTGGGCCGTTCAGGCCGTCGACGCGGCGGACCACGGGCCACGGCCGGAGGCCGGCGACGCGCTCCTGCTCCTCAGCCATCGCGGCACCAAGCGCTACACGAGCACGGTGCTGGAGCGGGCGCAGGCCGAGAGTGCCGAGACCGTCGTCATCTCGGGCCGCGGCGCTCCGGGCGCCGACATCGAGACGAGCGAGCCCGAGCAGTCGAGCGCATTCACGGCGAGCCACCTCGGCGCGCTCATGCGGGTGGCCCAGATCGCGGTCGCGCTCGGGGCGGATCTCGGCCGGCTCGATCACGTGCCGGACGCGGTCGCCGCCGTGCTCGACGCCGGCGGCCCGGGCATCGACCCGCCGAAGCGCCTGCTGGAGTTCGTCGGCGCCGGCCCCAACCAGTGGACGGCCGCCGAGGGCGCCCTCAAGGTGCGCGAAACCGCCTACCTCGCGACCGAGGGGCTCTCGGTCGAGCAGCTCCTCCACGGGCCCTCCGTCGCGCTGCGGGAGGGCGATGCCCTCATCGCGCTGAACGGCGGCGGCCCCGGGGAGGGCCGCCTGCTCGAGATCGCCCGCCTGGCCGAGACCTGCGGCGCCCGCGTCCACACGATCGCGGCCACGTACCCATCGGAGTTGCTCTCGATCTTCCCGCTCACGACGGCCGTGCAGCGGATCGCGCTCGAGTGCGCCGAGAAGCTCGGGACGAACCCCGACACGTTCGGGCGCGACCTGCCCGGCCGGGCCGATGCGCTCGCCGCGATCGAGCTCTAGCCTGGAAAAACGGGGTCAGACCCCGTTTCTTCATCGCTAGCCGCGGCGCTGCATCCCGACGAGGGCGATGAGGTAGGCGACGCCGCCGACGGCGCCGAGCTGGGCGTACGGGCTCGGATCCTCACCGCGCGCGAACTGCACCATGACGGCCACGAGGATGATCGTGATGAGCACGATGCCGGCGAAGGCGGTGGCGGCCAGGTCGATGTTCCTCGCTCGCTCGTCGCGGGCGGGACGGCGCATGATCGCGATTGCGCCGCTTCGGCCCTCGAGCACCACGAGGAGCGCGGCGAAGGCGGCCATGATGCCGAAGGAGATCAGGCCGCCGGCGGCGTCTCCGCCGATCCATTGAGCGACCAGGAACACCCCGCCCAGCACCAGGGCGAACGCGGGCATGACCCAGCGGGAGCGGCGGTAGGTGTCCTTAAGCGTCTGCATCGAAGACCTCCTCGACGGAGTGGGAGAAGTGCCGCGCGAGCAAGATCGCAAGCGGCAGCGACGGCGTGTACCGCTCGGTCTCGATGGCGTTGATGGTCTGCCGTGAGACGCCCATGGCCTCGGCGAGCTGCCCCTGGGACAGCCCCGCCTCGCCGCGGAGCTCACGGATCCTGTTTCGCATATATGTAAAGCTAGCTTGACATCAATCGGATGTCAAGCGTGCTTTACACGTGCGTACTCACAGCGCGCCGCCCGCCGCGTGCGGGGCGGTCGGATCGGCCGCCTCGGCGCCGCCCTCGCGGGCCAGGTACTCCTCGGCCAGGAGCGGGTTCTCGCGGGTCCGTTCGACCACCCTGAGGAGGTCGGACATCGACGAGACCTCCTCGACCTGCTCCTTGATGAACCACTGCATGAACTGCTCGCCGGCGTAGTCGCTGTGCTCGCGCGCGAGCCCCGCGAGGGCGTTGATCTGGTCGGTGACGCGGCGCTCCTGCTCGAGCGCCAGCGCGACCGGCTCGACCGTGTCGCCGAACCCGGCGCGGGGGGCCTCGATGCCGGGGATGATCACGTCCTCGCCGGCGTCGAGCAGGTACTGCACCATCATCATCGCGTGGTTTCGCTCCTCGAGCGACTGGCGGTAGAAATGGGCCGCAAGCCGCGGGAGCGTCTCCCCGTCGTAGTGGACGGCCACCGCCGCGTACTGCTGCGAGGCCCCGAACTCGTAGGCGATTTGCTCGTTCAGCGCCTTGACGAAGCGGTTGTCGGACATGGGATCTCCTTGTCAGTCGGCGACGGGTAACCTACCCCGCGTCATGGCCACGGTGCGCGCCATCCACGTCTCGGCCGTGAAGTCGCTGCGACTCACGCAGGTCGAGCACGCCGAGATCGGACGCGACGGGATCCCCGGCGACCGCCGCTTCGCGCTCCTCGACGAGCGGGGCCGCGTCGCCACCCAACGGGAGATCGGGGCCTTCGCGCAGATCTCGAGCCGCTACGACGCCGGGACCGGCGAGCTGGCGCTCGTGATGCCGGACGGGACCGAGGTCTCGGCCCACGTGAACGGCGGGCGGCCGGCGGCGATCACGCTCTGGGGGCGCGACATCGCGGGGCGGGCCATCGACGGGCCGTGGTCGGAGGCGGTCTCGGCCGTCGCCGGGCGGCCGCTCACAATGCTCGAGCTCCCGGCCGGGATCCGCGCGCTCGACTCGCACCCCGTGTCGCTCCTCTCCGAGGCGTCCGCGGCCGAGGTCGGCCGCCGCGGAGGCGTCGACGGCCTCGATCCGCGCCGCTTCCGGCCCACGCTCCTCGTCGAGGGCCTCGGCCCGCACGAGGAGGACGCATGGGTGGGCCGCACCGTGCGCGCCGGCGAGGCGCTGCTCACGGTCGTGCGGCTCGACCCGCGCTGCGCGCTCACCACGCGCCACCCGGAGACGGGCGAACGCGACGCCGACACGCTGCGCTGGCTGGCCTCCTACCGCCGCGCCGACGACGGCGAGGTGTACTGCGGCCTCTACGCCGACGTCGTCGAGCCCGGGACCGTCCGCGTCGGCGACCCGGTCGGGCCGGTCGAGGACGCGGCATGACCGTCGCGGCGTTCCGAAACCACCTGCCGGTCAAGATCCGGTTCGGCGAGGGCGTCGCCGCCGACCTGTCGGCGGTGCTCGGCGAGGAGGGAGCGACCCGGCCGCTGATCGTGATCGACCAGGGCCTGGAGGGCCTCGTGCCGGCGGTCGCCGCCGCGATCGCGCCCTTGACCGGAGCCGAGCGCTTCGAGAAGGAGCCCGGCGAGCCGACCGTCACGCTCGTCGAGGCGACCGCGGCCCGGCTCTCGGAGACCGGCTGCGACGCCGTCGTCGCGATCGGCGGCGGATCGGCGATGGACACCGCCAAGGCCGCGCGGCTCGTCGCCGGCCAGCGCGAGCGCTACCTCCGCTTCGCCCGCGGCGAGGTGGCCTACATCCCGCCCGCGATCCCACTGGTGTGCGTCCCGACGACGGCCGGCACCGGCTCGGAGGTCTCGGGCGGCGCCGTCATCACCGACGACGCGACCCATACCAAGGCCGGCATCGCAAGCCCGTTCCTGCGCGCCCAGCACGCGCTCGTCGACCCCGTGCTCACGTGGGGGCTCCCTCCGGGGATCACCGCCATGACGGGGATCGACGCGCTGGCGCAGGCCATCGCCGCGGTCGTCGTGAGGGCGGCGACTCCCGTGGGCGACGGCGTCGCGCTCGAGGCGACGCGGCTGGCCGGCGGCGCGCTCGTCCGCGCCGTCCGTGACGGCTCCGACCACGACGCACGCTCCGACATGGCCTGCGCGAGCCTGCTCGCCGGCCTCGCCATGAATATCTCCGACTGCGGCGCCGAGCACTCGCTCGGCCAGGCGATCGGCGGCATGTTCGGGCTGCCGCACGGCCTCACGATCGCGCTTGTCCTCGCCGAGACGATGGACCGCGACCGCCGGTTCGTCCCCGAGCGCTTCGAGCGGATCGCCGACGCGCTCGGCGAGCCGGACGACGGGTCGGGCGACGGCTCGCGGGCCATCCGGGCGGTCACGCGGATCCTGAACGACCTCGAGTTCGACACACTCGAAGTCGTGGGCGTGCGCGAGGAGCACCTGGACGAGCTCACCGAGAAGGCGCTCGCCGATTACTTCATCAGCATCGCTCCCGAGCCGTGGTCGGCGGTCGAGGTGCGGGCGGCATACGCGCAGGGGCTGGCGCTCGGTGCGCACCGGTAGCTCCCCGCCGCGGCTGATCCTTGCGTGGGAGTCGCTGTCGGGCCCCGTGCAGATCCTTGTGTCGTTCCCGCTGCTCGTCGTGGTGTTCTTCCTGATCCATTTCGGGCCGTTCGGCCTCTCGGCGACTCGCTCGTTCTTCTACGGTGTGTTCTGGGCCATTCCCGCCACGGCGGCCGTCGTCATCGCGACGAAGACCGAGGCGGCAAAGCGACGACACGGAGGTTCTCATGGCGGCGACTGACATCCCCGGTGAGCGCGGCGCACGAGTCTCCCTGGACGGTGCGGTCGCGGTCGTCACGGGCGCGACGGCGGGCATCGGCGCGGCGACCGCCCGGATGCTGCACGAGCGCGGTGCGCGCGTCGTCGTCGCCGCCCGCCGGGCCGATAGGCTCGAGGAGCTCGCGGCCGAGATCGACGGGCTGGCGGTCCCCTGCGACGTCGGCGACTGGGACGAGGTGCAGAAGCTGGTCGCCAGGGCGGTCGAGTGGGGCGGGCGGATCGACGTGATGGTGAACAACGCCGGCATGGGATCGTTCGGGCGGCTGCACGAGGCCGACCCGACCGCGGCCGCGGCGATGGTGCGCGTGAACGTCATGGGCGTGATCCACGGCATCCGGGCCGCCGGCCCGCGGATGGCCAAGCAGGGCTCCGGGGGGATCGTGAACGTGTCGTCGATCGTCGGCGAGTTCCCCGACCCCGGCGGCGGGGCGTATGCGGCGACCAAGGCCGCCGTCGATCTGCTGTCACGCACGGCCTACCGCGAGCTCCGCGACGAGGGCGTGCACGTCGTCCTCGTGAAGCCGGCCCTCACTGACACCGAGTTCTCGTCAGTCGCCCGCGGAACGGGCCGCCGGATGGGTGGCGACCCGCCCGAGAAGGTGGCGCGCTGGATCTGCGACGCGCTCGAGTCGGGCTCGGCCAACGTCGGATACCGCTGAAACCGCGCGCGGCGTTTAGACTTCTGACCGTGGCCACCGTCAGCGCACCCGCCGAGCTCTACTTCACTCCGGACCCGGAGGCGAACAGGCTCATCGCGAGCGATCCCAATGCGCTCCTGATCGGGTTCGCGCTCGACCAGCAGGTGACCGTGCAGAAGGCCTTCTCGGGGCCGCTCGAGCTGAAGCGCCGGCTCGGCCACCTCGATCCCGCGCGCATCGCCGCGACGCCGCCGGAGGATCTGGCCGAGGCGTTCCGCACGCGGCCCGCCATCCACCGCTTCCCGGGCGCCATGGCCGAGCGCGTGCAGAAGCTGTGCGCAACGATCGCCGCGGACTACGGCGGCGACGGCGGCCGCGTCTGGACCGAGGCGGCCTCGGGCGCCGACCTGCGAAAGCGGCTCGGTGCGCTCCCCGGCATCGGCGACATGAAGGTGCGCGCGCTCATCGCGGTCGTCGTCAAGCGCTACGGGATCGAGCCGCCCGGCTACGAGGACGTCCTCCCCGGCCATCCAACGCTCGGCGACGTCGACTCGCCCGAGGCGCTCGACGCCTACCAGGCCGCGAAGCGGGCCTACAAGGCGTCGCTCCGGGCCGCCAAGTCGTGATCGTCGAGAAGAGCATGCACTCCGGGTGGCTCTCGAACAGCTACCTGGTCGGCGACCACGAGGGCGGGACGGGCGTCCTGATCGACGCCGGTGGGCCCGTGATGCCACTAATCGAGGCCGTCAGCCGTCATACCCTCACCGTGACACACCTGCTCGTCACCCACGCCGACCCCGACCACATCGCCGAGGCGGACACGTACACCGGCCGATTCGACCTCCAGGTGCTCGCGCACCCGCTGGAGGCCGAGCGCATGACCCGGGTCGACGGCACCCTCGCCGACGGCGACGAGATCACGGCCGGCGACCTCGCGATCACCGCGCTTCTCACGCCGGGCCACAGCCCCGGGCACCTGTCGTTCCTCGTGAACGGCACCGACTGCTTCACGGCCGACGTGCTCTTTCACGGCACCGTCGGCGGCACGATGCGTGACAGCTACGAGAGCCTGCACCACTCGATCATGGACGTGCTCATGAAGCTCCCGCCCGAGACGCGCGTGCACCCCGGCCACACCGACCCCACCACGATCGGGGCGGAGTGGGACGAGAACGTCTTCATCCGCCTGTGGCGCGGCGTCGACCCGGTCGGCGACGAGCCGTGCACGGTGAACGGCCGCGCGGCCACGCTCGAGCTCTTCGCGCCCGACTACGACGGCGGCCACAAGGGGCTCGTGCAATGGGAGGATGGAAGCCACGACGTCGTCCCGGGCAGCCGGGTCGTGAAGGGAGGCGACGGCTGATGCAGAACGACGCGCCGATGACCGAGGCCAGCCGTGCCCGCAAGCTCGCGATGCTCGTCATCACCATCCTGCCCTTCGCCGGCCTGATCGCAGCGGTCACGCTGCTCTGGAACGAGGCGGTCGGCTGGACCGACATCGTGCTCTTCGCCGGGCTCTACGTGATCTGCGGGTTCGGGATCACGATCGGCTACCACCGCATGCTCACACACAAGGCGTTCGAGGCGGTCGCGCCCCTCAAGGCGGCCCTGCTCGTCGCCGGCTCCTTCGCCCTCCAGGGCTCGGCGCTCGACTGGGCGATCGACCACCGCACCCACCACGCCCACTCCGACAAGGAGGGCGACCCGCACAGCCCTCACCACGGCTACGGACGCGGCCCCTGGGGGGCGTTCAAGGGGCTCATCCACGCCCACATGGGCTGGCTCTTCGGCCACAGCCGCTCCGACCGGGAGCGCTTCGCCAAGGACATCCTCCAGGACCGGATGACGATGGCGGTCTCGCGGCTCTTCCCGCTCTGGGCCGTGCTGACGTTCGTCGTCCCGTTCGTGCTCGGCGGCCTGCTCACGATGTCGTGGAAGGGTGCCGTCACCGGTCTCGTGTGGGGCGGGCTCGTGCGGCTCTTCTTCAACCACCACGTCACGTGGAGCGTGAACTCGATCTGCCACTTCTTCGGCAAGCGGCCGTTCGCCGCGAGCGACCACTCGACGAACAACTGGGTGCTGGCCCTGCCCTCGCTGGGCGAGTCGTGGCACCACAACCACCACGTCTTCCCCACGTCGGCCTTCCACGGGCTCTCGTGGCGGCAGGTCGACCTGTCGGGCTGGATGATCGCCACGTGGGAGAAGCTCGGTCTCGTGCGCAACGTGCGCAAGCCCACCGCCGAGCAGATCGGGCGCAAGCTGGCCGCGGTGACCCACCCTCCGGTCGAGAGCCACCCGGCGAGCTGACCTCTCGGGCTCCGTCCTGCGCGGGCGCCATGCTCTGCCCGTGCACGACAACCTGATCCTGCACGGCGACAACCTGGCCGTCATGGCCGACTTTCCCGACGGGGCGTTTCGGATGGTCTATGCCGACCCGCCGTTCAACACCGGCCGGTCCCAGACCCGCTCGAACGTGCGCGTCACGCCCGATGCGGCCGGCGACCGCACCGGCTTCGGCGGCCGCCGCTATCGCACCGAGCTGCTCGAGCGCTCGTCCTATCGCGACAGCTTCGACGACTACCTCGGGTTCCTCGAGCCGCGGCTGCGCGAGATCCATCGCCTGCTCGACGCCGAGGGCACGCTCTACCTGCACCTGGACCAGCGCGAGGCCCACTACGTGAAGCTCCTGCTCGACGAGGTTTTCGGTCGCGAGTCGTTCCTGAACGAGCTGGTGTGGGCGTACGACTACGGCGCCAAGCCGAAGCGGCGCTGGCCGGCGAAGCACGACACGATCCTGGTCTACGTGCGTGATCCGGGCCGGTATCTGTTCGACTCGGAGGCCGTCGAGCGCGAGCCGTACATGGCGCCGGGGCTCGTCACGGCCGAGAAGGCGGCCCGGGGCAAGCTCCCCACCGACGTCTGGTGGCACACCATCGTCTCGCCGACCGGGCGGGAGAAGACCGGCTACCCGACCCAGAAGCCGGTCGGGATCGTGCGCCGGATGCTGCAGGCGTCGACCCGCCCGGGCGACCGTGTGCTCGACCCCTTCGCCGGCTCCGGCACGCTCGGCGCCGCAGCGGCGGAGCTCGGCCGGCGCTACGTCCTGATCGACGAGAGCGCGGAGGCCGTCGCCGTCATGGAGCGGCGGTCTGGGCGGCTCCAGCACCCGAACGCCGGCGCGCGTAGCGACGACCGCCGTCGAGGCGAACCCGAGGAAGAACCCGTGCTCGACGACGCCCGGGACGTCCGAGACGTCGCGCGCTAGCGCGGGCGGGTCGGACCACTCGGCCCGCGTGCAGTGCAGGATGCGGTTGCCCTCGTCGGTCACAAACGGGCGGCCGCCGTCGACGCGCAGCTCCGGCTCCCACCCCAGCTCGCGAAGCAGCCGCTCGGCGACCGGCAGCGCGAACGGGATCACCTCGACCGGGAGCGGCGCCCGCTCGCCGAGCCGGCCCACGAGCTTGGTCTCGTCGGCGACCACCACCATCCGCCGGGCGGCCGACGCGACCACCTTCTCGCGCAGGTGGGCGCCTCCGAGGCCCTTGATCAGGTCGAGTGACGGGTCGATCTCGTCGGCGCCGTCGATCACGACGTCGAGCTCGGCGACGTCCTCGAGCGTGAGGAGCGGGATCCCGAGCTCGCCGCAGCGCGCGGCCGTCGCCGCCGACGTGGGGACGCCGGCGATGTCGGCGAGGGCGCCCGATGCGAGCCGCTCGCCCAGCGCGTCGAGCATCCTCGCCGCGGTCGAGCCGCTGCCCAGGCCGAGCCGCATCCCGGAGCGGACGAACCGGTCGACGGCCGCCGCGCCCGCCTCGGCCTTGAGCGCCTCGAGGTCGGTCTCGGTCACGCGGCCATCGCGTCGGCGACCGCATCGGCGTCGGTGAGCGGCGCGCGGCAGGCGAACCGCTCGCAGATGTAGACGGCCGGGCGCCCGTCGACGAGCCCCTTGCCCTCGAGGAGCGGCACGCCCGCGGCGCTCGTGCCGTCGCCGAACGCGTAGACCGCCGTGGGGTGAAAGCCGCTCCTGGCGGCGTCTCGGAGGGCGGCCGTGGCCGCGTCGTCGCGCGGGCCGACAACGGCCACCTCGCGCGGCGCAGACAGGTAGAGGTCGACCGCCGAGAGCAGCTGTCCGAAGGCGTGCGGGGCCCGGCGCACCATGTCGAGCGGGATGCGCAGCGCACCGGCGGCGAGGCTCTCGAGATCGCGGTCGCCGTGGATCCGGCCGAGGCGGATGAGGACGTGGGCCAGCAGCGAGTTGCCCGACGGCGTGGGGTTGTCGTCGAACTCCTTGTGCTGGGCGACGAGCTGTTCCGCGTCGCTCGCCGAGTAGAGAAAGCCGCCGTTCGCCGGATCCGAGAAGAGCTCGACCGCCGCCCGCGCGAGCTCCTCGGCCCGGCTCAGGTAGCGCGCGTCGCCGGTCGCGGTCGCCAGCTCGAGGTTCCCGTGGGCGACCGCCGCGTAGTCGTCGAGGAACGCGGGGATGCGCGCGTCGCCGTCGCGGTAGGACCGCAGGAGCCGGCCGTCCGGGCGCGTCATGCGCTCGTCGAGGAACGCGGCGCAGGCCCGAGCGGCGTCGAGCAGGTCGTCGCGGCCGAGCCGCCAGGCGCCCTGGGCGAGCGCCGCCAGCGCGAGGCCGTTCCAGGCGGCGATCGCCTTGTCGTCACGGGCCGGCTGCGGCCTGGCATCGCGCGCCGCGAGCATCCGGCCCCGGATGTCGGCCAGGTTCGGGGGAGCCTCGCCCGAGATGCGAAGCACGGTCGCGCCCTCGAAGTTCCCGGCGGCGGTGACGCCGTAGTACGCCGCCGCGCGCTCGGCGTCCTCGGCGCCCAGCACGGGCTCGAGATCGGCCGGCGTCCAGACGTAGGTCGAGCCCTCGACGCCGTCGGTGTCGGCGTCCTGCGCGGAGGCGAACCCGCCCTCGGGGAGCCGCATCTCGCGCAGCAGGTAGTCGAGCGTCCCCTCGGCCACGTCGCGGTAGCGGGCCTCTCCGGTCGCCGCCCAGGCCTCGAGGTAGGCCGTGGCGAGCTGGGCGTTGTCGTAGAGCATCTTCTCGAAGTGCGGCACGAGCCAGACCCGGTCGACGGCATAGCGGTGAAAGCCGCCGCCCACGAGGTCGTGCATGCCGCCCAGCGACATCGCGTCGAGTGTGGCGCGGGCCATCGCCAGCGCGTCCTCGTCGCCGGTGCGAGCGTGGAGGCGGAGCAGGAACCCGACGGCGGCCGACGGCGGGAACTTGGGCGCGGCCCCGAACCCGCCCCACTCGACGTCGAATGCGTACTTGAGCGGCGGGAGCGCCCCCGTCAGGAGCTCGTCGGTCAGCGGGTCGTCGGAGGCGGCCTGCTGGGCGGCGGCTCCGAGCGCCGACGTCAGCCGCTCGGCCATGCCCGTCACGTCCTCGCGCTTCGTCCGCCACACGTCGTCGATCGCCGCGAGCACCTGGCGGAACGCCGGCATGTTCATGCGCGGCTCCGGCGGGAAGTACGTGCCGCCGTAGAACGGGCGGCCGTCGGGCATCAGGAACACGGTCATCGGCCAGCCGCCCTGGCCGGTCATCGACACGACGGCGTTCATGTAGACCGCGTCGAGGTCGGGGCGCTCCTCGCGGTCGACCTTGACGTTCACGAAGAGCCGGTTCATGAGCGCTGCCGTCTCGGCGTCCTCGAACGACTCGTGCGCCATCACGTGGCACCAATGGCAGGCCGAGTAGCCGATCGAGAGCAGAATCGGCTTGTCCTCGCCCCGCGCCCGCTCCAGCGCCTCGGAGCCCCAGGGGTACCACTCGACGGGGTTCTGGGCGTGCTGGAGGAGGTACGGGCTCGTCTCCCCCGCCAGGCGGTTCACGCGGGGGAGTGTACTCAGGCCGGTCAGGCCGTCCGGAGCGTGTCCCCGGCGTCGGCGGCCGCGGTCGGCGATCGCGCGCACCGGGGCGCGCTCGAAGACGCCGGCCGCGGCCCGAACGCAGGTGCCGGTGTCGGCGAAGAGCACGTCCAGGTTGACGCCGAACGCGACGGCCAGCGAATGGGCCGTGCGCGAGCGCGGCTCCGAGCGGCCGTGCAGGATGTTCCACAGCCCCTGGGGCGAGAGGCCGAGATAGCGCGCCAGGTCCTGCTGGCTCACGTCGTGCAGTCCGAGAAGGTGGCGCAGGTTGCGCCCAAGTCGACCGTGTTCCACGTGGCGTTCCTTTCCGCGGGCCTGGCGTGAGCGCTTGCCGGCGGTTGATGTTTGACACGTCACTGGTGTGATCGTACCCTATTCTCAAGTTTGTTGATAGACAAAGGAGACAAGTTGAATCGACTTCAAGCAACCGGAATTGCCGCCGCCCTCGTCCTTGTGACGGCCGGGGCCGCGGCCTGTGGCGACTCGAGCGGATCGGCGAACGGGGCGACGAGCAAGAAGATCAATCTCGTCGCCTACTCCACGCCGGAGGCGTCCTACAAGGAGCTCATCCCGGCGTTCGCCAAGACCTCGGCCGGCTCCGGGTCGGAGTTCACCCAGTCCTACGGCGCCTCGGGCGACCAGAGCAAGGCCGTCGAGGCGGGTCAGACCGCCGACGTCGTGCACTTCGCGCTCGAGCCCGACATCAAGCGGCTTGTTGACGCCGGCAAGGTCGCGTCCAGCTGGGATCAGAACGCCCAGCACGGCATCGTGGCCGACACCGAGGTCGTCTTCGCTGTCCGCAAGGGCAACCCCAAGGACATCCACACCTGGGACGACCTGGTGAAGCCGGGCGTCGAGGTGATCACGCCCAACCCGTTCTCGTCGGGCGGCGCCCGCTGGAACATCATGGCGGCCTACGGGGCCCAGATCAACGAGGGCAAGACGCCCGACCAGGCCAAGGCGTTCCTCGACACGCTCTTCCACCACGTCCCGGTGCAGGACGACAAGGCCAGCGCCTCGCTGACCACGTTCACGGGCGGGAAGGGCGACGTGCTCCTGGCCTACGAGCAGGACGCGCTCGCGGCGCAGGCGGCCGGTGAAGACCTCGAGATCGTCTACCCCCCGCAGACGATCCTGATCGAGACGCCGATCGCGGTCACCAAGACCGCCCCGCCCATCGCCACGAAGTTCGTCGACTGGATGTTCACCCCGGCGGCCCAGAACATCCTGGCCGAGACCGGCTACCGGTCGGTGCTGCCGAGCGTCGAGGCCAAGTACGCCTCGAAGTACCCGGACACGTCGCAGACGTTCACGATCGATGACGTCGGCGGCTGGGATCAGGTCATGGCCGACTTCTTCGATCCCGAGTCGAGCGTGATGCAGAAGATCGAGTCGGGCCTGGGGGTCTCGACCAGCTAATGGCGATCGCGCTCCCTCGCCGGCGCGTCTCCGGCGCGGCGCCTCCGGGCGTCGCGCCGGGCCTCGCCGTCACGTACCTCTCGCTGATCGTGCTCCTGCCGATGGCCGCGCTCGCGTGGCAGACGCAGAAGGGCGGCTGGAGCACGTTCGTGGACGCCGTGACGGCTCCCGACGCGGCTGCCGCACTCAAGCTCACGTTTGCGGCGGCGTTCATCGTCGCGGGCATCAACGCGGTCTTCGGCACGCTGATCGCCTGGGTGCTCGTCCGAGACGAGTTCCGCGGCAAGGCGGCGATCAACAGCCTGATCGACCTGCCGTTCGCCCTCCCGACGATCGTCGCCGGGCTGACGCTGCTCACGCTCTACGGGCCGGACTCGCCGATCGGCCTCAACATCACCTACACCCGGGCCGCCGTCGTGCTCGCCCTGCTCTTCGAGACGCTGCCGTTCGTCATCCGAAGCGTTCAGCCGGTGCTGCACGAGCTCGACACCGACATGGAGGACGCGGCCGCCTCGCTCGGTGCCCGCGGCGGGGTGATCTTCCGCCGCATCGTGCTTCCGAATCTCGTTCCCGCGGTCCTGTCGGGCATGGCGCTCGCCTTCGCCCGCGCGATCGGCGAGTTCGGATCGGTCGTACTTCTGTCGGGCAACGTGCCGTTCTCGACCGAGGTGGCCTCGGTGCACATCTTCTCGCAGGTCTCAAGCGACTACGAGGCCGGCGCCGCCGCGCTCTCGGTGGTGCTGCTCACCGTGTCGCTCTTCGTCCTCATCTCCCTCTCCCTCATCCAGCGCTGGAGCTCCAAGCATGATCGCTAGGCTCACTCTGCGGTTCGTGGCCCTCGGCTACCTGGCCGCACTCCTCCTCGTGCCCGTGAGCATCATCGTGTGGCACACGTTCTCGGGCGGGCTCGCGCCGGTCTGGGAAGCGATCACGTCCCCGGACGCGCTGAAGGCGCTCAAGCTGACGCTCCAGATCGCGCTCATCGCGGTGCCGCTGAACACGGCGTTCGGCATCGTCGCGGCGCTCGTCCTCGTGCGGACGAACATCCGCGGGAAGGCGGTTCTGAGCGCGCTCATCGACCTGCCGTTCGCGGTCTCGCCGGTCGTGATCGGGTTCACGCTGATCCTGGTCTACGGCCAGAACGGCTGGTTCGGCTCGTGGTTCATCGACCACGGCTACCCGATCATCTTCTCGGTCCCCGGGATGGTGCTGGCGACGATCTTCGCCAGCCTGCCGTTCGTGGCGCGCGAGGTCGTCCCGGTGCTGCGCGAGATCGGGACCGAGCAGGAGCAGGCCGCCTCGACGCTGGGCGCCACGCCGTTCCAGACGTTCCGGCGCATCACGCTGCCCGCGATCCGGTGGGGCGTCGTCTACGGCGTCGTACTCACCACCGCACGCGCGATCGGCGAGTACGGCGCGGTGGCGATCGTCTCGGGCAAGGTCGTCGGCCAGACCCAGACCCTCACGCTCCGCGTCCAGCAGAGCTACGAGAACTTCGACCACACCGGCGCGTATGCCGCGGCCCTCGAGCTGGCCATGATCGCGCTCGCCACCCTCTTCCTCATGAACCTCCTCCATCCTCGAAAGGACGGCTGATCCGATGGCCATCTCGGTGCAGAACGTGTGCAAGCGGTTCGGCGACTTCGTGGCGCTGGAGGACATCGACCTGGCCGTGGCGGCCGGATCGCTGACCGCGCTCCTCGGCCCCAGCGGCAGCGGCAAGTCGACGCTGCTTCGCGTCATCGCCGGCCTCGAGAAGGCCGACGCGGGCGAGGTGTTCATCGGCGACATCCACGCGACCCCGCTCCCGGCCCACCGGCGCGACGTCGGCTTCGTGTTCCAGCACTACGCCGCGTTCAAGCACATGACGGTGGCCAAGAACATCGCGTTCGGCCTCGAGATCCGCAAGCGGCCCAAGGCCGAGGTGGCCGAACGGGTGGCCGAGCTCATCAAGCTCGTGCAGCTCGAGGGCTTCGGCGACCGCTACCCGTCCCAGCTCTCGGGCGGCCAGCGGCAGCGGATGGCGCTGGCGCGGGCCCTCGCCGTCGAGCCGGAGGTGCTGCTCCTCGACGAGCCGTTCGGCGCCCTCGACGCCCGCGTTCGCACCGAGCTTCGGGCGTGGCTACGCCGGCTCCACGACGAGATGAACGTGACGACCGTCTTCGTCACGCACGACCAGGAGGAGGCCATGGAGGTCGCCGACACGATCGTGGTGATGAACCACGGCCGGATCGTGCAGGAGGGGAACCCCCAGGACGTCTACGACCACCCCGCCGACGAGTTCGTCATGCACTTCATGGGCCAGGTGAACGTGATCGGCGACGCCTACGTGCGGCCGCACGACGTCGAGATCCGCGTGGAGCCCAACGGGACGACGTCGCGGGCGGTCGTGAAGCGCGTCCTTCGGCTCGGGGCGCAGGTGCGCGTCGAGCTGGTCGTGGACGGCGGCGACACGGTCGCGGCGGAGCTGAGCCGCGACGAGGCCGACGGCCTGCCGCTCGCGCCGGGCGCGCCGGTCTACGTGCGCCCGCGACGGGAGCGGCGGTTCGCCGAGGTCGACGCCGAGGCAACAACAACGGTCTGAACCACCGGGGCCAGTCCCCGTTCGGGGCCAGGCCCCACGGGGTTCGCTACGCGGCTGACTTGGCGGATCTGGTGGACCGAACGCAACGAACGTGTGGCGGCAGCGTCACACCGGCCGATGCGGGGTCTGACCCCGGGCCGTACTCCCCGCGATGGGAGCGGCGGTTCGCCGAGGTCGAGGCGACGGTCTGAACCACCGGGGCCAGGCCCCGTTCGGGGCCTGGCCCCACTGGGTTCGCTAAGCCGCTACCTGGCGGATCTGGTGGACGGCCACCATCACCATGGAGCTGTCGTCGGGCGGCGCGGTGGTCACGTTCTCCATCATCCGCGACAGCCGGTCGTACGGATCTGAGCGGGCGCTCAGGTACGCATCGACGGCATCGTCGATCGAGCCGTTCTGGGACTCCGCGATCACCCGCTCGACGATCTGCCGCCGCAGGAGCCGCAGGTCGTCGAGGAGCGTGTCCCATGCCATCCGCTGCCACCGGTCCTCGGCGGGGAGAGCGGCCGCCCGGGCCTCGACCAGGTCGAGATACAGGCGCTCGCCGACGCTGAAGAACGCCCGCGTGACCGCCGCAATCGAGCGGCCGGTGTCCTGCGAGACGGAGATGATGTCGGGGGCGTAGACGAGCGCGGGCGCAACGGCCCCGAACCGCGCGGGCTCGTCGGGGACGTCCTGCTCGAGGAGCTCCTCGAGCCTGCCGTCGGTCGCCACCCGCCACGCGTCGGTGGCGGCGTCCGTGAGCGTCTGCACGAGCTCGGCGAAGGCGGGCCGGCCGCGCTCGACCTCCTCGGTCAGGTCGATGTCGTGGACGTGCTGGAGGTACCAGCGCGCGACCTGCTCGACCATCGAGTCGACGCCGTCCATCAGGCTCGCCTGCACATCGCCCGGGACGACCGCGTCGAGCCGCTCGACCGCATCCCACGGGTCGCGCGCCGCGCTGACGTCGCGCGCCACGAGGAACGCCCGCGCAACCTCCTCCGCCGTGGCACCGGTCTCGGCCGCCATCCGGGGGACGAACGTGATCCCCATCGAGTTGATGACGTCGTTCGTCACGATGGTGGCGATGATCTCGCGGCGCAGCGGATGGTTCGGGAGCAGATGGCCGAACTGCTCCACCACGAGCGGCGGGAAGTACTCCGCGAGCGCTGAGACGAGGTACGGGTCGTCGGGAAGCGACGACTCGAACACCTGGTCGCGGAGCAGCCGCTTGGCATACGCGAGGAGCACGCACAGCTCCGGGCGGGTCATGCCGTGGCCGGCGCTGATCCGATCGGCCATGAGATCGCCAGACGGCAGCGCCTCCAGCTGTCGCTCGAGCAGATTCCGGGCCTCGAGCTCGACCATGAGGTCCTCGAACGCCTCCATCCTCCGCGGCGAGATCGCCGACTCCTGGCTCAGGATCTGGACCTGGAGGTAGTTGTCGTAGAGCACGAGCCGGACCACGTCGTCGGCGACCTTGTGCAGGATCTCGTTCCGGCCCTCGAGGGTGAGCTCACCACGCTCGATCGCGATCGCGAGCAGGATCTTCAGGTTCACCTCATGGTCGGAGCAGTCCACGCCGCCCGAGTTGTCGATCGCATCCGTGTTGATCCGCCCGCCGCCGTGGGCGTACTCGATCCGGCCGCGCTGGGTGAATCCGAGGTTCCCGCCCTCGCCGACGACCGTGCAGCGCAGGTCGCGGCCGTCCACGCGGACGGCGTCATTGGCGCGGTCGTCGACCTCGGCATGCGTCTCGGCGGACGCCTTCACGTAGGTGCCGATGCCGCCGTTCCAGAGCAGGTCGACCGGGGCCCGGAGGATCGCCCTGATCAGGTCGACCGGCGGCAGCGCGGCGTTGTCGATCCCCAGCACCGCCTGGGCCTCGGGCGAGATCGGGACGGACTTCGCCGTCCGCGGCCACACACCCCCGCCCTGCGAGATCACCGACCGGTCGTAGTCGTCCCACGACGTCCCCTGCGCGTCGAAGAGCCGCCGCCGCTCGGCGTACGCCGCCGCCGCGTCGGGCGCCGGGTCGAGGAACACGTGCCGGTGGTCGAAGGCCCCCACGAGCCGGAGGTGCTGCGAGAGCAGCATGCCGTTTCCGAACACGTCGCCTGACATGTCGCCGATGCCGACGGCGGTGACCGGCTCGGTCGCCACGTCGCGGCCCAGCTCGCGGAAGTGGCGCTTCACGCTCTCCCAGGCGCCCTTGGCGGTGATCCCGAGCGCCTTGTGGTCGTAGCCGGACGAGCCGCCCGACGCGAACGCATCGCCGAGCCAGAAGCCGTACTCCTGCGACACCTCATTGGCCGTGTCGGACAGGTGGGCCGTGCCCTTGTCGGCCGCGACCACCAGATAGGCGTCGTCGCCGTCGAGCACGCGCACGCCCTCGGGGTGCACGACCTGGCCGCCGACGATGTTGTCGGTGATGTCGAGGAGGCCGCGCATCAGCGTGATGTACTGGCGCCGCTCCTCCTGCATGAGCCCTGCGCGGTCGAGCGGGGGGCGCTTCAGCACGAACCCGCCCTTGGCCCCGACCGGCACGATCACGGCGTTCTTCACCATCTGCGCCTTCATGAGACCCAGGATCTCGGTGCGGTAGTCCTCGAGCCGGTCCGACCAGCGGATGCCGCCGCGCGCCACCGTGCCGCCGCGGAGGTGCACGCCCGCCATCTCGGTCGAGAACACGAAGATCTCCCACAGCGGCACCGGCTTGGGCATCCCCGGCACGTCGGCGCAGCGCAGCTTGAACGACAGGTGGTCGCGATCGGGCAGGTAGGCGCTCGTGCGCACCGTCGCCATGATCATGCCCAGGTATCCGCGCAGGATGCGGTCGTCGTCGAGGCTCTGCACGGCATCCAGGTCGGCTCCGATCTCGTCGACGAGCGCGTCCTCGGCCGCCACGTCCCTGGGGCTGGCCGGGTCGAAGCGGAGCTCGAAGAGCCGCACCAGCTTGCGTGAGATGGCGGCATTCCGGACGAGGCAGTCGTTCTGGTAGCGGGACGTGAACGTCGCGCCGAGCAGCTGGCGGTACTCCCGGTAGGCGCGCAGGATCGTCACCCTCCGCCAGTCGAGCTCGCCCGTGACAACCAGCCGGTTCAGCCAATCCGACCCGGCCTTGCCCTCCCAGACCGCGCCGACCGTGTCGGCCACGATGTCGGCCATCCGTTCGAGGTCGAGCTGCTTGCCCGCCGGGCCCAGCACGCCGAAGTCGTGCAGGTAGCGGCCGTCCTCGCCGGTTCCGACGAGGCGGGTCGGCACCTCCTCGACGACGGTGAGGCCGAGCTGCTCGAGAAGCGGCAGGAGGTCGGTCAGCGGCGCCTTTCCGCCGGTCTTGTAGAGCTTCAGGCGGGTCAGCGGCTCGGCCGTCCCCTGCTCGTTCTGCAGCGCCACGACGTACGGCCGGTCGGGGCCGAGCAGCTCGAACTGCTCGACGTCGAACGTCGCCTGATAGATCTGGGCCGCCGACTTGTAGTAGTCGGGGAAGCGGGCCGCGTACCGGCGCGCCAGCTCGTGCCCGCGGCCGGCCCCGACCGTGGCCACGAGGGCGTCGGACAGCGAGTCGTCCCAGCTTCGGGCGGCGGCGGCCACCTCCTGTTGGAGCTCGGCCATCGGCGGGTCGGGGATCTCGCCCGCGGGGACGTGGATCGTGAAGTGGAACCGCGCCGGGTCGGTTGCAAACGAGAGCGTGTAGTCCACCGCGCGCCCGCCGAACCGCAGCTCGAACAGGTGCTCGAGCCGCATCCGGAGCTCGGTCGATACGTGGTCGCGCGGCAGGGCCACCACGGCCGCAACCGTCCGCCGCACCGGGTCGCGCCGCAGGAAGAGGCGCACGCCGCCCTCCTCCTGCATCCCGAGCAGCGCCATGATCGTGGCACGGAGCTCGGAGGCGGTGGCCGCGAACAGCTCGTCCTTGGGGAAGCTGTCGAAGAGCGCGACGACGGCCTTGTAGTCGTGCGAGCCCGCGATCAGGTCCTCCCACTGCATGATCGACTCCAGCTTTCGCCGGACGAGCGGGATCTGGCGCGCCGACTCGGCGTAGGCCTTCGACGTGAAGAGCCCGATCAGCCGCAGCTCCCCGACGATCGCTCCCGCGGCGTCGACGCGCTTCACGCCGATGTAGTCCATCCGCGCCTTGCGGTGGATGGTCGTCTCGGCGTTCGTCTTCGACACGACGACAAGCGGCCCGCCGAAGATCCGCCCGCGCATCGACTCGTCGAGCTCGGCCACGGGCACCGGCGTTGCGAACCGGGACCTGCCCTCGTCCGAGAGCACGCCGAGACCCGAATCCCGGACGATGCCGGCCACCGGCTCGCCGTCGACCTCCGTGACCGCGTACTCGCGGTAGCCCAGGTAGATGAAGTTGTCGTCGGTGAGCCAGCTCAGGAACTCGATCGACTCGTGCACCTCGTCGGCTGCGTAGCGCGCGCCGGAGGCCTCGGCGGCCTCGATCATCCGCTCGACCCGCTCCACCATCGGCAGGAAGTCGCGAACGGCGAGCCGCAGGCCCGAGAGGCTCTGCCGGAGGGCGGCCTCGAGCGCCTCGAGGCCCGCATCGTCGAGCCTCCGGTCGGTCTGGAAGTGCATGACTGACTCGCGCCGCGGAGCGCCGCGGGCCGGCGTCACCGCCTCGATCGTGCCGTCCGCCGCGCGCTCGACACCCATCACGGGGTGCAGGACGAGCCGCACCTGGCAGCCGAAGTCGTGCACCTCGGCCGTCACCGTATCGACGAGGAACGGCGCATCCTCGCCGTTCACGTCGACGACGGAGCCCGACGCTGACCAGCCGTCGCGGTCCGGATCGGGGTTGAAGGCACGCACCGCCAGCTCGCCGGGCGGACGGCCGTCCACGAACGCAAAGACGCTGCGCACCTGGGCCGCGAGCTCGGGCACGCGGTGCTCGGCCCGAAGCGGCGGCGGGGCGCGCCGGACGTAGGCCCGCACGAACTCGGCCAGCGGGCCGGTCCGCCCGGCGTCGAGCTCGGCCAGCAGCTCGTCGACCAGGGCGGCGCCGCTCTCGTCAGGCTCGGCCACGGCCGGCGCCTGGTGCTCGATGCTCACGAGCGGTGATGGTACCGCAGGCCCTTGATACCGTCGGCCGTCCAACGGACAAGGGAGGGTGTAATGCGACTCAGGTTGATCGCCGCGCTGGGGGCCGGGATCATCGCCGGCCTCGTCATCCAGGCGGCCGCGTTCGGCGGAACCGCCGCCAAGCTCCAGAAGCCCGTCACGGTGCATGTCGTCGAGCACGCCCTGACGGACACGGTCATCGACACCGGCAAGGCCGGCGACTCCACCGGCGACCTGCTCACGTTCCACAACCCGGTCTTCGACGCCGCCGACGCGGCGCAGGCCGGGCGCGACCAGGGCCAGTGCATCCGCATCGCGGTGGGCAGGTCATGGGAGTGCACATGGACGACGTTCCTGCCGGGCGGCCACCTCACCGTCGAGGGGCCGTTCTTCGACACCAGGGACAGCGTCCTCGCCGTGACGGGCGGCACCGGCATCTACCGGAACGCCCGCGGCGCGATGGTGCTCAAGTCGCGGGCCGGCGGCACGAAGTTCGACTTCGTGTTCCGGCTCCTGCCGTAGCGGGATGCCTCAGCGCGGGACCGGGTCGAAGCGATAGCCGACGCCCGGATGCGTGTGGATGTAGACGTGCGTGCGTGACCGAAGGTCGATCTTCGACCGGAGCTTGCGCACGCACACGTCCACCGAGCGGTCGCGCTTGCGCTGGGGCACCCCCCAGACGCGCTGGCGCAGCTGGTCGCGGGTGAGGACGCGGCCCGTCTCCGACGTCAGCGCCTGGAGCAGCCTGAACTCGAGCGGTGTGAGCCCTGCGTCAGTGCCGTCAACGAGGACGCGGTGCAGATCGGGGTCGATCTCGAGGCCCGGCATCGAGAGCTTCTCGGGCCGGCCGACCTGAGGCGTGATGCGGCTCCGGCGAAGCACAGCCTCGACGCGCGCGACCAGCTCGCTCATGCCGAACGGCTTGGCGACGTAGTCGTCGGCGCCCATCTTCAGCACCTGCACCTTGTCCTGCTCGGACGCCCGGGCGCTCACGACGATGACCGGGCACTCGGTGCCGCTAGCGCGGAGCTCACGGAGCACCTGCCAGCCGTCGAGGCCGGGGAGCATCAGGTCGAGCACCACCACATCAGGCCGCTCGAAGCGCGCCTTGCGAAGGGCGCGGTCGCCGTCCTCGACGCACTCGACGGCCATGCCGGCATGCCGCAGGTGCGCGCCGATGGATCCCGCGATCACACGGTCGTCCTCGACGACGAGCACGCTCGGCGAACGGCGGTTGTTGTTCGTCACGATGCCACGCCGGCGGGGATACGCGGAGCCGCAGGCGGGCTCACCGGCGGGATCGCCATGCGCCATGCCTCTCCGACCGCAAGGACGTGCAGCCCGGCGCAACGGGCACGGGCGCCCAGGCCCGGATCCTCGAGGATGACGTCGATCATCCGCCCGAGCACCCGGAGGCCCGAGAGGTCGCGGCGGACGAAGACGTCGAGCGCCAGCGCCAGGCCGGCGGCGAGCCGGCGCGGGTCTCCGCGCCACCCATCGGCGGCCACCGCCCGCTCGATGTGCCGGATGTGAAGCGCGGCCTCCTGCACGGCGCGGATGCGGCCGATCTCCTCGGCCGTGGCGTGCGGGCTGCGAAGAAGCGCCGCGGATGCGTGGCGGACGCGGGCATGCTCGAACACGGCGCACTCGGGCCGCCCGCCCTCGCCCGCCTCATTGAGGGCCTGAACGACGACCCGGCCGAAGCGGAGGGCATCCTCCTCGAGCGCCTCGACCTGCTCCTCGAATGTGGTCTCGGTGATCATGCCTCCATGGTGCCCCGGGAGACCCTCCTCCGGGGTATCGAGGCGGTGCACCAAAGGTGAATTGGTGGAGATCACCCGAACCTGCCGGTGACGTACGCCTCCGTGCGCGAGTCGGACGGCCTGATGAACAGGTCCGCGGTGGGCGCGTACTCGACCAGGACGCCGTTTCGATGCCCGCCGTCCTTCACATCGACGCTGAAGAACGCCGTCATGTCGGCGACGCGGGCCGCCTGCTGCATGTTGTGTGTGACGATGACGATGGTGTAGTCCTGCTTCAGCTCGCCGACGAGATCCTCGATGCGCTGGGTCGCGATCGGGTCGAGTGCGGAGGCCGGCTCGTCCATCAGCACGACCTCGGGCTCGATGGCCAGTGCGCGGGCGATGCAGAGCCGCTGCTGCTGTCCGCCCGAAAGCGCCAGCGCGCTCTTGTTCAGACGATCCTTGACCTCGTCCCAGAGGGCTGCCTTGTGAAGCGCCTGCTCAACGCGATCGTTGCAGGTTGTCCTTCATCCCATGCAGCCGAAGGCCGAAGGCCACGTTGTCGAAGATGGACTTCGGGAACGGGTTCGGCCGCTGGAAGACCATCCCGATGCGGCGACGCACCTCGACTGGGTCGACCGAGGAGCCGTAGAGGTCGTGCCCGTGATACGTGATCTTCCCGTCGATCGTCGCGCCGGTGATGAGGTCGTTCAGCCGGTTGAGGCTGCGAAGCAGCGTGGTCTTGCCGCAGCCGGACGGGCCGATGAACGCCGTCACCTGGTAGCGGAAGACGTCCATGCTGACATCGCAGACAGCCGGCGCCCCGGAGTACGAGACCGTGACCCCGTCTAAGCGCAACACGGGCTCGCGCTGCTCCTCAGGCACGGGCGTGTGCCTCGCGGCGAGCTCGCCCAGCTTGGCCTGCGACTGGTGCTGCACTGCATCGGCGGTGCGCTCCTCCTGGGAAGCGTCCGCCCCCTCGACGCGATCGGGCTCGCTCACGGTCGACATATTCGTTCATGGTCGCAGTGATTGCGTGAGCCCAGGGTTATGCCCCGGTGTCGCTGTGGTGAAGAAGTGGAGAAGCGGTTCATCTGACCTGCTCGATCTGGCGGCGTGTTCGAAGAGACAGCAACCTGCCCGCGATGCTCCCGATGAGGACGATCGCAACCAGCACGAGGGCGGCCGCCCAGGCCTGCTGCTGCGCGTGGGGGTCGGGCTGGTCGGAGGACGTGAAGATCACCATCGGGATCGACGCCATCGCCTGGCTGGGGTCGGTGTTGAGCGTGTTCGCGAAGATCGAGGTCGTGAAGAGCAGCGGCGCGGTCTCGCCGGCGGCGCGGGCAACGGCGACGATCGTGGCCGTGACGATCCCGCCGACTGCGGTCGGCAGAATCACCGTGAGAACGGTGCGGGCGCGGGTTGCGCCGAGCGCCATCCCGCCCTCGCGCAGGTGCGACGGAACGAGCCGGAGCACCTCCTCGGATGCGCGTGCGACAAGAGGCAGCATGACGATCGAGAGGCCCAGAGCACCCGCGTACGCGCTCTGTCCCCGGCCAACCACGACAAGCGCGTAGATGAACACGCCGATGACGATCGTCGGCACCCCGGAGAGCACGTTCAGCGTCAGGCCGATCGCCTCGGCCACGCGCCGGGGAGCAAATTCCGTGTTGAAGATCGCCAGCAGGACGCCGGCCGGAAGCGCGACCGCGGTGGCGATGCCCGTGATGATGAGCGTGCCGACGATCGCATTCTTGATCCCGCCGCCCGATGCGCCGAACGGCGCGGCGTTCTGGGTGAAGAAATCGATGTTAATGGCCGGCAGGCCGCGCTTCGCCACGCTGATCAGCACGATCGCGAGCGCCGCGGCCGCCAGCAGCGCGGCTGCCGTCGCGAGCGCCTCCATGACCTGGCCGGTGCGCTTGCGCCTCCGAGCGCGCCGGCCGCCGGACATCAGCGGATTGGCCGTGGCGCTCATAGGTGCCCCAGCTTTCGCTGTGTCCGGCGCACGATCACCTGGGCGACGAGGTTGGTGATGAGGCTGATCACGAGGAGGATCACCGCGAGATACGCGAGCGACGCCTTCTGGAGCGACGTCGCCGTCCCGAGGTACTGCGCTGCGAGCCGGCTGGCCATGGTGTCGGCAGGGGCATAGATGTTCGGAGGACGCGTGAGCGAGCCGCCGATCACCTGGGCCACGGCGATCGCCTCGCCCACCGCGCGCCCGAACCCGAGCATCACCGCGGCCACGAGGCCCCCGCTCACCTGCGGGATCGCCACTCCGCGCACCATCTCCCACCGGGTCGAGCCGAGCGCCATTGAGCCATGCTTCAGGTCGCCGGGAACGCTCGTGAAGAGCTCGCGGCTGATCGACGCCACGATCGGGACCACCATGAGCGTCAGGATGAGGCATGCGGGCAGCAGGCCGACCGGCGAGGGGAACCCATCCAGGAACGGGACGAATCCCAGGTGGGCGATCATCCACGGCTCGACGTGCTGGCTCAGGAACGGTCCAAGGATGAGGATCCCCCAGAGCCCGAGCACCACGCTCGGGATGGCCGCGAGCAGCTCGACCATCGTCCCGACCGGGGTCCGCAGCGCCCGCGGAGCGAGCTCGCTCAGAAAGAGCCCGATTGCGATCGCCAGAGGCACGGCTATGAGCAGCGCCACGAACGCGGTGACCAGCGTCCCGAAGATCAGGTCGGCCGCGCCGTACGTGTCCTTGACGGTGTTCCAGACGCTCGAGCTGAGGAACCCCAGCCCGAACTCCTGAAGCGAGGGCTTGGCCTGGCGCACGACCTCGACGACGAGCAGGACCATGAGCGCCGCGAGGCCCAGGGCGGCGATGCCGGCGACGGCCTGGAGAACGACGTCACCGACCCGCCATCGGCGGCGGCTGCTCAGAGGGACGTGGACTGTGGGTGTTTCAGTGGTCATGGAGATAGCAGGGGCGGAAGCGCCGGCACCGTGGGAGGGTGGTGCCGGCGCTCCGCTCCAGCCGGTTCAGGAGCCGATCTTGGCGATCAACGCCTGGTCGCTTGCAACGATCGACGACGGCAGCTTCGGATACCCGAGATCGGGCCCGAACCCCTGGCCCGTCGGCCCGACCGCGTACTGGAGGAACGCCTTCAGCGTCGATGCCTTGGGCGAGTCCTGCGGCACGATGACGTAGGTGAACGTCGCGTCCGGATACGCGTCCGCAGCAGAGGCGGGCGGATTCACGAGCGAGATCGATCCGTCCGGGTTCGTCGTCCCCACCTTCGCAGCTGCGGTCACCGACGCGACCCCCGGCTCCGGGTACTTGCCGGCGGCGTTCTGGAGCAGCGCATACTGGAGCCCGTTCGCGGTGACGTACGCCAGGTCGACGTACGTCACAGCGCCGTCGGTCGCCTGGACGGCCGCCACGACGCCGCTCGAGTGCTCGGCACCCGTGCCGGTCGGGAAAGGCGGCTGCGTCGACGTGCCGACGCTGTTCGCCCAGTCCGGGCTGACCTTCGTCAGCCAGTCGGTGAACGCGAAGCTCGTCCCCGAGCCGTCGCTCCGGTAGACCGGGGTGACGTGCGTGTCGGGGAGGCTGACGCCCGGGTTCAGCTTCGCGATCTCCGGGTCGTTCCACGAGGTGATCTTGCCCATGAACATGGCGGCGATGACGGGGCCGGTCAGATGGATCTTGTTCGAAAGGCCCTTCACGTTGTACGTGATCGCGACCGCTCCCAGCGACCAGGGGATCTGGATGCAGCCCTTGCAGGCCGCAGCCTGATCGGACGAAAGCGGCGCGTCGCTCGCGCCGAAGTCGACCGTCCGCGCGGTGATCTGGTCAATGCCGCCACCGCTGCCAATCGCGCCGTATGTGATCGTGACGGCGGCGGGGCTGTTCACGTAGTCGGCCTCCCACTGCTGCACGAGCGGCGCGACGAAGGTGCTGCCGGCGCCCACGAGGACGCCCTTGTCACTGGGTTGGCCGCTGCCGCCGGTCTCCGTGACCGTTGTCGTGCCACCGCTCGACCCGCAGGCCGAGGCTGCGGCGACCACAACTGCCGCGAGCGCAATCGAACCAGCTCTCCTGACGTTCATGCGTAACCTCTCCGTAGTCGTCATCACGATGGCTCGATTGTGCATTCGCCTCTTCCGTGGTGGGGTGACGCTCCGGTATACGGTCGGTGAACAAGTGGTGATCGCCAATTTCCAGGCGTTTCGGACCTGTACGCTCCTCGCATGACACGCGAGATGTTCGACCAGGAGCTCACGGATCTCGGGGCGCTCCTGAGCGAAGAGGCACGCCTGTGCCAGCGATCGCTCGACGGCGCCCTCGAGGCGCTCATCGCCCCGGATTCAAACGCCGCCGACACGGTGATCGCCGGCGATGACGCCGTCGACCGGGTCTACCTTCAGGTGGAGCACGGCGTCGAGTCGCTGCTCGCCCGCCAGTCGCCCGTCGCCGTCGACCTGCGGTTCGTGCTCGCCGTGCTCCACGTGAACCAGAACCTGGAACGGATCGGCGACCAGTGCGTCAACATCGCGAAACTGAGCCGCCTCTTTGTCCGGCAGCCGCTCACCCCGGAGCTGCTCGAGGACTTCACCGTGATGGGAAACCAGGCCAGCGGAATGATCGCCACGGCGATGCACTCGTTCGTGCAGCGCGATCTCGAGCAGGCCGAGTCGCTGGTCGAGCTCGACCAGGTCATCAACGAGCGAAACCACGGCCTCGCGCGGCGCATCATCGAGGGCGGCTTCGACGAGTCGACCATCGAGATGCCGCTGCGGGCGATGCTGATCGCCCGCGCCATCGAGCGCATCGGCGACAACGCCGTCGACATCGGCGAGCAGGCCGCCTACCTGGTGACGGCGGCCTTCCGCGAGTTCACGGACGCCTCACACCCGGTCGCATAGCCTCAAGCGCCTAGCGGCTCCCACCGTCGCAGCGTCTCGGCGACGCTCTCCTCCTCGAGCGCGAGGTGGGCGAGCAGGTGGCCCGCCAGCGCCTCGAGCGCAGAAGCGACAGACAGGCGGGCGGCGGGCGTGTCGTCGCCGTCCAGGTTCTCGACGGCCGATTCGACGGCCTCCAGCAGGACCGCCACGCGCCGGTGATCCTCCTGCAGCCGGTCGACGACCGGCCCGAGCGACGGATTCACCCGGCGGAGCTCGGGAAAGAGAGCCCGGTCCTCGAGCCGGTGATGGTGGTGCACGAACCGGCAGTAGTGCAGGCAGCTCGCCCGCAGGCGCCAGAGCGGCCCCGTCGTCTCGAGCGCCCGCACCTCGCGCACGACGCCCTCCGCAGGCGCGCCGTGGACGACCTCGACGGCGAGCCGCTCGACAGTGGCGAGATCCTGGCGGAGCAGGCCGTGAACCCAGAGCAGGTCCTCGTAGAGCGCCTCTCCCTGCGGCGTCACCGGCAGCTCGCCGATGCCGCCCACCCCGGGCGGCTCAGGCAGCTTCCAGCGCCCGCTCGAAGAGGTGGTCCGAGCTCAGCCGGCTCAGCTCGTCGGCCAGGAGCGCCGGCCGCGCCGGCGGGGCGAGCACGACCGAGTAGTCGAGAAGCCCTGGGACGGACGCGTTGCCGAGCCGGCTGCGGCCGCCGCGGACCACCAGATACTCCTTGCCGCCGGCCCGCATCGTGACGCGCTCGAGATGGTGCGTGCGCCCCTCGCGGCGCAGATCGATCTCGGTGTCGAGCGCCGAGCGCAGCCATCCGGCCATGAGGCGCGCCTCGTTCTCGGGCCCGCGCACGTCGACGGCCCGCACACGCTCGAGGGCCTTCACCTCGCGCGGCCCGTCGAAGAGGCCGGCCACGGCGTCGCGCCACGGGAGCAGGCCGGCCCAGGCCAGATCGGCGACGGAGTCGGCCAGGATCCGCGCGGCGGCCACGCCGTCCAGCCCGCACTCGCCCGAGTCCACAACGACGCGGGATGCGAGCCCCGCGAGCCCGGCCGCCAGGCCGCCCTTGTGGTCGAACGGCCCCTGCCACCACAGGAAGACCGGCAGGTCGGGCACGAGCAGCGACGTCACCGCGCTCGGAAGCGCTTTGTGGCTTGCCGTCACGAGCACGCGCTCGGAGCACACCTGGCGGTCGGAGGCCCCGACCCAGCACGAGCTCGCCACCGACGCCCGCAGCTCGCCCTCCGCGGGCGTCGCGACGATCGCCCGCAGCGGATGCGAAGGGCCGACGTGCTCGAGCGCCTCGATCGCCGACTCGATCCGCTCCGCGTCGGGGGCATGGACGACGAGGTTGAGCGTGATCGCCCGGACGCTGCCGGTGCGGTCGCCGCCGCGCGCGGCCCGGAGCATCGACTCGACGGCCGCGAGATCGCCCCTCTCGTCGTTCGAGGTCACGGCCTTCGCCACCGGCGCCCGTCCCGGGCCAGCAGCTCGTCGGAGAGGTCGGGGCCCCAGGATCCCGACGGGTACACCTGCGGAGTGCCCTTCCGCCACTGCTCGAGGAGGGGATCGACGAGCTCCCATGCGCGCTCGACCCCGTCCTGGCGGGTGAACAGCGTGCCGTCGCCGCGCATCGCGTCGAGGATCAGCGTCTCGTACGCCTCGGGCACCTCGGCCAGGAACGACGAGCCGTACAGGAAGTCCATGTTGACCGTCCGGAGCGCCAGCGTCGGCGTCGGCGCCTTGGCGCCGAACCGCAGCGAGATGCCCTCGTCGGGCTGGATGCGAAGGACGAGCGCATTGGCCTCGAGCTGCTCGACGGCATCCGTCGGGAACGGCAGGTGCGGCGGCCGCTTGAACTGGACCGCGACCTCGGTCACCCGCTTGGCGAGCCGCTTTCCGGCCCGGATGTAGAACGGCGTCCCGGCCCAGCGCCAGTTCTCGATCTCGAGCTTCGCGGCGATGTAGGTCGGCGTGTTGGAGTCGGGCGGGACGTTCGGCTCGTCCAAGTAGGCGACGGCCTGCTCGCCGGCCACATAGCCCTCGCCGTACTGCCCCCGCACGGAGTTCTCGAGCGTCATCGGGCGGGTCGCCCGCAGGAGCTTGGCCTTCTCATCGCGGATCGGGTCGGCATCGAACGCCGCGGGCGGCTCCATCGCGACCAGCGCGAACACCTGGAGCAGGTGGTTCTGCACGATGTCGCGGACGACGCCGGTCTCCTCGTAGAAGGCGGCCCGGTGCTCGACGCCGATCGACTCGCCGACCGAGATCTGGACGTGGTCGACGTGGGTGTTGTTCCAGACGGGCTCGAAGATCGCGTTCGCGAACCGGAACGCGAAGATGTTCTGGACGGTCTCCTTGCCCAGGTAGTGGTCGATGCGGAAGATCTGGCGCTCGGAGAACGGTCGGTGAACGACGTCGGCGAGATCCCGGGCCGATGCCAGGTCGTGGCCGAAGGGCTTCTCGATGACGACGCGGGCGAATCCCGGCGGCTTGTTGAGCTTCGTCGCCCCCATCGCCTGCACGATCACGGGGAAGAAGCTGGCCGGCGTCGAGAGGTAGTAGACCCGGTTCCCACCCGTGCCATGGGCGGCGTCGATCGCCTCGAGGCGCCCGCCCAGGGTCTTGAACCCGTCCTCGTCGAAGCTCCCTGACTGGTAGTGGAGGCTCTCGGCGAACGCCCGCCAGAGGTGGTCGTCGACCGGCGTCCGCGAGAACTTCTCGACCGCCGTGCGGGCGAACTCGCGGAAGCTCTCGTTATCCATCTCGCGCCGCGCATAGCCAATCAGGGCGAACCTGTTCGGCAGGAGGCCGCGGACGGCGAGGTTGTAGATCGCGGGCAGGAGCTTGCGCTGTGACAGGTCGCCCGACGCCCCGTAGATCACGAACACGGTGGGCTCGGACGCGCCGCCCACCCGAAGGCCCGCGCGGAGCGGGTTCGGAGCCGGCCGCTTGGCCGTCGTCGCCATCAGGCGGCGCGCTGCGCGTCGAGACTCTGCCGGATCGTCCCGATCAGCGAATCGAACGAGTCCGAGAACGACTTCACGCCGTCGACCTCGAGCTTGTGGGTGACGTCGTCGAGCGAGACGCCGGCATCGGCGAGCGCGGCGATCGTGGCCCGAGCGGCCTCGACGTCGGCGTCGACGGTGCGGGCGACGGTGCCGTGATCCTGAAACGCCGCGATCGTCCCCTCGGGCATCGTGTTCACGCAGTCGGGGCCGATCAGCTCGTCGACGTAGAGGACGTCGGAGTACTCCGCGTTCTTCGTCCCCGTCGATGCCCACAGCGTCCGCTGCGCCGTCGCTCCCTCCTGGGCCAGCTTCTGCCACCGGTCGGACGCCAGGATCTCGCCGAAGCGCTGGTAGGCGAGCTTGGCGTTCGCGACCGCCGCCTTGCCCCGAAGCGGCGAGCCCTCGGGCAGGACCGGGTCGATCGCGGTGTCGACGCGCGAGACGAAGAAGCTCGCCACCGAGTGGACGTCGGCGATCGGCTGATGTGCGGCGAGCCGCCGCTCGAGGCCCCGCAGGTAGGCCATGTGGATGGCCTCGTACTGGGCGAGCGAGAAGAGCAGCGTCACGTTGACGTTGATGCCGGCCGCGATCGTTTCCTCGATCGCCGGCACGCCCTCGGCGGTGCCGGGAATCTTGATGTAGACGTTGGGACGGCCGATGCGCCCGAAGAACTCCGGCGCCGCGGCGATGGACGCCGCCGAGTCGTTGGCCATCTTGGGCGGCAACTCGAACGACACGAAGCCGTCGAGGTGGCCGGAGTCGTCGTACACGTGCCGGATCTGGTCGGCCGCCTCGCGGACGTCCTCGATCGCGAGCTCGAAGAACACATCCTCGGCCGACGCCGACGTCCCGGCGAGCGCCGCGATCGCGTCGTCGTAGTCGGTGCTGTCGGCGATCGCCTTCTGGAAGATCGTGGGGTTCGACGTGACGCCGCGCACCCCGTCTGAGACCATCTTCTTGAACTCACCCGACTTGAGCCAGCCGCGCCGGATGTTGTCGAGCCACGGGCTCGTGCCCGCTGCGGCGAGATCGTGAAGCTTCGTCATGACTCGGAATCTCCTCTCTGCCCCCCGGAGGGTATCGATGCCGCCTGCAGCACGCGCTCGGCCTCGTCGGCGACGCGCTCAGGGGTGAAGCCCAGATGCTCGAGCACCGTGGCGCCGGGCGCCGACGCGCCGAAGCGGTCGAGGCCGACCACCGCGCCCCGCAGCCCCACGTAGCGCTCCCAGCCCAGGCTCGCGGCCGCCTCGACGCTGACCCGCGCCTCGATCTCAGGCGGGAGGACGTCGACGCGGTAGGACTCGGGCTGCTCCTCGAAGAGCTCCCACGAGGGTAGCGACACGACCCTGCTCGAGACGCCGCGGCCGCTCAGGAGCCCGCGCGCCTCGAGCGCCACGTGCACCTCGGAGCCGGTGGCGATCAGGATGACGTCGGGATCGGGATCGCCCTCGAGCACGTACCCGCCGCGGGCCGCGTCGGCGACCGGATAGTGCTCGGGATCCAGCACGGGGAGCGCCTGGCGGCTCAGGATGAGCGCCGTCGGGAGGTCACGGCCCAGCGCGACCCGCCAGCCCGCGATCGTCTCGTTGGCGTCGGCGGGGCGGAAGACGCACACGTCGGGCGTCGCCCGCAGGGTGGCGAGCTGCTCGATCGGCTGGTGGGTCGGGCCGTCCTCGCCCAGCCCGATGGAGTCGTGGGTGTAGAGCCAGATGACGGGCAGCCGCGAGAGCGCCGACAGGCGCACCGACGGTTTGGCGTAGTCGAGGAAGTTGAAGAAGGTGGCGACGTACGGCCGAAGGCCCACGGCAGCGAGGCCGTTCGCGATGGCGCTCATGCCGTGCTCGCGCACGCCGAACCGCAGGTAGCGGCCGGCGTAGGCCCCGGGCTCGAAGTCCTCCCACCCGTCGGGACGGGTGTTGTTGGACGGGGTGAGGTCGGCCGAGCCGCCCACGAGCTGCGGGACCTGCGGCGCGATCTGGGCGATCACCTTGCCCGACGCGGCGCGCGTCGCCATCGGCTTCTGGTCGCCGTCGAAGGGCTCGATCACGAGCTCGGGGATCGCCGGATCGGGGAGCGGGCCGACGGCCGCCTGCCACTCCGCCTCCTGCGCCGCGCCGACGTCGAGCGCCTCCCGGTAGCGCTCCAGAACGGCGTCGGGGATGAAGAAGAACTTCTCGGGGTCGAAGCCCAGCGCCTCCTTCGTCTGAGCCTGCTGCTCGGCGCCGCGGGCGTCGGAGTGGGCGCGCGACGTGCCGGCGTCGACGGAGCCGTAGCCTATGATCGTCTTCACCGAGATGAAGGTCGGCTGGCCCTCGTGCGCGATGCCCTCGGCGATGGCGGCGTCGATCGCAGCGAGGTCGTTCCCGTCCTCGACAGTGAGCGTGTGCCAGCCGTAGGCCGCGTAGCGGGCGGCCCTGTCCTCGGTGAAGGCGAGCTGCGTGTCGCCGTCGATCGTGACGTGGTTGTCGTCGTAGAGGAACACGAGGTTGTCGAGCGCGAGGTGCCCGGCCAGCGACGACGCCTCGCCCGAGACGCCCTCCATCAGGTCGCCGTCCGAGACGAGCGCGAACACGCGGAAGCCGGCAGAGTCGCCGAACCGCGCCGCGAGGTGCTTTCCCGCGATCGCCATGCCGATCGCGTTCCCGGTGCCCTGGCCGAGCGGGCCGGTCGTGGCCTCGACGCCCGGCGTGTGGCCGTGCTCGGGATGCCCCGGGGTGAGGCTGCCCCACTGGCGGAAGCGCTTGAGCTCGTCGAGCGGCAGGTCGTAGCCCGTCAGGTGAAGGAGCGCGTAGAGGAGCATGCAGCCGTGCCCCGCCGAGAGCACGAACCGGTCTCGGCCGGGCCAGGCGGGGTCGGCCGGGTTGTGGCGCAGGTACCGCGTCCACAGGGCGTGCGCCATCGGAGCGGCCCCCATCGGCAGGCCGGGATGGCCCGACTTCGCCTGCTCGACAGCGTCGAGCGCGAGGGTGCGGAGCGTGTTGACTGCAAGCTGGTCGATGTCGTCGTACGGCCGTGACACGGAGGCGGCTCCTGACGGGCTCGGGACGGGCGGAGGGACGATAGCAACCAGATACCCGTTCTCCAGGACCGTTATCCGGGCGGGACGCCGTACGCCGCGAGAACGCGCCGCGCGCCGGGCACGCCGGCCGTCAGGGCCCGCGCCAGGCCGGCCTGGGTCGCGATCCCGTAGGCGTTCGCCGCGACATACCGGCGCAGCGCGCAGGTGACCGCCGCCCGGCTCCCCAGCGCGTGCAGCATCCGGGCGCCGTTGGCGTAGATCGCGAGCTGGTACTGCGTGTACGGGCGCGACTCCCAAAACGACATCGGACGGCCGGTCAGCGGCCGCAGCCGGGCGGGGTCCGGGAGGCCGTTGAGATACGGCCAGATGCGATCCAGCTCGGCCTGGGCGTAGGTGGCGAGCCCCTCGTCGAGCACGGGGTCGCGGGCCTGGTCGTTTCCCACCAGCGAGTAGAACCACTGGTGCGCCACCTCGTGGGTCGTGGTTCGCGCGACGCTGTTCTCGCCCAGGAAGATCATCGTCGGGTACTCGATCCCCACGCGGTCGAGATCCGGCACCAGCGCGAGGTTGAGCGACGGCCACGGGTACGGCCCGAACCGCGCAGCGAGCGCCTCGAGCGCGCTCCGCGCCCGGCCGGCGACGTCGGCGGCCGAGCCCGGCACGCCGCGCTCGACGGCGGCCGTGATCCGCACCGGGCCCGGCGCATGGGCGGTCACGGCGACGGTGTCGAACCTGCCCACGGCGATCGCGAAGTCGCGCACCGCGCTGGCGGTGAACCGTCCGGGCCCGGCAGGAGCGCCGGTGGTGAGGACGTCGTCCCCTGCCGGCACGGCCACACGGACGTCGAAGTCGGCCGTCGGCGTGGACGACGTCTCGGCGAGAAGCTTGGTCGCCGGGTCGGTGTCCCAGCCCACACCCGGCTCCCAGGCCAAGACGGGGAAGAACGAGCCGAGCCGAAGGGCGGAGCCCGACCGCGACAGGCGGTCGCGAACGGGGCCGGGCACGCGCAGGCGAAACGGGACGTCGACGGCGATCGACCGGCCGGCCGCCAGGGTGTGCGCGAGCGGGACGACCAACGTCGTCGGATCCGGGAGGGTGCTCGCCAGGCGCGACCCCGCCGATGTGACGGGCCCCGGTTCGAGGTGCGCGCCCTCGGCCGCCTCAAGGGACCCGTTGGGCCACAGCCGGAAGACCAGCCGGCGGGTCGGGAGATCGGGCGTGAACCGCACGTGGACCGTCCCCGTCACGTCCCCCGACGCGGGAACGTGGACGGCGAGCCGGTAGCGGGGCCGGTGCGGGTCGGGCGCGGGATACGCCGGCGCGGGGCATGCCGACGGCGAAGGCGGCGCGGCGGCCCGCGTGCCGCTGCAGGCGCTCAGCCCGAGGACGAGGAGCAGCGCGAGGCAAGCTCCCGCCCGGCGCGCTCCAGGTCTCCCTGCTCGTGGGTCTCGCATCCGCGCCGTCGCAGCTCCTCCGCCGCGACGGGCTCGACGATTCCGCCCACGGCAATGCATTGGACGCCGGCGCACCGGCAGATGTCAGCAACCTGCGCCACAACCTTCCCCGAGAGCGTCTGGCGGTCGATGCGGCCCTCGGCGGTGATGCAGAGCCCGGCGCCGTGAAGCGCCTCCGCCAGCCCGGCCTCGGCGGCCACGAGCGCGGCGCCGGGGACGGCCTTCGCGCCGAGGGCCATCAGCATGGCGCCGATCCCGCCGCCCGCGCCCGCACCCGGGCGCTCGGCCGTCGGGAGCGCGAGCCGCCGCAGCCGCTCCTCGAGCTCGGCCACCTGCTCCGGGGAGGCGCCCTTCTGCGGCCCGAAGGCCGCCGCCGCGCCGTCGGGCCCGAGGAGCGGGTTCTGCACATCGAGCGCCGCGACCAGCTCGACGTCGTCGGGCACGGCGCCGACGGCGTCGCGCAGCCCCGCACCGCCGTCGGTCGACGCGGTCCCACCAACGCCGATCACCACCCGCAGCGCGCCGTCCTCGATCGCCGCCCGGATCAGCTCGCCGGCGCCGTGCGACGACGCGCCGAGCGGGTCGCGGCGAACGTCGGCCACGCGAAGCGATCCACACGCCTCGGCCACGTCGAGCACCGCCGACCCGTCGATCAGGCGCGCGAAGCGGGCCGCGCATGGCCGGCCGAGCGCATCGTGAACGTCCGCCTCGCGCCACTCCCCGCCCCGGGCCCGAAGCAGCGCCGCCGCCGTCCCCTCGCCGCCGTCGGCCAGCGGGACCTCGACGGCGTCGTCCCCGAGACGGCCCTCCCCCCAGCCTCGTGCGAGGGCGGCGGCCGCCTCGTCGGCGGTGTACGTGCCGCGCAGCTTGTCCGGCGCGATGACGACCTTCATAGCGCGCCGAACTGTCTCACGCGGCGCGCTCGGTAGCATCCTCGGCATCGCGCACGACGCCTACATCTGGGAGCCGACTGCCGAGGCGCTCGAGCATGCGCATGCCACCGCGTTCATGCGCGAGCACGGCATCGACGGCTGGCGCGAGCTGATCGAGCGAAGCCGCGACGACATCGAGTGGTTCTGGGACGCGGCCGTCCGCTTCCTGGGGATCGAGTTCTTCCAGCCGTACGAGCGCGTGCTCGACACCTCCGCCGGCACGGCCTGGGCGACCTGGTTCACCGGCGGCACGGTGAACCTCACCCACAACTGCGTCGACCGCCACCCCGCCGACCGCCCCGCCGTCGTGTGGGAGAGCGAGGACGGGACGGTCGAGCGGGCCACGTACGGCGAGCTCGCCGCCGAGACGAACCGCCTTGCGAACGCACTCCTCGAGCTGGGGGTGAAGCGCGGCGATGCGGTCGGGTTGTTCCTGCCCATGTCGATCCAGGCCGTCGCGGGTTTCTACGCCGTGTGCAAGATCGGCGCGATCGTGGTGCCGATCTTCTCGGGGTTCGCCGCTCCCGCCGTCGCGGCCCGCCTGGCCGACGCCGGCGCGGTGGCGCTCCTCACCGCCGACGCGGTGCCGCGGCGCGGGCGGCCCGTGTCGATGAAGGCGATCGCCGACGACGCCTTCGCCGACGCGCCGACGGTGCAGCACGTCGTGGTGTGGGACCGGCTCGGGACCGATCCGCCGATGACGGCCGGCCGCGACCATCGCTGGGACGAGATCGTCGCCCGCCAGAAGCCCGAGCTGGAGGCGCCGGCGCTCGACTCCGAGACCCCGATGATGGTGATCTACACGTCCGGGACGACGGGCCGTCCCAAGGGCGCGGTCCACGTCCACGGCGGATTCCTCGTGAAGATCGCGGAGGAGGCGGCGTTCCAGGCCGACGTCCACGCCGACGACCGCGTCATGTGGGTGACGGACATGGGCTGGATCATGGGCCCGTGGGTCGTCGTCGGGGCGGGCGCCGCCGGCGCGACGCTCGTGCTGTCGGAGGGGGCACCCGACTATCCCGGCCCGGGCCGGCTGTGGGAGCTCGTCGAGCGGCACCGGATCTCGGTGCTCGGCGTCTCGCCCACGCTGATCCGTGCCCTTCGCTCGCACGGCGACGCCCCCGTGGCCGAGCACGACCGGTCGTCGATCCGGATCCTCGCGTCCACCGGCGAGCCGTGGAACCCGGACCCGTACCGTCTGGCTGCACGAGGTGGTGGGCGGGGGCCGCGCGCCGATCATCAACCTCTCGGGAGGAACCGAGGTCGGCGCCTGCTTCCTCTCGCCGATGCCGGTCATGCCGCTCAAGCCGTGCACGCTGGGTGGGCCCGCGCTGGGAATGGCAATCGACGTCGCCGGCCCGGACGGCGCGCACCTGCCGGCCGGCGAGGTGGGCGAGCTCGTCTGCCGGAAGCCGTGGCCGTCGATGACCCGCGGCGTCTGGGGCGACCCGCAGCGCTACCTCGACTCGTACTGGTCGCGGTGGCCGGACGTGTGGGCGCACGGCGACTGGGCATCGGTCGACGAAGACGGCTTTTGGTACCTGCACGGCCGCTCCGACGACACGCTCAACGTCGCGGGGAAGCGGATCGGGCCGGCCGAGTTCGAGTCGGCCGCCGTGTCGCACAGCGCGGTGGCGGAGGCGTGCGCGATCGGCGTTCCCGACCCGATCAAGGGCGAGGTGGCGTGGGTTTACTGCGTGCTTCGGCCGGGGATCGAGGCCACCGACGACCTGCGGGCCGACGTCCGCGGCCAGATCAGCTCCGTCCTCGGGAAGGCGTTCGCTCCAGCCGACGTGCGGTTCGTCGACGCGCTCCCGAAGACGCGGACGGCGAAGATCGTCCGCCGGGCCGTGCGCGCGACGGCGCTCGGCGAGGATCCCGGCGACCTGTCGTCGCTCGAGAACCCGGGTGCGCTGGAGGGGCTGGCGGCGCCACGGTGATGGACGTCGACGCCGCCGTCCGCAGCCGGCGAACGCACAAGGCCTACCGCCCGGACGCCGTCGAGGACGAGACGCTCGACGAGCTGCTCGACCTGGCGCGCTGGGCGCCGAACCACCACCTGACGAACCCGTGGCGGTTCCGGGTCGTCGGCCCGGCGTCGCTCGAGCGGCTGAAGCAGGCGGCCGACGCGGCGAAGCCCGGCTCCGCACGCAAGCTCGAGCGGGCGCCAACGCTCGTCGTCGTCTCGGCAAAGCAGACCGGCGACCCGGTGCAGGACCGCGAGGACTTCCTGGCCTCCGGCGTCGCGGCCTACATCGTGCTTCTGGCGGCGCACGCCCGCGGTCTCGCCGGGTACTGGCGCACGCTGACGCTGCTCGACGAGCAGGCCGGCCGCGAGGCGATCGGGCTCGGCGCCGACGAGGTCGCGGTCGGCCTGATCCACCTCGGCTGGGCGCTTCATCCACCGCAGCCGTCGGAGCGGGCGCCGCTCGCGGAGGTCGCCACCCGGCTCGACTGAGCCGGTGCTAGGGTCACCGCGCCAACGGGAAGGGAGTGCTGACGTGCCCGACGGGATTCTGGACGGCAAGCTCGCGCTGGTGGCGGGCGTGGCCAACAAGCGGTCGATCGCCTGGGCGATCGCGCAGGCGCTCCACGGCGCAGGCGCGCGGCTCGCCTTCACCTACCAGGGCGAGCGCCTCGAGGGATCGGTGCGGAAGCTTGCCGAGGAGGCGGAGTCGGACGTCGTCGTCGAATGCGACGTGTCGGCCGACGCCAGCATCGACCGCGCGTTCGAGCAGGTTGGGGCGCAGCTCGGGGGCCTCGACATCATGGTGCACTCCGTGGCGTTCGCCCCTCAGGAGACGTTCACGAACCGCTTCGTCGACACGCCCCGTGAGGCGTTCGCGGCGGCGCTCGACATCTCGGCCTACTCGATGATCGCGATGGCGCGTAGGGCCGAGCCGCTGATGGCCGCGCGCGGCGGCGGCGCGATGGTCACGATGACCTACATGGCCAGCGAGCGGACCTTCCCCGGGTACAACATCATGGCGACCGCCAAAGCGGCCCTCGAGTGCTCGGTGCGCTACCTGGCGTACGAGCTCGGGCCGGCGTCGATCCGGGTGAACGCCATCTCGGCAGGTCCCGTGCGCACGCTCGCATCGGCCGGCATCGCGGGGTTCAAGGACATGGAGTCGATCATCGAGGAGCGCTCCCCGCTGGGCCGCAACATCGAGGCCGCCGACGTCGGGCAGGCGGCCCTCTACCTGTGCAGCCCGATGTCGCAGATGGTCACGGGGTCGACGGTCTACGTCGACTCCGGCTATCACGCGATGGGGATCTGAGCCATGGGGCTGGCGCTGACCGTGCTGGGCGGGAGCCCGGCCTGGCCGAACCCCGGGCAGGCGGCGAGCGGCTATCTCGTCGAGAGCGCGCGGGCGCGCGTGCTCCTGGACTGCGGCTCGGGGATCGCATCGGAGCTTCGCGCCCACGATCCCGGCCCGCTGACCGACATCGTGATCAGCCACTTCCACGCTGACCACTGGTTCGACCTCGTGCCGCTCCACTACGCCTACCGGTACGGCTCATGGAACGACCGGCCGCGCGCGTCGCTCCACCTCCCTCCCGGCGGCCGCAGCGTCCTCGACCGGGTGGCGGCGGTGTGGGACGGGTCAGTGGAGACGTTCGAGGCGGCCTGGGACGTCTCGGAGTACGACCCCCAGCTCGACCTGCGGCTCGGCGACCTGCGGTTCACCTTCGCGCCCAGCCTGCATTACACGACGTGCTACTCGATCAAGATCGACGCGAGCGGCTCGACGATCGCCTACTCGGCCGACACGGCTCCCACCGAGCGGCTCGCCCGGTTCGCGCACGGCGCCGACCTCTTCCTCTGCGAGGCGTCGCTGAAGGACGCGAAGGGCGACTCGACCGAGCGCGGCCACATGGACGCGACCGAGGCGGGCCGCGAGGCGGCCCGGGCCGGCGTGAAGCGGCTCCTCCTCACCCACGTCCCGGCCGAGAACGGCAGCGAGTCGGTCATGGAAAAGGCGGCCGCCGAATACTCCGGCCCGATCGATATCGCCCACCCGGGCCTGCGCATCGAGGTGTAGCTGAAAATCGGGGTCTGACCCCAATCTTTCAGCTCGTGAGCGTCACGCGGGAGATGCCCAGCAGGCCCTCGGCGGCCTTCTCGGCCGTGCGCTGGAGGCTCTCCGACATCGACGGGTTGACAGCCGCCGTCTCGGCCAGCACCTGCACCGACAGCCTGGCGTGCACGGCCAGGGCCACCGCGGTGATCACCTCGGACGCGCGGAACCCGACCATCGCGCCGCCCAGGATCGTGCCGTCGTCAGGATCGGAGATGAGCTTGATCATCCCGTCGGTCTCGCCCTCCATGACCGCGCGCGGGTTGGCACGGATCAGGTGCTTCGTCACCCGTACCGGGATGCCGTCGAGCCGCGCCTGACGCTCCGAGATCCCGGCCTTCGCGATCTCTGGCCGGGTGAAGACGCACCAGGCAACCCCCGAATAGGCGACGGGCTCGATCTCGATCCCGAGCGCATGCAGCGCCGCCGTGCGCCCGTGCACCGCCGCGGTGTTGGCGAGCATGACCTGGCCGGTGACGTCGCCGCACGCATAGACGTGGCTCACGTTCGTGCGGCAGAACTCGTCGATCGGAAGCGTGCCGCGGTCGCCGAACTCGACCCCGGCCGCCTCGAGCCCCAGGTGGTGGGTGTTCGGCCGCATCCCGATGCAGAGCAGGACGTGGGAGCCCGTGAGGTCGCGCCCGTCCTCCAGCACGAGCCGGACCGTGTCGCCCTCCTCGGTGTCGATCGCCGAGGCGCGCCCGTTCTCGATGACGTCCATCCCGCGCCGCAGGAACACCTCCTCCAGCACCTCGGCCAGGTCGGGATCGTCGGTCGGCAGGAGCTGATCGCGGGCCGAGACGAGCGTCACGCGCGAGCCGCAGCGCGAGAAGAAGTCGGCGAACTCGCACCCGGTCGGGCCGGCACCCAGCACAACCAGGTGCTCGGGGAGCTCCCGCAGCTCGAAGACCTGCCGGGTCGTCAGCACGCGGTTGGCGTCGGGCCGAGCAAACGGCGGGACGAACGGCGAGGCGCCGGTGCAGACGAGGAGCGCGTCGAACTCGAGCTCGTGGTCACGGCCGTCGACGTTGGCGACGAGCGTGTTCGGGCCGGTGACCCGCCCGCGGCCGGGGAGCACCCGCACGTTCATGCCGTCCATCCGCTCCCGCACCCCGCGGCTCTGGTGAAGCGCGATCGCCCGCGCCCGCGCCAGCGTGCGGCGCAGGTTGACCGACGGAAAGCCCTGCACGAAGTCGAGCCCGGCCTCCTCGGCGCGGGCCACCTCGAGCATCGCGTCGGCGGTCGTGAGCAGTGTCTTCGACGGAACCGCGTCGGTCATCGTGCAGTTCCCGCCGAGCGACAGCTCCTCGACCAGCGTCACCTCCCCGCCCACATGCGCGGCCGCCGAGGCGGCGGCGTATCCGGCGGGACCGCCGCCAAGGATGACGAGCTTCATCGCGGCAGTTTACGATCTCCGCATGAGCCAGCTTGCCTCCACCATTGACGTCGCCGGGATCCGCGCCGGCTTCCCCTCGATCGACGGAGACCGCGTCTTCCTCGACAACCCCGGCGGCACCCAGGTGCACCGGTCGGTGTACGACGCCGTCGAGAGCTACTACCGCAACTCGAACGCCAACCTCGGCGGGCCCTTCGTCACATCCAAGGCCAGCGACCGGATCCTCGAGGAGGCACGGGCGGGGGCCGCGGCGTTCCTCGGCGCCGCATCGGGCTCCGAGATCGTCTTCGGCGCCAACATGACGACCCTCACGATGCATGCATCCCGGATCCTCTGCCGCGGCCTCGGCCCCGGCGACGAGATCCTGGTGACCGGCCTCGACCACGACGCCAACGTCGCCCCGTGGATGCTCGCCGCCAGCGACCGCGGCGTCACCATCCGCCAGGCCGGGATCGACACCGAGTCGTGCCTCGTGGACGTCGACGACTTCGCATCGAAGCTTTCCGGGCGGACGCGCGTGGCCGCCTTCGGCTGGGCCTCGAACGGCGCCGGCACCATCAACGACGTCGCCCGGCTCGCCGCGCTCTGCCGCGACGCCGGCGCGCTCTCCTATATCGACGCGGTCCACTACGCGCCGCACGGCGCGATCGACGTCTCGACGGTCGGGTGCGATTTCCTCGTGTGCTCGGCGTACAAGTTCTTCGGGCCGCACGTCGGCGTCCTCTACGGCCGCTCCGAGCTGCTCGAGCAGCACCGCCCGTACAAGGTGCGGCCGGCGCCCGACGAGCCGCCCCACTCGTGGGAGACCGGCACGATCAACCTGGAGGGGATCGCCGGCACCGCCGCGGCAATCGGCTATCTGCGCGGGCTGGGGATCGACCGGGTGGCGGCCTACGAGCGCGAGCTGAGCGCCCGCCTGCTCGAGGGCCTCGAGGGCATCGCCGGCGTCACGGTGTACGGCACCCGCAACCTCGACCGCCGCTGCCCGACCTACGCCTTCAACGTCGCCGGGAAGCACCCGGCCGCGGTCTCGGCGGCGCTCGCCGATCGGAACATCTTCGTCTGGGACGGCAATTACTACGCCCTCGAGTTGATGCAGCGGCTCGGGATCGACGACTCCGGCGGCGCTGTCCGGGTCGGCGCCGTCCACTACAACACGATCGAGGAGATCGACGCCTTCCTGGAGGGCGTCGCGAGCCTGGCCGGCTAGCTCTCGGCCGCGTCGGCGATCCAGTTGCCGTAGCCCTGGTCGCTTCCGGCGCCGCCGATGCAGACGATGCGCGTGCCCGGCTCGAGCGCGCCGTAGCTCCGCACGGTCGCCGGGTCGGGCGCCGAGACGACCTGCCCGGGGCCGGCCTCGACCTGCTCGTCGCCGATCCGGAACGTCGCCCGCCCGGCCACGACCACGTAGACCTCCTGCTGCCCGCTGTCGGTCTCGTCGTGCTCGACGTCGAACTCCTCGCCGGGGTCGCAGACGATGGCGCTGATGCCGAAGCCGGCGACGCCGAGCGGCCCGTTCAGCGGCTGCCAGCGGCCATAGGCGGTCTTCACGGTCGGATGGGCGGTCAGATCGACGACGGGCATGGAGCTCCTCTCCTGGAATGCGAACCGTATTCATACCCGGGTGGACTCCATACTTGCAGATGTATCTGTAGAGATGTATTCTGAGGCTCGTGAACGCACTCGACCTCCACCTCCTCGGCCGCCGGCTCATGAAGATCGGCGAGAGCGCCATGCGCGGCCACGACGCACCGGCCGTCCCGAGTGGGCTGCGCCTGATAGTGACCGACATCGCCGAGAACGCGGGAAGCTCGATCGGCGAGATCGCCGGCCGCACCGGGCTGCCCCAGAGCTACGTGTCGACGTCCGTGGCCCGCCTGCGCGAGCGCGGTGCGGTCAAGACCGCGGGCGATCCCAAGGACGGGCGGCGCACGCTGGTTCGGCTCACCGAGTCGATCCCGGCCAGGGCCGCCCGGCGCGGCGCGGCGCCGATCGACGCGGCCCTCGCGGAAGAGGCCGGCCTGGACGACCCGGCCGAGGTCGTTGCGGCTCTGGAGACGCTGCTCGCCGGCCTGCGCCGGGAGCGAAAGAGGGCCCGATCATGAGCGACGTCGTCGTCAAGGCTTCCGGCCTGCGCAAGCGGTACGGCAACCGCGAGGTCGTTCGCGGCGTCGACCTCGATGTCCGGCGCGGCGAGATCTTCGCGCTCCTCGGCCCGAACGGCGCCGGCAAGACCACCATCGTCGAGATCCTGACGGGCTTTCGCGGCCGCACCGGCGGCGACGTCAGCGTGCTCGGCGTCGACCCCTTCGACGGCCGGCCCGAGCTGGCGCGAGCGCGTCGGCGTCGTCCTGCAGGAGTCGCAGCCCGACCCGGGGCTGACCGTCCGCGAGTGCCTGGCCCTCTACGCCGGCTACTACCGCGCGCCGCGGGCGCCCAGCGAGATCGCCGAGATGGTGGGGCTGCACGACGGCCTGGACGTGATGACCGAGCAGCTCTCGGGCGGTCAGCGCCGCCGGCTCGACATCGGCCTCGCCCTGATCGGCGATCCCGAGCTGCTCTTCCTCGACGAGCCGACGACAGGTTTCGATCCGAAGGCGCGGCGCGACGCATGGGAGGCAATCGACGGCCTCCGGCGCCTGGGGACAACGATTGTGCTCACGACGCACGCGATGGACGAGGCCGAGCGGCTGGCCGATCGCATGGCGGTGGTCGTCGAGGGATCCGTCGCAGCGGAGGGCACTCCGCAGACGATCGGCGGCCGCGACCGGCGCGCGCACGAGATCCGCTTCACGGCGCCCGCAGGCGTCGAACTTCCGCGGCTTCCGTGGGCGCAGAAGGGCCGCGCGGTCACGCTCACCAGCATCGATCCCCTTGTCGACCTGCGCACGATCGCCGACTGGGCGACGAAGCACGGCGTCGACCTGCCCGATCTCGAGGTGCGCCGGCCCGCACTCGAGGACGTCTACCTGGCCCTGGCGGGCACCACCACCGACTCCGAGGAGGCCTGATGTTCCACGGCTCCACGAGCATCGTCATCATCGCCGTCGTTGTCGTCGCGCGCTTCGCGCTGGGGCACGGCCTAAAGGCCGTCCGCCGGCCCCGCAGGCACGCCCCGCGAGACGACATCGCCACGCCGAAGGCCGCCCGCCGGGGCCCCGTGCAGATGGTGCTCCACCAGGCCCGCTACGACGCGCGCGCGCTGCTCCGAAACCGGCAGGCGCGCACGGCCACCGTCATGCTGCCGCTGCTGCTGCTGGTGCTCTTCCTGGGCATGTGGGGCTCAGACCGGGTCGGCCCGGGCCACGTCGAGGCGGCCACCTACTACGTCCCCGGGCTGGTCGCGCTCTCGGTGATCGCCTCGTCGTTCGTGAACCTCGTGATCTCGGTCGTGACCCAGCGCGAGACCGGCGTGCTCAAGCGGCGGCGGGCGACACCCGTGCCGGCCTGGGTGCTGATCGGCGGACGGGCGGCGACGGCGATAGCCGTATCGCTCGCGATGGCGACCGCGCTGATCGCCGTCGGGTGGATCGGTTTCGGCGTCGGCCTTCCTGCCGAGGCGATCCCCGGAGTCCTGCTGACCGCGGTCGCCGGCTCGATCGCCTTCTGCGTCCTGGCGCATGCCGTCGCGACGCTGATCGGCTCGGCGGATGCCGCCCAGCCGACCGTGCAGGCGATGATGCTGCCCCTCTACCTGGCGTCCGGCATCTTCATCCCCAACACCAGCCTGCCGTCCTGGCTTCGCCAATTGGCGTCGGTCTTCCCCGTCGAGCGGCTGGCCGATGCGCTCCACCGCCCGTACAGCCCGGCCGCGCACGGCCTCGGGGTCGCATGGGCCGACCTGGCCGTGCTGGGCCTGTGGGCCGCGGCGAGCCTGGCGGTCGCGCTCCGCCGGTTCAGCTGGGTGCCGGCGGCGACGGCATGAGCCTCACTCGAACAGCGTGAGCTCCGGGACGACCTCGCCCTTCAGGACGTCGAAGTTGAGCGCGACGAAGGCGAATCCGCGGGCCTCGCACATGACCTGGGCCTGCGGCGCGATTTCGGGCGCGACGAGGATCCCGCGGCACGGCTTGTGGGCCGGGTCGAGATCGACGCGCTCGCAGTAGCGGGTCAGCTGCTCAACGTGCGCGGCGACCGCCCGCGTGCGCTTCACCTCGACCACGACCGTCCGCCCCTCCGCATCGCGGCAGAACAGGTCGATCGGCCCGGTGTCGGTGGGCCGCTCGCGCTGGACGACGACCAGGCCCGGCTCGATCGCCTCGGGCGCCTGCTCCAGCAGCCGGTGGATCTGAAGCTCGGCGTCCTCCCGCTCGAGCACCGCGTCGTCGTCGAGCTCGTGGCGGGTGTCCTCGCGCACCTCCTCGACCACGATCACGAGCGTCTCGTCGGACGCCGCCCGGTAGACGCGGATGACGTCGCCCTCCTCCTTCACCGTGGTCGGCCCCGGCATGTAGTTGAGCGGCTTGTAGCCGCGCTCGGCGTGGACGCAGAGCGAGCCGTCGTCCTTGAAGAGGATCACGCGATCGCCGGCGCCAAGGCGGGTGGTTGCGCGACCGTGGTAGGCGATCTCGCAGCGGGCGACGAGGATCCTCACGCCGGCGAACGTTATCGGGCGTATGACGGTAGGGTGCGAAATGGCGATGACCGGCCCCCTCGTCACCCATACCGACTTCGTCTTCCTGCCGATCACGAGCTTCGAGAGGGCGGAGGAGTTCTACACGGGCGTGCTCGGACTGCCGCTCTCGAAGCGCTACCGGAACGGCATCGGCGGCGAGTTCGAGACGGGCAACGTGACGATTCTTCTGCTCGACATGGCGAAGATCGGGCGCGAGTTCGCGCCGAGCAAGGGGGCCATAGCTTTGCGCGTCGACGACGTCGAGGCGGCCCGCGCGAAGTTGGAAGGCCGCGGCGTCCGGTTCCAGGGCGAGATCCTCGACAGCGGCGTCTGCCACCAGGCGATCTTCGAGGATCCCGACGGCAACATGCTGATCCTGCACCATCGGTACGCGCCGCCGGACGCCGACGGGTAGGTCACGCCCGCCACCTGTCGCTCGGTAGGCACGACCACAGCTCGTGGTCCTCGCGCAGGCCCTCCTTGACGTAGAGCGAGCGCAGCAGTCCCTCCTTCACGTAGCCGGCCCGCTCGGCGACGACCTTCGACGCCACATTGTCGACGCTGATCAGGAGCTCGAGCCGCAGCAGGTCACGCTCGGTGAAACCCCAGTCGGTGAGGAGCCTGACCGCCGCCGTAGCCACGCCCCGCCCGCGCGCGGCCGGCGCCACGACATAGCCGAGCTCGGCCTTCCCCTCGTCGGCGTCGATCCCGAACGCCATCGCGCAGCCGAGGAACTCGTCCCCGTCGTCCACGATCGCAAACGCCTCGCTCGTGCCGTCGCGACGACCCTGCTCGTAGCGCGCCAGCCAGGTACGCGGGAAGCCCGGCGGCGCCGGCACCGGAAGGCGCGTGAACCGCTTGACGTCGGGGTCGTCCAGCATGCCCTCGAACGCTTGGAGGTGGCGCTCGGCAAACTGCACCAGGCGGACATCCATGGCGCCGCAGCCTACTGTGCCCGCCGAGGTGTCGAATTCGTCGCTCCCCGTTTGTCGTATCTGTGACCGCACCAACAAGGAGGACGCGATGAAGTACATGCTGTTGATCTACCAGGGCACCACCCCGCTCCCCGGCACGCCCGAGTGGGATGCGCTCTCGCAGGAGGAGCAGGGCGCCGTCTACGCCGCGTACGGAGCGCTCAACCAGACGCCCGGCTTCACCCCCGGGGACGCGCAAATGCAGCACCCCGAGACCGCCACGACCGTGCAGGTGAAGGACGGGAAGACCCTGACGACCGACGGCCCGTTCGTCGAGCTCAAGGAGGCGATCGGCGGGTACGGCTTCTACGAGGCCGACGACCTCGACGCCGCCATCGCGCTGGCGGCGACGATCCCGGCGGCGAGCATGGGCGGCGCGATCGAGATCCGTCCGCTGGTGGAGCGGTAGGCCATTCTCGACCAGGTCTTCCGCGACGAGTGGGGACGTGTCCTCGCTGGGCTCATCGGCTTCCTCGGCGACTTCGACCTCGCCGAGGAAGCCACCCAGGAGGCGTTCGCCATCGCTGCCGAGCGCTGGCCGCGCGACGGCGTCCCGCAGAACCCCGGGGCCTGGCTCACGACGACGGCCCGAAACCGGGCCATCAACCGCATCAACCGCGACCGCACGCTGATCGCGAAGACGCGGCTCCTGGAGGTGCCGGAGGCAGTGGAGGACACCATGGACGAGACGACGTTTCCCGACGAGCGGCTCGAGCTGATCTTCACGTGCTGCCATCCGGCGCTTGCGACCGAGGCGCAGGTCGCCCTCACGCTGCGGACGCTGGGCGGCCTCGACACCGGCGAGATCGCGCGCGCCTTCCTCGTCCCCGAGCCGACGATGGCCCAGCGGCTCGTGCGGGCCAAGCGCAAGATCGCCGCCGCCGGCATCCCGTTCCGGGTGCCGTCCGACGACGTCCTGCCCGACCGGCTGGCCGCGGTGCTCGCGGTCGTGTACCTCATCTTCAACGAGGGCTACGGCGGCCGCGGCGACCTGGCCGGCGAGGCGATCCGGCTCGGGCAGGCGCTCGCAGAGCTGATGCCCGACGAGCCCGAGGTGCACGGCCTCCTGGCGCTGATGCTGCTCCTGGAAGCGCGCCGCCCGGCCCGGTTCTCGGGCGGCGAGGTGGTGCTGCTCGAGGATCAGTCGAGCTCGCTCTGGAACGCCGAGCAGATCGCCGCGGGCCGGGCGGTGCTCGATCGGGCGTTCGCCCTCCGCGGACGCGGGCCGTACGTGGTGCAGGCCGCGATCGCGTCGCTTCATGCCGACGAGCCGCGCGACTGGCCCCAGATCGCGGCGCTCTACGAGGAGCTCTCACGGCTCACCCGCTCACCGGTCGTCGAGCTGAGCAGGGCGGTCGCTGTCGCCGAGGCGAACGGGCCCGAGGCGGGCCTGGCGATCGTCGAAGGCCTCGACCTCGGCGACTACCACTACGCCCACGCGACCCGGGGTGAGCTGCTTCGCCGTCTCGGCCAAACCGGCGAGGCTCGCGCCGCGTACCACCAGGCGCTCGAGCTCGTCCACGACGACGCCGAGCGGCGCCTGATAGAGCGGCGACTGGCTGAAATCGACGACGAGGAGGGTTCGTGAGCACCGAGCATCCGTTCGTTCTGATCAACGCATTCGAGGTTCCGGAGACGAGCGACGACGAGTTCGTCGCCGCATGGGAGTCCGCCCGAACGTTCCTCGAGACGCAGCCGGGCTACGTCAGAACGACCCTGCACCGGACCGTGTCGCCCGACTCCGAGTTCCGGTTCGTGAACGTCGCGCACTGGCAGACGGCCGAGGAATTCCAGGCGGCGGTGACGAGCGCCGAATTCCGTGCGGCCGCCGCCGGCCTCGCGCAGTTCCGCTCCCACCCCGGGCTATACCGGGTCGTCAGCACGTGAAGGCAGCCAACCTCGCGCTCCGGTTCTTCCTGGAGCTGGCGGCCCTGGTCGCGCTCGCGTACTGGGGCTGGGGCGTCACCTGGGTGCTGGCGATCGCAGCGCCCAGCGCGTGGATCGCACTGTGGGCGACGTTCGGGTCGCCCAAGGCGCGGGTGTCGCTGTCGACGCCGCAGCGAATCGCCTTCGAAGCCATCGTGTTTGGCGCCGCCGCCGCTGCGCTGTGGGCGGCAGGGCAGGCCGTCTGGGCCGTCGTCCTGTTCGCGGCGTGGGCCGCCAACAAGGCCGCGCTGACGGCGCTCGAGGGGCGTACACTCGATATGTGAGATCCGGGCTGGCGTGGGCAGCAGTCGTGGTCGTCCTGGCGACGGGCTGCCACGAGCACTGGAACGGTGGGTCGCCAGAGAATCCGACGCGGGCGGCGAGCGCCCGGACGACCTGCACGCCGGCGCAGCTTCGGCTCTCGGCCGGCCCGGGTATCGCCCCGAAGACCGGCCAGAACCCGGAGGCGATCCGGCTCACGAACACCGGGCTCAGCTGCGTGCTCGACGGATACCCGGCCGTCCGGTTCACCGACCCCGCCGATGCCGCCATCCCGTTCCGCCTCTTGCAATCGGGCGACCAGATGGTGACCGCGCTTGGTGCCCATCGCGTCGTCGTGCCGGAAGGAGGCGCAGCCTGGGTCGTGCTCAACAAGTACCGCTGCGACCTGGGCAGCCACGCGAGGGTCGGCGAGATCGAGCTCCGGCTCGCAGGCGCCGGGCGGATCGGCGCTGTCGGACCCAACAGTGCAGGCTGGGCCTTCTGCGGCTCGGGTGACCCCGGCTCGATCGTGCACATCTCCCCATTCGAGCCACGGCTCCGGGACGCGCTCCGGCAGCACTAGGCAGCCGGAACCCCATGGGGCCAGGCGCCATCCGGGGCCTGGCCCCGGTTGTCGGTCCTAGCGATCCCGCCGGCGCGCGACGTGGAGCACCGCGCCCCAGCCCCGCCGGAGCAGCCCATCGGGCCGCTCGCCGAGCCGGCGCCGGATCTCGGCGTACAGGCGCTCGCGCCGCCACGAGGCCATCGCGATGTGGCCCGAGAACGTGTCGAGGAGCGCGATGTAGCCGTCGGCGTCGTAGACGACCTCCCAGGCGTACTGCTTGACCGCGACCACGTCGTAGAGCCCGGTCGCCTCGATCTCGCCTCGAGCGTCGGGCAACTCGCCCGGCCGGGGCCAGGCCGCATCCGGCGGAAGCCCCTCGCCGATCTGGTCGTAGACATCCTGGAGCTCGCGGAAGAAGGGGTCGCCGCCGTCGGGGAACACATGGGTCGCCGTCCAGAAGGCGAGGTGCCCTCCGGGCCGAAGGAGGTCGAACGTCTTCTGATAGCCGACGTCGGGATCGATCCAGTGCCAGGACGTCGCCGCCACCACCAGGTCGAACGGCGCGGCGTCCCGAGGGCGCCACGCCTCGAAGGATGACTGCACCACCTCGACGTCCGGATACGCGGCGAGGGCGGCCCGGGCACGGGCCGCGAGCCTCGGCCCGAGCTCGACGCACGTGACTCGAAGGCCGCGGTCGGCCAGTGGTCGGGTCGCCTTGCCCGAGCCGGGCCCGATCTCGAGCACCCGGTCGCCGCTCGCCACGCCCGTCTGCCGCACGAGGTCGTCGAAGAGCTCCCCTGGATAGTCGGGACGAGCCCGTTCGTAGGAGTCTGCGGCGGAGTCGAAGGCCGTCCGGTCTGCCACGCGGTGGAGGGTATTCCGTCCGCGAATGCCGCCGATAGACTCGCCGCTCGTGGCCGTCACGCCCCTGCTCCAGCGTCTCGAGATCATCCAGGTCGCCGTCGTCGTGCGCGATCTGGAGGCATACGCCGCCCGCCAGTCCCGGCTGCTCGGGAACGGCCCGTGGCGGGTCTATGAGTTCGGCCCGCACATGATGACGCGGTATGAGCACAACGGGATTCCGGCGACGGGAAGAACGCTCGTGGCGCTGAACGACACCCATCCCCAGGTCGAGATCCTCCAGCCGCTCTCGGGGCGGTCAATTCACCAGGACTGGCTCGAAGAGCACGGGGAGGGTCTGCACCACGTCGCAGCGATCGTCGAATCCATCGACGCCGTCGTCACCGCCGCGAACGACGACCGCATCGGCGTTCTGTCGAGCGGGGAGGGCTTCGGAGTCGACGGGAGCGGGAAGTTCGCCTATCTCGACACGCAGAGCCACCTGGGCATGATCCTCGAGGTGATCGAGCCCCCGACCGGCCTCGGCGAGCCCGCCAGGCGTCTTTGAGCCGTCAGCGATGCCGACCACACGCTCCGAAGCCGACCCGACTGACCGCCAGGCAGTCCTCCTGACGGGCGTGTACGGATCGGGCAAGACGTCGGTCGCCGCAGAGATGGCCAACGAGTTCGAGCGGCGGGGCCTGCCCTACGCGGCGATCGATCTCGACTGGCTGCGATGGTTCGACGTCGGCTGGGACGACAGCGCTGCCGCACGGCGCGTGATGATTGCGAACCTCGAATCGGTGACCGGGAACTACCTGGCCGCCGGTGTGCGGTTCCTGGTCCTCGCGTTGTCGATCGAGCATCGGCATGAGCTCGAGGCGATCTGCGCGGCCGTCCAATCACCGCTCCGCGTCGTCCGGCTGATCGTCGACATCGAGACGATCGAGCGACGGTGCGCGGTCGATCCGACATCGGGCCGCGCCGGCGACATCGAATGGGCCCGCCGGTGGGTCGCAGACGACACAGGCGCTGGATTCGAGGACTTCGCCGTCGCGAACGATCGCCCGATTCAGCAGGTCGCCGCCGAGGTGATCGACCGCCTCGGGTGGTGAGGGCGGGGGCGCGGCGGCAGCCTGGCTACGATACCGCCCGCCATGTTCCAGAAGACCACATTGGACAACGGGCTGCGCGTCGTGACGGCGCCGATGCCCGCCGCGAAGTCCGTCGCCGTGATGGTGATGGTCGCCGCCGGGAGCCGGTACGAGACGAAGGCGACCAACGGCATCGCCCACTTCGCCGAGCACATGTTCTTCAAGGGCACCGAGAAGCGCCCGACGGCCAAGGACATCTCGGCCGAGGTCGACGGCATCGGCGGCGAGTTCAACGCCTTCACGAGCAAGGAGTACACCGGCTACTACATCAAGTGCGCGGCCGAGCACCGCTCGCTGGCGCTCGATGTCCTTGCCGACCAGCTCCTGCACTCGAAGTTCGACGCCGCTGAGCTCGAGCGCGAGAAGGGCGTGATCATCGAGGAGCTGAACATGTACGTGGACACCCCCCGTGACCACGTCGACAGCGTCTACGACCACCTGCTCTTCGGCGACCAGCCGCTCGGCTGGGACATCATCGGCACCAAGGACACGATCCGCGCCGCCGACAGGCAGACGTTCCTCGACTACCTCGGCGCCTGGTACGCGCCGCGCCGGATGGTCGTCGGCGCCGCCGGAGCCGTGGACGGCGACTTCCTGTCGGAGGTCGAGGCCCAGTTCGGATGGCTCGAGGACCGGCCCAGCGGGGCGCCGGCCCCCGTCGAGGTGAAGCAGGACGAAGCCCGAGTGAGCCTCGAGACCCGCGACTCCGACCAGGCCCACCTGCGCCTCGGCGTGCGCGGTCTCCCGACGGCCCACCGCGACCGCTACGTGATGCAGGTGCTGTCGGCGATCCTCGGCGGCGGTATGTCATCGCGACTCTTCCTCGAGGTTCGCGAGCGAAACGGCCTCGCCTACTACGTCTTCTGCCACCACTCGGCCTATAACGACGCCGGCACGCTGTTCTCACAGGCCGGGGTCGACATCGAGCGCATCGACCTCGCCGTGTCGACGATCGTCGGCGAGTTCGGAAAGCTCGCCGCCGAGCCGGTGGAGGACGACGAGCTCCGGCGCACGAAGAACTTCCTGAAGGGCCGGCTCGTGCTCCAGCTCGAGGACCCGCGCGGCCTGCTCGGCTTCGGCCTGCGGCGCGAGGTGCTGGAGGACCGCGCCACCGAGCCCGAGGAGGTGCTCGAGGGGATCGAGGCGGTAACCGCCGCCGACATCCAGCGGCTGGCGGGCGAGGTGATCCGCTCCGACGCGCTCAACTTCGGCCTAGTCGGGCCGTTCGACAACGACCAGCGGTTTCTCGACCTGATGCACGTGTGAGCGGGATCCGGCTCTACGCCATCCCGTTCTCGACCAACGTCGAGCGAGTCGCGCTCGCGCTCGGCCACAAGGGCGTCGACGCCGAGGTCGTTATGTGCGACGCAGCCGACCGGACGCCGATCCGCGAGGCGAGCGGCCAGGACCTCGTGCCGGTGCTCGACGACGAGGGGTTCGTCGTCGTGGACTCGAGCCGCATCATCGAGCACCTCGAGGAGCGGTTCCCCGACCCGCCGCTCTTCCCGGCCGAAGCGGCGCGCGCCGCCGAGACGCGGGTGTTCGTCGACTGGTTCAACCGGGTGTGGAAGGTGCCGCCGAACCGCATCGACGCGGAGCTGGCCGCGGAGACGCCGGATCACGTCCTCGTCGAGGCCCTGGCGGCGGAGATGCGGGCGTCGCTCACGCTGTTCGAGGCGATGCTCGACGGGCGCGGCCACCTGCTCGGCGACGCGTTCTCGGCGGCCGACTGCGCCGCCTTCCCGTTCCTCAAGTACGGCCTGTGGCTGCGCGACGACGATGACGAGCGGTTCCACCGGATCCTGGCCGAGCACCTGGCGCTCGACGGCGGCTACCCGCGGATCGAGGACTGGCTGCGGCGCGTCGACGAGCGGCCGCGCGTCCCCGGCGTGGTCGTCCACCCGGCGCACGGCTGACCGCGGCGCTCAGGTCTTGGCCGTCCGCCTGCCGGCGGTGACCCGACGCAGCGCGGCCAGCGCCGCCGGCAGGTCACCCGCCCGCTCCTCGATGTCGGCGAGCGTCTGCCACACGTCGTCGAGGTAGTGCACCGCGACCGTCCCGGTGAGCACGTCCGCGGCCTCGCGGCACAGGCGCCGGGCCTCGTCGAGGTCGCCGCGCTCCAGCGCGATCTTCGCGAGCAGCGTGTACAGCATGCCCGCCGTTCCGGGCTCGGTCGCCTCGGTCCGGTCGAGCCCCGCCCGGGCCAGCTCGTCGGCATCGTCCAGCCGGCCGTCGAGGAGCGCCGAACGCCCCAGCTCGTAGTCGAGGAGGGCGAGCTCGGGCTTGGGAGCACCGCCGCGCTCGAGCACCTCCGTGGCGCGCCTGAGCTCGGCATCGGCCTCAGCCCGCCGGCTGCGGTCGAGCAGGATGCTGCCGAGCAGCATGTGCGACCGGCCAAGCAGGAGCAGATGCTCGCCGCACGCAAGCGCCGACACCACCCGGCGCGCATACCGCTCCGCGAGATCGATCTGGCCGTGCTCGGCGTACGTGCGCGAGATGGCCCACTCGATCCGGGCCGCCGCGACCGGGTCGATCAGCACATCCCGCTCGGCCTTCACCAGGTCCAGCGTCTGGTAGGCGTCCTCGGCCAGGCCGGCGTCGGTGTAGGCGCTCGCGAGGAGCACGCCGAACCGCACGGCGAGTCCCGGATCGCCGGGCTCGGCCCGGGCCTCGTCGAACGCGGCCCGCAGCACCTCGATCGAGCGGTTCATCTGGCCGAGGCCCGCGTACGCGCGCCCGAGTGCCTCGTGCAGCGCCGGCCGGGCGCGGCTCGACGCCGGCACCGGCGCCGCGTTGAGCGCCTGCACGCAGAGCCGGACAGTCTCGGCGTCGCGCCGGGCCTCGGCCGCGAGGTGCGCGAGCACCTCGAGCAGCCGGCTCTCGGCCCGCTTGTCGCCGATCCGCGCAGCATCCTCGAGCGCCCGCTGCACGTCGTCTGCGGCGGACTCGTCGCCCATCCTGGCGGCCAGCTCGAGGTCGAGAAGGCGGGTCTCGGGGATCCGCGTGCGGATGTCGCGCCCGCCGAGATCCTCCAGGGTGACGCCCAGCTTGTCGGCCAGATCGGCCATGACCGTGACCGACGGCACGCGCTGGCCGCGCTCGACGCGCGACAGGTATCCGGGCGAGCATCCTGGGCCTGAAACCTGGCGCAGCGACAGGCCGAGCTGCTCGCGCAGGTCGCGAATCCGGCGGCCGACGGCAACGGGGTCGTCGACGTGGAACGCCGGTCGCCGCACGCCGCCCCTAGGCATGGATCTCCATGTCGTACGGGAAGTCCGTCAGCACCTCGGCCCCATCGTCGCGGACCACGGCGAGATCCTCAAGTCGCACGCCCCCGAAACCCTTCCGGTAGACGCCCGGCTCGATCGTGACGACGTCACCCGCGATCAGGTCGTCACCGGAGAGCCCCAGGTTCGGCGACTCGTGCACCTCGAGGCCCACGCCGTGGCCGAGACCGTGGAAGAAGTCCTCATCGAGGGTCTCGCCCGTCGCGACCGTCCGCTCAGTGCGGTAGCCGCCCGCCTCGATCGCGTCGCACGCGGCCTCCCACACCTGACGGCCGTTCACGCCCGTGCGGATCGCGTCGGTCGACCGCTTCACGGCCTCGAGGACGGTGGCGTGCATGTGCCGCAGGAGCTCCGGCGCCTCGCCGAAGCAGAACGTTCGGGTCATGTCGGCGCAGAACCGGCTCTCGGCATGCGTCGGGAAGATGTCGACGATCAGCGACTCGCCCGGGCGCACGGGACCGGTGCCGAGCTCGTGCACGAATGCGCCCTGCGGGCCGGGGCTCGTGATTGGCGGCTCGCCCTCGCAGCCGTGCGCGCGAAGCGTCGCGATCACCTCGGCCCGGACACGCTCGGCCGTCAGCTCCTCGCCGTCGAACACGAGGCCGTCGCCCTTGGGGGACGACGAGCCGAGGATCTCGACGACGCGGGCCATCGCGGCCTCGGTCGCCCGCTGCGCCGCCCGGATCCCGGCGAGGGCCTGCTCGTCCTTGGCCCGCCGCCGGAGCTGGAACTGCTCGCGGTCGGGCCGGACCGCCACGCCCTTCTCGCGCAGGAAGTCGGCCGCAACGACCGGGAACGACGGCGGCACCACCACCTCGTCCAGGCCGAGGTCGCCGACGACCCGGCCCAGCACCTCGATCTGGGCATCGTCCCATCCCATCCCCCCGGCGACCAGCTCGCGCGCGCCGAACTTCGAGCTCAGGAGCACGTCGGTGGCACGGGAGTTGCGGCGGGCGGCATCGGCCTCGATCTCGCTGGTCACGATCAGGCGCTGACCGTTGGTCTCGACGTAGATGAACGGGTCGACGATCGAGACGCCGGTGGCGAGAAACAGGTCGGCATCGCGAAGGGAGTCGGCAAACATGAGCAGTCCTGTGGTCATGCGGACAAGCTATCACCCGGCCGCTGGTAGCGTTCGGGCGTGCCCACGCCGGGGTTCGATCGCCTTCTCACCGAGCACTTCAGCCGCATCCGCGCGACGTTTCCGGACGACATCCGGGTCTGGGACTCGCATACGCACCTCGGCGTCGACGAGGACGGCTTCGCCCAGACGCCGGAGGAGCTCCTCGACTCGATGCGCCTGCACGGCGTCGAGCGCTGCTTCACGTTCCCCCTGAACGACCCCGACCGCTTCCCGGCCTACCGGGTGCCGAACGACCGCGTGCTCGAGTGGGCCGCGGCGTCCGACGGCGCGCTCGTCCCCTTCTGCCGGCTCGACCTGACCGCCGGACCGATCCCCGAAGCCGAGCGCTGCCTCGACAAGGGCGCCAGGGGGATCAAGCTCCACCCCCGCGCCCAGAAGTTCGACTTCGGCGAGCGCGGCCTCGACCCGGTGTTCCGGCTCGCCGCCGAACGGCGCGTGCCCATCCTCATCCATGCCGGGCGCGGCCTGCCGGCGATCGCGGAGGACCTCCAGCACCTCGTCGAGCACCACCCGGAGGCCCAGCTCATCCTGGCACACGCGGCCATCGCCGACCTCCAGCACATCGGGCGCACGCTGCTCAACCACCCCAACGTCCTCTACGACACGTCCGTGTGGTCGAACACCGACCTGCGCGCGCTCTTCGCGACGGCGTCGCCGGAGCAGATCGCGTTCGCGAGCGACGCGCCCTACGGCGCGCCCGCGATCGCCCAGATCCAGGTCGGGACGGCGCTCAAACGCGCCGGCGCGACCCCGGACCAGGTGCGGGCGATCATGTGGGGGAACGCCGAGCGCGCCGCCCGCGGCGAGCCGGCGCCGACGCTCTCGCCGCCGCTCGTGGCCCGCGACCGGACGGTCCCGCTCCAGCGGGTGCGCGTGCACGAGTACCTGATCATGGCCACCACGCTGCTCTGGACACGGCTTCCCGACACGCCCGGTGCCATCGGGCTCGCCCGGCGGGCATGCGACACCAACGGGAGCGGCGAGCTGGCGGCCGTCGAGACCCTCCTCGACCTGGCCGAGGAGCTGTGGACGCAGTCGCTGGCGATCGAGGATCCCGACGCCGCCCGCCCGTACGGCCGCGCCGCAGCGCGCACGCTCCAGATCGCCGACTCGATCCTGCTCGACGTGTGATCGGCGCCGTCGTGCTCGCGGCGGGCGAGGGCCGCCGCTTCGGCGGCAGGAAGCAGCTCCACCCGATCGACGGCGTGCCGATGCTCGAGCGGGTCCTTCAAGCGGTGGCCGCAGGCGAAGTCGGCGAGCGGGTCGTCGTCCTCGGCGCCCACGCCGGGGACATCCTGGCGGCGGTCGACCTGCACGGCGCCCGCGCGGTGGTGTGCGAGGCGTGGCGCGACGGCCAGGCCGCCTCGCTCCACGCCGGCCTGGCGGCGCTCCCGCCGGAGGCCGACCGGGCGCTCGTCGTGCTCGGCGACGGGCCCGCGCTCGATCCCGCGGCCGTCGCGCGCATGGCCGCGGCCCCTTCGGAAACGCGCGTCCTCGCGGCCGACTACGGCGCCGGCCGCTCGCACCCGGTCGTGATCCCGCGGCCGCTGTGGCACGAGATCCCCCGGCACGGTGAGACGCCCGTGAGGCCGCTCGGTGCCGACCTCCTCGACTGCCGCGACCTGCGCCCGCCGGGCGACGTCGACTACGCCACGTCGTCCTGACCGCAGCAGCGCAGCCGCAGCCGGTCGACGAATCCGGCGGGCACCGGATCGCCGGAGCAACAGTCCTTCACCACCGCGCGCAGGCGCCGCTCGAAGATGTAGCGGTCGTTGCAGTAGTCGCACTCGCGCAGGTGCAGGTCGATGCGCGCGACCTCGTCCTTGGTCAGGGCACGGTCGAGGTACGGCTGCATCAGGTGCTCGGCGCCGTGACAGGGATCGACGCTCACTCGGCCCCCTCCCGCTCGGCGAGCTCGGCCAGGCGCTGCTTCAGGAGGCGCCGGCCCCGGTAGAGGCGCGACATGACCGTCCCGATCGGGATCCCGAGGATCTCGGCGGCATCGGCGTAGGAGAACTCGCCGACGTCCACGAGCACAACGACCTCGCGGAAGTTCTCCGGAACTGCGCCGAGCGCCTCGACGACGCCGCTCCCCGAAAGGCGGGCGAGGACGCGCTCCTGCGGCTCGCGCCCGGTATCGGCGAGGCGGTTGTAGAGGTAGTAGTCGCCCTGCTCGTCGAGCGGCTCGGACGGCGGGCGCCTGCTCTGGCGGCGCAGCTCGTCCATGTTGGCGTTCCGCATGATCGTCGCGAGCCATGCCGCCAGGTTCGTGCCCGGCGAGTACGACCGCCAGGCCCGAAATGCGCGCAGGTAGGTCTCCTGCACGAGGTCCTCGGCCGTCTGTGACGACCCCGTAAGCCGAAGCGCGATCCGGTAGAGGTGCTCGGCGTGGGTGAGCGCCTCCTCCTCGAACCGCGCCCGGTCACGCGCGGCGGCCGCCTGCGCGGCGCCGGGTGTGGGCGGCGAGTCGGGCTCAGGGGCCATGCCGGCGAGCGTATCAGCCAGGAGGAGCATGCCTTCTAGAGAACGCTGCCGGCCCGTTCTCCATTCCCAGCGAGTTTTAGTCACTTCGGCTAATATGCGCGGCGCCGTGCGCGATAGAGCGTCTCATCGCACCGACGTCCTGATCGTCGGGGCCGGGCTGGCAGGGCTCTACGCCTCGCTCGAAGCCGCCGCCCGCGGCGCCCGCACGACGCTCGTCACCAAGGGCTCGCTCCAGTCGTCGAACTCGTTCATGGCGCAGGGCGGCATCGCGGCCGCGATCGGCCCCGACGACGACCCGGCGCTCCACGCCGCCGACACGCTGGCCGTGGGGCGGGGCATCGCCGATCCGGCCGCCGTGGACGTGCTCGTGCGAGACGGCGTCCGGCGCGTGGCCGACCTCGAGCGGCTGGGGGTCGAGTGGGATCGCGACGACGCCGGCCGGCCGCAGTTGGCGCGGGAGGGCGGCCACAGCCGCCACCGCATCCTCCATGCCGGCGGCGCGGCAACAGGCGCGGCCATCGCGCGGACGCTGATCGGCCGGGTGCTGACGGATCGGCGGATCCGCGTCGTCGATCACGCCGCGGCGATCGGCCTTCTGACCGACGGCGACGGCTGTGCGGGGGCCTGGATTCTCGGGCGCGACGAGCTCGTCCCGATCCGCGCGCGGATGACACTCCTCGCCACCGGCGGCGCGGGGGCGCTCTACTCGCGCACGACCAACCCGCCCGGCGCCACCGGCGACGGGATCGCGATCGCCCATCGCGCCGGCGCCGAGGTGCGCCACATGGAGTTCGTCCAGTTCCACCCGACCGCGGTGGCGGCGGGCGGACGCGCGTTCCTCGTCTCGGAGGCCGTTCGCGGCGAGGGCGCCCACCTCGTCTCGGAGACGGGGGAGCGGTTCATGCTGGGCGAGCATCCCGATGCCGAGCTGGCGCCGCGGGATGTCGTCACGCGCGTCATCCAGGCCCGCCTCGACGCGGGAGAAGCGAGCTACCTCTCGCTGCGCCACCTCGACCCGGAGCTCGTCGGCCGCCGGTTCCCAACGCTCGTCGAGGGATGCGCCCGGCTCGGGATCGACCTGCGCCGAGACCGGGTGCCAGTGGCCCCAGCCGGTCACTACCTGATGGGCGGGATCGCAACCGACCTTCAGGGAGCGACGTCGATCGCCGGTCTCTTCGCGTCGGGCGAGAGCGCCTGCACCGGAGTCCACGGTGCAAACCGGCTGGCGTCGAACTCGCTGCTCGAGTGCTTCGTCTTCGCCCACCGCGCTGTCGCCGCCGGCCTGGACGCCGCCCCGGCGGTCGTGGCCGACGCCCCACCCCCCGACCGGCCGCTCGCGCGGGCGCCGCTCGCCGAGCTTCGCCGCAGGATGTGGAACGACGCCGGCCCCGTGCGCGACCGCGAGGGGCTCGAGCGGCTCGGCTCGTGGCTCGACGGCCGGCCGGAGTCGAACCCGGTCCGCGTCGCAACCCTGATCGCGACGGCCGCCCTCGAGCGGCGCGAGAGCCGCGGGGCGCACCTGCGCCGCGACTATCCCGATCCCGACCCGGCCCTGGAGGGGGCTGTGCCGTGCAGAGCGACGTCATCGGCGACGTGATCGGACGCGCGCTGGCCGAGGATCTCGGCACCGGCGACGTGACCACCGCCGCCGTAGTGCCCGACGACCTCGAGGTGACCGCCGACGTCGTCGTGAAGGCGGCCGGGGTGATCTGCGGGCTGGGCGAGCTCATCGCGTGCGTGCGGCTGCTCGACGCGGACGCCGAGATGGAGCTCCTCGCGGCCGAAGGCGATCTGATCGCGGCGCCGCCGTTCACAGTCGCGCGGATCCACGGGAAGGCCCACGCCGTCCTGAGCGCCGAGCGCACCGGCCTGAACCTCGTGCAGCGCATGTCGGGCATCGCGACCGCGACCCGGGCCTACGTCGAGGCCGTGCGCGGCACCGGCGTCGAGATCCTCGACACTCGAAAGACGGCTCCCGGCCTGCGGTTCCTCGACAAGCGCGCCGTTGCGACCGGCGGGGGCCGAAACCACCGGATGGGCCTCGACGACGCGATCCTCATCAAGGACAACCACGTTGCGATCGCCGGCGGAATCACCCCGGCGATCGAGGCCGCCCGGGCCGCCAACCCGGATCTGGCGATCGAGGTGGAGGTCGACGACCTCGCCCAGCTCGACGAGGCCGTCGCCGCAGGCGCCGGGACGATCCTGCTCGACAACATGGATCCGGGGCTCCTGCGCCGGGCCGTCGCCCGCGCCGCGGGCCGCGCCCGGCTCGAGGCCTCGGGCGGCATCACGCTCGACACCGTCCGCGCCGTCGCCGAGACCGGCGTCGACGCGATCTCGATCGGGGCCCTCACGCACTCGGTGACGGCACTCGACGTCTCCCTGGAGGTACACCCGTGGCAGTCATGACCGCATCGATGACCGAGCAGATGCAGGACGAGGTGCGCTCGCTCGCAACCGAGCGCAAGGCGGTCGTCCTGGCGCACAACTACCAGGTGCCCGAGGTGCAGGACGTGGCCGACTACGTCGGCGACTCGCTGGGCCTCTCCCAGCAGGCGGCCGCGACCGAGGCCGACGTGATCGTGTTCTGCGGCGTCCACTTCATGGCCGAGACGGCCGCCGTCCTCGCGCCCGAGAAGACCGTCCTGATCCCCGACCTCGACGCCGGCTGCTCGCTGGCCGCGTCGATCGACGCCGAGGCGCTGGCGCGCTGGAAGGACGAGAACCCCGGAGCGGTCGTCGTGAGCTACGTGAACACGACCGCCGAGGTGAAGGCGCTCTCGGACTACTGCTGCACCTCGGGAAACGCGCGCCAGATCATCGAGGCCGTGCCGGCCGACCGCGAGATCCTGTTCCTGCCCGACATGTTCCTCGGGGCGTATCTCGAGCGCGTCACCGGCCGGAAGATGAAGATCTGGCCGGGCGAGTGCCACGTCCACGCCGGCATCCGGGCCGACGACGTCGCCAGGAAGCTCGACGAGCACCCGGACGCCGAGCTCCTCATCCACCCGGAGTGCGGATGCGCCAGCCAGTGCATGTACGCAGCGTCCGAGAACCCCGCGCTCGGCGTGCGCACCCACGTCCTCTCGACCGAGGGGATGGTCCAGCGGGCGCGGACCTCCCCGAGCCGCGAGTTCATGGTCGCCACCGAGACCGGCATCCTGCACCGGCTGGGCAAGGAGGCGCCCGACGCCCGCTTCTATGCCATGAGCGAGCGGGCGGTGTGCCGCTACATGAAGATGATCACGCTCGAGAAGCTGCGCGACTCGCTGCTCGAGATGCGCCACCGGGTGACGGTCGATCCGGAGCTCGCAGCGCGGGCCCGCGGCGCGATCCAGCGGATGGTCGAGATCACGTAAGGCAGGATGCTCATCCTCGTCCCCACCGCGGCGGAGGCTGAGCTCCTGGGCGACGACCTGCCCGGCCCTGTGCGCATGTGCGGGTTCGGGCTGGCGGCGGCCGGAGCGGGCGCGGCTCACGCGATCGCGACCCACCCGGCCGAAGCCCAGGCGGGCGTGGTGCTCGTCGGCGCGGCGGGGACGTACGATCCCGACCGGTTTGCGATCGGAACGGCCATCGACGCCTCTTCGGTCCGCATCGACGGCATCGGCGCCGGCGGAGCTGGGCCGGCCCAGCTCGGATTCGCGGAGGCCGACGTGATCGCCCTGGCCGGCGCGGACGGCGAGCTGCTCTCGGTGGCGGAGGCGGCGGGCACGGCGGCCGGCGCTGCCGAGCGCGCACAGCGGCACCCGAGCGCGCTCGCCGAGGAGATGGAGGGGTTCGCGGTGGCCGTGGCGGCCGGCCTCTTCGGCGTGCCGCTTCGGATCGTGCGCGGCGCGTCCAACCGGGCGGGCGACCGAAACCATGCGGAGTGGCGGATGGCCGAGGCCCTCGCCGCAGCCCGGGCGCGCGTCCTGGAGCCGGCATGAAGCTCCGGCTCGGCCTCTCGACGTGCCCCAACGACACGTTCGCGTTCCACGCCATCCTCGAGCGGCGGATCGACCTGCGGGGCCTCGAGTTCGAGGCCGAGCTGCTCGACGTCCAGGCGCTGAACGACGGCCTCTTCGCCGACCGGTACGACATCTCGAAGGCCAGCTTCCACGCGGCGCTCCTGCTCGCCGACCGCTACGGCGTCGTGCCCGCCGGGTCGGCGCTCGGCTTCGGCGTCGGCCCGCTGATCGTCGCCGCCCGCGACGGCGTCTGGCCGTCGCCCGATGCCCGCGTCCTCTGCCCAGGGCCGACGACGACGGCCACGCTGCTCTACCGCTGCCTCCACCCGGACAGCATGCTGATCGACCACGCCGTCTTCTCGGACATCGGCCCCGCGCTGAAGCGAGGCGACCACGACCTCGGCGTGCTCATCCACGAGGGCCGGCTCACGTACCGCCGCGACGGCCTGCAGCTGGTCGAGGACCTGGGCGCATCGTTCGAGGAGCTGGCGCGGGCTCCGGTGCCGCTCGGGGGCGTCGTTGCCCGCCTCGACCTGCCGGACGGCGTGGTCGAGCGGTTCACGGCCGTCCTGCGCGACTCGATCGCCTACGCCGCCGCCCACCGCAGCGACGCGCTCGTCACCATCCGCCGGTACGCCCAGGAGCTGGGCGAGGATGTGATCTGGCCGTACGTCGCGCTCTACGTGACCGAGCACACGGTCGATCTCGGCCAGGAGGGGGCGCGAGCGCTCGAGGTGCTGGAGCAGACGGGCCGCGAGGCGGCCGCGCTGCCAGAGGGATTGCCGCGCCTGCGCATTCTCGCTTGAATTGAAGTTTCGCCTCGTCTAAATTGCGGTTTAGATGTTGAGCGAGGCGGCACAGGACTACATGAAGCAGATCTACCTGCTCGAGCGGCGCGACGGCAAGGCGTCGACGTCGGCGCTGGCCGAGGCCATGGGCGTCGCGGCCGCATCGGCGACGGCAATGGCCAAGAAGCTCGCGACCCTGGGGCTCGTCGAGCACAGCCGCTACCGGGGCGTCACCCTCACGCCGCCGGGCGAGAAGGTGGCCCTCGAGATCGTGCGCCACCACCGGCTGCTCGAGGTCTACCTGACGCAGACCCTCGGCCTCTCATGGGACCGCGTCCACTCCGAGGCCGAGCGGCTCGAGCACGTGCTCTCGGAGGAGCTCGAGGCCGAGATCGACCGCGTGCTCGGCTATCCCGCCACCGACCCCCACGGCGACCCGATCCCCACCCCCGACCTCGTGATCGCGGCGGAGCCGGCCCAGCGGATGGCCGAGCTCGAGCCCGGCCAGGCCGCGGTCGTGCGCCAGGTTCCCGACGGCGATCCCTCGCTGCTGCGCTACCTCGCAGGCCTCGGCCTCGTGCCGGACACGCCGTTCACCATGGTCGAGAAGGCGCCGTTCGGCGGGCCGCTTACGCTCGATGTCGGGGGCACCCACCAGGCGGTTGGAGTCGAGCTCGCCGGGCGGATCGGCGTCGAGGTGACGGCGTGACGCCAAACGCCGTTCGCGCGGCCGTCGCGCCCGCACCCCACATCATCACGCCATGGGCCCGGATCAAGCGGGTTCTCCCGTTCCTCGGGCCGGCGTTCGTGGCCAGCGTCGCCTACATGGACCCGGGCAACTTCGCGACCAACATCCAGGCCGGCGCCGACTTCGGCTACATGCTCCTCTGGGTGCTCGTCGCCTCCAACCTGATGGCGATCCTCATCCAGTCGCTGTCGGCCAAGCTGGGAATCGCATCCGGCCTGACGCTGCCGCAGGCGATCCGGGCGAACACGGGCCCGCAGATGCGCGTCGGGCTCTGGCTGGCGGCCGAGGCAGCCGCGATGGCGACCGACCTGGCCGAGTTCCTGGGCGCCGCCATCGGCATGCAGATCCTGTTCGGCCTCGGCCTGCTCCCCTCCGCGCTTCTCACCGCCGTCATCTCGTTCGCGCTGCTGGCGGTACAGCGCTACGGGCACGTGCGGTTCGAGCTCGCGATCATGGCGTTCGTCGCCGTGATCGGCGCCGCCTTCGTAGTCGAGATCTTCATGTCCAACCCCGACCCCGCGGGCGTCCTGCACGGCATGTTCGTGCCCGGGATCCAGTCGAGCGCGGTCTACGTTGCCGTCGCGATGGTCGGCGCGACGGTCATGCCGCACGTCGTCTACCTGCACTCCGGACTCGTCCAGCACCGCGCGGACATCCTCGACGGTGAGAGCAAGAAGGAGCATTTCCGCAGGGAGCTGATCGACATCGCGCTCGCCATGAACGGCGCGTTCCTGATCAACGCCTCGATGGTCATCATGGCCGCGGCAGTGTTCTTCCACGTCGGGGCCGACATCTCCGGGATCGAGGACGCCCACGCCACGCTCGGGCCGCTGCTGGGCTCGCTCGCGCCGGCCGCGTTCGGCATCGCGCTCCTGGCCTCGGGGCTCTCGTCGTCCACCGTCGGGACGCTGGCCGGGCAGATGATCGTCGACGGCTTCATGAACTGGCAGGTCTCGGTCTTCATCCGCCGGCTGATCACGATGATCCCGGCGCTGATCGTGATCGCCGCCGGCGCGGACACGCTGAGCACCCTCGTCGCGAGCCAGGTCGTGCTCTCGCTCGTGCTGCCGTTCGCAGTGGTGCCGCTCGTGTGGCTGACGTCGCGGCGCGACGTGATGGGCGATCTCGTGAACGGCCGGCTCATCCGGGTGCTGGCGATCGGCGTCGCGGCGCTCGTGATCGCGATGAACGTCGTGCTGCTCGTCGTCACCGCAGCCGGCTGAGCGGCTCCCCGGTCAGCCCGGGGCGTGCCCGAAGAACCAGCGCTCGAGCGGCTCGAGCAGCTCGGGCTCGCCGAACGGCGCAACGTCCTGGACGCGGCCGTCCTCCCGCGAGACGTCGAGGTCGGACGCCAGCGCCTCGTTGGCGGCCTCGAGCGCGTCGCCCATCTCGAAGCCCTCGAAGACGTAGTCGTCGTCGCGGATGGCGCCGTTCGTCCGCTGCGCGAGATCCACCGCGCGGCCAACCGCCCACACCGCGCCGGGCTTTCGTTCGATCCAGATGGTGATGCGCTCGGCTGCGCCGTCCTCGCCCACGCCCTGGACTGAGCGCTGCGCGAACCACTGGCTGGCATTGTGCGGCATGTCGGTCGCCTCCCGAGGCCGTGTCGGCTGGAGATGGAGCTTAGGCGGCGGGCGGCCGGATCAGCAACCCGCCGATATCATCCGCCGCCATGCAAGCCCGGGCGGCGGCCTTTGCGCGCGAGCAGGTGATCCCGGCGATCGACGGCTGGGAGCGGGACGGGCGCTATCCACGGGCGGTGGTGGCGGCCTCGGGCCTGACCGGGCTCTTCTGCCCGGCGGCGGTCGGCGGAGCGGCGCTCTCCTACCCGGAAGGGATGGCCGTCTTCGAGGAGCTCGGCCGCGGCGACGCCGCCCTGGCCTTCTCGCTCTCGATGCACAACGCGGTGGCGGCGGCCGTGGCCGGCCATGCGGAGCTCGCCGATCGCTGGGCCAAGGCCCTCGCCGCCGGAGAGGCGCTGGGAGGGTTCTCGCTCACCGAGCCCCACGCCGGCTCCGACGCGACCGCGATCACGACCCTCGCCGAGCCGGATGGGAGCGGGTGGCGCGTGACCGGACGCAAGGCGTGGGTGTCGCTGGCGGGCGAGGCCGACCTGTTCCTGGTCGTGTGCAAGACGTCAGCCGAGCCGGGCCACCGCGACATCGCGATCGTGGCCGTCGAACGGGCCGCGCCCGGCGTGTCCTTCCCGGTCCTCTACCGCAAGGCGTGCGCCGACTTCCTGCCGATCGGCGAGATGGAGCTGGACGGCGCCCCCGGGCACGCTGCTGGCTCCTCCCGGCGCCGGGATGCGGGCGGCCCTGGGAGCGATCGACGTTGCCCGCTGCGACATCGCGGCGATCGCGGCCGGCCTTCACGCCGAGGCGCTCGACACGGCGTTGCGCTACGCCGCCCAGCGGCAGGCGTTCGGCGCGCCGCTCCTCGACCTCGACCCGCTCCGGTTCGCGTTGGCTGATGTGGCAACAGACCTCGAGGCGAGCCGCCTGCTCTACCGCCAGGCCGCCGAGCGGCTGGGGACGGCGCAGGGCCCGGTGGCCGTCGCGCACGCGAAGCGGTTCTGCCCCGACGCGGCCCTCAGAGCCGCCATCGCGTGCAGCGAGGTGCTCGGTGCCTACGGCTGGCTGCTCGACCACCCGCTCGCGCGAATGATCGCGCTCGCCAAGATGCTCCAGGTGGTCGACGGGACGGCCGAGATCCAGCGCGTCGTGATCGGCCGGGAGCTTGCGTCTCGAGCCGGCGGCAGCTAGTTGCCGAAGTCCTCGGGGCTGACGTTCTCGAGGAACTTCTTGAACTCGTCGATGACCTCGCCCGAGTCCTCGGGCTCCTGGTTGAACTCGATCGCCGAGTCGTCGATCACCTCGTCGGCCACGAAGATCTTGGCGTCGGCGCGGACCGCCAGCGCGATGGCGTCGGACGGGCGGGAGTCGATCTCGATCTCCGACCCGTTCACCCGGAGCGTGATCTGGGCGTAGAACGTGTTCTCGCGCAGCTCGGTCACCGCCACCTTCGACACGCTCGCGTTCAGCTCGCCGAGCATGTCGGTGACGAGGTCGTGGGTCATCGGCCGCGGCGTGGGCGTGCCCTGGAGCTTCATCAGGATCGCCGCCGCCTCGGGATGCCCGATCCAGATCGGCAGGAACTTGGTCCCGTCAAGGGTGCGGAGCAGGACGATCGGCTGCTTCCCCACCATGTCGAAGGACACGCCGTAGATGCTCATCTCCTGCATCCTTTGGCCAGTATAGCCACGCCCCTGGCGGTCTCAGTGAGCGGCCGCGGCGGCCTCGACGACGCTCCTGAGAGCGGCCTCGTCGGATCTGTGACCGAGGGCGCAGATACGCGCGGTGCGCTCGCCGTGCACCGTCGTGGCGCTGATGTAGGCGCCGGCCGAGATCACCTCGGCCATCATCCGCTCCACAGTGACGCCCGCCGTCGAGCGGAAGTTGACGACCCCCAGCGACGGCCCTGTCACGAGCTCGAGCCGGCTCGACTCCTCGACGAGCCGGGCTGCGAGGATGCCGAGATCGAGGCTGCGGTCGAGCGCCGCCCGGATCTCGCGCATGCCGAACGTCTTCACGGTGAGCCACACCTTGAGAGCTCGGAAGGGACGCGAGAGCTCGATGCCGCGGTCGGCGAAGTTGACCCCGCCGTAGCGGTCCATGTCCTTCAGGTAGGCCGGCCGCACCGTGAACGTCCGCTCGAGGTCGGCACCGTCGCGGGCGAAGACGATGCCGGCGAGGAGCGGGCAGTAGAGCGACTTGTGCGCGTCCAGCACGAGGGTGTCGGCGAGGCCGAGCCCGGGGATCGCAGCACGGCCGCGATCGGTGAGCGCCAGGAAGCCGCCGTACGCGCCGTCGACGTGGAGCCACGCGCCGTGGTCGTCGGCAACGCGCCGCAGCGCGGGCAGGTCGTCGACCGCGCCGGTGTTCGTCGTCCCGGCAGCCGCGACCACGCACCACGGCACGAGGCCGGCGGCGCGGTCGCCCGCCATCGCGTCGGCGAGGGCGTCGGGCCGCATGCGGAACCGCTCGTCGACGTCGACCTCGTGGACGCGCTCCATCCCCAGGAGGCGCAGCGCGCGTCCGACTGACGAGTGAGCCTCGGTCGTCGTGTAGGCCACCCGAGCCGGACCGCCGTCGGGGCGGCGGTCGCGCGCCACGGCCAGGCCCACCAGGTTCGCGGTCGACCCGCCGCTCGCGATCACGCCCTCGGCGCCCGGCGCCAGGCCGAGCAGCTCGCGGAACCAGCCGAGCACCTCGAGCTCGACGACCGACGCGCCGGGACCGCTCTGGAAGCTGCCGGCGAACACGTTCATGCCCGCCGCCAGCATGTCCGCGACGACGCCCGGGAAGGTGGGCGCAACCGGGATGAAGGCGAACATCCCCGGGTGGTGGTTTCGGACGCCCGCCGCCAGCACCTCGGAGCGCAGCCAGTCCAGGAGCTCGACCGGGTCGGATCCGTCCTCCGGCACCGGCTCGACGATCCGCTCTACCAGGTCGGGCGGCGGCGGAGTGAACGTGGGCCCGGACCGCAGGGTCGTCAGATGGTCGACGACGGCGTCGACCGCCGCGTACCCGAGCTCGCGCATCTTCTCCGGGGTGAGATCGAGCCCGCTCTCGGCCACGGGGCGCGAGTCTAGATGATCATCCGAAGCGGCCCCGCCTGCACGGCGGCATACCGGTCGCAGTCGACGGTGTGGTCGTTGACGAGCCCGGCCGCCTGCATGAACGCGTAGCAGACGGTGGGCCCGACGAACCGGAATCCGCGCCGCTTCATGTCGCGGCTCATGGCCTTCGACTCGGCCGTCTCGGACGGCACCTCGGCCATCGTCCGCCAGCCGTTCTGGATCGGCGCGCCGCCGACGAAGCTCCAGACGTAGTCCGCCAGGCTGCCGAGCTCGTCGCGCACCGCGAGGGTTGCCCGCGCATTGGCGACCGCCGACTCGATCTTGAGCCGATTGCGCACGATCCCCGGATCGGCCATGAGCCGCGCGACGTCGGCATCGCCGAACCGCGCCACTCGATCCGCGTCGAATCCGGCGAACGCCTGCCGGTAGCCGTCGCGCTTGCGCAGGATCGTCGACCACGAGAGGCCGGCCTGCGCGCCCTCGAGGACGAGCATCTCGTACAGGTGCCGGTCGTCGCGCGACGGCAGGCCCCACTCCTCGTCGTGGTAGGCGGCGTAGAGCGCGTCGCCGGCAGGCACCCAGTCGCAGCGATTCGGCATCTCGAGATGGGCGATCCTGGACTCGAACCAGGGACCTCCGCCTTATCAGAGCGGCGCTCTAACCGACTGAGCTAATCGCCCGAGAGAGACGGCAGGATACCACCAGGGGACAGGATTCATCCTGTCCCCTGAACTGCTCCATCTCCACCACAGTCAGGACGCTCAATCCGCCCAGGACACGCGTTCGGCGCGAAGCTGGTCCACGATTCTGCCGAGCTCGGCGGAGCTCGAGAAGTGGATCTCGACCCGGCCCCCGCGCGGCCCCTGGCGAACGGCGGCCCGCAGGTTGAGCGACTGCCAGGCCGCGTCGACGGCAAGGTGGGCGAGCTCCTCGTCCATGGCGCCCGCGCGGCGTGCCGGCTTGGGCGTCTTCCGCCCCGTGCCGCGCGCCGCAGCCTCGGTGTCGCGCACCGACCACCCGCGCTGGATCGCGCGGCGGGCGAGCGCCAGGCGCTCGTCCTGGCCGTTTGCGAGCAGGAGCGCGCGGCCGTGGCCCTCGGACAGCTCGCCGCCCGCGATCAGGCCGAGCACGTCGTCGGGCAGCTCGAGCAGGCGGATCGTGTTGGCGATCGCCGGCCGGCTGCGGCCGACGCGGCGCGCGATCTCGGTCTGGGACAGGTCGAGCTCGTCGGCGAGGACGGCATACGCCCGCGCCAGCTCGACCGCGTTCAGATCCTCGCGGGCGACGTTCTCGGCGAGCGCGAGGATGAGCGCCTCGCGCTCGTCGGCATGGCGCACGATCGCCGGGATCGTCCCGAGGCCCGCCTGGCGCGCCGCACGCCAGCGCCGCTCGCCGGCGATGATCTCGAAGCCGTCGCCCGTGTCGCGAACGACGATCGGCTGGACCAGCCCCGCCGCCCGGATCGACTCGACGAGCCCGTCGAGCGCGCCGTCGTCGAACGACGTGCGCGGCTGGCGCCCGTTGGGCCGGATCCGATCGAGCTCGATCTCGACCGATGCCGTGCCGCCGCCGCCCGGGAACTCGGCCACAAGCGCGGCCAGCCCGCGGCCGAGACCACGTGCCTTGGTGGGGTCAGCCACGCTCGACGACCTCCATCGCCACGCGGTAGTAGGCGTCGGCGCCGGGCGAGGCCGAGTCGTAGCGGCAGATCGGAAGCCCGTGGCTGGGCGCCTCGGCGAGGCGGACGCTGCGCGGGACGACGGTGTCGAAGACGAGCGGGCCGAAGTACGAGCGCACCTCGCTCGCGACGTCGGCGGCCAGGCGCGTGCGGCCGTCGAACATCGTGAGCAGAACGCCTGTGACTCCCAGCCGGGGATTGATCCGCGTGCGCACCAGCTCGACGCTCTGAAGCAGCTGGGCGAGGCCCTCGAGCGCGTAGTACTCGCACTGGACAGGCACGATCAGGCGGTTCGCGGCGGCGAGGGCGTTCACGGTGAGCAGGCCGAGCGACGGCGGGCAGTCGACGAAGACGTACGGGAACCGGCTCTCGGTGCCGGCCAGGAGGTCGCGCAGGAGCGTGCCGTGATCGGCGCCGCCGGGGATCTCGACCTGCGCGGCCGCCAGGTCGGGGTGCGAGGGCGCGAGAAACAGGTTCGGGACCGCCGTCTCGATGATCACCGAGTCCAGCGGGCGGCCGTGGAGCAGGTCGTAGGTGCTTGCCTCGAGCTGGTCGGGGCGGAATCCGAGGCCCGTCGTGGCGTTGGCCTGCGGGTCGAAGTCGATCAGGAGCACCTGGGTTCCCGCCTCGGCGACACATGCGGCCATGTTGATCGCCGTCGTTGTCTTGCCGACGCCGCCCTTCTGATTGGCGAGCGCGTACACGCGAGAGCTCATGCTGAGGACGATGGTACCGGCACACGCGGACGCGCAGCGGTGATTCACCCGGGCCGTGGGCGAAGATCCCCCGTTCGAGGGATCGATCCCACCACGTGAAACTCGACGCCACGGGCATGGACACAAGCCTGGACACCCAAATCACCAAGGCGATCGCCGCCCACGCCAAGTGGAAGAGGCGGCTCCGAGACGCGATCGAGACCGGCACATCTGACATCGACACCTCCACCGCCGGTCGCGACAACGTCTGCGAGTTTGGCAAGTGGCTCCACGGCGACGTTCCGGCGTCGCAGAAGGGCTCACCGCATCACGCAGCGTGCGTCAAGCTGCACGCGCAGTTCCACAAGGCGGCCGCCGATGTCCTGGTGCTCGCGCTCAGGGGCAAGAAGGACGAGGCCGAGCAGCTGCTGAAGACCTCGGGCAGCCCGTTCAACGCCGCCTCCGCCGCGCTCACACGCGAGATGACGGCCTGGAAGCAGGCCGCGTAGACCGCTCGCGAGCGGTCTCGACAGACACCCGTTCTTCAACCATCACAGCATCGCCCGGACGGCGAACGGACGCGCCCGGGCGATGCCGGGCCTGCGCGGGAACCGTTCAGGTGTAGCGCCGAGCTTGCGAAGGACGACGAGACAGCGCTCGCCGGCGCCGCCGTGCACGGCCTCGACCGCGCCGCCAACAACGGCCGCGGTCCCGGCGATCGCGGCGGAATCGATCACAGCCCCGGTCCAGAGGAGGGCTGCTCCCCCCGGAGCCACGAGCGGCAGCACGAGCTCCGCCGCAACCGGCGGCGGGGCAAGCGCGCGGGCGAACGCGAGCGGGAACCTGTCGCGACCCTCGCCGCGGGCGTATTCCTCCGACCGGGCGTGGACGACCGTGCAGGGCGCTCCGAGCGTCGCCACGGCACGCTCGAGGAACCGGCACTTCGTCCCCGTGGCCTCGAGCAGCGTCACCTGAAGGCCGAGCACGAGCGCGAGCGGGATCCCCGGGCTGCCGCCGCCCGACCCGACGTCGACGGCCTCGGCCGGGGCCGGGGCCAGCTCGCGGACGATCGGGACCGCCGCGAGCGCATCCTCGACCAGCACCTCCCAGGCCCTCGCCGAATCGCGAACCGCCGTGACCGAGGTCGGCTCGGCGATGACGAGATCGCAGTACGCCCGCAGCCTCGGGTCGAGGTGTTTCACGTTTTACACCTCGGGCTGCTGATCGCCCTCGTCGGCCGGCAGCACGACGACGTGCCGGTTCGGCTCCGCCCCCTCGCTGGCCGTCCGTACCCGCGGCACCTCGGCCTTCAGGTACACGTGGACGATCTTGCGCTCGACCGACGACATCGGCTCGAGCGGCACCGGCTCCCCGGTGCGGATGGCATCGGCGGCGGCGCGCGCCGCGACGTCGCGGAGCGTCCGCTCGCGCCGGGCCCGATACCCCTGGGCGTCGACGACGACATCGACGGGGGCTTCCTCATGCCGGTGGACGATGGCGTTCGCGAGGTACTGCACCGCATCGATCGTGTGGCCGTGGCGGCCGATCAAAAGGCCCAGGTCATCTCCCGTCACGGTCGCCGCAACGCCCGCGTCGGACTCGACGATCGACACGGACGCATCGAGCCCCAGCCCATCCACCACGTGCGCCATCAGGGCGCGGACGCGGGCCGCGGTCGGTGAGTCCTCCGGATGGGGCTCGGCGACGGTGCGAGCCGGCGCGGCGTCCGGCGGTGCGCCCGAGAGCGTCGCGATCACGCGGGCCGGCTCGTAGCCCACCCCGAGCAGGCCGCGCTGGCCCTCGGAGAGGACGACGAACTCGACCGCCGTCCGGTCGAGGGCGGGATACCGCCGCTCGAGCTCGTGCAGCGCCGCCCAGCGCGCCTCGCCGACGGTCTCGCCGGTCGCCTCGACCTGTACCGGCGGCTCGCTCATCGCCGGCCGCCTCCGCCGCGCTTCTTCCGGTTCCGGCGGCTCGTCGGAGACGGCGGTGTCCGGCTGCCGCCGGCCTTGACGGGAGCTGCCGCCTGAGCCGGGCGCAGCTTGTGCCCCATCGTGCGCTTGATGACGCCCTGCTGGCAGATCGTCCAGACGTTGGTCGTGATCCAGTAGATCATGACGCCGGCCGGCACCCCGATCACGAACGGGATGAAGAAGATCGGCATGGCCGCGAACATGTACTTCTGCTGGCGGTCCGTGACGAACGAGAAGAGCAGCGTCGATCCCAGCATCGTCCCGACGTAGAGCGCGATGATCAGGTACTCGGTGATCCCGCCGATCGACGACAGCTTCTGGAAGATGTCGTCGATCCCGAGGAACGACACGTCCGGCGTCGGCTCGATCTGGTTTCGGAGCACCTGGTAGAGGCCGATGAACACGGGCAGCTGCGCGACGAGCGGGAGGCACGACGCAAACGGGTTCACGCCGTGCTCCTTGTAGAGCTCCATGAGCTCCTTCTGCATCTGCTGCTTGTCCTCACGGGCGGTCTTGCCCTTGTACTTATTCTGGAGCTGCTTGACCTTGGGCTGGATCGTCTGCATCGCCGCCATCGATCGGAACTGCTTGATCGTGAGCGGGAGGATCACAAGCCGCACCGTGAATGTGAGCAGGATGATGCAGAGGCCCCACGAGGAGATGTGGTCGTGGTAGGTCGTGAGGACGCTCTTGATGACCGCCTCGACCTGCTCCAGGACGATGATGCCGAAGATCATGCGGTCGCCTCGCGGTCCTCACCGGGGACGGGGTCATATCCGCCCTTCGACCAGGGGTTGCAGCGCAGGAGGCGCCAGGTCGCAAGGCCCAGGCCCCGCACCACGCCGTGGCGCCTGACCGCCTGCTCGGCGTAGTGCGAGCAGGTCGGCTCGTACTTGCACACGCGCGGGGTGATCGAGGTCATCGCGACGAACGGCGTGAGCGCAAGGCGCACGACGCGCAGGCAGACGACGACGAGCCAGCGGATCATGCGACCGGCTCCGGCTCGACCGCGCGCAGGAGCTCCTCGACCTGGCCGCACAGCCAGTCGAAGCCCTGCGCCTCGGCCGCGGGCCCGATGCCCGGCCGGGCGATCAGAACGTAGTCGGTCGAGGGGCGCAGCAGGTCGTCCTGGCGGGCGACCGCCTCGCGCAGCCGGCGCTTGACCGTGTTTCGATCGACCGCCGGCCCCACCTTGCGCGGAACGGCCCATCCCACCCGCGGGCCGCCGTCGTCGTCGCGACGCCGGTAGCGGAGCACGAGGTAGCGCCCGCCGACGGACCGGCCGAGCTGGCTCACGGCGTCGAACTCCGCGGCGCGCGACAGGCGGCCGCGCCGGCCAGGCGGAGGGATCGGCGGGGTGCTCACGGAAGCTATGCGGACAGACGCTTGCGCCCACGCGCCCGGCGGCGCTTGAGCACGGCACGGCCGGCTCGCGTGCTCATGCGCTTGCGGAATCCGTGCGTCTTCGCGCGCTTGCGGGTGTTGGGCTGATAGGTGCGCTTCATCGGCGGCGGTCAGTATAGAGCAGCGCCCGCTTCGGGCCGGGTGTGGAAATGCGCCGGGCCCGGACGGAGGCCCCCGGTACAAAGCGCCCGGAAACGCGCCCTTTCGGCCGCCGCACCCCCTCGGGGAAGGAGATTTCCACAGCTGTGGACGAAGCTGTTGAGTACTTTCGAAAACGCCTGGAAACCGCCTAATAAAGCGAGATTCTGGCCTCCCGAGCTCGGTTGCCCCGGCCCGCCCAACGGCGTACACTCGCCTGCGTCGATGACCACGGACGCGGCCGCCACGAGGACCTGGGACACGATCTCGCAGCGACTGCGCGAGGCGCTCAACCCAAGCACGTACGACACCTGGTTCGGCGGCACGGAGGCCCTCGAGGCCAGCCCGGAGCGGCTGGTCGTGGGCGTCCCCAACGAGTTCACGAAGACGTGGATCGAGGGCCACTTCGGCAGCCTCCTGAACGCCGCAGCCGCCGAGCACGAGCTCGTCGTCGAACTGCGCGTCGCCGTCTCCGAGGCCGCGGCTCGTGCGGCGGCCGAGCACGAGCCGGAGCCCGAGCTCCCACCCGTGCAGGCGGCGGTGCCCGCCCAGGTCGGAGCCCTGAATCCGCGCTACACGTTCGACCTCTTCGTCATCGGGCCCTCCAACCGTTTCGCCCATGCCGCCGCGCTCGCGGTGGCCGAGGCGCCGGCGCAGGCCTTCAACCCGCTCTTCATCTACGGATCGACGGGCCTGGGGAAAACCCATCTGCTCCAGGCCGTCGCACAGTACGTGATGCAGCAGCACCCGTACCTGACCGTCCGCTACGTGACGACGGAGACGGTGCTCAACGAGTTTGTCGATGCTTTGCGGGACAAAAGCATGGTCGGATTCAAAGGGCGCTATAGGTCGTGCGATGTTCTGCTAATCGATGATATTCAGTTCATCGAAGGCAAGAATCAGCTCCAGGAGGAGTTTTTCCACACCTTCAACAGCCTGTATGAAGCCGGCAAGCAGATCATTATCTCGTCGGATCGGCAGCCCCGGGAGCTCGCGACCCTCGAAGCGCGGCTGCGAACACGCTTCGAATGGGGCCTGATCACCGACGTCCAGCCTCCCGATGTCGAGACCCGCATCGCGATCCTGCGCAAGAAGGTCGTCACCGACGATCTGCGCGTCCCGGATCCCGAGGTGCTGACGTTCATCGCCGACCGCGTCACGTCGAACATCCGCGAGCTCGAGGGCGCCCTGACCCGGGTGATCGCGTACGCCTCGCTCACGGGCCGGCCGATCTCGGTGGACGTCGCCCGGGACGTCCTGAAGGACGTGTTCCCCGGCGGCGAGCGCCGGTCGATCACCATCGAGCAGATCCAGCAGGCCGTGTGCGACGCCTACGGCGTGAGCCTCGTCGACCTCCGCGGCGACAAGCGACCGCAGGCGATCGTCGTGCCGCGCCACATCGCCATGTACCTCTGTCGCGAGCTGACCGACCAGTCGCTCCCCAAGATCGGCGCCAAGTTCGGCGGCCGCGACCACGCCACGGTCATGTACGGCGTGAACCGCGTCGCCCGGCTCATCCGCGAGGACCGCGAGGCCTTCAACGTCGTGCAGGACCTGACGGCGCGCATCAAGCAGGCCCGGTGAGCGTTCTCCATCCCGCCTGTGGGGAACCTGTGCGGAACGCCGCCGTTCTGCGGAGAGTGCGGCGCACATGTGTCGCCGGTGTGAAACATGTGGAGATCCCGGCGCATCCCTCGACCCAGTTCTCCACGCCGCGCCGCCGCTCCCAGACAGGTCCGTCCGAGGTTCTCCGCATGATTCGCAGCCCCTACTCCTATAACCTCTCCTTCTTAAAGAATTCAGTGATGTTCGTAGCACCGAGGAGCCTCCCCGCATGAAGATCGTCTGCCCGCAGGAAGACCTGCTGAACCGCCTCCAGATCGTGGCTCGCGGGGTGTCCCAGCGTTCGACCGTTCAGATCCTCTCGGGGATCCTCATCCGTGCAGAGGCCGGCGGCTCGGTCGAGCTCGCCGCGACCGACATGGAGCTCTCGGTTCGCGCAAGCCTCCAGGCCGACGTCTCCGAACCGGGGTCGACTGTCCTCACGGGCCGGCTCCTGCTCGAGATCGTCCGCACGCTTCCGCAGCAGCCGGTGACGTTGGAGCAGGCCGCCGGGAGCGGAGCGGTGAAGCTGACCTGCGGCTCGAGCGAGTACACGCTCCACTCGCAGGGTGCCGAGGACTTTCCGCACCTTCCCGAGGCATCCGGCCCGGCGTTCGCGGTCGACCGCGCGGCGTTCGTCGCGACGATCAACCACGTCGCGCGAGCCGCGTCCAAGGACGAGTCGCGCCCGGTGCTCACCGGCGTCCTCGTCGAGTTCGGCGACGGCACGGTCACCATGGCCGCGACCGACTCCTACCGGCTCTCGGTGAAGGAGGCCGCGCTGCCCGGGTCGGGCGGCGACGCCCAGGCGATCGTCCCGGCCCGCGCGCTCACCGAGCTCTCGCGGATCGCGACCGCAGCAGCCGCCGAGACCATCGACGTCGCGATCGGCGAGAACCAGATCGTCTTCGGCGTCGACGGCGTCTCGCTCTCGGCACGCCGCATCGACGGCCAGTTCCCGAACTACCGCCAGCTCGTGCCGCAGACGTTCGACCACGAGATCCCCGCGTCGCGGGAGGAGTTGCTCGAGGTCGTCCGTCGCACGTCCTCGGTGCTCATGACGCACCGGGCGCTGCCGCTGCGGCTCGCGTTCCAGCAGGGCCAGCTCACCGTCAGCGCCCAGACCCAGGACGTCGGCGAGGCGCACGAGTCGATGCCCGTGGACTTCCACGGCGAGCCGATGGAGATTGGCTTCAACGCCGAGTTCCTCCGTGACGGCATCGAGAGCGTCGAGGGCGACACCGTGAAGCTCAAGCTGACGAGCCCGCTCAGGCCGGGCCTCGTCCAGGGAGAGGACGGCAGCTTCTCCTACCTGATCATGCCGATCAGGCTCTCGACCTGACGTGCGGGTCGCTGCGGCGCGCGGCACCAACTTCCGGTGCTACGCCCGGGCCGACGTCGCGTTCGACCAGGGGCTGGTCGGCGTGGTCGGCCCCAACGGCGCCGGCAAGACGAGCCTCATCGAGATGATCCACTTCGGATGCGCCGGCTACTCGCCCCGGACGACGACCGAGTCGCAGGTGATCCGGTTCGGCTCCGACGTGACCCGGGTCGAGGTCGACGTCCACCTTCGCGCCGGGCCCGTGACGACCGAGGTCGGCTTCCGGCCCGGGGAGCCGAAGCGCGTGACGGTCGACGGCGCGCCCGAGCGGTCCGTCGCGGGCCTCCTGTCCCGCTTCCCGGTGCTGGTGTTCACGCCCGACCGGCTCCGGCTGGTGCAGGGTGCGCCCGCGCTTCGGCGGGCATGGCTCGACCGTGCCGTCGTGCGGCTCTGGCCGGCGCTCGCAGCGTCGCCGGCCGCCTACGCCCGGGCCCTCGTGCAGCGAAACCACCTGCTCCGGCGGATCCGGGCCGGCGCCGCCTCGCCGGACGGTCTGGACGCGTGGGACGGCGTGCTGGCGGCCGCCGGGGCCGAGCTCCTGGCGGCCCGCGAGCGGCTGTGCTCGCGAATCGGCCCGCGGCTCGCCGCCAGGCTGACCGAGCTCGGCGGAGACCCCGGAGACGAGCCGCTGCGGCTCGTTGCCAACGCTGACGGGCCCGAGCTCCTGGCAACGCTCGGGTCGTCCCGGCGCCGTGACATCGACCGGGGTGCGACGAGCCGCGGCCCGCACCTCGACGACGTCGAGCTGCGCGAGGCCGGCTCGGACATGCGCCGCTACGGGTCACAGGGCGAGCAACGGCGGATGCTGCTCGGGCTGATCCTGGCCGAGGCCGACCTCCTGGCGGAGGAGCGCGACGAGCTGCCGCTGCTCCTCCTCGACGACGTCACAGGCGAGTTCGACGCCCGTCGCCGCGGCCTGCTCCTCGATGCGGTGGGCCGGTTCGACCAGGCGATCCTGACGTCGACCGACGAGGCCGACCTGGGCGGGCGCGCGACCGCGATCGTGCGGGTCGCCGACGGAGTGGCGCGGGCGGCGTGAGCGATCTCGAGCGCATCCGGCCCGAGCTGGTGCTCGGCCGCCGGCCGCCGGAGGTGGAGCCGGAGCTGGCCGCCGCGCGGGAGGCGTGGGCCGAGATCGTGGGGACGGCGGCTGCGCTGAGCTCGTACCCGGCCAGGGTCTCGGGCGACGCGATCGTGATCGTGTGCGCCTCGGCGCCGTGGGCCGGCGAGCTGGGCATGCTGCGGCGCGATCTCGAGGCCCGGATGGCGCGGATCACGGGCCATCCGCTGGGGCTTCGATTCGAGATCGGCGACGTGCCCGAACCGCCGACTTCGTGACACATTTGTGACGTGCCCGGCGGCGGGTTCCAGCGCCCCTGTCTGGTAGACTACTGATTGACCGTTTTTCGCCTATTCAAGCGGGTTTTCGTTTGTCCGAACCAGGCTACGACGCCAAAGACATCTCAGTTCTGGAGGGCCTCGAGGCGGTACGCAAGAGGCCCGGCATGTACATCGGCTCCACCGGCCTCCGCGGGCTCCATCATCTCGTCTATGAGGTCGTCGACAACTCCGTCGACGAGGCGCTCCAGGGCCACTGCGACCTCATCACCGTCACCATCGCTCCCGACACCCGGGTGACCGTCACCGACAACGGCCGCGGGATCCCGGTTGCGGAGATGGAGGGCATCGGGCTGTCGGCGGCCGAGGTCGTTCTCACCAAGCTCCACGCCGGCGGGAAGTTCGGCGGCGGGGGCTACAAGGTGTCGGGCGGCCTGCACGGCGTGGGCATCTCTGTGGTGAACGCGCTTTCGGAGTCGCTCGACCTCGAGATCCGCCGTGACGGCCACGTCTGGCGCCAGAGCTACGAGCGCGGCGATCCGGTCGGCCCGCTCACCCAGGGCGAGGAGACCTCCGACACCGGCACGATCATCACCTTCCTGCCTGACGGCGACATCTTCGAGGCGACCGACTACTCGTTCGAGACGCTTGCGCAGCGTCTGCGCGAGATGGCGTTTCTCACCCGCGGGCTCCGCATCGAGCTCACCGACGAGCGCGCCGGCGGCGAGAAGGCCGACTTCCAGTTCGAGGGCGGCATCGCCGACTTCATCCTCTACGTGAACGACGGCAAGGACAGCGTCCACAAGGACGTCGTCTACTTCGAGAGCGAGACCGACGAAGGCCAGCTCGAGGTGGCGATGCAGTGGAACGGCTCCTACGTCGAGTCCACGTACTCGTTCGCCAACAACATCAACACCCACGAGGGCGGAACCCACCTCTCCGGCTTCAAGTCCTCGCTCACCCGCACGCTCAACGACTACGCCCGGGCCAAGGGCCTCCTCAAGGAGAAGGAGGAGCCGCTGACCGGCGACGACTGCCGCGAGGGCCTGGCGGCCATCGTGTCGGTGAAGCTGCGCGAGCCGCAGTTCGAGGGCCAGACGAAGACCAAGCTCGGCAACCCCTCGATCCGCGGCCTGGTCGAGACGATCTGCAACGCCAAGCTCGGGGAGTACCTCGAGGAGCACCCCGCCGAGGCGCGGGCGATCGTGAACAAGCTGATCGCCGCCAGCCGGGCCCGCCAGGCGGCGCGGAAGGCGCGCGACCTGATCCGCCGCAAGACCGCGCTCGTCGGCGGCGGCCTGCCGGGCAAGCTGGCCGACTGCACCGACCGCGACCCGCACGCCGCCGAGCTCTTCCTCGTCGAGGGCGACTCCGCCGGCGGGAGCGCGGTCGACGCCCGCGACCGCCGGTTCCAGGCGATCCTCCCGCTGCGCGGCAAGATCATCAACGTCGAGAAGGCCCGCATCAACAAGGTGCTCTCCAACAACGAGATCCAGGCCATGATCACCGCGATCGGCACGGGTATCGGCGAGGAGTTCAAGATCGAGGGGGCGCGCTACCACAAGGTCGTCGTCACCTGCGATGCCGATCACGACGGCGCCCACATCCGCACGCTGATCCTGACGTTCCTCTTCAGGCACATGAAGGAGCTGATCGAGGAGGGCTACGTCTACATCGCCCAGCCGCCGCTCTACAAGCTGCGTGTCGGCTCCGACGATCGCTACTTCGAGAAGGAGCTCCAGCTCGAGGAGTGGCTGATCCACGAGCGGCTCGGCAAGATCGAGATCCTCGACCGCGACGGCACCGAGGTGCGCCTCACCGAGACGCGGCTTCAGCGGCTCCAGCGCGCCGTGCGCGAGTACGAGGGCTGGGCGTCCAAGCTCAAGGAGCTCCACGGCGCCGCGGCGGTCAGCTACGTGAAGGACCACCGCCTGATCGAGCGGCCGATCGAGACCCTCGCCGATCTCGAGTCCTACTTCACGTCCGAGGTGCCCGACGACGAGCCGCACCGCGTCGAGGTGATGGGGTCGTCGGACGACGCGCTGCAGGTGCGGATCATCGAGAAGACGACCGGCGCGGCGCGCATCATGTCCGTTCCGCTGGCGCTCTTCGACAGCTCCGGCTACCGCAGCCTCAAGGCCACGCACGCCCGCCTCGTCGAGATCGTCGGCCCGCCGCCGTTCACGGTCCAGATGGGCAAGCTCCAGGAGGTCGTGCACACGTACGAGGAGCTGCGCCCCGCCATCCTCGAGATGGCCAAGGAGGGCCTCAACCTCCAGCGGTTCAAGGGCCTCGGCGAGATGAATCCGAGCCAGCTCCGCGAGACGACGATGGACCCGGCCAACCGCGTCCTCCAGCAGGTGTCGGTCGAGGACGCCACCGCCGCCGACGAGATGTTCTCGGTGCTGATGGGCGACAAGGTCGAGCCCCGCCGCGACTTCATCGAGCGTAATGCCCGCGACGTGAAGTTCCTGGATATCTAGGAATGGGGGTGGAGCACTAGATGGTGATCGACTCCCTCGGCGGCGGCCGGATCGAGCAGCGCGAGCTCTCCGAGGAGATGCGCTCGAGCTACCTCGACTACGCCATGAGCGTGATCGTGAGCCGCGCGCTGCCCGACGTTCGCGACGGCCTGAAGCCCGTCCACCGGCGCGTGCTGTTCTCGATGTCCGAGAGCGGCCTCCAGCCGGGCCGCCCCTACTCGAAGTGCTCCCGCGTGGTCGGCGACGTGCTCGGCAAGTACCACCCGCACTCCGACACCGCGGCCTACGACACGCTCGTCCGGCTCGCCCAGTGGTTCTCGCTCCGGTATCCGCTCGTCGACGGCCAGGGCAACTTCGGAAACCAGGACGGCTACGGCGCGGCCGCGATGCGCTACACCGAGTGCCGGCTCGAGAAGCTGGCCGTCGAGATGCTGCGCGACATCGACGCGGACACGGTCGACTTCGTGCCCAACTACGACGGCCGGCACCGCGAGCCGACCGTCCTGCCGTCCCGGTTCCCGAACCTGCTGGTCAACGGCTCGGCCGGGATCGCCGTCGGCATGGCGACCAACATCCCGCCGCACAACCTGGGCGAGACGATCGACGCGGCGGTCGAGCTGATCGACAACCCCGACGCCACGCTCGAAGACATCATGGGGCACATCAAGGGGCCCGACTTCCCGACGGCCGCGAGCATCATGGGCATCAGCGGGATCCGCGACGCCTACGCGACGGGCCGCGGCCGGGTCGTGATGCGGGCCAAGGTGCACACCGAGGAGCAGAAGGGCGGCCGGAACGCCCTCATCGTCACCGAGCTGCCCTACATGGTCAAGAAGGGCGGCGATGACGGCGTCATCACCAAGGTCGCCGAGCTGATCCAGGCCAAGGTGCTCACCGAGATCTCCGACATCAACGACGACTCGGATCACACAGGCACCCGGATCCGCATCGAGCTGAAGCGCGACGCGATCCCGATGGTGGCGCTGAACAAGCTCTTCAAGCACACCGCGCTCCAGGCCACGTTCGGGGTCAACATGGTGGCGCTCGTCGACGGCGTGCCGCGCACGCTCTCGCTGCGGCAGATGCTCGTGCACTACATCGACCACCAGAAGGAGGTGGTCACCCGGCGGACCAAGTTCGAGCTCGACCGGGCCGAGCGGCGGGCGCACGTCCTCGAGGGCTACCTGATCGCGCTCGACAACCTCGATGCGGTCATCGCGCTCATCCGCGGTGCCGACGACACCGACACGGCCCGGCACGGCCTCATGGAGCAGTTCGGGCTGAGCGAGATCCAGGCCCAGGCGATCCTCGACATGCGCCTGCGCGCGCTGACCGGCCTCGAGCGCAAGCGCGTCAAGGACGAGCACGCCGACCTGCTCGAGCGCATCGCCGAGCTCCGGGCGATCCTGGCCGACGAGGCCCGGCTGATGGCACTCATCCGCGAGGAGCTGATCGAGATCCGCGCCCAGTTCGCCGACCCGCGGCGCACCGAGATCCTGCCGGCCGAGGGCGAGATCGACCTCGAGCAGCTCATCGCCGAGGAGGACATGGTCATCTCGATCACGCGGTCCGGGTACATCAAGCGGCTCGCGCTCTCCCAGTACCGGGTGCAGGGTCGGGGCGGGATCGGCGTGATCGGGATGGACACCAAGGAGGACGACTACATCGAGCACCTGTTCGTCGCCTCCACGCACGACTACCTGCTGTTCTTCACGTCGGTCGGGAAGGTCTACCGGATCAAGGTGCACGAGCTTCCCACCGGCAACCGCCAGTCCAAGGGCCGCGCGCTCGTGAACGTCCTGCCGCTGCGCCAGGACGAGCAGGTGATGGCGGTGATCGAGACGCGCGCCTACGACGAGGGCCGCTACCTGCTCTTTGCCACCCGCAAGGGCATCGTGAAGAAGACCGAGTTCAAGGCCTATGACACCGTGCTCAAGGCCGACGGCATCATCGCGCTCAAGATCCGCGACGACGACGAGCTGATCGGCGTGCGACTGACCGACGGCAAGGACGACGTCCTGATGGTGTCGCGAAACGGCCAGGCGGTGCGGTTCTCGGAGGGCGACGTGCGTCCGATGGGCCGGGTGGCGTCTGGGTGTCGCGGGATGAAGCTCCGCAAGGGCGACGAGGTGATCGCGGTCGAGATCGCGCGCGACGACCAGGACCTGCTGGTCGTGACCGAGAACGGCTTCGGCAAGCGGACGCGCATCGAGGAGTACCCCACGAAGGGCCGCGGCACCATGGGCGTCCTCACGATCCGCTACACCGAGGCTCGCGGCCGGCTGGCGGGCTCGATGATCGTCCGCGACGGCTATGAGGTGATGCTGATCTCGCGCGAGGGCACGATCATCCGCACCGCCGTCGAGGGCATCTCGCGGATGGGCCGGCCGACCCAGGGCGTGCGGCTCATGAACCTGCGCGGCGACGACACGGTGTCGTCGATCGCACGGGTCTCCGAGCCGCAGGACGCGCCCGTCGCTGTCGAGCCGGCAGACGACCAAGCAGGAATCCGCGCCCGATTAGCGAAAACCATTGCGCGTGCACCAGGCGGACCTCCTCGATCCGGTCGACATCCCGGCGCGGCTTGACCAGCTCGATCTCTACCTCGGGCAGGTCTGCGCGGTCGCGGGCATCTCGAAGATGCAGCTCGACTACTGGACGACCAAGGCCGGCATCGAGACCAACGGCCGCAAGCAGCGCACGTACGACATGCGCTCGGTCGAGCTCGTCATGCTGATCAAGCAGGCCAAGGACAAGGGGATGACGCTGCCGGCGGCCATCGAGGCCGCGCGCGAGTTCCAGGCGCGGCGGAGGCGCGGGGCTAGCTGTACGGTCCACCACCGGGGCCAGGCCCCGGGAGGGGCCTGGCCCCATGGGGTTCGCCCGCCCGCAGCTCGTCTGCTGCCGTGTCCGGGTTGACGATGTTGATCCACACGCCGGCTCCCAGCTCGGCCGACGCGCGATCGTGAGCCGCGGCCACACCTCGGCGTGCCAGTGCCAGCGCTCCACGCCCTCCGGCGCCGCGTAGACGACGCAGTTCCAGGCCAGGTCGGCGCCGAGGACGGCACGCAGCCGCCGGGCGGCGTCGGCGATCGCCGTCGCAACTCGCCCCAGCCGGGCTCGGCGACGTGTGCGTCCGGAGCGATCCAGAGCTCGTAGGCGAACCGGCTCCAGCCCGGCGCGAACGTCCGCAGGCCGTCCGCGTGCCGGACAGTGCGTGCGTCCTCGACCCCCAGCGCCCAGCACAGGTTGCAGCCCTCGGCGAAGGCCGCCGACTGCGTCTCGACCACGGGCGGGACATCGGGAAACGGGACGATCTGGGAGTGCGAGTGATCGAGCGACGCTCCCGCGGCGGGGCCCTCGTTCACCGCCACCATCGTCCAGGCGGCCTCGCTTCGCGGTGCGCCTCGCGACGCGCGAGCCACGCCTCGGCAGTCGCCGCGAGAACGTCCGCCGGCAGGTCGGCGAAGGCTGACGACGTGCGCCGGCCCGTGGATCACGACCTCCTGGCCCGGGATCGCCGGGAACTTGTTCGGGACGACGCGCACGGTCCACCCGGGCGAGTCCGCGGGTGCGCCGTCGGGGCGGCCCAGCGCCAGCACCTCGGGAGGCGTCATCGCCTCGTGCCCCTCGCAGAACGGGCACGACGACGCGTCGGCGATCCGCGTTGTCCGGCCCTGCGCCCCGGGCCGCCGGGAGCGTCCCGGCGCGATGACGACCGGGACGCCTGTCAGCGGGTTCGTCCGGACGTCTATTCGGAGTCGGCCTTTCCGGCTCCAAGTGCCGCGAAGAGATCGATCGGGATGGGCAGGATCGTGGTGGAGTTGTTGGTGCCCGAGATCTCGAGCAGGGTCTGGAGGTAGCGAAGCTGAAGCGCGATCGGGTTCTCGCTGATGACCGCGGCGGCCTCGCCGAGCTTCGTCGACGCCTGGTACTCGCCCTCGGCCGAGATGACCTTCGCGCGCCGCTCGCGCTCGGCCTCGGCCTGGCGGGCCATCGCCCGCTGCATCCCGGTCGGGATCTCGACGTCCTTCACCTCGACGACGTTCACCTTGATCCCCCACGGCTCGGTCTGCTCGTCGATGATCTTCTGGAGGATCTGGTTGATCTTGTCGCGCTCCGAGAGCAGCTCGTCCAGCATGTGCTGGCCCAGGACCGAGCGGAGCGTCGTCTGGGCGATCTGGAGCGTCGCCAGCCCGAAGTCGGCGACCTCGACGATGGCCGCGACGGGGTTCACCACGCGGAAGTAGGCCACCGCGTTCACGCGGGCGGGGACGTTGTCCTTGGTGATGATCTCCTGCGGCGGCACGACGAGCGTGATCGTGCGCAGGTCGACCTGCACCATCCGATCGACGATGGGGATGAGCAGGAACAGCCCCGGGCCCTTCGGGGCGCCGAGCAGCCGCCCGAGCCGGAACACGACGCCGCGCTGGTACTCGCGCAGCACGCGCACCGAGCTCGCCAGGAGGGCGATGGCGAACGCCAGGATGATTGCCAGGGCGATGAACGGAGCGAGCGATACGAGCACGATCACGTGGTGGCTCCTTCGATTGGTGGTGGGGCGGGGGAGACGTGCAGCGTGAGGCCGTCGACCTTGTCGACCACGACCTCCTCGCCGGTGTTGACCTCGGTGTCCTCGACCTCAGCTTCCCACAGCTCGCCGCGGAGGAACACCTGGCCGCGGGGCCGCAGCGGCACGCGCACCACGGCGCGCTGGCCGAGGAGGCCCACCGCCCCGGCGCCGTACACGCCGACCGGCTGGTGGCGGGCGGCGATCACCTTGGTGGCGATGAAGGCCAGCCCGCCGCCGAAGACGATCCCGATCCCGATCACGAGCAGCGGGTTCACGCCCACGCCGGAGCCCGGCGTGCGGAAGAGCATGAGCCCGCCCGCACAGAGCGCGATCACCCCCGAGATGCCGATGAGGCCGTGGCTCGTCACCCACCCCTCCACGGCCAGGAGCGCGACGCCGAACACGATGAGCACGACGCCGGCCAGGTTGATCGGGACGACCGAGAAGCCGAACAGGGCGAGGATCAGCGAGATCCCGCCCAGCGTGCCGGGCAGGATGACGCCCGGGTGGAAGACCTCGTAGGCGATGCCGCCGATGCCGGCCAGGAAGAGCAGGAAGAGCAGGTTGGGATCGATCAGGATGTTGAGCAGCTTCAGCGTCCACGGCATGTCGAGCGTCTCGATCTGGGCGCCGGCGGTGTGCAGGGTGAGGTGCTTGTAGCTGGTGGTTGTCCCGTCCACGGTGTCGAGCAGCGCCGGGAGGCTGGGGCTCACGTAGTCGACGAGGTTCTTGTCGAGCGCCTCGCTGGCCGTGTAGTTGGCGGCCTTCGAGACCGTCAGCACCGCCGCGTCGCCGTTTCGGCCGTGGGTGTCGGCCAGCACCTTCACCTTCTTCTCGGCGTCGTTCAGGATCTTCCGCCGAAGGTCCTTGCCGATGTTCTGGCCGTTCGAGTTGATGGGCGTGGCCGACCCGATGTTCGTCACGGGCGCCATCGCCGCGACGTCCGCGGCCATCGTCACGTAGACGCCGGCCGATGCGGCACGGGCGCCGTCGGGCGAGACGTAGACGATCACGGGGATGGGGGAGGCCAGCTCGGCCTTGTAGATGTCCTCCATCGACGTCGAGAGGCCGCCGGGCGTGTCGAGCAGGATCACGAGCGCCGCGGCGTGGTCCGACTTGGCTCGGTCGATCGAGTCCTTCACGAAGCTCGCCGACACGGGGTTGATCTCGCTGTCGAGCTTGATCGCGAGCACGAGCGGGCGCTCGGCAGCGGCGCCGGCGGCGGCGGACGGGACGCTCGCCAGGCCGGCCAGGACGAGCAGCATGATCCAGAGCCGCATTCGCATCTGTTGGCTTTAGAGAAATCTTACCGGCGGATCGCGCAGGCTTTTGTGGGCGGGCCGATAATGCCCTGTGGGCATGGGCGGTCGAGCAGCATGTATGGCGGTCGTGGCTCTTGGCGTGCTCGCCGCGGCCCCGGCCGCCCTGGCGGGTGGTGCGGTGCGGCTTTCAGCGGAGCCGCGACCTCTCCCACCCCTTCCGGCATGCGGTGGAAGCGAGCCGCACCTTCCAGATGGTCGGCGTCCGCTGGCAGGGCGACGGCCGCGTCCGCCTCCAGGCCAGGAGCACGAGTGGCCGCCTGGACGCGGTGGGTGGCGCTCTCGCAGGAGGCTCCCGTGTGGACCGGCCCGGCGAGGCGCATCCGCCTTCACCGGCACGGCGACGTCCACGGCCTCAGGGTGACCTTCATCACCAGCCCGCGCGTGGCGGCGCCGCCGCCGGGGACGGTGATCCCGCGCTCGCCGTCCGGCCGGGGATCGTCACGCGCGCAGGATGGCACGCCGACGAGTCAATCCGGCGTGCCGACGCCGACCTACGCGTCCGAGCTCAAGATGGTGTTCGTCCACCACACCGATACCGCCACGTCCGCGCCGTGCTCGGACTCGGCCCGGATCGTCCGCGGCATCTACGCCTATCACGTGCGCACGAACGGCTGGAACGACATTGGCTACAACTTCCTCGTCGACAAGTGCGGCACGGTGTTCGAGGGCCGCTACGGCGGCATGACGAAGCCGGTGATCGGCGCGCAGACGAAGGGCTTCAACACCGGCTCGGCGGGCATCGCGATCATCGGGACGTACAGCTCCGCCCGCCCCCGGCCGGCCGCCGTCGCGGCGCTGGAGCGGCTCATCGCGTGGCGGCTCGACGTGGCGCACGTCGACCCGGCCTCGCGGGTCGACATGGTGTCGTCGGGGAACCCGCGCTACCGGGCAGGGCGGCACGTGGTGATCAACGCCGTCTCCGGGTCACCGCAACGGCTTCCCGACCTCGTGCCCCGGATCGGCGCTCTATGCCCTCCTGCCACGCATCCGGGCGGCGGCCCGCACGATCGGGCTGCCGAAGATCTGGGCGCCGAGCCCACAGCCCGAACCTGCACCGGATCGCCCCCGACGCCGTGCTGCCGCTCGACTTCCGGGCCAAGTTCTCGAACCGGATGGCCTTCACCCTCACGATCCGGCGGCCCGACGGCCGGGTGATCGCCACCCGCCGGCACATGAACGGCCATATCCGCTGGACCTGGCGCGGCCGTGCCGCGGTGCTCCCGGGCGGGACTCTACCAGTGGACGATCTCTGCCCCGAGGCGCGCGGCTTCGAAGGAACGCTCGGCGTGCTCCCGCTGTGGGGCCTGCGCGCGCCGCCGGACGGCTTCTCGGTGTCGCAGGGGTCGGCCACCGGCGGCGGGCTCGCGAGCCTGGAGCACCCCGACGGCTCGACGCTCGACATCGCGCCCGCCGGCGGGAACCCGCAGACGGAGCTCGTCACCGACTTCGGCCTCGCGATCGACCCAGCCCGTCGCGCTCGCCGCGACGCGGGCGGGGGCCAGCGTCGCCACGACGGCCGGCGGGCCGGTCGACATCGCGCTCTGGGACTTCGGCTCGAGCTCATGGGTCGCCATCGGCTCGTGCACGTCGACGCCCGGCAGGGCGTGCAAGGTCGAGACCCCGGCCGCCGGGCACGAGTTCGCGACTGGAACGGCCCTCGTCCTCCGCCCAGATGCGGGCCGCTACACGTTCCCCGGCGGCGTCGCCGTCGACGCGGCTCACGCGCTCCTCAGAGGCTGACGTCGACCGCGACGACCTCGTCGGCGGTGTGCGCGACGCCGCCCACGACCAGCCGCCCGGCCTCGTCGACACCGTCGCACACGCCCTGCGTCGCCTCCGGCCAGGCTCACCCGCCGGCCGCGCAGGTCGTCGCGCTCGAGGCCCGGGAAGCCGTCGCGCTCGAACGCCCGGTAGCCGGCCTCGATCGCCTCGAGGACGTCCGCCAGGAGGGCGGCCCGGTCGACCGGCGGCCGTGCAGGAGCCGCAGCGACGTGGGGGGGACGCGGGCGTCCGCGGGCAGGTCGCCCGCCTCGTGGTTGGCGTTCACGCCGATGCCGACGACCACGTGGCCGTCTCGCACCTCGGCCAGGATGCCGGCCAGCTTGCGCCCATCGACGACGACGTCGTTCGGCCAGCGCACCACGCGCCTCCGGCCACGCCGCCGCGGCCACGGCCTCGGCGACGACGAGCGTCAGCGGCGGCAGCCGCTCCGGCGGCGTCCTCGGCCGAAGCGACAGCGAGAACAGCAGGCCGGCTCCCCGCGGGCTCTTCCACTCCCGGCCCCGCCGGCCCCGGCCGGCGGTCTGCTCCTCGCAGGCGCGCCACTCCGCCCTCGGGCAGGCCGCGCGCGAGCTCCTGCGTCGACGGGCACGTCTCCTGCCAGACGTAGGGCCGGCCGAACGCTCCCCGCAGGAGGGGCAGCACGGCCTCAGGACGCAGCGTGCCCTCCCCCATCCCACTAGGATACCGCCTGCATGTTCCCGCAACCCAAACGGGCGGAGGCGCGTCTAGTCCTCCGAGATCGGGTACGTGACCAGCCGGCGTACGCAGGCCTGTCGGATCTGGTGCTTGCGGTCCGCGCCAAGGACGGCGACGGTCGCGCGCTGGAGACGCTGGTCGAGCGCCACGCGCAGGGTGTGCGGCGGCTGGCCGGGTACCTGCTCTCGGATCAGCAGGACGCCGAGGACGCCGCCCAGGAGGCGCTCGCCAAGCTTTGCACCCGCATCGGCCAGTTTCGGGGAGAGGCCCGGTTCCAGACGTGGCTCTACAGCCTCGTGTCGAACACGTGCCGCGACATGGGCGAGCGGCAGCGCCGGCGGCGCCATCAGCCCCTGGAGCTCGCGACGGAGTTCGCGAGCGACGAGGTGCCGCAGGAGGCGGCGGAGTGGCGCGACCAGCGCCGCCACCTGGCGGAGTGCATGCGGGCGCTCAGCGACGACCAGCGCCGGGTGATGGTGCTGAAGGACGTGCTTCAGCTCTCGTACGAGGAGATCGCGGCCGAGATGGGGATGCCGGTGGGCACGGTGAAGTGCCACGCCCACCGTGGCCGGGCCCGCATGCGGCGGGTGATGGAGCCCGGGGCCCGCGCGGCCTCCGGGTGATCGCCGGGGCGGCGCTGCCGCTCGGGCGCGACGCGATCTGCGACATCATCCCGCACCGCGAGCCGTTCCTCCTTGTCGACGAGATCACCGAGCTCGAGGCCGGCGTGCGCGCCGTGGGCCGCTACTTCGTGAAGGACGACGCCTGGTACCTCGCCGGCCACTTCCCCGGGAACCCGATCATGCCGGGCGTGCTTCAGGTCGAGGCGCTCGCGCAGGTGGGCGCCATCTGCGGCCTCGCGCATCCCGACTTCGCCGGCCGGCTCGTCCTCTTCGCCGGCATCGACGACGTGCGCTTCAAGCGGATCGTCCGCCCCGGCGACACGCTCGACCTGCGGTGCGAGATCTCGCGCCTGCGCGGGCCGGTCGGGCGGGCCGAGGCCGAGGCGACGGTCGGCGGCGAGCTCGCATGCCGCGGGACGCTCACGTTCGCGCTCGTCGAGGGGGAGCTCCCGTGATCGCCACCTGCCAGAGGGGCGTCGAGGTGGTCGGCGTCGGCGCGCACATGCCCGAGCGGGTGATGACGAACGACGAGATCGCGACGTTCCTCGAGACGTCCGACGAGTGGATCGCGTCCCGCACCGGCATCCGCCAGCGCCGGATCGCGGCCGACGGGGAGTCGTCGGCCGGCCTTGGCGCCGAGGCGGCCGCTGCGGGCGCTCGAGAGCGCCGGGATGTCCGGCGCCGACCTCGACCTGATCGTGACCGCCACCGCCAGCCCGGACTACTACTTCCCGGCGACCGCGACGCTCATCGGCGAGCGCATCGGCGCCCGCGGGGTGGCGGGGTACGACCTCTCGGCGGCCTGCACCGGCTTCATCTACGCGCTGGCCCAGGCCTACGGCCAGCTCAGCGCGGGCCTCGCCGACACCGTGCTCGTGGTCGGCACGGAGGTCTTCTCGCGCCTGCTCGACTGGGACGACCGCTCGACGTGCGTCCTCTTCGGCGACGGCGCGGGCGCTGTGGTGCTCGCCAGGAACGGCTCGACGACCGGGATCCTGGGGTTCGAGCTCGGCTCCGACGGCTCGGGCGCGGAGCTGCTCGAGGTCGCCGCGGCCGGGCACAGCACCGAGCCCGCCGCCACGCCGTACGTGCGCATGGACGGCGGCGCAGGTGTACAAGTTCGCGACGACGGTCTCGGTCGACTCGGCGACGCGGGCGCTCGACGGCCGCCGGCCTGACGGTCGCGGACGTCGACGTGTTCGTCCCGCACCAGGCGAACCGGCGCATCATCGACCACGCCGCGCGGCGGCTCGGGCTGGCGGAGGACCGGGTCGTCTCGAACGTCGACAGGTACGGCAACACGTCGGCGGCCTCCATCCCGATCTGCCTCGACGAGGCGCACCGGTCGGGTCGCATCAAGGCCGGCGACATCGTGCTCATGACGGGCTTCGGCGGCGGCCTGTCGTGGGGCTCGTGCGTGATGGAATGGACACTCCCTCTGAAGGAGACGAGATGAACAAGGTCGCGTTCTGCTTCCCGGGACAGGGCAGTCAGCGCGTGGGCATGGGCAGGGAGATGGCCCGGGCATTCCCCGAGGCTCGAGCGGTGTTCGACGAGGCGTCCGCGGAGGTCGACTTCGACCTGCGGAAGGTGTGCTTCGACGGGCCGATCGAGCGGCTCTCCGAGACGGACATCACCCAGCCGGCGCTCGTCACGGCGTCGCTCGCGGCGCTCCGCGCGGTGCAGGCCAGGCTGAACGTGAAGCCCGACTGTCGTGATCGGCCACAGCGTCGGCGAGTACGCCGCGATCGCCGCGGCCGACTCGGTCGACATCGGCCTCGTGACGCGCCTCGTGCGCGAGCGCGGCCTGGCCATGGCGGCATCCCGCGCCAAGGGCGCGATGGCGGCGGTGCTCGGCCTGGCCGACGAGGAGGTCGAGCGCCTCTGCGCCGAGACCGGCGACGTGTGGCCCGCGAACTACAACTGCCCCGGCCAGCTCGTGATCTCGGGCCGGGAGGGCGGCGTGGCCGCCGTCGGGGAGAAGGCGCGCGAGCTGGGCGCGAAGGTCGTGCGGCTGCGCGTCTCGGGCGCGTTCCACAGCCCGCTCGTCGAGGACGCCGCCCAGCGCCTCGAGCCCGTCATCCGCGCCGCCGCACTTCGGTGAGCTGAAGACGCGGCTCATGTCGACGGTGTCGAGCAAGCTCGAGACCGTGGATCGCATTCCGGGCCTGCTCGTCGAGCAGGTGACGGCGCCCGTGCGGTTCACCCAGGCCGTGCAGGGCCTCCTCTCCGACGGCGTTCGGACGTTCGTCGAGATCGGGCCGGGCGGCGTCCTGGGCGGGCTCGTGAAGCGCATCGACCGCTCGGTCACGGCGGTCTCGATCGGATCGCCCGAGGAGCTCTCGGCGGCGGAGGCCAGCCTTGCCGGATCGTGAGCTCGAGGGGCAGGTCGCGCTCGTCACCGGCGGCTCGCGCGGCATCGGCGCCGCGGTTTGCGCCGAGCTCGGCCGGGCCGGGGCGCGAGGTGGTCGTCAACTACACGGCGAACGCCGAGGCGGCCGAGGCCGTCCGCACGGCGATCGGCGGGAGCGCGCACGCCGTACGCGGCGACGTCTCGACGATGGAGGGCGCGACCGGGCTCGTCGAGCAGGTCGAGTCGGAGATCGGGCCGATCGCGATCCTCGTGAACAACGCCGGGATCACCCGCGACAACCTCATCATGAAGCTCGCCGAGGAGGACTGGCGCAGCGTGATCGATACGAACCTGGGCGGCGCCTTCTTCACCTGCCGCGCGGTCGCCCGCCCGATGCTGAAGCGGCGGGCCGGCGCGATCGTGAACATGTCGTCGGTCGTCGGAGTGCACGGCAACGCGGGCCAGACGAACTACGCGGCGTCGAAGGCCGGCCTGATCGGCCTCACGAAGTCGCTCGCCAAGGAGCTCGGCGGCCGCGGCATCCGCGTGAACGCCGTCGCGCCGGGGTACATCTCGACCGAGCTCACCGACGCGCTGCCGGAGCCGGCCCGTGAGGCGATCCTGAAGTCGACGCCGCTCGGACGGCTGGGGACGACCGACGACGTGGCCCACGCCGTGCGGTTCCTCGTCTCGGACGCCGCGGCGTTCGTGACGGGCCACGTACTTGCGGTCGACGGAGGATTGGGCACATGAGCACTGCGAACGGACGCCGGCGGGTGGTCATCACCGGATTGGGTGGCATCACCCCGTGCGGGAACACGATCGAAGAGACCTGGGAGGGCATCCGCTCCGGGCGGTCGGGCGTCTCCCGGATCGACGAGTTCGAGGTGCCGGAGGGCACGCCGGACATCGCCGGCCAGGTGAAGGACTTCGACCCGCTGCGAGTACATGGACAGGAAGTCGGTGAGGAAGACCGACCGCTTCGCCCAGCTCGCCGTCGCCGCGGCAACGCAGGCGGTCGCCGACGCCGACCTCGACATCGCGGCCGACGCGGCCCGGATCGGGTGCTCGATCGGCACCGGGATCGGCGGCCTGCGGACGCAGGAGGTGGCCTACCGGAAGCTGTTCGACGCGGGCCCCGACCGGCTGAACCCGTTCTGGGTCACGGCCCTCATCTCGAACATGGGCGCGGCCGAGACGTCGATGGCGCTGGGCACGCGCGGCCCGTTGACCACCGAGACGACGGCCTGCGCGGCGTCGGGCATGTCGCTCGGGAACGCGACGCTCTACATTCGCGCCGGGATGGCCGACGCGATGCTGGCGGGCGGCGTGGAGTCGCCGATCACGCTGCTCGCGCTGGGCGGGTTCGGCACGATGCGGGCCCTCTCGCGCCGGCTCGACGACCCCGAGGGGGCCAGCCGGCCGTTCGACCTCGGCCGCGACGGCTTCATCCTGTCGGAGGGCTCGACGGTGCTCGTGCTCGAGGAGCTCGAGCGGGCCCGGCGGCGCGGTGCGCGGATCTACGCCGAGGTGCTCGGCTACGGGATGTCGTCGGACTCCCACCACGTGACCGAGCCGGACCCGGTCGGGACGAACCCCGCCCGGGCGATCACGATGGCCATGGAGGACGGCGGCGTGACGCCCGACGACGTCGGCTACGTGAACGCCCACGGCACCTCGACGCCCGCCGGCGACTCGGCCGAGACGCGGGCCCTCAAGATCGCCCTCGGCGAGGAGCGGGCCCGAGCGATCCCCGTCTCCTCCACGAAGAGCGAGACGGGCCACCTGCTCGGTGCGACCGGTGCGGTCGAGGCCGCGGTGACCGTCCTCGCGATGCGCGACGGGTTCCTGCCGCCGACGATCAACCTGACCGATCCCGACCCGGAATGCGACCTCGACTACATTCCCAACACGGGCCGCGAGGCCGACGTGCGCGTTGCGATCTCGAACTCGTTCGGGTTCGGCGGCCATAACGCCGTGCTCGTGCTGCGGCGCTGGGACGAGGATTCGGACTGATGGCCGAGAACATCAGCGTCGATGTCAGCCGGTCCGACGGGGCCGGCCCGCCCGAGCCCGCGCCGCGGACGCGCAACACGTGCCCCGACTGCAACTCGCACTATCGCGAGGACGAGATGGTGGCGAACCTGCGCGTGTGCACGAATTGCGGGCACCACTTCCCGGTGACCGCCCGCGAGCGGATCGTCCAGCTCGCCGACGAGGGCACCTTCAACGAGATCGCACGCGGCCTGCATTCCGATGATCCGCTTGAGTTCGTCGACTCGAAGCCGTATCCGGAGCGGCTGCGCGCGGCGGAGCGCTCGACGGGCCTGCGCGACGCGGCGATCGTGGGGTCGTGCGCCGTCGGCGGCACCGAGACGGCGATCGTGGTCATGGACTTCTCGTTCCTCGGCGGCAGCATGGGTCGGTCGTGGGGGAGAAGTTCGCCCGGGCCGCGGACCTCGCCGTCGAGCGGCGCCTGCCCCTCGTCTCGGTCTCGGCCTCCGGCGGCGCCCGCATGCAGGAGGGCGTGCTCGCGCTGATGCAGATGGGGAAGACGGTCGCGTCGGTGGATGAGCTGCGCGAGGCGGGCCGGCCCTTCGTGTCGGTGCTCGTCCACCCCACGACCGGCGGCGTGGCGGCCAGCTTCGCCGCGCTGGGCGACGTGATCATCGCCGAGCCGGGCGCGCTGCTCTCGTTCTCGGGGCCGCGGGTCGTGAAGCAGACGACGGGCGAGAGCCTCCCCGAGGACTTCGGCCTTTCGGAGTCCAACTTCCGCCACGGCCACGTCGACATCATCGTGCCGCGTCCCGAGCTTCGCGACGCCGTGGCCCGCTCGCTGGCGCTCCTGACGGGCGGCCAGCCGTACCGGCCGCCGGTGCTGGTCGGCGACCTCGACCCGATGGGGGCCCTGGGCCGCGCGGTCTCGGGGATGCGCCGGCGGATCGTCGACATGAACCCGTTCCGAAACGGGATGCCCGATGGCGACGACTGAGCGCTTCCGGCTCCTGCGGCGCCGCGGGGAGGGCGATGCCTGGCATGCCGTCCAGCTCGCCCGCCACCAGGACCGGCCGTACACGCTCGACTACCTGGCCCGGATGTGCGACGACTTCCTGGAGCTGCACGGCGACCGCGCGGAGGCCGACGACGCGGCCGTCGTCGCGGGCATCGGGTCCTTCCGCGGCCAGACGGTCGCCTTCGTGGGCCACCAGAAGGGCCGCGACCTGAAGCAGCGCACCCACCGCAACTTCGGCATGCCGAGCCCCGAGGGCTACCGCAAGGCGATGCGGGTGTTCGCGATCGCCGCCCGTCTGCAGTTCCCCGTCGTCACGCTGATCGACACGCCGGGCGCGGCGCCGGGCGTCGGCGCCGAGCAGCGCGGCCAGTCCGGAGCCATCGCCCGGTCGCAGCTCACGCTGATGGGCCTGCGCGTCCCGGTCGTGGCGTGCGTGATCGGCGAGGGGTCGTCCGGGGGCGCGCTGGCGTTCGGCGTCGCCGACCGGGTGCTCATGCAGCAGAACGCCATCTACACCGTCATCTCGCCCGAGGGCTGCGCCGCGATCCTGTGGAAGGACGCCGGGGAGGCGCGCCGCGCCGCCGCGGCACTGCGCCCGACCGCCGACGCGTGCCTGGCGCTCGGCGTGGTCGATGCGATCGTGCCCGAACCGTCCGGCGGCGCGCACCGCGACCACCACAAGGCGGCCGAGCTCCTGGGGGACGCGATCCAGGTCGAGCTCGACGTCCTGAGCTCGATTCCGCCGCAGCAGCGGCGTGCCGGGCGGCGGGCGAAGTTCCGCGACATGGGCGCGTACGTCGAGTAGGGCCGAGCCACCGCCGGCCAATGGCGGGCCGGTAGGCTCCCGATCCGTGAATCGCGGCCTCAACCGCTTCGAGCAGGCGTCGGTCGCCGTCGCCGCGATCCTCTCGGCCGTCGCCGTCGGGCTCGCGGTCGCCGATGCCCCCAACACCGCCGTCTTCGTCCTCTCGGGGGCGGCGCTCGTCGCGCTGGCGTGGATCGTGGGGGTTGCGACGGAGCAGCTCGGCGAGAGCTCGGGGCCGAAGGTCGGCGGCGTCCTGAACGCGACGTTCGGGAACGCGGCCGAGCTCATCATCACGATCTTCGCCATCCGCGCCGGCCAGCTGGAGGTGGCCACGGCGTCCATCACCGGCTCGATCCTGGGAAACACGCTGCTCGTCCTCGGCGCCTCGTTCCTGCTCGGCGGCCTGCGGAACGGGATCCAGACGTTCGACCAGCGGATCGCCGGGATGAACGCCTCGATGCTCGCGCTCGCGGTGATCGGCCTTGGGCTTCCGACCGCCTTCGCGGCGGCGCGCGGCACCGGTGCCGACACGCAGACGATCTCCGACATCACGGCGGTCATCCTGTTCGGCCTGTACCTCCTGAGCCTCGTCTACTACTTCCGCACGGGCGCGGGCGCCGGCGGCTCGCATCCGCAGGTGCCGCACTGGGCAGCGCGGCTCGCCATGGCCCTCCTCCTGGCGTCGACCGGGGCCGTGGCGGTGATCTCGGACGTCTTCGTGGGAACGCTGGAAGGGGTGATCTCCGATCTCGGCATCAGCGCGGCGTTCCTCGGGCTTGTCATCGTCCCGATCGTCGGCAACATCGCCGAGAACATCGTCGGCATCAAGCTCGCCTACGAGAACAAGATGGACTTCTCGATGGTCGTCTCGCTCGGGTCGTCGCTTCAGGTGGCCCTCGGCGTTGCGCCGCTGCTCGTCTTCATCTCGCTCCTCACCCCGCACCACTTCGACCTCGTGTTCCCGGTCATCCAGGTGATCGCCCTGGCGGCCGCCGTCACCATCACCGCGCTCATTGCCGCCGACGGCGAGTCGAACTGGCTCGAGGGGGCCCAGCTCATGGCCGTCTACGCGATCGTGGCCACGTCCTTCTGGTACCTGTGAGCGCGCGCGACCGCACATGGTTCGCCGTCGTGATCGGCCTCACCGCGCTCGCGGTCGGGCTGCGGGTGGGCTCGGCGCGGGGCGAGATCGTCTTCGGAGCCGCGTCGGTCGCCCTCATGGGCCTCGCCTGGCTCCTCGGCGAGGCGACCGACCAGGCCGGCAACACGGCCGGGCCGCGCGTGTCCGCGCTCCTGAACGCCACGTTCGGCAACCTGCCGGAGGTGGTGATCGTCATCCTGGCGATCAATGCCGGCCTGGAGGACATCGCCCGGGCCTCGATCATCGGGTCCGTCATCGGGAACGTCCTCCTGATCCTGGGGTTGTCGCTCATCCTGGGAGGGTGGAAGAACGGCCTCCAGACGTTCAACGAGCGGGTCGCCGGGATGAACTCGTCGATGCTGATCCTGGCCGTTGCCGGGCTCGGGATCCCGACGCTGTTCGCCGCCCTCCACGACTCCGATTCGGCGGATGTGCTGTCGCTGTGGACCGGCGCTCTGCTGCTTCTGTGCTACGGGGCCTACATCGTGTTCACGTTCAGCATGCCCGGGACGCAGCTCGAGGACGAGCCCGGCCGGGCGAGGTGGTCGATCCGCGAGGCGGTCCTCGCCCTCGCCGTGACGGCGGTGGCGACCGGCGTGGTCTCGGAGCTCCTGGTCGACTCGATCAAGCCCACTGTCGAATCGCTCGGCGTGCCGCGCGCGTTCGTCGGGCTCATCCTCGTCCCGTTCGTCGGCAACGTCGCCGAGCACTTCTCGGCCGTCCGCCTCGCCTACCGAAACCGGGTCGACTTCGCGATGGGGATCGCCTATGGATCGGGCATCCAGATCGCGCTCGGGGCGAGCGGGATCGCCGTCTTCTCGTCGATCCTGCTCGGCGACGAGCTGTCGCTGGTGTTCGACCCGCTCCAGCTCGCCGCTCTCGCTGCCGCCGCGCTCGTCGCCACCCTCGTCGCCCGCGGCGGCGAGACGAACTGGCTCGAGGGCCTCCAGCTGCTCGTGATCTACGTCATCGTGAGCGTCGCCGTCTGGCTCCAATGACCGGGTGGCCTACCCGATCGGGTACGCCTTACCGTTCACCGCCGGGAGCACCTGGCCCGTGACCCAGGCCGGCGTCGTCGTCACGCCCGGCTGGTAGTTGTAGGCGCCCGACGGGAGCTGGCGGGCGTGGAGCCACGTCAGCGCCTGGCGGTTGCTCAGGCTGCAGCGGTGGCGGGCCTGGATCGCCCACGAGGTCGACTGGCTGTTCGCCGAGCTCCCGGGCAGGAGCGCGTAGCCGTGCGAGGACGTCTGGGCCGTTGCGAGGTAGCCGTACGCCCGCGAGACGGACCCGCTGCTGCATGACGCGCCCGGCGGCCCGCAGCGCCAGGATCGCCGCCGAGGTGTCGTCGGCATCAGGTCCGGCCGATGCCGACCACGAGTAGCCGCCGTTCGGGCGCTGCCCGGCGCGGATGACCGCCAGCGAGCTCCGCGGCGCCGGGACGCCGGCCGCGCGCAGCGCGATCACGCCCCAGTAGGTCGAGTTCTGGGTGCCGCCGATGACGCCGTCGCCGCCGATCCGGTTTCGAAGCGCGGTCACGAGGTTGCGGTCGGCGAAGTTGCGCGGGTTCTTCCCGATCGCAACGACGGCCAGGATGCCGCGCTCGAGCGCGAAGGCGTTTCGCCAGCCGCCGGCGTGGTGGGCAAAGTAGGTCGTCATGGTCTTCCCTCCCGGCCGGCGCGCCCTCCCCGGAGAGCGGCCGGCGGCCCGCAGGCCCATGGCCGCCCACTCGGTGAGCGACACGCTGGCCTTGCTCGTCCCGGCCTCGGCGATCCCTCCCGAGGGGCGCTGGTGGCTCAGGAGGTAGCTCGCCCCGGTGCCGGCGTACGCCGGGGTGGCGATGGCGAGCGTGGCGGTTGCGGCGATGACGGCGGTTCGGATCATGTTCCCTCCAATGGCGCGAAGCTGCCGTGCAGCCTGCGCTCGTAGCGGTCGAGCATGCGGATGAGGCTTGGCCCGGCGACCAGGGCGATGACGGCGTTTCCGACGGCGTGGGCCACGTCGAACCAGATGCCGGCCGAGACCAGGGCGATGAACGACGACGCGTCGGCGCCGGGGCCGAACGCGCTCCACTCCCAGACGTCCATCACCCAGTCGAACCCGAAGCCGCACGCGACGCCGAACGCGGCGAGCGCGAACCGGTTTCGGAGCACGTTCGGCATCCAGCCGGCGATCGACGCCGACGAGGCCCCACCCGAGCATCTGCCACGGCGTCCACGGGCCCTGGCCGAGGAACGCGTTCGACGCCAGCGCGGCGGCAGCCCCGGTCGCGAGCCCCGCGCGCGGGCCCAGGCTGATCCCCGCGACCGCCACGATCATCGTCACCGGCTGGACGTTCGGGATCGCGGCGAACACCACCCGGCCCGCGGCCGCCGCGGCGGCGAGGGCCGCGACCAGGGCGAGCTCGCGGCTGCGGTTGGGGCCCGTCTCGATCGCGGCCATGACGAGAGCGACGGCCACGACGGCGGCCAGGGTCACGAGCTCAAGCATGGACGGCCTCGGCGGTCGGGGCCTCGTGCGTCGCGATCCGGCCTCGCTCCATGGCGATCGCGGCGGTCGCGACGTCGGCGACGAACCACGCGTCGTGGCTCACGACGACGACGCCGGCTCCACCGGCGGCCAGGCCGCGGACCAGGCCGGCCAGGTCGCGCTTGCGGCGGCCGTCCACGCCGCGCGTCGGCTCGTCGAGCACGACGAGATCGGGGCGCATCGCGGTGACGGTGGCGATCGCAAGCCGCTGGCGCTCGCCGCTCGACAGATCGCGCGGGTGCTCGGAGGCGGCCCACCCGAGCTCGAACCGCTCCAGCTCGGCGACCGCGCGGTCGCGCCGGGCCGTCGGCGGCACGCCCAGGTTCCTGAGGCCGTACTCGACCTCCTCGAGCGCCGTGTCGTGGAGCAGGTAGCAGGCCGGGTCCTGCGCGACGTATCCCGCCCGCCCGGCTCGGGTCGCGGAGCCGCTGTCGAGGTCCATGAGGCCGCAGGCGGCGAGGGCGAGCGTCGTCTTCCCGGCGCCGTTGGGGCCGGTCACCGCCGTCACGGCGCCGCGGTCGAACGCCGTCGAGACGTCGACGAGGGCCGGCGTCGAGCCCAGCCGCTTGCTCGCGTGCGCGAGCCGCGCTGCCGGATCGGCCGGCTCGGCGTCCGGCGGCGGCTCGGCCTGCGGTTCGGGGGAGAAGCCAGGGCATGCCGGCCAGGGCCGCGCGCGCCAGTGGCGGCGGCGCGTCGACCTCGATCGCGCCCGCCCGCATCGCGACGACGCGGTCGGCGACGTCGAACAGGCGCTCGGTGCGGTGCTCGGCGACGACGATCGCGATCCCGTGCCGGTCGCGCAGGTCGATCAGCGTCCGGACGAGCTCGTCGGCGGCCGCCGGATCGAGCTGGCTCGTCGGCTCGTCGAGGAGCAGCACCCGCGGCCCCATCGCCAGCACCGATGCGATCGCCACCCGCTGCCGCTCTCCGCCGGACAGCGTCCGCGTCGTTCGCTCGGCGAGGTGCGCGGCGCCGGCCATCTCGAGCGCGGCGCGTGCGCGGGGATGGATCTCGCCGGGCGCGACGCCCAGGTTCTCGAGGCCGAAGGCGGCCTCGGCCATGACGTGGCTCATGACGACCTGGGCCTCGGGATCCTGGAACACGAGCCCGGCGTGCCGGGCGAGCTCGCCGGGGCGGTGGTTGCGCGTATCGAGCCCGGCGACGCGCACCCGCCCCCGGAGCTCGCCTCCGTGGAAGTGCGGCACGAGGCCGAGGGCGGCTCGAAGGAGGGTCGACTTGCCGCTGCCCGACTCGCCGACGAGGAGCACGAGCTCGCCCTCGTTCGACGACGAGGTCGACGCCCGCCAGCGCCGGCCGCCCGGCCGCGACGTAGCGGTGGCTCACGCCCTCGAAGGTCAGGGCCGGCATCGCGCCACCCATGCGAACGCCGCTCGCCAGCACGGCGAGCGCCGACGAGCCCGCGACGGCCGCGGCCGTCCACGGGTCGTCGAGCAGGTCGAAGTAGCGGAAGTCGCCGGCTCCCGTGACGAGGGCGGCGACGACGATCGCGAGCGCGCCGGCCCCGAGGCCGGTCAGCACCCTCTCACGGGCCGTGAACGCCCGGCCGGGCGCCGCCGACCGCGACGGGCCGGCGTATCCGCGCGCCTCCATCGCCTCGGCGACGGCCACGGCCCGCTCCAGCGACATCCCGACGAGCGGCCCCATGAGGCGGGCGGCGGTCGCCGGGCGCGACACGCGTGCCGCCCGCGTGCGCGCGGCGACGAGCACGCCCGCCGCGTCGCGCTCCAGCGCCGGAAGCATCTGCGTGGTGAGCGAGGCGATCATCGCCGACCTCGGCGCGACGCGGGCGACGGCCCGCAGGAGCAGGTCGGAGTCGGCGAGCCGGACGAACGCCCCGACCGCCAGCGCCGTGGCGGCGATGCGCAGGCCGGCGGCGGCGCCGTAGGCCAGCTCCTCCGTCGTGATCTGGGTGTCGAGGATCGGGATGTCGGGGCCGCGCCACAGCGTCGTCAGGCCCTGCACGGCGACGAACGGCTCGAGCAGGAACACGGTGAGACCGGTCGTGATCGCGAACGTCGCGTACATGCGCCGCGGGGGGCCGGCGGCGGCGAGCAGCGCGCCGGCCGCGATGGCGGCGGCGGCGGGGAAGAGCGGGTTCGAGAGCGCGATGGCCGCCGTGCAGACGGCGATCGTGATGAGGGCGGCCGGGAGCGGCTTCACCGCCGGCCCCCCGCGGCGACCACGTGGCCGCCGCCGTCGAGCGCCACGGCGTAGGTGCTCGCGACCTGGGCCGGGTGCTCGGCGAGCGTCCGGGCGGCCGCGCAGGCCGCGCGCGGGATGTCGCCCGCGACGATCAGCTCGGCCGAGCGCCCGGTCGCGTCACCGGGCTGGTAGGCGGCGATCAGCGCGTGCGCCCGCGGCTCGGGCTGTGGCCCGCCCGGCGTTCGGTAGACCATCACCCGGCCGCCGTCGAGGTAGACCGTGAGCCCGCGGCCGCGGCGGACCGCCGGGCCGAGCGCCTCTGCAGCCTGCGAGAAGGTCTCGACGCGCACGGTGAAGTCGGACGTGGCGGTCGTGAGGCGCGCGCCGGCCGCGCGCAGCGTTCCCGCAATGTCGGCCGAGCAGGGCAGGCCCGTGACGTCGACCGCCGCCGGCCGGTGGCCGTCGTAGCCGTGCACGAACGGCTCGGGCCAGGAGCCGATCGCGACCGGCACGTGGATGAGGTCGTTCCAGTACCGGTAGTCCCACCATTCCCGGTCTCCAGGGCGCAGCCGGTAGTCGGCCGCCCCGCGGTCGGCCTCGACGCCGTTTACGAAGTAGAGCCAGTCCCACCCGGCCGAGCGGTCGCCCCGGAGCCCGTCGATCGCCTCGACGAAGCGACCGCCGTAGGAGGTGTCAACCCGGGCCGTTCGCCGGAGCGCATCGAGGGCCGACTGGCCCGGCGCCGCGCGCGCCCCGTCCAGGTGGCTTCGGCCGAAGTCACGCGTGACGGTGACCGTCACCGCGGCAGGGCCGGGGGGCGGTGCCGCGGCCTGCGAGCCGCAACCACCGCCCACCGCTCCCAGGATCGCCCAGGCTACGAGGAGCCTACGTGCACCCATACCGTCGGCGACCGGATCGCCCCGGGCAGGGTGGCGCGGACGCCGAACGTCCCTGTGCGCGTGAACCGGACCGTCACCCGGCCCAGGCTTCCGGCCTGCGTCGCTGCCCCGTTCACCGACACCCACGCGTGCGCAGCTGGCGTGCCCGTCCCGGCATCGTCATAGGAGACCACGGTGAACGTCGCCGTCGCTCCCGGCTCGAGGTTCGTCGACGTCGCCCGCAGCCCCAGCGTGGGCTCGGTGGCGCCCGTGTTCGGGTCGAACGTCGTCCAGTAGAAGAGGGCGTGCATCCCGGGTGTCGCCTTCACGGAGCCTGCTCCGAGCGACGAGAGGGCGTGCCCGACCTTGAATGCCCAGAAGTGCGTTGCGTTACCGGCCTGGCCGGCGATCGAGTCGACGAAGAACCCGCAGCACGAGAACCACGTGAGCCCGACTCCGAACCGGTGGTTGTGCGATGCGGTGAGAAGCGCCCCCAGCGGTGTGGGCTGGGTGAGCCGGTGGCCCTGCACCTTGCCGGTGAGCGGGACCGGCCGGCCGGTGAACACCGTGCGAGACGGGCCCTCGACCCGCAGCGCGACGTGGACCTTGGCGGCAGCCGCAGGACCGGCGACCACCAGGATGGCAAGGGCGGCGATGAGTGCCGCGAACGTCAGGCGAAGCCTGTGCAACGTGTCCTCCTTCCTCGAGAGGCATCGACGTCAGATCGCGGGCGGCAGGTCTTCTGGCTCGGACGCGTCTCCCGGTTTCCCGGGCCGACCGGCTTACCTTCCCGGCCCTCTCGGGCCAGTGGCCACCTCATGGTGACGCCGAACGGACGCCCTTACAGCGGCGGGACCGCGCCGGATTCGCACCGGCTTCCCTTGACCGCTCGCGGAGCGCGAGTGTACCAGGTGGCTCGGTCTAGGGGCGTTCGCTGGCGGGGTAGCAGCCGAGGTAGGAGAGCTCGGCGACGTGCCCCTCCAGCTCCCGCAGGGCGGCCGACACCGACGCGTCGAGCGGGTGCCCCTCGAGATCGGCGTAGAACTGGTAGTTCCACGGGCGGCCGGCGATCGGCCGGGACTGGAGCGAGGACATGTTGACGCCGTGGCGGCCGAGCGGCGCGATGGCGTCGACCAGCGCGCCGGGGTGGTGGTGGGTCACGAACCGCACGGCCGTCCGCCAGGGGCGCCCGTTCTCGCGGTCGAGCCTCGTATGGGCCGCGATAGCGACGAAGCGGGTGTAGTTCTGGGCGTGGTCCGAGACGTCGTTCAGGAGCACGTCGAGCCCGTGCTGGAGGGCGGCCGCCCGCGACGAGATGGCCGCCTGGCGGGGGTCGGCCGCATCGGCCACGCGCCGGGCGGCGGCGGCCGTGCTCGGCGCGACATCGGGCAGCGCGTCCGGGAGCGACGACAGGAACCGGCGGCACTGGGCCAGAGCGGCCGGGTGCGAGTGGATCCGGGCCAGCGCGTCGATGTTCGTGCCGGCCAGCCCGACCAGGCAGTGCGGCACGGCGATCACGACCTCGTCCACGATGGCGAGCGGCGCGTGCGCGAGCAGGTCGTAGGTCTCGGGGATGGCGCCCGCGAGCGAGTTCTCGATCGGGAGCACGCCGCATGACGCCTCGCCGCGGGTCACGGCGCGCATGACGTCGGCGAACGACCGGCAGGAGACGAGCTCCGCGTCGGGGTACAGCCTGCCGGCCGCCTCGGCGGCGTAGGCGTTCTCCTCTCCGAAGTGGGCGACGGTCGCCGTCATCGAATCCTCCATTTAAACGAGAAAGGCCCCCGGTGCTCCGGAGGCCGCTTCGGTCGCTTCGCGTGGTCGCGCGCGGTCAGCCGCCTCCGATGTCCTCGGTAAAGGCGAAGCCGAACGCGGGCGACGAGTACATTGCGCGCCATGCTACCAGAGGAGGCGCTGGTCTCGGCGATCGCCGCCGCCGTCGGAGGCCCGTCCGGCAACGTCGTCCTCGGGATCGGCGACGACGCAGCCGTGCTCGACGACGGGACCGTGATCTCGACCGACATCCTGGTCGAGGGCGTCCACTTCGACCTCGCCCGGACGGCGCCCCGCGAGGTCGGTCACCGGGCGGCGACCGCGAACCTCTCCGACCTTGCGGCGATGGGAGCCCGGCCCGTGGCGCTCCTCGCGGCGTTCGGCCTGCCGGACGGCTTCACCGGCGCGGCCGAGATCGCCGCCGGGATGCGTGAGCACGGCGTACCCGTCGCGGGCGGCGACCTCTCGCGCGCGCCGGTCCTCATCGTCTCGGTGACCGCGATCGGCCGCAGCGACCGTCCGGTGCGGCGGTCGGGCGGTCGTCCGGGCGACGTGCTGGTCGTGACCGGGCCGCTGGGCGGCCAGGCCGCCGCCGGCTACACGGGTCGCGTGCTGCCTCGGATTGACGAGGGCCGTGCCCTGGCCCCGGTCGCGACGGCGATGATCGACCTGTCCGACGGGATCGCCACCGACGCCGCCCGGCTGGCGCGGGCGTCGGGCACCGGTGCCGTCATCGAGCTCGACCGGCTGCCGCGCGCCGCCGGCGCCTCGATCGAGCAGGCTGCGACCGGCGGCGAGGACTACGAGCTCCTGGCGGCGCTTCCGCCCGACGCCGCGCCTCCCGTCCCGGTCACCGTCGTCGGGCGGCTCACCGACGGGGCGGACGTCGTCCTGCTCGACGCGGCGGGTGCTCCGCAGGCGCTCACGGGCTGGGATCACTTCGGATGATCCCGGTCCTGGCAGGGCTCACGGCCGCCGTCATGTGGGGCCTCTCGACCGTCGTCGCCTCGCGCTCGACGAAGGTCCTCGGCTCGCAGGGCGCGCTGGCCTGGGTGATGCTGATCGGCGGGGCGCTCACGCTCGCGCTCGCCCCGATCTCGGGCGTCCCGCACGGCATCTCCGGCACGGCCTGGGCCTGGGCGATCGCGGCCGGCTTCGGGTCGGCCTTCGGCCTCTCGATGATGTACCGGGCGCTTCGGATCGGCAAGGTGGGGGTCGTGGCGCCGATCGCGTCGACCGAGGGCGCGCTGGCGGCGATGCTCTCGATCGCGCTCGGCGAGCACCTGACGCCGGGGATCGCCATCTGCCTGGCCGTGATCGCGCTCGGGATCTTCGTCGTCACCCTGCGCGGATCCGCGACCGACATCCACCTGCGGCCGTCGCTCTACGCGATGGCGGCGGCCTGCAGCTTCGGCATCGGGCTCGTCGGAAGCTCGAAGGCGGGCCACGAGCTGGGGGCGGTGTGGACGATCCTCGTGGCCCGCGTCATCGGCGTGAGCGTGATCGCGGGCCCGCTCATCGTGCGCCGCACGCTGCCACGGCCCGGCCGAGTCTGGTGGATGGTCACGTTCTCGGCGCTCGCCGAGCTGATCGGCTTTGCCGCGTTCATCGGCGGGTCCAAGCACGGCGTCGCGATCCCGGCCGTTCTGGCGTCGCAGTTCGCCGCGGTCGCGGCGGCGACCAGCTACGTCGTCTTCGGGGAGCGGCTCGGCGTGCGCCAGCGCGCGGGCGCCGTCGTCATCTTCGCGGGCGTGGCGGCGCTGTCGCTGCTACGCGCCTGAGCTCGCGCCGAGCCAGGTCGAGAGCTCGTCCTCGATCCGCCGCCGCGGGAGCGCGCCGATCAGCTTCTTCTGCATCTGCCCGCCCTCGAACACCATGACCGTCGGGATCGAGAGGATGTCGTAGCGGGCCGCCGTCTGGAAGTTGTCGTCGACGTTCAGCTTGGTGAACTTCACCCGTCCGGCGTGCTGGCCGGCGAGCTCGTCGAGGATCGGATCCATCACGCGGCACGGGCCGCACCACGGCGCCCAGAAGTCGACGACGACCGGCTGATCCGATCCGACGACCTCGGCGTCCCACGTCGAGTCCGTCACCTCGAGCATGCTCTCCGCCATTGCGCGGACTATACCCGTGCCCGAGCGCCCGAGATGGTTGATCCCCAACTCCCGCGCGCCTGGACGTCCACTTGTCGTGAATTTCGGCGTGCTGTGGCGGGGCTGCGACTGCGAACCGTCGCATCGCCGCGTCCTCGGTCGCACCGATATTTCAGTCAATATCGGCGCTCCCTGCGTCCTTGCGCTACTCGGTTCTCGCCGCCCAGGACATCACGTTAGTTGGGGATCAACCATCTACGCATGGATGTAGACACCCATACCGACGCTGACCATCGTGAACAGCCGCTCCGCGTCGGGGATCTGCATGCGGATGCACCCGTGCGAGACGCTGTAGCCGATCGAGGCCGGGTCGTCGGTGCCGTGGATGCCGACGCCGGATGCCGAGAGCCCCATCCAGCGCGTGCCGAGCGGGTTCCCCGGCCCGGGCGGGATCGGCACCGCACCCTGTGCCCACGGCGCGTCCGGAGGCGGCACCCAGGTCGGGTTCTCGACCTTGCTGATGATGGTGAAGTGGCCGTCGGGGGTGGGGTACGCCGCCTGTCCCAATGCGACCGGGAAGGAGACGGTCGGGTGCCCGAACCGCTCGAGCGTGAGCAGGTGGGAGGACTGGTCGATCGTGATCCGGCCCGAGAGGGCTCCGAGCGTGTAGATCCCCACCGCGCCGTCGGCCGGCAGGTTGCTCGCCTTCTGGAACGCCGTGACCGCGGCCACGGTGCCCGCCGCGTAGACGCCGCTCGGCTGACCGTGCAGGTACCCCTCCCGGCGCAGCAGCTTCTGGAGATCCGTCACGTCCCGCCCGATCGCGCCGCGGCGGAGCGTTGCCTTGCCGAGGTGCTCGGTCGAGTCCACGACGAAGTCGAGCTTCTGCTCGGTGCGGTTCCCAGCCCGATCGTGGGCGGCGACCGAGAGCGTGTGGCGCCCCTGTGACAGGGGCATCTGCGGCCGCGATCCGGGCTGTGTGCGGATGCCGTCGAGTCTGACCGTCTCGTGGGCGGGCGCCGTGTCGCTGACGTTGACGTCCAGTCGCGGCGTGCTCGAGTGCACGACGCTGGGCAGCCCGATCGTGACGGCGGGAGCCGTCGCGTCGACCTTGACGTCGGCGGTGACGCTCCGGTGGTTCCCGGCGGCGTCGGTCGCCGTGACGACGAGCGGGATCGCGCCGTCCGAGACGCTCAGCGAGAGCGCAAAGGCTCCGTCGGCGCCGGCGACAGCCTGGGCCGTCGCGGCGTCCGCGGCGGCGGTGACGCGCACCCCGGGCTGGGTGTGCCCCGAGAGCGCGAGCGTGTCCTCCCGCACCCAGCCGTTCGGCAGCGCGCCGATCCGAAGCGGCGGCGCGTGGGTGTCGACCGTGAAGGCCCATGCGCGGTCGAGGCCGCCGCCGAACATCCCGTCGCCGGCGGCCTTGACCGACACCGTGTGCCGGCCGTCGGTGAGGCGCATGCCGTCGAGCCGGATCGCGCCGCCGGTCAGGGAGCTTGCGGTCGTGACGTCGCGACCGTCGACCCGCAGCGTGTAGCGCCCGAGGTTGCCGGCGTTCGAGACGCCGATCGAGATCGTCGGCTTCGCGGAGGGCACGTTCGCTCCGGCAACCGGCGTGACGGGGCCGAGGTCGGCCCTGGTCGAGTACCCGTATGCGGCGTAGGCGCCGGCACCCGCGAGAACGGCCGCCACAGCGGCCGCTGCTGCCTTGGCTCCGGCGGAGTTCAGCCCTCCCATTCTTGTCTCAATGTACCAGCAGAGTGCCCCGAACCGGTAACGCGATCGCGCGGCGTTCGTATCATGCCCACGTGCCCTCCGAGCAGCTCTCGAACGCCGCGATCGCCGACCGGTTCGAGCTGATGGTGGACCTGCTCGAGCTGGAGGGCGCGGTCGTGTACCGCGTGCTCGCCTACCGGCGCGCGGCGAAGTCGCTGCGCGAGACCGCCGAGTCGGTCGCGCGGCTCTCGGCCGAGGGCCGGCTCACCTCGCTTCCGGGCGTCGGCGAGACCGTCGCCGCCAAGGTGGCGGAGCTCCTGGGGAGCGGCGAGATCGCCGCGCTCGACAAGCTCGTGAAGCGCAACCCTCCCGGCGCGACGACGGTGATGCGCATCCCCGGCATCGGCCCGAAGACGGCCCGGCGGATCTTCACCGAGCTCGGCCTCGAGACCGTCGACCAGGTGCGCGAGGCAGCCGAGGCGCAACGCATCCGCGGGATCGGCGGGATGGGCCAGAAGACCGAGGAGGCGATCCTCGAGGGTCTGAAGGACGGCGCCGGCGCGGCCGTGCGGCGGACGTCGATCGGACGCCTCCTGCCGCTGGCCGAGCGGATCGTGGCGGAGCTCGGGCGCTGCGATGCGGTCGTCCGCTGCGAGCCCGCGGGCAGCCTGCGCCGGTTCGCCGAGACCGGCAAGGACATCGACATCGTCGCCGCCGTGACCAACCGCCTCACGGCCGCCGAGGCGTTCGTGGCCCAGGAGTGGGTGGCCCAGGTCGCCTCGCGGGGCGACAACCGGGTCGCGGCCGTCGCCCACGATGGCACGGTGGTCGAGCTCCGCATGGTCGCGCCGAAGGTGTATGGCAACCTGCTCCAGCACCTCACCGGCTCCAAGCACCACAACGTGGCGCTCCGCGAGGCGGCGGTGCGCGCCGGGCTCAAGGTCAGCGAGTACGGCATCGAGGACGTCGAGAGCGGCGATGTGCTGGCATGCGAGGACGAGGCCGATGTCTACGCCCGGCTCGGGATGGCCTGGATCCCGCCGGAGCTGCGCGAGAACCGGGGCGAGATCGAGGCTGCCCGCGGTGACCGGCTTCCCGACCTCGTCCGGATCGACCAGATCCGCGGCGACCTGCACACCCACACCGACTGGTCGGACGGCAAGGCGACGCTCGAGAAGATGGTCGAGGCCGCCCGGGCGCGCGGGTACGGCTACATGACCATCACCGACCACTCGCCGTCGGTCGGGTTCGGCATGGGCCTCGACGCCGGCCGGCTGCGCGACCAGATCGAGCGCGTGCGCGCGCTCGCCGAGACGCTCGACGACGGCTTCACGCTGCTCGCAGGCGCCGAGGTCGACATCCTCCGCGACGGGTCGCTGGACTACTCCGACGAGCTGCTCGCCGAGCTGGACGTGGTCGTGGCGAGCGTGCATGCCTCCCACAGGCTGTCGTCCGCCGACCAGACGAGGCGGATCTGCGCTGCGCTCGAGAACCCGCACGTCGACATCCTCGGCCACCCGACGGGGCGGCGCATCGGAAGCCGCGAGCCGAACCCGCTCGACATCGAGGCGGTCATCGCGAAGGCGGTCGAGACGCGGCACGGTCATCGAGGTGAGCTCCCAGCCCGAGCGGCTCGACCTGCGCGATACGCACGTGCGGCTGGCGGTCGAGGCCGGCGCGCGCCTGGCGGTCGACACCGACGCCCACTCGGTCGCCGCGCTCGACTACCTGCGCTACGGCGTTGCAACCGCCCGCCGGGGCTGGGCGACCGCCGCCGACATCGTGAACACGCGCGAATGGCCCGAGCTCAAGGCTGAGCTCGGGCCATAGGCGTCGCGCGCGGCTCGGCTTACGAGGCTTCCGGGAGGATCTCCCAGAGCTGGTTCTTCCCGTGCTGCTGGGTGAAGAACCACCGCGCACCGGCGAACGCGCCCACGCGTCCCTGCATTCCGGCGACAAACGGCGATCCCGACGAGACGTGCACGCCGCTCACCTCGTTGTCGCCCTCGTTCTGGAAGCCCGGCGTGCCGGCGTCCAGGAGCGCCGCATCGGCCTCGGCCTCCGCGTCACGCCCCTCGGCGATGAATCGCACCGGGTGCGCCGGATCGGTCATGTCGTAGGCCCAGAGCGAGTCGAGCGCGTTGAGCTGCGTGTGCAGCCCGTCACCGCGATCCTCCGCGGCGAGGAGCGTATTGGGGTCGGCAAACGCCACGTTGTCGAACGAGGCGTGCGTTGCATCGCCGAGCGCCAGGATCGAGATGTGGCCGCTCGTGCCGTTCGCGATGTTGACCTTGAACAGGCTGCCCCACGAACCGCGCTTGGCAAGCGCCGGCACGGAGCCCGCGTCGGCGTTCGTGTCGCCGGTCGCCGCGAAGACGAACGTGCGGAACCCGGACCCAGGCCGGAACTGGAGGTTTTCGGGCCGCTCGAACGGCGTCGCTCCCGCGGCCTTGGCGAGCGCATTGGCGTCGAACGGGGCCGTGCCGTTGGTGGCGGTGTTGTGGATCGTGATCCACTTGGCGGGCCAGGACGTGCCGAGTGTGTGCAGCTTGAGCCGGTCCTGGGAGAAGACATCGCCCGACGGGTTCGCGGCATGGAACCTGACCGCATGCCCGTTGATCTTCACCTGGAGCGCCTGGAGCTTCCCGCCCTTCGTCAGGTCGGTCCGGTTCTTGGGCACGAACCGGTAGATGAACGAGTTCGGCTGCTTGGCGACCTCGGGCGCCGACGGATCGGACGGGTCGACGCTCACCTCGGTGCCGCCGACATCCTCGGCCAGGATCAGATTGCCCTGGTCGTCGGGATGGATGCCCTCATAGCCGCCGCGGCCGATCGCCTCGAGCGTGGTTCGCTTCGCCGGCCAGTCCATCGAGAGCTGGATCGGGGCCGCCACGTTGTCGTTCTCCTGGGTCGCGAGGAGCGTGTGCGTGAACGGATCCCACGTCGTGCCGTCGAGCGAGTTGAGGTGTGTCAGGCCGTCGCTGCCGACCGGCGTCAGGAGCGTGATGCGGTGCGCCGGGTCGGTCACGTCGAGGTTGATCCGTGTGACGTACGCGAGGTCGCCCTCGAAGAGCTCGTGCGGCTGGAAGAGGAAGTGCGTGCCGTAGTCGTAGCCGTGCGTCGGCCCCGGGAGGCCGTGCTTGAACACCAGGTAGGTGTTCTGGTCGGGCTCGGTCTTCGTCGGCTCGACCGGCTGGGTCGATCCGTCGTTCAGGAAGCCGAACTTCGTGATCAGCCCGGACGGGTTCTCGAGCGGGTCCGAGCCCTGGGCGATCTTCGTCAGGGTGAACCCGGGCGCGATCTTGTTGGCCGGGTGTCCTACTCGTTGGTTGGCGTTCGGAACGCCGGGCGGCGGGATCGACGCCGCGGCCGGGGCCGCGGCGGCTCCAAGCGCGCACACGGCGACCACCAGAACTGCACGTCTCATCTGCGTCCTCCGGTGAAGGGTGCCTCCTATCGCGGGTCACCCTACGCCCGGAGACGTTCATCCAGGGCGAAGAATTGGGAGAGATCCGGTGTCGATCCGGTTATCAGTCTGTGAGGCCGACGATCTCGCCTTCGAGCACCTCGGGCTCGGCGGCGGAGGGGGTCACGATCACCCGGTCGGCCCAGTAGAACTGGTTGCGAATAGCCGCGTAGACATCGACCACGTCGGGCGCGATCTCGGCCAATTCGGCCGGGTGGACGTCGACGGCGATGGTGTCGTGGCCTCTCACCCTTCCAGGGTACGGGCGCCCGGCCGGGGCCGCAACGGGGTCGCCGGATCAGTCCGTCTCGGCGAGGTGCTCGAGGAGCTCGATCACGTCGGGTGGGCCCTCGACGATGGCGTCGGCCGCGGCCAGGAGCGCCCGCGGCGCCTCGGGCGAGCGCACGGCCACCCGCACGGTCGCCTCGCGGAAGGCGTCGACGTCGCTCGAGTCGTCGCCGACGAACAGGATCTCGGTGATGTGCCGTCGCCCGCGGAGGCGCTTCACCGCCGCACCCTTGTCGACCGCGACGGGCGGGCGCACCTCGAGCACCATCCGCCCGAAGCTCGAGGCGAGCCCGGCCCGCTCGATCTGGGGCACGATCTGCGTCTCGAGATAGCGGTGGGCGTGGTCGGCGCGGGGCGAGCCGCGGTAGTGGACGGTGAATGTGATGCCCTTGTCCTCGATGTGGCAGCCGAGCTCCGGCAGGAGCCCGTCGTTTCGGACGAGCTGGAGCGCCTCCGCCATGGGCTGGACGTACTTGGCCGCCTGCGGGGCGAGATGGACGGCGCCGTCGCGCCACACCTCGAGCCCGTGGTTCCCCGAGATCGCGACCGCGTCGACCGGCACCATCCGCCGCGCCTGGGCGGCGGGCCTCCCCGTCACGCACGCCACGAGCGCGTACGACTGGGTCAGGCGCTCGAGTGCGCGCAGCGCCTCGGGGATCACCTGCGCCTGGTCCGGTGTCGCAACGATCGGCGCCAGCGTGCCATCGATGTCGCACACCACGCCGCTATGCCGAGGATCGGCTCTGAGGGGTGCCACGAGACGCGCTAGGCTCCGATCCACGGGCTCGTACACTACCCGTGTGTCAGAGCGGACCCTGGCCCTGGTGGGCATCGGACTGGCGGCTGGGTTTCTGTCCGGCGTGCTGGGGGTCGGGGGCGGGATCCTCATCGTCCCGCTGCTCGTGGCAGGCGTCGCCTACGAGCCGAAGCCGGCGATGGCGACGTCGCTCGCTGCGATCCTCCTGACCGCGATCGCCGCGGCCGCCTCCCATGCCCAGGCCGGAAACGTCGCCTGGCGCGACGCCGCGCTCGTCGGCGTGCCGGCTGTCGGAGGGGCGGTGCTGGGCGCGTGGCTCCACCAGCGCATCACGGCTCGCCACGTCACCCTGGCCTTCGCCGGCTTCCTGCTCATCACGGCGGTGAAGCTGGCGCTGTGAGCCACGAGCTGATCGCACTCGCGCTCGGCGTCCTCGCCGGCACGCTCTCCGCGCTCTTCGGCGTGGGCGGCGGGATCATCTTCGTCCCGACGCTCATCTTTCTCGGCCACTCCGCGCACGTCGCGGTTGCGACGTCGCTGGCTGCGATGGTGCCCGTGATCGCCGTCGGCGCCTGGCGGCAGACGCGCTACGGGACCGTCAACTGGCACGACGCGCTCATCGTCGGCGTCGCCTCGGTCCCGATGACCAAGGTCGGCGAGGTGGTCGCCACGTCGATCCCGAACGACACGCTCGAGCGGATCTTCGCGGTGATGCTGGTGTTCGTCGCCCTCCAGCTCGCCTGGCGCACGCTTCATGCGCCCCCTGAAACACCGGTGCCTGATGCCAATGTTTCACCCCCGGCTGAAACACCGGCGCCTGGCGCCAATGTTTCAGGCGGTTGGCCCCTGAAACACCGGTACCTGGTAGAGCTGTTTCACCGCGTTCGGGGATCAACCTCGATCTCGTAGAGCGCCGGCATTGGCATCCCGTCCCAGAGCTCGAATCCCACGCTGGGGTCGCGAGCATGCAGCGCGAGCGCGATCAGGTTGCCGTGGCTCACAGCCGCGATCGTCGCGCCGGGGTGGCGTTCGGCGAGCCCTGACAGGACGCCGGCCGCACGGATCTGGGCCGTACGGCTCGACTCACCGCCGGGCAGCGCGTAGTCGAGGTCGTCCCACGTTCGCCGCACCTCGGCGTGCCAGTCCGCCAGGGGATGGGGGCTGAGCAGGCGCTCGCGGAGGTCGTCGGCGCCAGCGAGGCCGCGAGCGTGCGCGCCGCGTCCAGGCCTGCCGCCGTAAGCGGGCGCTCGTTCTCCTCGGCCGAGCTCTTCGGAAGGACCGGCTCCGCATGGCGGATCAGCAGGATCCGCGTCAGCGGCTGCCGGCCAGGACCTCGTCGGCCCGGCGCTTCAGGTCGTCGACGACCGCCGGGTCGCGAAGCGTCGTCGTGTCGCCCAGGTCGTGCCCCTCGGCGATGTCCTTGAGCAGGCGCCGCATGATCTTGCCCGAGCGGGTCTTGGGCAGGTCGTCGGCGATGATCACCGCCTTCGGGCGGGCGATCTTGCCGATCTTCTGCCCGATCCACTCCCGAAGCTCGGCAGCGAGCTCATCGGACGGCTCGTAGCCCGCCCGCAGGAGGACGAAACAGAGCGGCGTTTGGCCGGTAAACGAGTCCGGCGCCGCGGTCGCCGCGGCCTCGGCCACTGCCGGGTGCTCCACCAGCGTCGACTCGAGCTCGATCGTCGAGAGCCGGTGGCCCGAGACGTTCATGACGTCGTCGACGCGGCCCAGGAGCCAGAAGTCGCCGTCCGCGTCCTGGCGTGCTCCGTCGCCCGGGAAGTACGTCCGCACATCGAAGCGCGAAAAGTAGTTCGAGACGTAGCGCGCATCGTCGTGGTACAGCGTGCGGAACATGCCCGGCCACGGCCGCGTGATGACCAGGTAGCCACCCTTCCCCTCCTCGACGGGGTTTCCGTGGTCGTCGACGACCGACGCCGCGATCCCCGGGAAGGGCCGCGTGGCCGACCCCGGCTTCTGGGTGACGAGCGCCGGGAGCGGCGTGATGAGGATGCCGCCCGTCTCGGTCTGCCACCACGTGTCGACGATCGGGCAGCGCTCGCCGCCGATGAACTTCCAGTACCACACCCAGGCCTCGGGATTGATGGGCTCGCCGACGGTGCCGAGGAGCCGAAGCGATGTGAGGTCGTGCCGGGCCGGGATCTGGGGCCCCGACTTGATGAACGCCCGGATCAGCGTCGGCGCGGTGTAGTACTGCGTCACCTTGTAGCGCTCGATGATCTGCCAGTGCCGCTCGGGGCCGGGGAACATCGGGTCGCCCTCGTAGAGCACGCCGGTCGCGCCGTTGGCAAGCGGCCCGTAGACGATGTAGCTGTGGCCCGTCACCCAGCCGATGTCGGCCGCGCACCACCACACGTCGTCGTCGTGGATGTCGAAGATCCACTTGTGGGTCAGGGCGACGTAGGTGAGGTACCCGCCGGACGTGTGGACGGCGGCCTTCGGCTTCGCCGTCGTCCCCGACGTGTGGAGGGCGTAGAGCATGTGCTCGGCCTCGACCTGCTCGGGCTCGCACGTGTCCGACTGGCCCGGCACGAGCTCGTGCCACCAGTGATCACGCCCGGCCTTCATCGGCACCTCGGCGCCCGTGCGCCGGAGGACGACCATGCTCTCGACCGACGGTGCGAGCTTGACCGCCTCGTCGGCCGTCGCCTTGAGGGCGACGCCCGTGCCCTTGCGCCACGCCTCGTCCTGGGTGATGACGGCCTTGGCGCCGGTCGACTCGAGCCGCTCACCGAGCGATTCCGCCGAGAAGCCCCCGAAGACGACGACGTGCGCGGCGCCGATCCGGGCGCAGGCGAGCATCGCGACCGGGAGCTCGGGCACCATGCCCATGTAGATCCCGACGACGTGGCCTTTCCCGATGCCGAGCCCGCGCAGGGCGTTCGCCATCCGGCAGACGTCGGCCAGGAGGTCGGCGTAGGTGATCGCCCGCTCCTCCTCGTCGACCGGCTCGGGGACGAAGTGGTAGGCGACCTTGCCGCCTCGACCGGCAGCGACGTGCCGGTCGAGGCAGTTCGAGCTCACGTTCAGGACGCCGTCTGCGAACCACGTGCAGTGCGGTGGGTCCCACTCGAGCCCCTTGGTCGGCTCCTTGTGCCAGTCGAGCAGGGAGCGCGTCTGGTCGAGCCAGAACGCATCGAGGTCGGCCTCGGCGCGCTCGTAGACCCCGGGATCCGATGCGACGGCCTGGGAGACGAACTCCCGCGGTGGCGGAAACTCGCGCCGCTCCTGAAGCAGGACGTCGATGGCGGCCTCGGCCGCCTCCCGGCTCACATCGCCCATCTCAGGGCTCGTAGTCGAACTCGTCCTCGTCCGAGGACAGCACCTTCTTGATGCCGATGGCCGCGGCGACCGCGATCGCGCCGCCGATGAGCAGCCTGCCGAACTTGTGGCTCTTCTTGGCGGGCTTCTCGGACAGCCTGGCCGCTGCGACCTTGAGCTCGCCGGCCGCCTTCATGACCTCGTCGGTCACCGTGCGCGACGTTGCGGCCTTGCGTGGCCCGTCCGCCTGGATCTTGGCGTAGATGGTCTTCGCCGAGTCGAGCGCCGTCTTCGCGTGTGCCCGTAGCTCCTCATCGTTCGCCACGCGCGTGACGATCGGAGTGAGCGTCTCGGCCATCTTGTCGGTCTTCATCTTCGTGGGCACTGCCCACCTCCCTCGAGATCGCCGGTTTCAAGTCACACTACCACGGTGGATTTCGCACGCGTCACTACCCTCCTCGAGGAATGGGGCGAGCCTGCGTACCGTTCCCGCCAGGTCTATCAGGCGGCCACGCGGACGCTCGTGGCCGACTACGACGGGATGACGGGCCTCCCTGCCGCGCTGCGGCGGCGCCTGGCCGAGGCCGAGCCGCTGGCGGAGCTCGAGGTCGACGAGGTGCGCGAATCCGGCGACGGCACGATCAAGCTCCGCCTCCTCACGCGAGACCGGTTCCCGGTCGAGGCGGTCGCCATGCGCCATCGCGGGCGCCGCACCGTGTGCCTCTCGTCCCAGTCCGGCTGCCCGCTCGCCTGCACGTTCTGCGCGACGGGCGAGATGGGCCTCGGCCGCAGCCTGCGCTCGGGGGAGATCGTGGAGCAGCTCCTGGCCCTGGCGCGGATCCTGCGCGATGGGGATGCGACGGTCGGGAACGTGGTGATGATGGGAATGGGCGAGCCCTTCCTGAACTACGACAACGTCCTCGAGGCCTGCCGGACGATGCACGATCCCGACGGCTTCAACCTGGGCGCTCGCCACATCGCGATCTCGACGGCCGGCTGGGTGCCCGGGATCGAGCGGCTCGCGGAGGAGCCGCTCCCGCTCCGGCTCGCGCTTTCGCTGCACGCCCCGACCGACGAGCAGCGCGAGCAGCTGATGCCCGTCACACGCCGGTATCCGATCGAGCGCCTCATGGCGGCCTGCCGGGACTACCGCGAGCGCACGGGGCGGCGCATCTTCGTCGAGTACCTCCTGCTCGACGGCGTGAACGACTCCGACCGCGATGCGCGCCGGCTCGGGCGGCTGCTCGGCCGCGGGCCGGCGTTCCACGTGAACCTGATCGCGTACAACCCGACCGCGTCGGCGTACTCGGCATCGCCGCAGGAGCGCGTCGCCGCGTTTGCCGACGTGCTGCGGGATCTCGGCGTCGGCGCGACCTACCGGCGCTCCCACGGCAGCGACATCGAGGCCGCCTGCGGGCAGCTCGCGGTTGCCGGTGCCAGGGCCCGGCGGCGTGCGCTCCGGCGGATCAAGGCCGGGGCGTAGGCCGGTAGACTCGATCAATGGGCGACGGCACGATGGAGGCCTGGGTGATCCGTCCGGAGCGCCTCGGCGACCCGATGGACGCCATGCAGCTCGAGCAGATCGATGTCCCCGACCCCGGCCCCGGCGAGGTGCTCGTGCGGGTGATGGCAGCCGGCGTGAACTACAACGGCGTCTGGGCCTCGCTGGGCCTGCCGGTCTCGATCTTCCGCTACACGGGCTACGACTTCCACATCGCCGGGTCGGACGCCTCCGGAGTGGTCGAGGCGGTCGGGCCGGGCGTCACCCGCTGGAGCCCGGGCGACGAGGTCGTGATCCACTGCAACCAGAGCTGTGGCGAGTGCGCCGAGTGCAACGGCCTCGACCCCATGGCCTGCTCGCGCCAGAAGATCTGGGCCTACGAGACGAACTGGGGGAGCTTCGCGGAGTTCTGCCTCGTGCAGTCCCAGCAGCTGCTCCGGAAGCCCGGCCGGCTCACGTGGGAGGAGGCGGCGTCCTACGGGCTCACGTACTTCACCGCCTACCGGATGCTCGTCGACCGGGCGGGCGTCCGGGCGGGCGACAACGTGCTCGTGTGGGGCGCGGGCGGCGGCCTGGGGACGTTCGCCGTCCAGCTGTGCCGCCTCTACGGCGCCAATGCCATCGCCGTTGTGTCGTCAGACGACAAACGTGAGCTGGTGACCAACCTGGGGGCGACGGCGGTGCTCGACCGGCGCGAGTTCGCGCTTCTCGATCCCGACACGGGCGAGCGCAACTTCGACGAGATCAAGCGCTTCGGGAAGGCCATCAGGGAGGTCAGCGGCGGCTCCGACGCCGACATCGTGTTCGAGCACGTCGGTGCGGCCACGTTCTTCACCTCGGTGTTCGTCTGCAAGACGTTCGGGACGATCGTGATCTGCGGCGCGACGTCCGGCTTCCAGCTCGACTTCGACGTCCGCTACCTGTGGATGCGCCAGAAGACGATCCTGGGGAGCCACTTCGCGAACGCCTACGAGTGCCAGCGCGCGAACCAGCTCATCGCGGAGGGCAAGATCGAGCCGGTGCTCTCGCGCGTGTTCCCGTGGTCGGAGTGCCCCGTGCCGCACCAGATGATGAAGGAGAACGCCCACGTCGGGAAGATGGTTGTCCTGGTCGGAGCCGAGCGCGAGGGCGAGGGCCGCCGGGATGGATGAGAAGCCCTTCGCCGGCCCGGGCGACGCGGAGCTCGACTACGACCGCGACCTCGGCGACCCCGGCTCGTTCCCGTTCACGCGCGGCATCCATCGCGACATGTACGCCGGCCGGCCGTGGTCGATCCGCCAGTACGCCGGCTACGGCACCGCCGCCGAGACCAACCGCCGCTTCCGGTTCCTGATCGACCAGGGACAGGCCGGCCTCTCGACGGCGTTCGACCTCCCGACCCAGATGGGCCTCGACTCCGACGACCCCCGCGCGGAGGGGGAGGTGGGGCGTGTGGGCGTCGCGATCGACTCCATCCGCGACCTTGAGGCCATGTTCGACGGCATCCCGCTCGACGCGGTCTCGACGTCGATGACCATCAACGCGCCCGCGGCGGTGCTGGTCGCGATGTACCACGTGGCCTGCCGGCGCCAGGGGCGCGACCCCGCCCAGATCCGCGGCACGGCCCAGAACGACGTCCTCAAGGAGTACGTGAGCCGGGGCACCTACATCTACCCGCCGCGGCCATCGCTCCGCCTCGCCGCCGACCTGATCGCGTGGACGACCACGGCCGCGCCGCGCTTCAACGCGATCTCGCTCTCCGGCTACCACATGCGCGAGGCGGGCTGCACGGCGGCGCAGGAGATGGGCTTCGCGATCGCAAACGCGATCGCCTACGTCTCTGCCGTGGTCGATCGCGGCGTCGGCGTCGACGAGTTCGCCCCGCGGCTCTCGTGGATCTTCAACACCCACATGGACTTCTTCGAGGAGATCGCCAAGTACCGCGCGCTGCGCCGGCTGTGGGCGCACGTGATGCGCGACCGGTTCGGCGCGACGGATCCGCGGTCGATGATGCTGCGGACGCATACCCAGACGGCCGGGTCGACGCTCACGCTCCAGCAGCCCGAGAACAACATCGTGCGCGCGGCCGTCCAGGCGCTCGCCGCGGCCCTGGGCGGCGTGCAGTCGATGGCGCTCTCGTGCTTCGACGAGGCGATCGCCATCCCGACCGAGCATGCCCAGACGCTGGCGGTGCGCACGCAGCAGATGCTCCAGCACGAGTTCGGCATCACGAAGGCGGCCGACCCGCTGGGGGGCTCCTGGTACGTCGAGCGGCTGACCGATGAGCTCGAGGCCGAGGCCCGGCGCCTGATCGACCACATCGACGAGCTCGGCGGCGCCGTCGCGGCGATCGAGTCCGGCTTCTACCAGCAGGTGATCGCCGACGAGGCCTACGAGCGCGAGCGGCGGATCGCCGCCGGCGAGGACGTGGTGGTCGGCGTGAACCGCTACGCCGACGAGGCGGCTCCGCTGCCCGAGCGGTTCGACGTGCCGCCCGATCTGGCCTCCCACCAGCGTGCGGCGCTCGTGACGCTGCGGGCGGAGCGCGACCAGGCCGCGGTCGACACCGCGCTGGCGCGGGTGGTCGGCGCGGCGCGCGGCGAGGAGGGCACGATGCCCGCGATCATCGATGCCGTCGATGCCGAGGCGACCCTGGGCGAGATCTGCGGCGCGCTGCGGCAGGTGTTCGGCGACTACCGGCCGGCCATGGCGGCGCAGATCTAGACGTGTGGGCGACGGCGGCATGGAGCGGACACCAACGCCGTTGCAGGCTGTTGCGGCGGATCCCTTGCGCTATCATCTCCCGCCCGTGAGCGCCGTTCCCGAAATGCCGGCACCGCTCGAACGCGCGCTCCGGCAACTTCAGGCCGGCGGGATGGTGATCGTCTGCGACGATCCTGACCGCGAGAACGAGGGCGATCTCTGCATGGCGGCCGAGTTCGTGACGGCCAAGGCGATCACCTTCATGGCGTGCCAGGCGCGCGGCCTGATCTGCCTCTCGCTTCCTGAGGAGCGCTGCGACGAGCTCGACCTGCCGCTCATGGTGCCCTCGCGGAACGGCAGCGACACGACCGGCTTCTGCGTCTCGATCGAGGCCGCGACCGGCGTGACGACGGGGATCTCGGCCGCCGACCGGGCGCGCACGATCCAGGTCGCCGTCGACCCGGCCGCGAGCGCCGGCGATCTCGTCCGGCCGGGTCACGTCTTCCCCCTGCGGGCCCGCCCGCGCGGCGTGCTCGAGCGCCGCGGCCAGACCGAGGCGGCCGTCGACCTCACCAGGCTCGCCGGGCTCACGCCGGCCGGCGTGCTCTGCGAGGTCATGAACGACGACGGCACGATGGCCCGCGGGCCGCAGCTTCTGGCCTTCTCCCGCCGGCACACCCTCCCGGTGGTCACGGTCGACGAGATCGCGACCTACCTGCGCAGCAGCGCCCGCCGCGATCAGCGCCGTCTAGCTCTCACCGACTCTACCAGGCGTCGAGCGTCGGGAAGCCGCGCTCTGCCCCCTCGAGGCACCGCTCGAGCAGCACGGCCGCCCCGATGTCGCCGGTCCAGAGCGTGTGGTGGCCGCGGCCGTGCTCGGCCCGTATGCGCTCGACCTGGGCCGCGGCGTGCATCGCGAACGCCCGCGCCCGCTCCAGCCAGCGCTCGTCGCCGGTGCGGTGAAAGAGCGAGAGGAACGCGAACCCGTTGCCTGCGGTGCCGTGGCAGAGGCCCGGCACCCTTGCGCAGCGGGCCCGCCTGCCAGGTGAGCTCGCCGCCGGCAACGAGGATCTCGGTCAGCTCCGTCGTTCTCGGGATCGGCGCCGGCCAGGGCGGTCACGATCCCCGGCGCGCCGTGGCACCACTGCACGCGGATCGCCCCGGACTGCACCGCGAGCGGCCCGCCCGTGTGCGGTGGCCAATTGGCCGTCTCATGAGTGCCAATTGCCTGGTCGACCGCGATCCGGCCGAAGCCGGCGGCCAGCCCGGGCGCGTCGTCGAGCAGCTCCGGCCGGCCGAGGAGCGCGTGAGCGTTCCCCGCGAAGCCGTGGCCCGAGCCGAAGTACCGGCTGGTCTGGCCGTAGAGGAGCTGCGTCCAGCAGCCGTCCGGGTCGCGGACGGAGAGGAGCGTGGGCGGCGCTGCGGCTCCAGAGCTCTGCGAACCGCTCCCCGCCGCCTCGCTCGAGGATCGCGGCTGCGGCGAACATCGTGCCGGGGCTGCCCCAGAGCAGCTCGTTCGTCTCGTTGCCCACGTTCGCGGCGATCTCGAGGGCCAGCAGGTCGGCGGTCTCGGGCGACGGCTGCGAGGAGCCACGACACGAGCAGGATGCCCGGCGCGCCCGAGCAGGAGCGACGGTGGCAGCGGCCCCGGCCCTCCCGCGAGATCGGCGGCGACGCCGGCCCAGTCCCGCCGCCGGGGCGTGGACGCCCGCCCGCGCCAGCCGGTCGAGGGCCCAGACCATCCCCGCACCGCCCAGGTAGATCGTCAGCAGCTCGTCGGGCGTCACCTCGCCGTCGAGCGGGTGGGCCGGCCACAGCCGCTCAACGTCAAACGCAGCCTCGGCGTCGCGGCAGATCGCCGCGATCGTGTCACGCGCCCGGCCGGCGTCCCACGGCCGGCCGGCAAGGTCCTCGTGCTGCTCGGGCGACCAGAGGGCGTCAGGCGACGGGTGCGCCCCTGTGCGACGCGATGAGCTCCTTCGCGTCGTTCACCTCGTCCGAGCGGTTCACGCCGAGGCAGGCCGTCACCCTGTCGTCGCCGTCGAGGTAGTAGGCGACGAAGTCGTCGTTCTCCATCGACCCGCGCACGTCGACCCGGCCCGCTGCCCGGCCCGACGTACTCGAACCACGTCCAGTCGCCGAGGTCGCTGAAGAAGTACGGGACGGTCGTGTACGGCTCGGTCTCCTTGCCGGCCCACGTCTTGCCGACGTAGGCGCCCTGGTTCAGGGCGACGTCCCAGTGCTCGATCCGCATGCGGCGGCCGTGGACGACGCTCTGGTAGGCGGCGATGTCGCCGACCGCCCACACGTCGTCCGTCGCGCGCAGGTGCTCGTCCACGTGGACGCCGTTCTCGACCGTGAGCCCGGCCGCCTCGGCGAGATCGGTGTTCGGCGTCACGCCGATCCCGGCCAGGAGCACGGTGTAGTCGCCCTCCGGCAGCTCCGACGTCCCGGTGTTGACGTTCACGCCGTGCTCCTCGAGGTGGCGCTGGAAGTACGCGGCCACCTCGGCGCCGAACAGGTGCTCCCACACGACGCTCTCGGGCACGGCCATCGTCACGTCCCAGCCCTTCATCCGCGCCGACGCAGCGGCCTCGACGCCGATGAAGCCGCCGCCGATCACGCCCAGGTGGCCGGTCGACGTCTCGAGCATCTCGGCGAGGGCGCTCGAGTCCTCGATCGTGCGGATGACGCGCGCTCCCGGCAGCTCGCGCGGCGTTGCGCCGGTCGCGAGGACGAGCCGCTCGTACTCGACGGCCTCGCCGTCGGAGAGCGCGATGCTCCGCGCGCCGAGGTCGAGCGCGGTCGCGCTCACCCCGGTCCGGACGTCGACCTCGTGGTTCTGCCACCACTCCGCCGGGTGCATGTAGACCTCCTCGAGCGGCTTCTCGCCGCGGAGGAACTCCTTCGTGAGCGGCGGGCGGTGGTACGGGACGTGCGCCTCGCGGGCGATCACCAGCGTCGACCCGTCGCCGCCCTGCTCCCGGTACTCCTGCGCGACCATCCCGCCGGCGAGCCCCCCGCCGACGATCACGTTCTGATACCGCATCGGTCCCCGTCCCCTTTCGACGTTACGTGCTCGGCTCCCAGCGGAACGTGCGAAGCGAGATCGCCGCCAGCACCGCCGTCGCGGCCAAGAGTACCCCGATGTCGCCCGCGACATGCGTGAGCGAGAGGCCCCGCACCGTCGTGTCGCGCAGCCCGTTCGCGAGGTAGTAGAGCGGCAGCACCCGCGCGATCGCCTGCACGAACGCCGGCATCGCCGCCACCGGGAAGAACACCCCTGAGAGGAACATCATCGGGTTCGTGATGACGTTCGAGACGGCGTCGCCGGTCTCGGGGTTCGAGACGATCGACCCGATCGCGAATCCCATCGCCAGGAAGCACAGGCAGCCGGCGATCGCGACCGGAATCCCGGCCCACCAGGTCGACGAGATGTGGATGCCGAAGACGATCCGGCCGAACGCGAGCAGCACCACGACCTGCATGATCGCGACCACGAGCGACGCTGTGATCCGGGCTGCGAAGAACTCGGCCAGCGGGATCGGCGTCAGCTTGAGCCGGCGCAGGATGCCGCGCTGGCGCCAGTCGACGAGAACCGTTGCGAGCCCGATGACCGCCGAGATCATGATCGACAGCGCCACGATCCCCGGGAGCAGGAAGTCGATGTAGCTGAGCGATGCGGAGTCGACCGAGACGGCCTGGAACGCGAGGGCCGGTGGGCCGCCGGTGGCGGCGATCGACACCCGGTCGGCGGCGCCGAACACGATCCCCTTGATGATGCCGGCCTGGGTTGCCGACGTGTTCGACGTGTAGAGCCTGGCGGCGAACGACCCGTCGCCCCTCGATGCGAAGACGAGCGCGGCGTCCTCGTCGCCGTCCTTGACCTTCTTGATCGCCGTCGCGGCGTTCGGCGAGGTCTTGACCGTGAGCCCCTTGGTGTGCTCGAGCGCCGCGACCATCGCCCTGGGGGCGGCCGCGGTCACCGGCTGGGCGACGACGATGTCGCCGGCGCTGACCGACCGCCCGAAAAGCAGCCCGAGCAGCGTCATCAGGATCATCGGGAAGACGAGCGACCAGAAGAGCGTGATGCGGCGCCGGAACGTCATGCGGAGCTGGGCCATCGTCGTGGCCCCGAAGCGGCCCAGATTGAACGCTCATTCGCGGTACTCCCGCCCGGTGAGGCTCAGGAACACGTCCTCGAGGTCGGCGCCCTTGACGGCCAGGTTCGTGGACCGCCTCACCGGTCGCGCGCGCTCGCTCGAGCACCTCGAGCACGGTGGCCTGCGCGTCGCGCACGTACACCGCATGATCGCCTGCGGAGTCGGTGTAGGACACCCGGGCGTCGGCGTCGAGCGCCGCGATCAGGCCGGCCGGGCGTGTCGAGGGCGACGATCCGCGCCTCGTCCATGATGGCGACGCGGTCGCAGAGCTCCTCGGCCTCCTCGAGGTAGTGCGTGGTGAGGACCACCGTCTTCCCGTGCTCCTGGTTGATCGAGCGGATCACGTCCCAGAGGTTGCGCCGGGCCTGCGGGTCGAGGCCGGTCGTCGGCTCGTCCAGGAACACGACCTCGGGATCGTGGACGAGCGCGAGCGCGATCGCGAGCCGCTGCTGCTGTCCGCCGGAGAGGTTCTTGGCGTAGTCGGCCCCCTTCGACTCGAGCCCGACCTGCGCGAGCGAGCTCGCCGCCCGCTCGGCGGCGTCGGAGCGCAGGTAGAAGCGGGCGAAGAGCTCGAGCAGCTCGCTGCGCCGTCAGCATGTCGAAGAGCGACGTCGTCTGGAGCTGGACGCCGATCCGGGCCTGGATGCTGCGCGGGTCGGGCCACACGGCTCGGCCCAGGACCGTGATGTCGCCGGCGTCGGGCTTGCGCAGCCCTTCGATCATCTCGAGGGTCGTCGTCTTGCCCGCTCCGTTCGGGCCGAGGATGCCGAAGACCTCGCCCCGCTCGACGGTCAGCGAGACGCCGTCGACGGCGACGTGCGACCCATACCGCTTGGTGAGCCCCTCCACCTCGATCGCCGCGCTGGCGTCCATGCGGCCGGGCATGATAGTCCCGGCCCGTGTGAGGGGGGTCAGCGGCGCGCCGAGCGGCGGGCCGGCGAGCACGACCGACGTCTCGATCTGGCGCTCCGGGATGCTCCAGTACGTCCGCAGAAGCTCCGTCTTGCGCTCCGGCGAGACCAGCTCGAAGCCGTGGCGCTCGTAGAAGCGGATCGCCCAGTCGGCCGCTGCCCACGTGCCGACGAGCATCGGCCGGCCGGCCGCCGCGCAGAGGTGCCGGAGCAGGGCGCCGCCGATGCCCGCCCGCTGACGCCCCGGCGTGACGTAGGCGTGGCGGATCAGGTCGACGTCGCCCACCGCCTGAATGCCCATCACGCCGAGCAGCTCGCCGTCGGCCTCATATCCCCAGAAGGCGACGCCGGCGGCGATCTCCGCGTCGAGCTCGGCGGCGTCCATGTAGGGCTCGTGCCAGCGGTCGGCGGGGATCGCGCCGCGGTAGGCCTCGGCGGCGGCGTTCACGATCGCGAGGATGGCCGGGCGCTCGTCGTCGCGACACGGCCGGATCTCGCCCACCGGGCCTAGCCGGCGGGCCGCTTCGGAACGAGCACCTTGCGGCGGAACTCGCACACGATCTCGCCGCGCTGGTTCTCGCCGACGGTGTCGACCGTCACGACGCCGCGGTCCGGCTTCGAGCGCGACTCGACCACCTCGACGACGGTCGTCCTGGCGTAGATCGTGTCGCCGTGGAAGGTCGGCTTGGCGTGCTTCAGCGACTCCACCTCGAGGTTCGCGATCGCCTTCCCCGACACGTCCGGCACGCTCATCCCGAGGACGAGCGAGTAGACCAGGTTGCCGACGACCACGTTCTTGCCGAACTGGGTCTCGGTCTCGGCGTAGTGGGCGTCGGTGTGGAGCGGGTGGTGGTTCATCGTGATCATGCAGAAGAGGTGGTCGTCGGCCTCGGTGATCGTCTTCCCCGGCCAGTGCTTGTACACGTCGCCGACCTCGAAGTCCTCGAGGTAGCGGCCGAAGCGGATCTCGCGGGCGTCGAACTCCCGGCTCACAGCGGGTTCCTCGCGAGCAGGCCGCGGGCGATGATGAGCTTCTGGATCTCGGACGTGCCCTCGCCGATCAGGAGCAGCGGCGCGTCGCGGTAGAGGCGCTCGACCTCGTACTCCTTCGAGTAGCCGTAGCCGCCGTGGATCCGAAGCGCATCCTCGACCACCTCGTTGCAGATCTCGGTGGCGAAGAGCTTGGCCATGCCCGCCTCGACGTCGGAGCGCTCGCCTGCGTCCTTCTTGCGCGCCGCCGACAGCATGAGGAGGCGGGCCGCCTCGATCTTGGTGCCCATCTCGGCCAGCTTGAACTGGATCGCCTGGTGCTTGGCGATCTGGCGGCCGAACGCATGCCGCTCCTGCGCGTAGCGGATCGCGATGTCGAACGCCCGCTGAGCGACGCCGACGCCGCGGGCCGCGACGTTCACGCGGCCGACCTCGATCCCCGACATCATCTGCTGGAAGCCGCGGCCCTCCTCGCCGCCGAGCAGGTTCGCCGCGGGGACGCGGTGGTCGGCGAAGACGAGCTCGGTCGTCTCGACGCCCTTGTAGCCGAGCTTCTGGAGCTGGGGCGGGATCGTGAGGCCGCCCTCCTTCGAGGCGCCCGGCTCCTTCTCGACGAGCAGGCAGCTCATCCCGCGGTGGGCGGGAGACGCGTTCGGATCGGTCTTCACGAGCGTCGCCACCATCCCGGAGCGCAGGCCGTTCGTGACCCACATCTTCTGGCCGTTCACGACGTACTCGGAGCCGTCGAGCGTCGCGGTGGAGCGGATGGCCTGGACGTCGGAGCCGCACTCCGGCTCGGTCATCGAGAACGCGCAGCGGATCTCCCCGGTCGCCATCCGGGGCAGGAACCGCGCCCGCTGCTCCTCGGTGCCGTCGCGCATCAGCATGTCGGCGACGATGAAGTGGGTGTTCACGATCCCCGACACGCTCATCCACCCGCGGGACAGCTCGCACACCGCGAGCGCGTAGGTGGTCAGGTCGAGCCCGAGCCCGCCGTACTCCTCCGGGATCGTGAAGCCGAAGATGCCGAGCTCCTTCAGGCCCTCGACGATGTCGTCGGGGAACGCGTCCTCGTGCTCGAGCTCGGACGCGACGGGGATGATCCGCTCGTCGGCGAACTGGCGGACGAGGCCGACGATCTCGCGCTGCTCGTCGGTGAGCTGGTCGAGCGCGAGGCTCACGCCGGCGCCTCGCTGACCATTCCGGCCGCTTCGCCGCGGGCCACGACGCCCTCGGCGATCTTCCGCGACGCCTCGTCGATCATCTGGCCCTCGTGCATCACGGCGCCCTTGCGCTCGACGTGCGTCGCGTGGTGGTAGGCGTCGAGCAGCCGGCGGGCCGCGTCGAACTGCTCCTGCGTGGGCATGAAGACCTCGTTTGCGACGTCGACCTGGAGCGGGTGGAGCACCCACTTGCCGTCGAACCCGACCAGCCGCGCGCGGTGGCACAGCCGGCGGTACTCGTCGACGTTCTTGATGTCGGTGTAGGGCCCGTCGATCGCCTGGAGCCCGAACGCCCGCGCCGTCGTCACGATCTTCGAGATCACGTAGTGCCACTGGTCGCCCGGGTAGTCGGGGTCGATCGAGCCGATGACGAGCTGGGCGACGCCGATCGAGGCCGCGTAATCGCCGGGGCCGAAGATGATCGTCTCGATCCGGTCGGTGGCGGTCGCGATCTCGCGCAGGTTGAGCGTCCCCTGCGCGTTCTCGATCTGGGCCTCGATCCCGATCCGGTGGTCGATCTTGTGCTGCACCTCGAGCTGCGTGAGCAGGTGGTCGACGAAGTGCAGCTGGGCGGCGTCCTCGACCTTGGGGATCATGATGCAGTCGAGGTTTCGCCCTCCGCCCGACACGACCTCGACGATGTCGCCGAGGCACCACTGGGTCGTGACGCCGTTCACGCGGACGACCCGGGTCTTGCCCGAGTAGTCGTGCGTGTTCAGGGCGTCCACGACCGTCCTTCGGGAGGCCTCCTTCTCGAGCGGCGAGACGGCGTCCTCGAGGTCGAGGAAGATCTGGTCGGCGGCGAGCGTCGCCGCCTTGGCGAGCATCTTCTCGGATGAGCCCGGCACAGCCAGGCAGCTTCGGCGCAGCCCCACGTCGCGCTCCTTCCCAGGTTCAGGCGGGAGGAGTCTAGTGGGGCGCTAGAGCGTGCCGATGCGGCGGATCGGCCAGTACCGCGCCCGGGCGACGCCGATGATGCCGTCTCGCGGCTCCAGCCCCCAGTCGCGGGAGTCGTCGGAGATGCCGCGGTTGTCGCCCATCAGGAGGTAGTAGCCCTTGGGGATCTCGACGCGCTGGAGCGCGCGTCCGGCGACCTCCTGGTGGTCGTTCACGTACGGCTCGTCGAGGCTGAACTTCGGCTTGCCCGCGTCCTGCACCCAGATCTTCCCGTCCTGCGACCACACCGTCTCGCCGGGGAGGCCGATGACGCGCTTGATGAAGGTCGTGCCGGCCAGGCCGTCGCGGAACGTGCGGTCGGGCGACGTGCAGACGCCCATGCCGTCGGAATGCCCGTCGGAGCAGTGGGGCGGGTGGAAGACGACGATCTGGCCGCGGTGCGGGGTCCCGAAGTCGAGGGTCAGCCGGTCGGCGAGGACGCGGTCGCCGGGGAGCAGCGTCGGCACCATGCTCGGCGTCGGGACGCGGTAGGGCTTGATGACGAACGCCTGGGCGAGCCACGCGATCGCGAGCGCGATCGCGAGCGTGACCGCGGTCTCGAGGACCGTGCGGACTCCCTTTGGCATCGACGCGAATACGGCCATGAGCACGGGAGGTTATCGGCGGCCAGGCCCCGCGTCTGTAGGTGGCCGGTGTGTTAACGCGGTGTTCGATTACGTGTACATGCGCTACAGCGGGGGTACGCTGGTGCCGATGGCTTCGTCGATGGCCCGGCGCCTCGCCCTCGTTTTCGCCTGCATCGCCGCCGCGATGGTCGTTGCCGTGCCCGCGGCGCAGGCCCGTACCATCTACACGCTGACCGGCCACGGATGGGGCCACGGCATCGGCCTTTCGCAGTACGGCGCGCTCGGCTACGCGCAGCACGGATGGGCCTACGACGCGATCCTGGCCCACTACTACCAGGGGACGACCCTGTCCCCGCTCCCGAACTCGGTGCAGATGCGCATCCAGCTCGCGAGCGGCCGGGCGTCCTACTCGATCTCCGGCGCGTCCAAGGTCACGGTCGTCGACGAGGGCGGGACGACCACGAAGACGCTTCCGGCCGGCCACTACCGCGTCGAGCGGGGGACGTCGGGCCGTATGCGCGTCATCGACACCGCCACCAACGCGCGCGTCGTCAAGCACCTCACGGGCCCGGTCCGGCTGAGCGGCTCGCAGGCGCTCCGGGTCGACTCGAGCGTGGGCATCGGCTGGGCGCACGACCACTGGCACGGCGCCCTGCGGGTGATCCGCTCGGGCTCGTCGCTCATGCTGATCGACGTCGTGCCGCTCGAGTACTACCTGCGCGGCGTCGTCCCGAGCGAGATGCCCTCGTCGTGGCTGGCCCCGGCGCTGCGCGCCCAGGCCGTCGCCGCACGGTCGTACGCGGTTGCGACGCGCCATCCGACGTCGCACTTCGACGCCTACGCCGACACGCGCAGCCAGGTCTACGGCCCGATCGAGCACGAGGCCGCCGCGTCGACCGCGGCCGTCTCGGCGACCGCGCACCAGGTGCTGTGGTTCTCCGGCAACGTCGCAGTCGGGTTCTTCTCGTCGTCGTCGGGCGGCTGGACGGCGTCCGAGCAGGCGGCGTGGGGGAGCGGCAGCGAGCCGTATCTCGTGCCGGTCCGCGACCGCTACGACGGCGCCCAGGGGCTGAATCCCAACCACAACTGGAGGCCGAGGGTGCTCACGCCGAGGGGGCTGGGCCGCGCCCTCGGGCTCACCGGCAAGGTGCGGTCGGTCGACCTGACCATCGACGGGCCCTCGCAGCGCGTCACGCACGCGACCTTCCATACGAGGAGAGCCGACCACGCCTACAGCGGCCCGGGCGCCGAGTCGGCGCTCGGCCTGCGCTCGAACTACTTCCGGATCGTCGGCGTCACGCTCGCCGGGCCGGCCCGGTCGATCGCCGGCACGCCGTTCGCGCTCACGCGGCCGGGTGTGGCCGCTGCCGCACCACCGCGTGTCGCTCCTCGTGCACGACGGGCCGGGCGAGCCGTGGACCACATCCGAGGCCAGGCTCTCGCTCAACGCCCACGGGAGGTTCTCGATCAGCATCCACCCGAAGCAGAACAAGGTGTACCGGCTCGGGCTCCCCGCCGGCGCGGTCTCGCCGCGGCAGAAGATCAAGGTCGGCCCGGAGCTCACGCTCGTCCGTTCGGGCAAGGCGTTCCGCGCGACGATCTTCCCCGTCCTCGCCGGCGAGAAGCTCACGCTCCAGCGACACCGGACGGGCGGCTGGAAGGCCGTCGCCGAGGCCACGGTCGGCTCGGGCGGCCACGCCCGGTTCGCGGTCTCGGGGACGAAGGGCAGGTGGCGCGTCTCCTTCGGCGGCGACGCGCACCACGCGGGCAGCCACTCGCCGACGCTCACCTCGCCGAAGATCTGGCAGGGGTAGTCTTCAAGATATGCCCGCGTTCGCGATCCGCCGGATCGACGGCAAGCTGCGCTTCCGCGCGGCCGGGTGCTGCAACCCCGCGAGCTACCGGCGCGAGTACGAACGTGCCTACATGGAGCAGGTGCTCGCCGAGGGCGGCCGTGTGGTCGGCCGCGAGGGCGATGTTGTGCAGCTGGTCGACCGGCGCGGGCGCTCGTGCTCGGTCGATCTCGGAATCTGACCGCGATCACGCGGCGGGCGGATGTCGCCAGACGACCGCCGTCCGCCTCGAGTCGATGGGCGTGACGGTTTCCGTGGGTATCGCACCGAGCTCTCTCCGCCACGCGCTGAGAGCGGACGTTGTCGGGTGAGATCAGAGAGACAAGCCCGTCGACGGCTCGACATGCATATGCCCACTCCCGGATGCCTGCGGCTGCCTCGGTCGCATATCCGTGGCCCCAGTGCGCGCGCGTCAAGGCCCAGCCAAGCTCGGGCTGGGCATGACTTCCTGCCTTCGACCACGTCGAAGGCGTCCACCCGCGCATGTCGTAGATCATGAGACCGGCTTGACCGACCACCCGCGGTTCGGTGGCCGCGGTCTCGAGGATGAACGGACCGATCCCGTCGGTTCTCCACGCGCCGATCCCGTCTTCGATCATGGCTCGTGCTTCCCCGAGCGCTGAGACCGGCTCCTTGCCCAAGCCAGACATGACCTCCGGGTCCACGAACAGGTCGTATAGAGCCTCCGCATCCTCCGGAGTTGGCATGCGCAGGCAAAGCCTGTCCGTGGAGAGGCGGAGCCGCTCCCAGGCCGAGGCGTCATGGGCCACGCCCAGACGGTAGCGCCTGACGCCTGGGAGCCCGCCCTGGGTGAGATGACCAGCACGGAATCTCCACTAGCATCCCGGCCGTCCGCGGGTAGGCCGCTCGGCGACCCGGCTTCCACGTCACCACGAGAGGGGCTCGCCACGAGCGACATCCGAGAACCACTTCGGCCGCTGCGCGTCCTCGTGACTGCGGCGGGCTCGCCCGGAGGAGGGCGGCTCGTGAAGTCGCTCCAGCAGAACGGCCAGCGCGAGCTCGCCGTGGTGGGCACCGACATGAGCGCCCGCCGCGGCGGGCGGTCGATCTGCGACGCCTTCCACGTCGTGCCGCCCGGCTCGTCCGACGAGTTCCCCGGCCACCTGGCCGAGCTCGCGCGCCGCGAGGGCGTCGACGCGGTCTTCCCGCTCTCCTCGTTCGAGGTCGCGGCGGTGTCGAAGGCCGTCGACCAGTTCGACGTGCCGGTCCTCGTCGCCTCGCCCGAGGCGATCGCGGCGTGCAACGACAAGGCCAAGACGATGGAGCTGTGCGCGCGCCTCGGCGTCCCGATCCCGCGCTCGATCACGGCCACCTCGCCCGACGAGTTCCGGGCCGCCGCCCACGAGCTCGGCTACCCCGACGTCGACGTCTGCACCAAGCCGACGGCGCTCAAGGGCTCGCGCGGCTTCCTCGTGGTCTCGGCGAGCCCCAACCGCCGCTGGCACATCCTCGAGGCCCGCCCGGGCCCGATCCCGCTCACCCTCGAGGAGACGCTCGCGGCGATGGGCGAGGACGACTTCCCGACGCTCCTCGTCATGGACTACCTGAAGGGCAAGGAGCACACGGTCGACGCGATCTGCCGCGGCGGCCGGTTCCTGGTCGGCCATGCGAAGACGCGCGAGGCGGTCCGGGCCGGGCTCGCGATGTACTTCGAGACGGCCGACGAGCCGGAGCTGGTCGAGTCGTCGCGCGCGCTCTGCGCCGAGCTCGGCGTCGACTGGTTCGTGAACGTGCAGTTCATCGACGGCCGCCTGCTCGAGATCAACCCGCGGATCTCGACGATCGTCTACCAGGAGGACTTCAACATGCCCTACCTGGCCGTGCGGCTGGCGCTCGGCGAGATCGACGAGGACGAGCTGGCCGCCCAGCAGTCGCGGGTGCGGATGACGCGCCGGGCGATTCGCTACTACGACCAGGTCGAGTACGACGAGGCGTGAGGCCGTGCGCGCGCTGATCGTCTCGTACTACTTCCCGCCGGCCGGCGGCGGCGGCGTGCAGCGCGTGCTCAAGCTGTGCAAGCACCTGCCCGCGTTCGGCTGGGACGTCGACGTGCTCGCGCCCGACGACCCGAAGTGGGTCGCGCACGACCCCGGCCTCGCGGCCGAGATCCCGGCCGGCACGGTCGTCCATCGCGCCCGCTACCACGGGCCGTCCGACGAACGCCCGGCCGCCGATGTGCTCGCCGGGGCCACGGGGCTGAGCGGGGTGGCGACGCGGGCCGGGCTCTACGGGCGCCAGCTCCTGCTCCCCGATCCGCGCGTCGTCTGGGTGCCGAACGCCGCGCGGGCGGCCGTGCGGATCGTGCGCGAGCGCTCGGCGAGCGTCGTCCTCACGACGTCGCCGCCGTCGTCGGCGCACATGATCGGGAACGTCGTCGCCCGCCGCACCGGCGTCCCCTGGATCGCCGACCTGCGCGACTCCTGGCTCGCGAACCCCCACCGCCGCTACGAGCGCCGGGCCGTGCGCGCCAAGCGGGCGGTGCTCGAGACGATGGCCCGGCGGACGTTCGCCCGCGTCTCGGGTCTCACGACCGTGACCGAGACGATCGCCGAGGAGGCGCGTGCGCTGGCTCCCGGCGGCACGCCGACGGCCGTGATCTCGAACGGCTGCGACTTCGACGAGTTCGCCGGCCTCGAGCACACGCCCTCCGACCGGCTGCGGATCCTCCATGCCGGGTTCTTCTTCGGCGTGCGCAGCCCGCGCCCGTTCCTCGAGGCGCTCAGCGGCCTTCTCGCCGACCGGCCCGAGCTGCGCGACCTGGTCGAGGCCCGGTTCGTCGGCGGCTTCCGCACCGCCGACCGGGAGTGGGCCGAGACGCTCGGCCTCGGCGCGTCCCTTCGCATCGACGGCTTCCTGCCGCACGACCAGGCGCTCGCCGCGATGAAGGCGGCCGACGCGCTCCTGCTCCTCATCCCCCGCGCCGGCGGCCTCGGGCTGAGCGTCCTCTCGGGCAAGATCTTCGAGTACCTGGCGGCGGAACGGCCGGTGCTGGCGCTCGTGCCGCCCGAGGGGATCGCCGCCGACCTGCTCCGCTCGACGGGGTTCGCGCGCGTCGCCGACCCCGACGACGTGGGCGCCATCCGCCGGCGGCTCGAGGAGCTCGTCCGCGACTGGCAGGCCGGCGAGCTCGGCGACCGCGTGCTCCCGCCGGACCTGCGCGAGCGCCTCGACCGCCGCACGCGCGCGGCGGAGATGGCCGAGATGTTCAGGAGGGTGGCATGAGCTCAGAGCAGCCCGAAGGCAAGGTCCGCATCGCGCTCGTCGGCTGCGGGTACTGGGGGCCGAAGGTGATCCGGGCCGCGGCGTCGCTCGCGGACGTCGAGGTGGTCGCGCTGGTCGACTTCCGCGAGGACCTGCGCGAGGCGCTCCTGCGGGTCTACCCGCTCGCCAACTCGACGGCCACGCTGGCCGAGGCCCTGGCCGCCGGCCCGATCGACGCCGTCATCGTCGCCACCAACCCGAGCACGCACGTCGAGGTCGCCGCCGAGGCGATCGAGGGCGGCTGCCACGTCATGGTCGAGAAGCCGCTCGCGCTCAGCGCCGCCGACTGCCGCGCGCTCGGCGAGAAGGCCCGACGCGGCCGGGCTCGTCCTCATGGCGGGCCACACGTTCCGGTTCAGCCCGCTCGTGAACCACGTGCGCGGCCTGCTCGAGAGCGGCGAGCTCGGTGAGGTCTACTCGATCGACTCCCAGCGCCTCAACCTGGGCCGTGTGCGCCGCGACGTCGACGCGATCTGGAACTTCGCGCCGCATGACATCTCGATCCTGAACTACTGGCTGGGGCAGCACCCGCGGGCGGTGCACTGCCACGCCTACGACTATCTCCAGCCGGGCATCCCCGACCTGGCGTTCCTGGTGCTCGAGTACGAGCACACGGTCGCCCACGTGCACATCAGCTGGCTGCACCCCACCAAGGTGCGGAGGATGACGGTGGTCGGCAGCAAGAAGATGGTCGTCTACGACGACGTCGAGGGCCAGATCGTCGTGCACGACGCCGGGATCGACCGCGAGCGGGTCGACCGCACGTTCCCCGACTTCGAGACGTTCGGCGAGTTCCGGCTGATCCACCGCGTCGGCGACATGCACATCCCGCGGATCCCGATGGCCGAGCCGCTCGCGCTCCAGTGCCGGCATTTCGTCGACTGCATCACGTCGGGCAGCGAGCCCGTGACCGGCTTCGAGGACGCCGCGAGGGTGGTCGAGGTGCTCGAGGCGGCGAGCGCGTCGCACGCGAACGGTGGCGCACGCGTCCCGATCGCTCGACTTACCATGACGGCCGCGATGAACGCGATCCCGCTCGTCGACCTGAAGGCGCAGTACCGCGCGATCGGCCCCGAGATCGAGGCCGCGGTCGCCCGCGTGCTCGAGCGCCAGTCGTTCATCAACGCCGCCGAGACGAGGGCCTTCGAGGAGGAGTTCGCCGCGTTCTGCGAGGCGCCCGAGGCGATCGGCGTCTCGAACGGCACGACCGCCATCGAGCTGATCCTGAACGCGCTCGGCGTCGGAGCCGGCGACGAGGTCATCACCGTCTCGCACACGTTCATGGCGACCGTCGGCGCGATCCTGCGCACCGGCGCGACGCCGGTCATGGTCGACGTCGACGAGGCCACGTGGACGATGTCGCCCGAGCAGGTCGCGCGCGCGGTGACGCCGAAGACGAGGGCGATCCTGCCGGTGCACCTCTACGGGAATCCCGGCCGACGTGCCCGCGATCGCGGAGGCCGCGCCGGGCATCCCGATCGTCGAGGACGCCGCCCAGGCGCACGGGGCGCGCTACCACGGCCGGGCCGTCGGCAGCGACTCCGCCGCCGCCTCCTACAGCTTCTATCCCGGAAAGACGCTCGGCGCCTACGGCGACGCCGGCGCCGTCACGACCGCCGACCCTGAGCTGGCGCTTCGCCTGCGCCGCCTGCGCGACCACGGCCGCTACGGCGCCAAGTACGAGCACGCAGTCGGTGGGGACGAACGCCCGCATGTCCGAGATCCAGGCGGCGGTGCTGCGCACGAAGCTCGCGCACCTGCCCGAGTGGATCGCGGCCAGGCAGCGGCTCTGCGGGCTCTACGAGGAGCGGCTGGCCGACTCCGATGTCCGCCTCCAGCGGGTCGAGCCGTGGGCCGAGCACACCTGGCACCTGTTCGTGCTGCTGCACCCCGATCGCGACCGGCTCGCGGCCGCGCTCAAGGAGCGCGGGATCTCGACGGGCGTCCACTACCCGATCCCGGTGCACCGCCAGCCGGCGATGGCCGAGGCGCCGCACCGCGTGCAGGGCGGCGAGCTGCCGGTCACCGATGCGCTCGCCGCGACCTGCCTCTCGCTCCCGATCTACCCCGAGCTCGGCGACGACGGCGTCGCGCGTGTCACCGAGGCGGTGCACGACGTGCTCGCCGGCGCGCATGTCTGAGGGGGCGGCCGCCGACAGGCCGCTTCGGATCCTCGGCGTCGGCCGCGGCCGCTCGCTGATCTTCCTCCGCTGGGCCTGGGCGCTGGCCGAGCTGGGGCACGACGTCCACATCGTGAGCCCCGTCTTCCGCGACGACATGCCGGAGGAGCTCTCGATGCTCACCGTGCACGACATCACGAAGCTCGGCATCGGAACGCGGATCCCGGGCTATCGCCGAACGCAGTTCGGGCCCGCGATCCGCCGCCTCGCCGCGCGGATCCAGCCCGACGTCGTCCACGCCCACTACCTGCTCCCGTACGGCCACTGGGCGGCCGAGGCCGGCGTCCACCCGCTCGTCATGAGCCCCTGGAACACCGACATCTTCACGTACGGCAAGGAGCGGGCACGGGGCCGGAAGTGGGTGGCCGAGTCGATCGCGGCCGGAGACCGGTTCGTCGTCTCGTCGCTCGGGAACACCGAGGAGACGGTGCGCCTGGGCGCCGACCCGGCGGCGATCGACCGGATCGTCTGGTACGTCGACCTGCGCCCGTTCGGGCCCGGAGAAGCGCGACCACTCGGCGCTGGCGGCGAAGTTCGGGTGGCCCGACGACTCGCTGATCGTCCTCTCGCTTCGGAACTACCGCGAGAACACGAACCTCGATGTGGTGCTGCAGCGCGTTCGCGCGCGCGCACGCCGAGGAGCCGCGGGCGCGGCTGATCCTGGCGGCCCGCGAGGGCGTCATGACCGAGACCGTGCGGGGGTGGGTGAACGACCTCGGCCTGGGCGACGCCGTGCGCATGCACTTCATCCCGCCGCCCGAGCTGCCGTTCTTCTGCGCCTCATCCGACCTGGCGGTCTCGCTGGCGTCGACCGACGCCACGCCGGCCTCGATGCTCGAGTGCATGGCCTCGCGGCTGCCGCTCATCATGGGCGACGCGATCACGATCGACGAGTGGATCACGCAGGGCGACGGCGGCGAGGTCGTCCAGTGCCGCGACGAGGACGCCGTGACCGCGGCCATTCTGAGGCTCATGCGTGACCCCGAGCTCCGGGCAGCGTACGGCGATCGCAACGTGCGCGTCGTCGCGCGAGCGGCTCCCGGAGCATCCCGGCGCTGCGCTCGAGCGGGTCTACCGCGGCATGCTCTCCGGCAACGGCCGCTAGCCGCCCAGCGGCCGACTACGCCTCGACCAGGATCACCAGGGTCTCGGGCAGCACGCCGTCGTACTCCATCGCCTCGGCCGCCGCCGGGGTCTGCATCGCGCCCATCACCGCATCCATGTCGGCAACGTCCATGAGGACGGCAACTCGGGTCGGGTTCTGCGGGTCGACGAACGTTCGGATGTTGGTGACGCCGAGGGGCCGAAGAACTCCTCGCGCTTCGGCGAGGCGAGCCAGTGCTCGGTGTCCTTCACGTCGTGATAGCCGATTACGGTGGGCATGGGGCTCCTTTTGCGTCGCGGCTTAGGGCGCCGCGCTCGGTGGGCAGACCCTACAGGAGCTCGTCCGCCGGCACGTCGCGCAGCACCCGCGCCGGCACGCCGACCACGAGCTTCCCGGCCGGCACGTCGGCGATCACGACCGCGCCGGCGCCGACGAACGCCTCCTCGCCCACCTCGATGCCGGGCAGGAGCACCGCCGCTCCGCCGACCCGGGCGCCGCGCCGCACCGTCGGGCCCTTCTTCAGGGCGTGGCGGCGCTCGGTGCGGCCCATGAGGTTGTCGTTCGTCGTGGTGACGCACGGGGCGATGAAGACGTGCTCCTCGAGGGTCGTGCCCGCCGTGATGTAGGCGTTCGTCTGGATCTTCGTGAACGCCCCGATCGCGACGTCGTTCTCGATGCAGACGCCGCGGCCGATCACGACGCCCTCGCCGACGGACACCCGCTCGCGCACCGTCGCCAGGTCGCCGACGACGCAGCCGTCGCCGAGCTCCGCGCCCGCCGAGAGGACGGCCCCGGCCGCCACGCGCACCTCGCGCCCGAGGACGAGCCGGCCGACCTCGCCGGCCGATCGTCGAGCGCGCCGACAGCACCGGCTGCTTCCCCAGCACGGCGTTGTCGCCGATCGTGCAGCCCTCGCCGACGACCGTGCCCTTCGTGCACCGTCACGTTCGCGCCGAACTGCACGCCGGCGCCGATCGACGCGTCGGGCGCGAGGACGAGGCCCGGCGCCTCGTCCGCCGCCCACATCATCGCGCGGCCGCCGCGAGCGAGATCGTCTCGCCGCCGCGCTCCAGCGAGCGCTGCATGGCCTCGAGCACCTCGACCACGCGCACGCCCTCCTCCACGCCGGTGCGCGGCTCGGCGCCCGTCCGCACGCACTCCAGGAAGTGCTCGCACTCCAGCCGGAGCGGCTCGGTGGCGTCGATCCGCGGCGACCAGATGTCGCCGGCGTGCGTCGAGATCTTGCCCTCGGGCATGTGGATCTCGCCCTTGTCGTGCACCGTGACCTTGCCCTCCGAGGCCATGTCGTCGAAGACGGCCATCTTGTTCGAGCCGATCACGGTCATCTTGCGGATCTTGTGCGGGTCGAGCCAGCTCAGGTGCAGGTGCCCGATCTGGCCGGTCGGGAAGTGGATGTAGCCGAAGACCACGTCCTGCACGTTGCGGCCGCACGTAGCACTCGCCGCGCGCCGACACCTCGTCGGGCTCGTCGCCGAGCAGGTGCAGCACGACCGAGACGTCGTGCACGCCGAGCGACCAGAGCGCGTTCTCGTCGGGCCGGATCGTGCCGAGGTTGACGCGGTTCCCGTAGACGTAGCGGACGTCGCCCAGCTCGCCCTCGTCGATCAGCTCGCGCAGCTTCACGACCGCCGGGTGGTAGCGCAGGAGGTGGCCGACCATGAGCGTCCCGCCGGTGCGGTGGACGACGTCGCGCAGGTCGCGGGCCTCCGACGCGCTGAACGTCATCGGCTTCTCGACGAAGACGTGCTTTCCGGCTTCGAGCGCCTGCCGGGCGAGCGCGTGGTGCGTCGGCACGGGCGTCGCGAGGACGACCGCTTCGAGCTCCGTGTCGTCGAGCAGGTCGTCGAAGCTCGCCGTGGGCCGCGCGGCCGGATAGGCCGCCGCCTGCCGGCCGAGGACGTCGGGGTCGGGGTCGCAGCACCAGCGCAGGTCGGACTCCGGGAGCGTCGCGAAGTTGCGCAGCAGATGCCGCCCCCACCGCCCGAGGCCGACCATCCCCACGCGGACGGGCTCGCTCACAGCTTCACCACGCGTCCGTCGGCCGCCGGGACGGCGTTTCGGAAGTCGATCACGAGCGGTGCCAGCGCGGCCACGTGGGAGTGGTCGACGCCCGGATGGGCCGTCACCACCGCGACGATGTCGGCGCCGGCCAGGAGCTCGTCGGTGAGCGCCTCGGACTCCAGGTCGAAGCCGTGCTCGGCGAGGCTGGGGACGAACGGATCGTGGTAGGCGATCCGGGCGCCCTGCGCCGCGAGGAGCTCCATCACCTTGAGCGCCGGCGACTCGCGCAGGTCGCCGACCCCGCCCTTGTAGGCCACTCCGAGGATCACGACCGAGCTCCCGCTCACCGGCTTCTGGACGCCGTTCAGCGCCAGGGCGACGCGCTCGGCGCAGTGGTAGGGCATGTTCTGGTTCACCTTGCCGGCGAGCTCGATGAACTCGACCGGGAAGTCGTACTCCCGCGCCTTCCACGACAGGTAGAACGGGTCGATCGGAAGGCAGTGCCCGCCCAGGCCCGGCCCGGGCGAGAACGGCATGAAGCCGTACGGCTTGGTGGCGGCCGCGTCGACCACCTCCCACACGTTCAGGCCCATGCGGTGGCAGAGCATCGCGAGCTCGTTCACGAGCGCGATGTTCACCGATCGGAAGATGTTCTCGAGCAGCTTCGTGAGCTCGGCGGCGTCGCACGACGACACCGGCACCAGCTGCTCGACGCAGACGCTGTAGAGCTCGATCGCCCGGTCGCGGCAGGCGTCGGTGAGCCCGCCCACGACCTTCGGCGTGGTGCGCACCGTGTAGTCGGTGCGGCCCGGATCGATGCGCTCGGGCGACATCGCGAGGTGGAAGTCCTCGCCGCCGCGCAGGCCGCCCGACTCCAGGATCGGGAGCAGCACCTCGCGAGTGGTGCCCGGGTAGCTGGTCGACTCGAGCACCACGAGCTGCCCGCGGCGCAGATGCCGGGCGATCTGCCAGGTGGCGCCGGTCAGCGACGGTCAGGTCGGGCTCGCGGTTCGTCGAGAGCGGCGTCGGGAGGCAGATCAGGATCGCGTCGGCGCCTCCCAGCGCCGCGTACTCGCCGGTGGCCGAAACCGTCCCCGCGCTCACCAGCTCCGCCGAGCGCCGCCGAGTCGACGTCCTCGATGTAGCTCTCGCCGCGGCCGATCGCCTCGACCCGGCGCCCGTCGGCCTCGACGCACACCACCGAGCGCCCGGCGCGGCCGAATTCGACGGCCAGCGGCAGGCCCACGTAGCCCGCGCCGACGATACCGACGTCCGTTGGCATGCGGTGCAGATGCTATCGACCGGCGGTGATGACAGCGGCGATGCGGCCGGCCGCTGCGCCGTCGCCGTAGAGCGGCGGATGCTCCGCCGGGCGGCTCGCCGAGGCGAGCGCGGCGGCCACGGCGGCCGGGTCCAGATCCACCAGCCTGTTCCAGCCGGCGGCGATCGTCTCGACCCATTCGGTCGTGTCGCGGAGCGTGACGCACGGCACGCGAGTGCAGGTACGCCTCCTTCTGCACGCCGCCGGAGTCGGTCAGGCAGGCGGCCGCCGACATGAGCAGCGCCGTGAAGTCGAGGTAGCCGAGCGGCGCGGTGAGGCGGGCGGCCGCGCGCGCCCGTTCCAGCAGGCCGGCCCGCTCGAGCGCCGCCCGGGTGCGCGGGTGCACGGGGAAGACGACGGGCATCTCGATGGCCTCGATCACCTCCACGAGCGTCCCGATCGTCTCGGGCAGGGTGTTCGCCGGCCGGTGGGCGGTGAGGATGACGTACCCGCCGGGCTCGACCCCGGCCTGCGCGAGCGCGTCCGAGCGTCGGGCGGCGACCGGCGCGAACGTCTGCGCGACGTCGACCATGACGTCGCCGACCATGTGGACGCCGGCGGTGATGCCCTCGGCGGCGAGGTTCGACACGGCCGTGTCCGATGGGCAGAAGCGCAGGTCGGCGAGGACGTCCACCACCATCCGGTTCAGCTCCTCGGGCATGCGCCGGTCGAAGGAGCGCAGCCCGGCCTCGACGTGGCCGATCGGCACATGCCCCTTGGCGGCGACGAGGCCGCCCGCCAGGGTCGAGTTCGTGTCGCCGTAGACGAGCACGGCGTCCGGGCGCCTCCTCCTCGAGCACCGGCTCGAGGCCGACGAGCATGCGCGCGGTCTGCTCGGCGTGGGTGCCGGAGCCGCTCTCGATGCGGCGGTCGGCCGGGCGCAGCCCGAGCTCCTCGAAGAAGATCTGCGAGAGGTCGGCGTCGTAGTGCTGGCCGGTGTGCACCAGGACGTGGTCGCACAGGCCGTCGAGCGCGCCGGCGACCGGCGCAGCCTTGATGAACTGCGGGCGGTTGCCCACGATGGAGACGACCTTCACGGTGGCCAGCCTACTGGCCGAGCACGTCGTTGAGCGCCGTCGAGAGCTCGTCCCGCGAGAGCTCGCGCTGGAGCTTCCATGCGACGCGGCCGTTCGCGTCGAGCACGAACGTCGTCGGCTTCCCGAGCAGGCCGAACGGCTCCACGAGGTGGTCGTGGGGGTCGAACACGATCGGCCAGTTCCAGCCGTAGCGGTGGGTGTAGGAGAGCGCGCCCGAGCGCGAGTCGTCGATGGCGACGCCGACGAACTGCACCCGGCCCCGGTAGGTGCTGGCGGCGTCGGCGAACGCCGCGCCCTCGGCCTTGCAGGGCGCGCACCACGAGGCGAAGAAGTTGATCACGACCGGCCGCCCCCGCATCCGGGCCAGGTCGACCGTGCCGCCGCCCAGCGCCGGCTCGTGCAGCGTCGGCGCGGGGACGCGCTTGGCGAGCGCGATCGGCGCGGCGAGATCGGCCCGCCTGAGCGAGTCCGAATGCGCCCGGCCGTAGAGGGCGATCGAGACGACCATCACCGTCCCCGAGACCAGCGCGACGATCCGCAGCAGGCGCTGCACGGCTCGTATGGTACGCGGCGCTACGTCGAGGCCGGTACGGCGTCCAGGTTGCGCGCCACGGCTGCCACCAGCCGGGCCGTGGCCTCCAGGTCGGCCAGCTCGATGACCTCGTTGGGCGAGTGCATGTAGCGGTTCGGGACGCTGACGAGGCACGTCGCCACGCCGCCGCGCGAGCGGTGGACGGCGTCGGCGTCGGTCCACGTGCTCCCCGCCGCGGCGCCGAACTGGTGCGGGATCTTCTCGGCGGCCGCGACCTCGGCCACCATCTCGGCGAACGCCGGGTGGACGCCCGACCCGCGCTCGATCACGGGCCCGCCGCCGATCCTGATGTCGCCGATCTTGTTCTTCGTGACGCTCGGGTAGTCGGCGGTGTGGGTCACGTCGATGGCGATCGCGGCCTGGGGGGCGATCGAGAAGGCGCTCGTGTGGGCGCCGGCGAAGCTGATCTCCTCGGCGACCGACGCGACGCCGACGAAGCGCCATGCGCCGGGGCGCTTGGCGTAGAGCCGGGCCGCCTCCGCGGCCACGAAGGCCCCGGTGCGGTTGTCCATCGCGCGCGACGCCAGGCGGCCGTTCGCGAGCTCGACGACCGGCTGCTCGATGACGGCCAGGTCGCCTGGACGGACGCGGGCGCGGGCGTCGTCGCCGCCGCTCGCGCCGATGTCGATCCAGAGCTGGTCGAGCTTGATCGGCTTCTTGCGCTCCTCCTCGTCGAGGAGGTGCGTCGCCTTCTTGCCGATGACGCCGATGATCGGGCCGTCCTTGGCGAGGATCCGGATCCGCTGGCCGACGAGCACGGACGGCGTCCAGCCGCCGACGCCGTCGAACCACAGGTAGCCCTCGTCGTCGACGTGGATGATGGCAAGGCCGATCTCGTCGATGTGCCCCATCACGACGACCGTCCGCTCGCCGTCCGGGTTGACGATCGCCTGGCTCGATCCGAGCGCGTCGGTCTCGACCGAAGCGAAGCCCGCGGCGTAGTCCCGCCAGATCCGGGCGGGTGCTCGCTCGTCACCCGACGGCCCGGCGGCGTCGAGGAGGCTCAGGAAGAAGTCGCGGGAGGCTTGGCGCATGGCGGCGAACGCTAGCGCGTTTTCGCCGGAAGGCCGTTGGTAGACTGGCTCGTCCGGGCCGTTAGCTCAGCTGGTAGAGCAGGGGACTCTTAATCCCAAGGTCGTAGGTTCGATCCCTACACGGCCCATCGCTGCAGGCCGAGCAGCCGGTAGCGCATCCTCGGTCAGACGAAGTCACGGTCTGGGCGGCCGCGGCCACGATCTCGTACCGAAAGGGTTGCGGGTGCTCCAACCATGCAGCGCTACGCGCTCCCGCCTGGCATCGGGTGACGATGCGGAAGACCTCACCCGCGTTGTCGCGCTGAGTCAGCTCGCCCGCGACCGCCGCAGAGCTCCAAGTAGTCTCGACTCCTGACCGCGCATCGCCGACGCTCTGGCTAGGGTCCTCGCGTGGTTCTTGGTCGAGACACGCTGTGAACGCGCGCGAGCTGATCGACTTGCTCGCTGCGCTGCCCGGTGTTAGGGCGGTGACGACCTCGACGGACGGGATCGAAGGCGGCGCGCTCGTAAACGGGATCGAGGTCGCACGCGAGCGCACTTCGCTCGACGGGGACGGCCTTGGACCCGTCGATTCTCCATACGGACACTCCGATCGGCATGCGCCTAGGTTATCGCGGCGACCGCGAGGTTCGCGCGCTGGCGTTCGGTGTGAACCACCAGGCGCCGCGGAGCAAACCCTTGAGGTCAGTCAGGCGGCGGCGTGCCCCTTGTCCTCGGAGGTGTACGATGGGCGCCACGGACAGAGCGTACGAGGCGAACAATCCGCCCACGGCAAAGGTGATAGGTGTGGCGAAATTTGCTCGCGCGCTGCGAACGTGCTCCGGCAGAAGCGAACGCTCTGGTGCTTCTCCGGCCTGTGCTCGTCACACCAGTTAAGGGCAGTTTCGCGAGCACAGAGCCGTTCGCTCCGCGCCTGCATTTCGGCGTGGAAGATCCTGAAACGCGTTCACGGAGGAGCAAGATGCCGATCCCAGAGCAACCACCCGCCACGACGTCGGATGCTCCATCAGACCCCGAGCACGGGACAAGGATGGTGACCCAAGGCAAGCCGCCCGCCACTACGGATGCTCTAATGGACCTGCTGCTAGGGCAGATGAGGATATCCAGACGAACGCCCCCGACAGCCTCGAGAAGTCGCTTCGCATCTTCCAGAGGTACCGGCGCATCGGCCGATCCTAGCGCTCGAGTAGACCGGCATGCAGTGAGCCTGGGACGGGACACCTCGGGATGTGGCTTACCCGTGTTCGCATCTGGATCTCAAGATGTGGTCACGTTCCACCCGCGAATGTCGCGCTGTACCTCGCTGAGTTGACGGTCTTACGATCGCATGTTCCCAAGTGAGTCTGGTGAGCATGAGTCTCGGTTTTCTGCAGAGGTTCGAGCAGAGTTGGGAGTATCGCCGGACGACGCTGGGCCGTCCGGTGTCCTACATCGCGCTGGCGCCATTAGAACGTCGGCGGGTGCAGGTTTCGCAAAAGCGCAAAACGAACCTGTCGCGGTCGGACCGGACGAAGCGGTCGAGCCGCCGGACGTACGATTCCGCGTCCTCTACTAAGGCGAGCAACAGTGCGACGAACTCGTCGACGAGTCGCAACAGTGGTCTGCATCGGCCAGTGGCTCCTATGGCTGGGCGGCGCCGGCTGCGGCGGCAATGTTGAGGGATCCCTTGAGCGATCGACTGAGCAGTCGCGGCAGATGGCGTTGGCGAACATCGTCGAGGAGACTCAGAAGAGCTCGACCGAGGTCATGGCAGAATCCGAAACGACCACGATCATCGGGTTGCAGACGTCCTTCGAGCACATAGAGAGCACCAGCTGTGAACCCGTACCCCGATCGGTCGGTCCTATTCAATCTGCTCGCGCTTGTGGACGAGTTTTGCGTGCATACCTCGACGGCGGGACTGGCGCCGTGCCTCATCTTCGACTTCGACCCGATCTCCAGCGATGCACAGCGACTGGGGCCTTCAATCAAGTTCGACGATTCCTTCGTGTCGACGCACCGCCAGTTCCTTCGGACAGCCCTGCTGGACGACGCGTTAATCGAGTTCCTGGATAGTCAACTCGCCCTGGAAACCCAGCCTCCCCACACCGGCGAGGTCGCGGACAACGCCATCCGTGCCTGTTTTTCCTCTTCAACGCCACCGGCGTGTTCGCCCCAGCGACCGAGGACGCCTATGACATCGAAGTCTCGTTTGACCCCACGCCCCGGTGACTGGATCGCCATTCGGCTTCGGCCCGGAACGGGGTTTTACCACGCGGTGGCGAACGCTCTCACGATCTCTACCTGCTGTTGGCCAGCGTGAGGTTCATGTATCGACGCCACGGTACAGCCCTCGCGGCCGGAGACCTGGACAGGTGGAGTTCCTGCGCCGCTCCACCGAATATGTGTCGTGCTCTACAATGGCCTCGCCAGCTGGACGGGCCTCGACGCGGACATCAAGAGGAAGCTGCACGACACAAGCAACAGGACGGAGATGTTCCGGAGGATCCCCGCGTTCCTGAGCTAGCCGAGCAATTGGTGGTCGGCCCGCTCAAGATGCAGGGCGGGCAGCTGCAGCCGTCCGGCGCCGAGGGCACGGGCGAGGCTGCGGGCGAGAAGCGGAGTCGGCCCCCGCCTCGCCGGCACCAACTGGAGCGCTGCGTGAGGCACGTCGCGCAGGTGCTGGCTGATGTTCCAGCGGTGTCCGAACGGGTCGTCGAGCTGGCCATGGAGGTCGCCCCAGAACATATCCGTCAACGGCTGTCGGACGTCGGCACCGGCCGCGACCGCCTGAGCGAATACGGCCTTTGCGTCAGACACGTTGAGCCCGAGGACTACGGCGCGTTCCGCCGATCGATGCTGTTGGCGAGCATCGCCCTCGGGCGAAGCATACCATCTCGGGAAACTCGTCAGCGAGGTGCAGGATGCCGTCGCCGATCCGCAGCTGCACAGACATCAGCCGCCCGTCGGGTGTTGGGATCCGACTGAGCTCCTCGCCGCCGAAGGCGTCGCAGTAGAAGGCGGCGGCGCGATCGGCGCCCTGAACAACGATGTGCGGCGTGATGGACATCCGGCAAGGCTACCAGCCCCCCGGACCGTGCACTTCAGCGAGCTTCTGAACGAGAGAGGCCACCCGGCGGGGTGGCCTCTCTGCGTCCTTACCTGCCGGCGCTTGGACTACCCCTTCTTCGACCCCGGCTTGTCGTTGCCGCCGGCTCCGCGGCCCTTGCTGCCGGTGTGACAGTTCGAGTGGTAGTCGCCGTTCCGGTCCCGGTCTGACGAGTTGCCGCAGCCGTACTGGGAGTCCGCCGGGGTGGAATTGCCGCCGCCCACCGCGTGGTGAACCGACGCGATTGCATAGGACATGCCGCCGAACATCGCCATGGCGCCGAACGCGCCGGTCGTGATGATGGTCGCCGTGAGCACCCGGATTCCGCGGGCGCGTGATCCGGACGGAATTCCCGCCGCAGTCCGGTCTTGGTCGTTCTCGAAGCTCATCTAGCACTCTCCCCGAACAGGGTTCAGCGAAAACGACTGGAAGCAATTTCCGCCCTCTACCCATGTATACACGCGCTGCGCCGAAACGCTTACACCGAGATGCGCCGCGCCTACGCGATCGGCGCGTCGAGAAGGTCCACGCGGATGCTCGGTTGCGGGTCGGCGCGGATGTCGAGCGTGAACTGGCGGCCGCCCGCCCGCTCCTCGGCGATCCAGGCGCTCAGGAGGTCGCCGAAGTTCTCCTCGCCCGTGCCGTTCGTCAGGTGGAGGGTGAAATCGTCATCGGCTCGGCTGGCCGTGATCATCCGCAGCGTCGCGATCTCCGGGTTTCCGTACTTGCCGTTCCCGGAGACGACGTAGTGGCGCGCGGGCAGCCGGCTGAAGAAGTCGTCGGCCACATCCCGGTCGCTTCCGTGGTGCGGGAGCTTCAGCACGTCGAGGGCCAGCGTCCCGCCGGCGGCCAGCTTCCCCGACGCTTCGAGGCCCGTGAGGACGCCGTCTCCGCGGCTGTCGCCGGTGAGGAGCATCGACTTGCCCTCAGCCTCGACCAGGCAGACGATGCTCGACAGGTTGTACGGGCTGTCGTCGACGTAGGACGCCAACGCCGCCGGCCCCTCGGCGCTCTTCTTGGCCACCTGCTTCTCCCACTCCGCTCGCAGGGCGTCGATCGCGCCCTGGCCGGGTGCGACGACGGTGATCGTCGCGCCGCCGAGCTGGAACGTCGTGCCGGCGGTCATGAGGCCGTCCACGGGGTCGTTCACGGGCCAGTTCAGACGGTCGGCGTTCTCACGCAGCCGCTTGCCCTGCGGCACGCTCGCAATCACCGCGGCGACGGGCCGGAAGCCGTCCCACCCGGGCGGCGCCGGCCCGCCGGTGCTTGCGGTGGTGGCTGCTGCCACGGCCGGGGCCGGCAGGCCGCCGCCCGTGATCTCCTCGAACGCGTTGTGCCAGAGCCGCTTCGCCGAGTAGGCCAGGTCCTTCTGGTCGTTGGCATCGTCGATGAGGCCGTCGGTCAGGTCGAGGACCCCGTGGATGTGGTCGTCGTCCACGTGGCTCACCATCACGAGGTCGAGCGAGAGCTGCGGGTCGCCGACCGCCTGCCGCAGCGTCTCGAGCCGCGGCTCGAGCGTGCGGCCGAACACGGTCGCAGGGCCGCCGTCGATCAGGCACAGACAGGGGTTCGCAGCATCGCCGAGGTGCAGGATGAGGCAGTCGCCGTGCGCGCGCTTCGAGTGCTTCCAATGTGAAGATCATCAGACCGCCTGGATCGCTCGGAGGGAGTCGACGACGCCCGCACCCTGGAAGAGCCGGTCGCGGCCGAGGTCGGTCGCGGTGGCGCACAGAACCTCCTTGATGCGCCCGGGCTGCCCGATCAGCTCCGGGTGGCGGGCCATCAGCAGGGCTGCCGCGCCGCTCACGTGAGGCGCCGCCATGCTCGTTCCGTCGAGGGCTCGGAACTCGCCGTTCGGCACGGGTGCGGTGATCTTCTCGCCGGGCGCGACGAGGTCCGGCTTGCTGCGGCCGTCGCCGGTCGGCCCCCGGCTCGAGAAGTACGAGACGCCGTAGTTGTGCGGCTGGGTCCGGTGCGTGGCGCCGACCGTGATCACCGCCTCGGTGTTCCCGGGGTCGGTGATCGACATCGCGCGGTAGCCCTCCATCTGGCCCGTGCTCGTCTCGTACCGCGCCCGGCCGTCGTTCCCCGCGGCCACGACGACGACGGTGCCGCGCGGAGACGAGGCGCTCGCATTCGAGGCAGACCGGCGTCCGGCCGCAGGCGTAGTTCGACACGTCCTGCTCGAGCGACAGGCTCAGGTTCACGCCGTGGATCCGGGGCGTCGGGCTGTGGCTGTTCAGGTACCGCACGAACTGGAGCGCCGCGAGGATCCCGAACTCGTCTCCAACGCCCTGGTCGTCGAACACGCGCAGGTCGTAGAGCTCGATGTCGGGGCAGATGCCGACCACGTCGTGCCCCGGCAGCCCTCCCTCCGTGGGATCCGGGAGGTTGGCGCCGAGGATCCCGGCGACGTGAGTTCCGTGCTCCACGCCCGGCGGCTGGTACGCGCCGTCGTCGTGAGGCACGCGGAGCAGCGGCTCGAACAGCGACCAGTCGATCGCCTGACCCGCGTCGAGCGCGGTCGCCACCGCCTGGACGTCGCCGTTCTGCGCCGCATTCCGGTCGCCGGCCGCGACGTCCCCCGCGTGTGTCGCGACGATGTCGCGGAACCGGGTGAAGTCGTAGGCGGCCACGATCCGGTTGTCGTCGCCCGCTTCCCGGCGGAATGCGGGATGTTTGGCGTCGATCCCGCTGTCGATGATCGCCCAGCGGACATCGCGGCAGCTCAGGTGAAAGAGCCGGATCGCGGCGTCCGCCTTCACGGAGATGCGCGATCGCCAGACGGTCGTCTGCGCGCGCCGGTTCCTCGTCACCGACCAGAGCGACGGTCGTGAGCCTCCGGCCGGGAGGCCCGACACCAGCTCGGCCGCCGCGTCGAGCCACGCCTCGTAGTCCCCGGAGTCGGGCGCTCCGCTGATCCGGCCCGCGAGGGCGACGAACCACACGAGGTTCCCGGGGACGTCCTCGGGCCCGCGCCGCCGACGGCCCTGATGGCGCTTGTCCTCGCCCAGGCGGGCCAGGATCGTGTCCCGGTGGGCCCTGAGCGCGCGGCCGGCCGTCGTGTACTCCTCGGGCCACAGGTGCTCGGCCCACCACTCCGAGAGCGGCAGGACCGCCCGCACCATCGTGCGGAAGTCGGCCGAGACCGCGACGAAGCCCTGGTTGTACGCCAGCCCGGTCGCCGGCCGCGTGAGCTCCTCGCGGGCGAGCCGCTCCTCGACGTCCACTTTGAGCTGTGAGGGGCTCGATGTGGCGTGCGGCGTCAGCAGGAGGTCGAGCGACGCGTCGGGATCCTCGCCGTACGCCAGCCAGACATCGGGCAGGACGGGGGAGTCCTGCGTGAACCTCTGGCGCTGCTGCCGCTCGTCGTCGTCGGCGGGCTGCGCCCCGTAGATCCACCGCTCAACGACGCCCCGCTCCACCGTGTACCCGATCCCCCCGGCTTGGCGCGAGCAACCTACGCCCACCTCCGAGCACTGTCAAGCAGCCGGCCGCGTCCCCACTTCGCCGTAGGCGCCGCCCACCCACGGGGGACAAAAAGTCAGCCTCTTCCAGTCGATAACAGAGGGAAGGCCGACCACGGATGAGCCGGCCCGCCCACGCATCGACCGCCATCGCACGGAGGCTCCATGGCATCGAGGCCCCGCATCACCGCTGCTCGCGTGCTCGCCGGCATCGCCTGCGCCATGCTCCTGCCCGCCGCCTCGCAGGCGGCGGCGCCCGCCCATCGAGCCCTCCACCTCTCGAGCCACGGGGCGATCCGCACCGTGCGCCACGGCGCGGTCCCGGGCGAGGTCATCGTCCGCTTCCGTCCTCACGTCGCAGCTCACCGGCGCGCGCACCTGGCGCACGCCGCCGGCGTCCGCCTGAGCCACTGGCTTGGGACGCGCGGCGTCTGGCTCGTGCGCGTCGCGGCCCGGGCACACGGCGACCCACGCGATCTCGGCGCTCGAGCGCTCGGCCGGCGTCCGCTGGGCCGAGCGAAACCACTACGTGTCGCTCAACGCCACGACGCCCGACGATCCGCTCTTCGCCCAGGACTGGGGCCTCCACAACACCGGGCCAGGTCGTCCAGAGCCTCACCGGAACGGCCGACGCCGACATCGACGCGCCCGAGGCGTGGGATCAGACGACCGGCTCGAGCAACGTGGTCGTCGCGGTCGTCGATACCGGCGTCGACTACTCGCACCCGGATCTGGCCGCGAACATCTGGACGAACCCCGGCGAGACGGGCGGCGGCAAGGAGTCGAATGGGGTCGACGACGACGGGAACGGCTACGTCGACGACTGGCACGGCTGGAACTTCGGCCTCGACACCAACGATCCGATGGACGCGGTCGGGCACGGGACGCATGTCGCGGGCACGATCGGCGCCGCCGGCAGACAACGGCACCGGCGTGACCGGCGTGAACTGGAACGTCCAGATCATGCCGCTGCGCGTGGCCGACGCGGGCGGCAACCTCTCCGACGCGGCGGTCGCAGCCGCGTTCGCCTACGCGGGCCAGATGGGCGCCAAGGTCGTGAACGCGAGCCTGGGCGGGGCCTACACCTCGACGCGCCGAGCTGGCCGCGATCAACGGCGCCCCGAACACGCTCTTCGTGGTCTCGGCCGGCAACTCGAACCTGAACATCAAGAGCACCGCGATCTCGCCGTGCACGCTTCCCGCCGCGAACATCCTGTGCGTCGGGGCGACCGGGCCGACCGACACGCGCGCCTCGTTCTCGAACTACGCGCCGACCCAGGTCGACATCGCCGCGCCGGGCGTGAACATCCTGAGCACGCTCCCCGGCGACCAGTTCGGCTACTACAACGGCACGTCGATGGCCTCGCCGCACGTCGCCGGCGTCGCGGCGCTCGTCTTCGCCGCGTATCCGAGCCGCTCGGTCGCAGCCGTGATCGCGGCGATCCTGAACGGCGCCGACCGCAAGTCCGGCCTCACGACCTCGTTCGCGAGCGGCCGCCGCCTGAACGCCGCCGGTGCGCTCGCCGTCGCGGCGATCCCGCCGCCCGACCTGACGCTCGGCAGCCCGAGCGGGCTCACGTCGGCCGGCGTGGCGCTGAACGCGACCGTGAACCCGCACGGCCGCGTCCGCGACCTGGCTCTTCAACTGGGGCATGACGTCGGCCTACGGCTCCCACACGTCGCAGGCGTCGACGGCGGCCTCCTCGTCCGACCTCCCCGTCGCCGCGACGCTGAGCGGCCTCATCCCGAACCAGACCTACCACTACCAGCTCGTCGTGACCACGCTCTCGGGTGTGACGACGAGCAGCGACGCAACGTTCACGACGCCGGGATCGGCTCCGGTCGTCACCACGGGCAGCGCATACTGGACGTACCAGACCCAGGCGCTGGTCGCGGGAACGCTGAACCCCCGGAACGCCGCGACCACCTACTGGTTCGAGTACGGGCCGACGATTGCGTACGGCAGCGAGACCGACGAGCTGCCGCTGGACGGCGGCGTGAAGGCCGTGCCGGTCTACGGCAACCTCCCCGGCCTCTCGTCACACACGACCTATCACTTCCGACTCGTGGCCCAGAACGCGTTCGGCACGTCCTACGGGCCCGACCGGGCCTTCCCACTCCGACGCCCCCGTGAGTGATTCCACGTCCCCGCGCGCCTGGTCGTGCACCTGTGGTCGGTTGTCGAGCTGTGGAGGGGCTGCGGCTGCAACAGTCGCCTCGCGGCGTCCTCGGTCGCGCCGATTTCAGTCAATATCGACGCTCCGTGCGTCCTTGCCAGGTTCGGTCCGCCGCCCAGGACATCACGGCGACGTGGAATCCTTCATCTACGCCACCTGCGACTTCACGTGCGCGATGTAGCCGCGGACGTCGCCCGCCGGCTCGGTGTATGCGTCGCCGAGCGTCTGCTCCATCGCCGACATGTAGCTCGAGAGCCACTCCGGGAAGTCGTAGTCGATGGCCTTCAGGAACTCGAGCGACGCCGCGAGGCGCATGTCGGCGATCGACGGCTCGGAGCCGCCGATGAACGTCTTTCCGTCCATGAAGAACGTGCGGTAGACGTCGAGCGGCTCGGCGAGTGCGGCCTCGGCCGCGCGCTGGGCCTCGGCCTTCGCCTCGGGATCGGCGTCCGACGTGCCGACCTCGCCCGGGTACTGCGGGAACCCGAGCGCCGGGTACGTCGCGCGCGCGAGCAGCGGGTAGACCGTGGCGAGCAGGTAGCACATCGCGCTGTCGATCATCGCCCGCTCGCCCGGGTCGGCCGGATAGAAGCGGGTGAGGCCGTGCTTGTTGCAGAGGTACTGCATGATCGCGCAGCTCTCCCACAGCGCGCCCTTGGGAAGCCCCGCCTCCTCGATCGTCGGCGTCAGGTGGGCCGGGTTCATCTTGAGGAACTCCGGCGAGGTGGTGACGCCCCACGCGTCGACCTCCTCGAAGTCGAGCCCGGCGGCCCGCACGAAGATCCGCGCGGTCAGGTTGTTCACGCTCGGCTTCAGGACGTGAATCGTGATGTCGGCCATGGTGTCCTCCCGGCCTGCCCCGCAGGCGCGCTCAGTAGGGGTCTTTGGGCGATCGATCGTCGGAGAGCGACGGACGCGACGCGGTGACCAGCTCCTCGATCGCGTCGGCGAGGTGCACCTCGGCGATGCTCTCGTCGCCGCGGGCCACGCGGATCCGATGTGCCTCTCGCAGCACGTCGGCATGAGCGTATCCGAACGGCGGCTCGAAGCGATAGGACGCGAGCTCGATGAGAAGCCCGAGCGGGTCCTCGAAGTAGATCGAGTCCATGAAGCCCCGGTCCTTCACGCCGCTGTGGCGGATCCCGCGCTCCTCGAGCCGCTCGACCGTCTGCGCGAACGTCGCCTGCGACAGCGAGAACGCGATGTGGTGGACGCAGCCGGGATCGGTCGCGGTCCGGGCCGGGTCGGGCGTGCGCTCCTCGTTCGTGAAGACCGTGATCAGGCGGCCGTCGCCGGGGTCGAAGTAGAGGTGGCTCTCGGAGGCGTTGTCGAGGTTCGGCTGCTCGAAGATGAACGGCATGCCGAGCACGCCCTCCCAGAAGTCGATCGACGTCCGCCGGTCGGCGCCCACGATCGTGATGTGGTGGACGCCCTGGCTCTGGATCTTCCGCATCGGCGCCAGTCTAGACCGGTCGACAGGCCTCCGAACCTCGCGCCGGCCCGTCGCCAAGTAGGCTCGCGCGCATGCCCGCGCCCACCGCCCGTATCAGAGTCGGGATCGACGTCGGCGGGACGTTCACGGATGCCGTGATGGTGCGTGGCGGGCGCCTTCGGCTCACGAAGGCACGGACGACTCCCGCCGACTTCTCGAAGGGCTTCGTCGACGCCCTCGAGGCGCTTCCGGGGATCGCGGCGGCCGATGTGGAGTACCTCGTCCACGGCTCGACGGTGGCGGCGAACGCGATTGTCCAGGGCCGGACCGCCCGGGTGGGCCTGCTCACGACGGCGGGGTTCGCCGACACGCTCCCGATCGGAACCCAGCAACGGGCCGCGCTCTACGACCTGCACCGCCCGCGCCCCGGGCCGCTCGTGCCCGACGGCCTCCGGCTCGAGGCGCGCGAGCGCGTCGCGCCGGACGGATCGATCGTCGAGCCTCTGGACGAGGACGACGTCACCCGCGCGGCGGGTCGCTTCGCCCGCGCAGGCGTCGAGGCGGTGGCGGTGTGCTTCCTGTTCTCGTTCGTGAACCCCGAGCACGAGCTGGCCGCCGAGCGGCTCCTGCGGCGGGCGCTTCCGGACGTGCCGGTGACGCTGTCGTGCCGGGTGGCTCCTGAGCTCCGGGAGTATCCGCGCACGGCGACGACGGCGCTCAACGCGTCGCTCCTTCCGCTCGTGGGCCGCTACGTCGACGACCTCGGCTCTCGCCTTCGCGACGCCGGGGTCGGCGCCCCGCTGCACCTCATGCAGTCGAACGGCGGCGTGGCGGTCGCCGAAGCCGTCGCCCGCCAGCCCGTGGCGCTCCTCGCCTCGGGGCCGGCGGCCGGGGTCATCGGGGCCGCCCGGATCGGCGCGCTCGCGGGCGCACGCGACCTGCTCACGTTCGACATGGGAGGGACGACGGCGGACGTCGGCCTCGTGGTCGGTGGCGAACCCCAGCTTCGGTATCGCGGTGAGGCCGCCGGCCACCCGGTGAGCCTGCCGCAGATCGACGTGCTCTCGGTCGGGGCGGGCGGCGGCTCGATCGCGAGCGTCGACCGCTTCGGCGCGCTGCACGTCGGCCCCGAGTCGGCCGGGGCCGATCCCGGGCCGGCGGGCTACGGCCTGGGCGGCGATCGCGCGACCGTGACCGATGCGCACGCCGTGCTCGGAACCCTCGACCCGGACCGCGCGCTGGGGGGACGCATCACCCTCGACGTCCGCGCCTCCCGGCGCGCCGTTCTAGCGGGACGTGGCCCGGCCGCTTCGCCTGAGCGTCGCCGAGGCGGCCCGCGCGATCCTGCGCGTCGCCGACGCGACGATGGTGCGGGCGCTCCGGGTGATCTCCGTCGCCCGCGGCCACGACCCGCGCCGGTTCTCGCTGGTCGCGTTCGGCGGCGCCGGGCCGATGCACGCGTGCGCGATCGCCGACGAGCTGGGCGTCTCACGCGTGATCCTGCCCCCGCATCCGGGCGTCGCATCGGCCCTCGGCCTGCTCCTCTCCGACGTCCGCTACGACCTCCGGCGGAGCTGGGTGCGCGAGACGGCTCGCATCCGGCCGGCCGACCTGCGCCGCGAGGTGGCTCGCCTCGATCGCGAGGCTCGCGGCGCTCCTCCGAGGAGCGGGCTACGAGCGTGGCCGGGTCGACGCCCTGGTCGACATGCGCTATCGCGGTCAGGCGTTCGAGCTCACCGTGCCGCTCCGCGGCGCCACGCCCGACGGCCTCGCCCGCACCGAGCGCGCGTTCCACGCGCTCCACCGGCGGGCCTACGGCCACGCGCAGCCGGTCGCCGAGACCGAGGTCGTGACGCTCCGGGTCCGCGGCACCGGGCCCGCACGCCTACGGACGCTCGACCTCGCCGGCCCGCGGGCGGTTCGCGGGCCGGCCGTCGTCCACCTCGAGGACGCGACGATCGTCGTCGCGCCCGGCTGGCGGATGCGGCCCTCGGCCGCCGGCAGCGCCATCCTGGAGCGCCGGTGAAGCGGATCGACCCCGTCACCCAGGAGATCCTGCGCACGCGTTTCACGGCATCGCCGAGGAGATGGCCGTCGTCGAGTACCGGTCGTCGTTCTCGCCGATCATCCGCGAGATGCTCGACTTCTCGTGCGGGCTCTTCGACGCTCGCGGTCGGATGATCGCCCACTCGGAGATGATCCCGGCCCAGCTCGGGCTGATGCAGTTCACGCTCGCCGGGGTGCTCGACGCCCTCGGCCCGCTCCGGCCGGGCGACGCCGCGCTGGCCAACCACCCCTACCTGGGCGGCACGCACCTGCCCGACCTCCAGATCTTCGCCCCGGTTCACGTGGGCGGCCGGCTGATCGGCTACGCGGGCTCGATCGCCCACCACATCGACGTCGGCGGGGCCACGGCCGGCTCGGAGAACGCCGAGAACACCGAGCTCTACCAGGAGGGGCTGATCTTCCCGCCGGTGCTCCTCGTCGAGGCCGGTCGCCGGAGCCGCGGCCTGTGGGACCTGATCCGGGCGAACGTCAGGGACCCCGACGCGACGACGGGCGACCTCGAGGCGCAGCTCTCGGCGTGCCGGCGAGGCGCGGAGCGCCTCGAGGAGCTGTGCGGCCGCCACGGCCGCGGGACGGTGCTCGGCGGGATGGAGGGCCTGCTCGAGCAGACGTCCGAGCGCGCGCGGGCGGAGCTTGCGACCTGGCCGCGGGCCGCCGTCGAGGCCGAGGGCTTCCTCGACGACGACGGTGTGAACTTCGGCCGGCCCGTGCGCATCCACGCGCGGGTTCAGGTCAGGCGCGGAAGGCTCGAGGTCGACGTCTCCGGGTCGAGCCCGCAGGTGCCGAGCAGCCTGAACGTCCCGTGGGCGAGCACGCACGCGGCGGCCTACTTCGCGGTGCGCTGCTTCATCGGCGCCGATGTGCCCCAGAACGACGGCCTCACCAGGCACGTCCGGATCACGTGCCCCGAGGGCTCGATCCTGCGGCCGACGCTTCCCGGCGGCGGTCTCCGCGCGCCATCTCACCGTCCAGCGGCTCTCCGAGGTGCTGTGCAGGGCGCTCGGAGAGCTCCTGCCCGACCGCGCAGTCGCGTCGAGCCACGTGTCGTTCCCGGCGTTCGTCTTCCAGGCGGTCGACCCCCGCAGCGGACGCCTCACCCTCCTCACCGACATCCTCGGCGGCGGGGGCGGTGCCCGCCCCGCCGCTCCGGGCGACCACGCGATCGACTCCTACACCTCGAACTGCGCGCTCCTTCCGGCCGAGATCGCCGAGATCGAGTACCCGTTTCGCATCGAGCGCACGGAGCTCGTCCGCGGCTCGGGCGGCGCGGGGGCGCAGCCCGGCGGGCTCGGCCTCCGGCGCGACTACCGCCTGCTCGCCGATGCCGCGGAGGGCATGTACTACGTCGAGCAGCTCGACCGGCGGTTCGGCGCAGCGGGCGCCGCCGGTGGCGGCCCCGGAGGCCCGGCGCTCGTCCGGATCCGCCGCGACGGCGGTTCATGGCGGACCGTGAGCCGGGGCAAGGGGTATCTGCACCTCCGCCGCGGGGACGTCGTCTCGTTCGCGGCTGCCGGTGGAGGCGGCTATGGGACGGAGCATGTCACGGCGTGAATCGGCTGGCCCCGGCGCGCGCCGTCTTTTCAAGATCTTTCTCTCTTCCTCAGCGCTTCCTTACGTTTGCTGCCGATGGTTGCCGCCGATGCGGTGCAGGCTCGCCGGGGTGATCGTAGGCGCGGTCGTTCTCGCCATGCTCGTAGCGGGGCCGGCGTACGCGACCAAAGGCGCGTACTTCGGCACCGCCGTCGAGCCCGACTCCGGGGCAGACGTCGAGCCCAGGCCCTCGCCGCCTCGAGCGCACCGGTCGGCCGCCACTTCCACATGTTCCGGCTCTACCGGGCGCTCAACAACACGACGCTGCGCGGCGGCCCGGCGACGTTGATGAAGTCCCGCGGCCAGCCGATGTACCTGAACGTGACCTCGGAGATCGGCAACCGCTGCGTCTCGTGGCACTCGGTCGCCGCCGGGCAACTACAACCGCTATCTGCACTCGATCGCGCGGCAGGTCAGGCGCTACCGCTACCGGGTCTACTTCTCGTGGAACCACGAGATGCAGGGGAACTGCAAGACCGGCACTGCGGCGGACTACCGGGCGAGCTACAAGCGCGTCAGGAAGGCCTTCAAGGCCGAGCACGTGACGAACGCCGTGTGGGTGTGGGTCGCGGCCGCGGGCAACTTCAACCACGATCCGGCGAAGGCGGCGAAGTTCCTGCCGCGGAAGGTCGACCTGATCGGCGTCGACGGCTACAACCGCTCGGGTGAGTGGCGCTCGGTCAAGGAGATCTTCGGCGCTGCGCACCACTTCGCCATGAACCATGGCCACCGGCTCTTCATCGGCGAGGTCGGTTGCGCGGAGGATCCGTCCGACTCGACGGCCAAGGCCAACTGGATCTCGAACGCGTTCGACACGTTCAAGGCGTGGAACGTCGCCGGCGTCGTCTGGACGAACATGCCGCGCAGCGACGGGCAACTACCGGGTCGACTCGTCGTCAGCGGCGCTCGCCGCCTACAAGCAGGCGGGCGAGACGGCCTTCTACATGCGTTAGGCCGCGATCTAGACGATCCTGTGCGCGGCGCTCGACGTCGCGGAAGAGCGGCATTCCGAGCGGGCGCGTCATCTCCTCGTCGAGGTGGGCCGACGAGGCCCGCTGTCCGGGCCAGGAGCGCCATGCCGCGGACGATCCGCGCCGGGAAGCCGAGATCGGCGAGCGCGGCGCCCGCCACCCCGGCCCCGTTGATCGGGAGGGCCCTGCCCGTGGCGTCGCGGTGCGCATCGGCGACGAGCCGCAGCGGCTCGCAGGTGTGGCCCCTCGAGCCCCTGCTCGGCCGCGATCGCGTAGATCCGGGCGGTGCGCGGGTCCTCGACCTTGTGGACCGGGTGGCCGATCCCCGGGATCCGCCTCCCGGCGTCGCGTCTGTGCGCGAACGGCATCCGCGGCCGCCCGGGCGAGCGCGTCGTCGCCGGCGCCGGGCCCGGCAGCCTCGAGGACGCCGTCCAGGAAGACGGCCGTGTCCTCGACGACGCCGAGGAAGACCGTGCCCGCGCCGAGCAGGCCCGACGCGACCGCGCCCTGGAGCGACTCCGGCGCGCCGGTGTGCGTCAGGCGGGCCGCCAGCACGGTCGGCGTCAGCCCGTGCTCGGCGAGCGACACGAGGACGGCGTCGAGGAGCACCGTCTCCTGCGGCGTCGGCGTCCGGCCCTGCACCAGCAGGAAGGTGAGCTCGGTGAACGTGACCTTGCCCATCAGCTCGGTCGCGAGATCACGGCCGCGGACGGTGATCGAGTCGGCGTCGGCGCCGCCGATCTCGGTGCGAAGCCAGTCGCGGTCGCTCATCCGGCCCTCTGCACGCGGTCCGGCGCCTCGTCGAAGTCCATCTCGGCGGCCGTTCGCTCGCGCGAGAGCTCGTGCTTGGCCACCCGCCCGGTCGGCGTGTGCGGCAGCTCGGCCACCGCCTCGAGGTAGCGCGGCACCTTGAACGGCGTGAGCAGCGCGGCGGCCGCCTCGCGGATCGCAGCCAGGTCGGCCGACTCGGGATCCGAGACGGCCACGAACCCCTTGATCTCCTCCTCGGTCAGCTCCGACGGGACGCCGATCACCGCCGCCTCGGTCACGTCGGCGTGCGTGCAGAGCGCCTCCTCGATCTCGGCCGGGGCGACGTTCTCGCCGCGGCGGCGGATGACCTCCTTCTCGCGCCCCACGAACGTGTACGTCCCGTCGCCGTTCCGGTGCACGAGGTCGCCGGTGCGCAGCCAGCCGTCGGGGTCGACGGCGCGCGGCCGTCTCCTCGGGCATGCCCCAGTACCCGCGCATCACCGCGGGGTTTCGCAGCTCGAGCTCGCCGACCTCGCCGTCGGGCACCGCGCGCCCGTCGGCGACGACGCGGGCCTCGTTCACCGTGCCCGAGCCGCGGGTGCTGGCGCGACGGTTCCGAGCGTGCCGAAGGGTCGCGTGCCGCGGGGCCAGATCATTCCGTACGGCGACTCCGACAGGGCGTAGCCGCAGACGATTCGAAGGCCAAAGCGCCGTTCCATCTCGAGTTGACGGGCCTCAGGCGGCGCCGGGCCTGTGTAACACAGGCGAAGCGGCGTATTCGGCATCGTCTTCGCGCTCCGGCTGGCGCATCAGGATCTCGAGCATCGCACCGATCGCGTTGAACTCCGTGGCGCCGTGGCGCCGGGCGGAGTCGAGGAACGTGCTCGCCGAGAACCGCGGCAGGAGCACCAGCCCCGCCCGCGCCGCGACGGATCCCAGCACCGAATACGCGGGCGCGTTGACGTGAAAGAGCGGAAGCGACGTCATCAGCCGGTCGTCCGGGCCGAGCTCCATCCACCACGGGAAGCCCTCGCCCGGCCATGGCGTAGGCGCGGTGGGTCTGCGTGACGAGCTTCGACCGCCCCGTCGTGCCCGACGTCGGGATGAGCGCGGCCGGATCGTCGGGCCCGGGCCGCGGCGGCGGCGTGGCGTCCGCCGGCTCGCTGTAGAGCGCCGCAACGTCGACGGTGTCGCCGCCGGTCGCGCGCACGGAGTCGGGGGCCTCGGAGTCGGTCACCACGAGCCGCGGCTGCACCTGGCGGATGAGGCCGGCCAGCTCGTTCTCGCCGGCGCGCGGGTTCACCGCGACGATGATCGCGCCCGCGTAGGCCGTCCCGAGCCACGCGAACAGGTACTCGGGCGTGTTGCGGGCCGTGGCGAGCACCAGATCGCCGGGACCGACGCCGCGGGCCGCGAGCGACGACGCGGCCCGCAAGACGAGCGCGTGCGCCTCCTCGAAGGTGAAGGTGCGCCCGTCCGTGCGCAGCCAGACCTTGGAAGGAGCGGCCGCGACGGCGTCGTCGAACAGATCGGGAATCGTGGACGGCACGGGGCGCGGCAATCATCGCCGCCCGGCCGGTCGGCGTGCAAACTTGTCTCCGCGGGGGGTGACGGCGGCCCCCGAACGCTGTAGACTCCCGGCGGGGGTCAGGTAGGACGTGATCGAGCGACTGCTCATTGCAGTGGGAATTCTCGTGGTGAACGGGGCCGTTCTGGTCCTGGTCCTGCGTCTTCTCACCATGGTGGTAATCCGCCGCGTTCCGTCGCGGAGCGACGAGGCTGCGGCGGCTGTTCCCGCTGGCCGCGCCGCCCGAGCGCGTCCCGGTTCATGCCCGAGCCCGAGCCCGAGCTGGTCGCAGCGGCGGCGGCCGTCTCCGAGCCGTTCGTCGCGGCGCGGGTCAGGCCCAGGCGGGGCACCAACGGCCACCTGTACCGCATCCACCACCATCGGATGCTCCTCGGAGTCCCGGTGCTGGCGGCGATCTTCGCGTCGGGAGCGTGGCTCGGCGACTGGGTCGGGGGCGGGAGCTCCGCGGACGCGGCCACCGTCACCGTGCACCTGAAGGGCAAGATCATCCGCGTCGCGGGCAAGCCGGTGGCTGTGCGCGTGCCCGGGCAGACCGTGCACATTGAAGGGCCACGTCGTCACGGTCCCCGCGACGACCGTGCAGCTTCCGGGCTCGACCGAGACCGTCGTGAGCACCCAGAGCGACACGGTGACCGACTCGACGACCATCACCACCACGATGACCGTCCCGACGACGATCACCGACACGACGACCGATACGACGACGATCACCGAGACGACGACGATCACGGACACGAACTCGACGTCGGCGCCGACCACGTAGGTCGGCAACGCGGCCGGCTACATCCGGCCCGCCTCGATGATCCGCCGCAGGAACTCCTGCGTGCGCTGCTCGGTCGGCTCCGTGAAGATGCGCTCCGGCGGGCCCTGCTCCAGGATCCTGCCCTGGTCGAGGAAGCACACGCGGTCGGCGATCTCACGGGCGAACGCCATCTCGTGCGTGGCGATGAGCATCGTCATGCCACCCGCCGCCAGGTCGCGGATCACGCCCAGAACCTCGCCCACGAGCTCGGGGTCGAGCGCGCTCGTGACCTCGTCGAGCAGCATGATGTCCGGCTCCATCGCCAGCGCCCGCACGATCGCCACGCGCTGCTGCTGGCCGCCCGAGAGCCGGTCGGGGAACTCGTCGCGCTTGTCGGCGAGCCCGAAACGGCCCAAAAGCTCGTCAGCGCGCTCGTTTGCGTCGTTCCGGGGCATCCGAAGCGCCTTTCGCGGCGCAAGCGTGACGTTTTCGAGCACATTCATGTGCGGAAACAGGTTGAACGCCTGAAAGACGATGCCGATCCGGCGCCGGATCCGATCCTGGTCGACGCCGTCCGCGGTGATGTCCTCGCCGTGGATCAGGACGCGGCCGGTGTCGACGGGCTCGAGCAGGTTCACGCAGCGCAGGAGCGTCGACTTCCCCGATCCCGACGCGCCGATCAGGCAGACGACCTCGTGCTCGGCCGACGTCGAGATCGATCCCCGAGAGCACCTGGAGCTTGCCGAACGACTTCACGACGCGCTCCAGGGCGACCGCGGCCGGCATCACGCGCCTCCGCCGGCCAGGAACCGGCGCCGATCGCGCTCGATCAGGTAATCGGTGAGCCGTGCGAGCGGGATCGTCAGCAGGAGGAAGAGCAGCGAGGCGTCGAGGTACGGCGTGAAGTTGAAGTTGGCCGACTCGCCGATCTGGGCCTGGCGAAACGCCTCCACGGGGCCGACGACGGCGACGAGGGCCGTGTCCTTCTGAAGCCCGATGAAGTCGTTCAGAAGCGGCGGGACGACGCGCCGAACCGCCTGTGGCAGGACGACGTGCCGGAGCGCCTGCCATCGTGAGAGGCCGAGCGACCGCGCCGCCGCCTCCTGGCTGGGATGCACCGACTGGATCCCGGCCCGGTACACCTCGGCGACATAGGCCGAGTAGACGAGTGTGAGCGCAACGATCGCCCACAGCGTTGCCGAGCGGTACCAGCTCGCATCTGAGAGCAGGAGCGCCGGGATCCCGAACGCCAGCATGTAGACGACCATGATGGTCGGCAGGCCGCGAAAGATGTCGGTGTAAATGATCGCGAGCACCCGGAGCGGGAAGAACACCGGCCCGGGGAGGCTCCGAATCACCGCGATCCCGAGCGCCAGAACGAGGATCAGCACCTCGGAGATGCAGAAGATCTTGATGTTCAGGGCAAACGCCCGGGCGATGTCCGGAAACGAGCTGCGAAACAGGCCGCCGTCCAGGAATTCCGTCTTGAACGCGTCCCACCCCGGCGACGTGACGACAGAACGGCCAAGCGCCGTGAAGACGACGACGGTGCTCGCCAGCGCTGTCGCCACGGCCCGCGCATCACGCGAGCCGAGGAAGCGCCGGCGCGTGCGCTACTGCAGCGCCGGGGCGTTGGCCTCCTGGTTCAGCCACCGGTCCTGAATCTTGCGCCAGCGTCCCGTCCGCGCGCAGCGCCGAGAGGGCGCTGTTCACGCAGGCCGGTGAGCGGGCTGCCCTTCTCGAGCACCATGCTGAAGTGCTCCTTGCCCGCGGTCGACGGCAGGATGCCGACGATCGTGCCGTTCGAGAGCTGGACATTCGCCATGTAGTACGCGGTCGGGAAATCGACGACGAGGCCGTCGATCTGCTTGTTCTTGAGCGCCTGGAGGGCCGCATTCAGCGAATTGAACGTCTGAACGGCCGAATCGGGCTGAATTGCGCTCTGTCGTCACGTCATAGCTCGTCGTCCCGATCTGCGCGCCGAACGTGAACGGCTTCAGCGCCGCGAGCGACGTGGCGTTCGAGATGTCCGTGCCCTGGAGCGCGACGACCGCCTCCTGCTCGTCGTAGTAGGAGTCCGAGAGGTCTGCGCCCTTTGCGCCGCTCGGGACTGTACGACACCTGCGCCAAGTAGAAGTCGAAGTTCTTGGGTCCCGGCTTGTAGGAGTTGTTGAACGGAACGGCTACCCAGTTCACCTGATCCTTGGTGAACCCAAGCTGCTGCGCCACCGCATATGCGGTTGCACCCTCGAATCCCTGGTCGTTGTAGGGGTCGTGGTTGAACTGTCCCTTCCACTCGTGGCCTGTCGGGCCCTGGAAATATGGGTCGAACGCCGGGTTGTCCGTCCCGATCGTTAGCTGACCGGGCGTGACAAGCGTCAAATTCGACTTCGCGCACGGATTTGCGGCCGTACTCCCGCCGGGACTCGCGGTCGTCCCCGCGGAAGAGCCGCACGCGGCCGCGAGGAACACCGCGGCGACCGCCATGACGAAGGCGCGTATTCGCATGGTCGCGAGAGCCTACACCACCGTCCCCCAGAAGGGTCACGATCGCGCTACCGGAGCGGGCTGAGGGCCCTTCCCCCAATTGGGGGAGGCGCCACAGGGGGCCGCGCGGATAGAGTCTCGGCCATCATGAGAAGGGGCAGACCATGCGCTGGGGCGAGCCGACCAGGCTCCCGCCTTTAAGACGCGGTCGCGGACTCGCCGCGGCGGCCCTCCTGACGGTTGGGCTCGTCGCGGCGTACGCAATTCTCGGCGTGCTGTCGCTGACATCCGTGGCCCCGTCGTTCCTCCACGGCCTTCCGAGCTCGATCGGGGCGGGGAGCGGCGAGCCGACCAAGATCCCCGCCGTGCGCCAGCGGGTGGCGGACGTCGCCAGCGTCAAGTCGCCGGACATCGTGCGCTTCTCAGTCCCGACCCTTATGTTCGGCCGGCTCCTGCCCGGGACGACGACCCCGAAGCTGGTCGAGATCAAGAACACGTCGGCTGCGCCTCTCAACCTGCAGATTCAGGTGATCGGCACGTCGGCCATCTCCGCGTTCTTCGCGAAGTCGGGCACCAGTCAGGGCCATGTGCCGGTCGGCGCGAAGGCCGCGATCTCGGTGAGCGCCGATCCGCTGCATGCCGGTTCCCTCGACGGCACGCTCCGGATCTCGATGCAGGGAGCGAAGTCGTACGACGTCAAGCTTTCCGGCGACCAGGCGCCACTGCCCCCCGGCGCTGTCACCGCCACGCCGGAGGCCGGCGGTGCTGTCCACGTCACGTGGCCCGCGTCGCCGTCCACGGGCGTCGCCGGGTACGAGGTCGACCGGCGCGTCTCCGGCGGCACCTGGCAGCCGCTCGACGCCTCTGCGCCCGCCGGCGGCATCGTCGACACGACCGGCCGTCGACGGACAGGCCACTGAATACCGCGTCAGCGCGATCACCGCGGGCGTCCAGCCCGCGCTTCTGAGCCTTCCGGGAGCGCCCGGAAGCGCCGTGCCCGATGCGACCGCGCCGGATCCGCCGTTCGGCGTCACTCCGCAGGACTACGTCAACATCGCCAACGAGAACGCCGTCCCCGTCAGGGTCGACCTGCCCCCGACCTCGACGCCGACGGACGTTGTGAGCGTCACGCTCACGGACACCGCGGGCGGCGCGGCCACCGGAACTGCTTCCGGTGGCCCGTCGCCCGCCGTGGTCAATGTCGACGCGAGCCAGCTCTGTCGACGGGACCCTCAAGTCGCTCGGCGACCGTGACCGATGCGGTCGGAAATCCGGCGATCCATCGACGGCCAGGATGCGTTCAAGGACACGCAGCCGCCCGACGCTCCGACCGACGTTCACGGCCCGCCCGGGGAGGTCGTGAACGGCGACGAGGCCGCCTCCGTGCCGGTGACCGTGCACGTGGCCGATCCCGACTCGATCGCGCGGCTCCACGTCCAGCTCACCGCCGGCGGCCAGACGGCCGATGCGTCCGGGCCCGTCATGGGCTTTGCGACCACGCTCAACGTCGATGCCAGCAAGCTGCCCGACGGCCAGATCGGCATCTCGGCGTGGACGGTCGACGAGGCCGGGAACCCCTCGAGCCCGGCCGACGGCGGCTCGGTCACCAAGGACTCGTCGGCCCCCGACAACTCGGCCAGCATCCGCGTGGCGGGTGGCGACCAGAACCCCGACGGCTACGTGAACGCGGCCTCGGCCGGCGCGGTCACCGTCATCGTCCGGTTCCCGCAGGCCACCGACCCGGCCGACAGCATCGCCGTCTCGGTCGGCGGGCAGCGCGTGCATCTCGACGGCGGGGACTACCGGTACGTCGTGGGGCCGCTCGACCTGAGCGATCGCCCCGACGGGCCGCTGCCGCTCGCGGTCACGGTCACCGACCCGGCCGGGAACTCCAGCACGTCGACCGACAGCGCGATCAAGGACACGGTCGCTCCCGCCGCCCCGACGTCGTTCACCGTGCCCGAGAGCAGCGACAACGCCGCCGGCTTCGTGAACTCCTTCACCCAGTCGGCCGCGGTGATCCAGGCCACGTTCCCGGAGGGCACCGACTCGTCCGACACGCTGACGGCGAGTGTCAACGGCGTCGACCTGGGCGCCCGGGTGGGCGGCTCGATCGCCGTCGCCTGGCGGGCGGACGTCAGCGGGATGCCCGACGGCGCGCTCGACCTGCACGGCACGATCACCGATGCCGCCGGGAAACACGACCGACTTCACGGGCCGCGCGGTGAAGGAGACCCAGCCGCCGGCGCCTCCGGTCGCCGCCCACGTGATCGGCGCCTGCCATCCCGACACGATCACCGCGGCGACGCAGAACGACGTCACCGTTCAGGTCGTCTTACCCGACGCACCGGGCATGTCCGGCACGGTCACGGTCACGCTGACGGACTCCGCCGGCCATACGGCATCCGGATCTGCGTGGGGCGGCCCCGGGATCGTCGTCGTCCACGGCATCGATGCCGGCTCGTTCGTCCCGGGGAACGTGCACCTCGCGGTCTCCGTGACCGATTCCGCCGGCAACACGTCGACGTTCGACGGGACCACGGCAGTCCTCACCGACGAGTGAGCCCGCCGGTGCCGGGCCGGGGCCCGGCACCAGTAGCTCTCGCCGCGTCAGCCCTCGTTGGAGGGTGACGCCCCCGTCGCGTGCCGCGGCCGAAGCTGCGGGGCGAGCGGAGCGAGGCGGCGGCCCACGAGCAGTGCGATCAGCGCCAGGATCGAGAGTCGGCACGACCAGCCCGGCGCCGACGATGACGCTCGTCACGACCGCCTGAGCGGCGCCCAGCGAGCGCTCGCCGGCCTTCCAGAACGCGCTCGCGTGCTGGGGAGGCGCCGGCTTCTTGCCGGCCTCGTGCAGCGCCACCGTGATGGTCGACATCGACGTGCGGTTCTGGAGGTACATGATGCGGCCCTGGACGTCCTCGATCTGGAATTCCACCTGCTGGAGGTAGTTCTCGACCCGGATCGACTCCGAGATCGTCTGCGCGCGATCCATGAGCCGCAGGAGCACCTTCTCCTGCGCCCCCAGGTTCACGAGCCGGGCGTGAAGATCGACGAACTGCTGGCTCACGTCCTGCCCGGTGCGGCTCTCCGCCGTCACGTGGACGTGGGGAATGCCCTCGATGGCGTCCATCGCACGCGTGAAGGCCTGGGCGGGCACGCGGATCGTGATCCGGCCGGCGTGGATCTTCGACCCGCTCGTCGAGCTGTTGGTCTCGTATCCGCCGAACCGGTCCGCAATGTGCCCCAAGGCCTGTCGCGTCTGACCGAACTGTCCGTGATCGACCCGAAGACCGATGTCGCCGGTCTTGATGACGGCCGACTGAAGCGCCGGAAGCGCCCTCAGCGGGTCGCCCCCGAGCTTCCCGCCCCGCCGCCGCCCCCCCAACGTCCTGGTTTGCGCTGAAGGGCTCAGCCGTGCCGGGCGCGAGGCTCTGGACCGAGTCCTTCGCCGCCCCGAGCGCCACCCCGCCGTCGCCCGCCGCCGATGCGCGTACGACGGCGTTTCCGCCGCCCGAAGCTCCGCCGCCGCCCGACGCCGAGCCGCTCCCCGAGCAGCCCGCAGCCGCTCCCGCCAGGCCTGACACGACGATCATCGCCGCCGGCACCCATATGAACCGCCGCAATCTGCTCATCGAAACCTCCGTAGTGGTCGATGGTGAGACAGGCGGCGGCGGCGTGTGGTTCCCGAATCCAGTGGCCGTGTTGCGGCGTATTTTCGGTATTCCCGTGAGCACGGAACGCAACTACACTTAGCCGATGGCGACGGAGTCTCCAGTCCCGGCGCTGGTCCAGCCTCGATCCGGAACCGAGCAGCTCGCGGCCGAATGGCGTCGCCTGACGCGTGTGGCCACGGTGGTGGCCGTCTTCACGGCCCCGGTCGCCTTCGAGTGGCTCCACCAGGTGCACGGGTGGAGCCTCGGCTGGTCGCTCCTCGGCACGTTCCTCGAGGTGATCGCGTTCCGCGGCCTCGTCGACGTCGTGCTGCGCCGCTTCATCCCGTGGCCCAGCCTCTTCGGCGCCGAGGAGTCGCTGCGCCAGGAGGACGTCATCGCGCGCAGGCGCGTGTGGTTCTGGCGCCGGTGGTTCAGCCGGCTGATGTGGCTGGTCGTGATCGGAATCGTCGTCTACGGGATCAACCTCCTGCTGGAGTCGATGCTCGGCGCCGATTGGCTCAAGTCGGCACTCGGCCCCTCGCCCGGGACGGCGTTCCTCTATCTGATCATCCAGATGCCGATCCTGCTCATCGCCAACTTCGCGATCTTCTTCGGCCCCTTCCTGCTCATGGCGGTGAGCCAGATCCGCTCCTACGAGCCCGGTGACGCCGACTGGGGCGTGAAGCTCGAGGACGTGCGCGGCCAGGCGGAGGCCAAGGAGGAGGTGCGCCAGGTCGTCACGCTCTGGCAGTCGGGCGAGGCGTTCGAGCGGGCGGGCGGGAAGCGCGAGCGCGGCCTCCTCATGCTGGGCGCGCCGGGAACCGGCAAGACGATGCTCTCGAAGGCGATCGCGACCGGATTCAACTGCCCGTTCGTATCGATTCCGGGCTCCGGCTTCGCCGGCATGTTCCTCGGCATGGATGCGATCACGGTGCGGCTGCTCGCCCGCCGCGCGAAGAAGCTCGCGGCCAAGTGGGGTGGCCAGTGCATCGTCTTCATCGACGAGATCGATGCCGTCGGCCAGCGCCGGTCGAGCCTCGGTGCCGGGGGATTCATGACCGGAGCCACCCCGGTCACCATGGAGGAGCTGTGCTTCTTCGGCCGCAACGGCTCGCTCACCCCCAACGGCGACCTCGTGCTCGAGACGCGGGCGTGGCGGGAACGGCTCTTCACCGAGCGCGATGCGGCCACGCGCGAGGGCCGGTCAGGCCTCGGGGGGATCGTGAACCGCATCTTCCCGGGCGGCGGCGGCGGCGGGATGTTCGGGGGCGGTCAGCTCGCGCTGAACCAGCTCCTGGTCGTGATGGACGGGATTGGGGAGCCGCGGTTCATGCGCAAGCACCTGACCCGCACGTTCAACACGTTCCTCGACGCGACGTACGTGATCCCTCCGCGGATCGGCCGCATGCGGCTGCGCCTCAAGAAGCCGCGCCCGGCCGGCGAGCAGATCTACTTCATCGGGGCCTGCAACGCCCCGCTCGAGTCTCTTGACCCGGCGCTCGTCCGGCCGGGGCGGATGGGGCGGCACGTGTGGTTCCGGACCCCGACCAAGGACGATCGGAAGGACATCTTCGACCTGTACCTGGGGAAGGTCACGCACGAGGAGGATCTCGACTCGCCGAAGCGCCGCGACGAGCTCTCGCGGATCACCAACGGGTACTCGCCGGCGATGGTCGAGCAGGTGTGCTCGATGGCCCTCACGATCGCGCACTACGACGGCCGGATGGCGTTCGGATGGGACGACATCGTCGAGGCGATGACCACGGTCGAGTCGGGCACCGCGGTCAACGTCGAGTACATCCCCTCCGAGACGCGGGCCGTGGCGATCCACGAGGCGGGCCACGCGGTCGCCGGGCACGTCTACATGAAGGGCGTCGAGTCGACCCGGCTCTCGATTCGGAAGCGCGGCCAGTCGCTCGGCCACCACCAGGCGCTCGAGAAGGAGGAGCGGTTCAGCTCCTGGCGGCACGAGGAGGTGGGCCGGCTGATCTGGTCGCTCGGCGCCATGGCCGCCGAGCGGGTCTTCTACGGCGAGAACTCGACCGGTGTCGGCGGTGATGTCCAGCATGCGACGACCCGCGCGGCGTGGATGGTCGGCTCGTGCGCGATGGGGCCCGAACCGGTCGTGGTCAACGGCAACGCCGAGACCGACGAGGAGCGCGATGCCGGGCGCGAGAAGATCCTGAAGCGGTTCGAGGAGATCGGCCTGCAGATCATGCGCCGTGCCGGCTCCGGCGGCCCGTTCGACGCCGACCCGATCGCCGGCGTCCTGTCGGATCGTGACAAGCGTCAGACCGCGGCGCAGCTCCTCGGCCAGGCGTACATGGCGGCCCACGTGCTGGTGGCGGCCAACCGCAACGGGGTCGAGCGCGTCGCCGAGGTGCTGATCGAGCGTCGCGAGATGCACGGCGACGAGGTCGTCGAGCTGCTCGACTCACTCGAGCTCACCGTGCCGGAGACCGACCTGCTCGAGGACGCGGTATGGCCACGGGTCTGAGCCAGTCGCATCCGCGCCGGCGGTTTCGGCTGGCCTATCTCCTGCTGGCGCTCGTGGTCGGCGGAGCGATCGCGATCTTCGTCGTTCTCGCAGACGGATTCGTCGAGGACCACGACGGTCGGATCGCAGGCGGAGGAGGCGTGGGGCACCTTCCAGCCCGCCGGCCTCACGCAGGACCGGATCCAGCAGATCGCCCTCCACGTGAGCGCGGCGTACCGCACCCCCTCGGACCATCAGCTCGTCTCGGTGAGCGCGTCGATCCCGCCGGTCTACCAGAACGACCTCAAGATCACCCAGTACATCCTCTCCTACAGCGACGGCGGCCAGACCAACTACCAGGCCGTCCCGATCAGCTCGAACAACGTGCTCTACGAGATGTGCGGCCTGGGGCCGCGCTGCTCGATCGACTCGGGGAAGGCGACGTCCGAGCGTCTTCGCCTGCTGCGCCGCGAGGCGCTCGAGCTGGCGCTCTACACCTTCCACTACACGGGCGTCGGGTCGGTCGTGACGTTCCTGCCGCCGAAGAAGGGCGAGCGCCCGCAGTGGGTGTTCCTCTTCCTGCGGACGCAGTTCGAGCAGCAGGGGATCCTGTCGAAGCCGCTTGACGCGATCCTCTCCGAGCCGACGCCGCCGCCCGCGGCGGCGATCCCCGCGACGGAGGCCGCGACGATCGACGGCATCACCGAGCCGGACCTGTACCGGTTCCACTACACGTCGGATCAGCAGGGCGGCGTGCTGCTCGTGTTCGATCCGATCGTGCAGTAGCCGGATGACGCCCGCGAAGCGCGCCGCGCTCGAGCGTGCCAGGGCGAGGCTCGACACGCTGGATCTCTACCCTCGCCCGGTCCGGATCGCGAGGGTGCGGGTCGTCATCGCGCCGCTGCTCTTCCGGCTTCCGTGGTTTCGGAGCTTCGACGGCTACGCGACGCACCTGGCGATCTTCCTGCGGCGGCCGCTGGCCGGCGACGAGCAGGATGACCTCCTGACCCACGAGCTGTGCCACGTCTGGCAGATGCAGCATCGGCCGCTCGCCATGCCTCTCTCGTACCTGCTGCGCGGGTATCAGCGAAACCCGTACGAGGCTGAGGCGCGGCGAGCGGCCGAAGCGACGAGCGGCGCCGTCAGACGCGAGCCGCCACCTGCATGACCGGGCGCACCTCGACCGACCCGTACTTCGCACCGGGGCACATCTTGGCCGCCTCGACGGCCTGCTCGATCGTGTCGCACTCGACCATGTAGAAGCCGCCGAGCTGCTCCTTCGTCTCGGCGAACGGCCCGTCGACGACCAGCGCCTGGCCATCGCGCACGCGGACCGTCCTCGCGGTCGAGATCGGGTCGAGCGGGGCGCCGTCCTTCATCGCGCCGCGCTGCGTCAGGGCGTCGGTGAAGGCGAAGTACTCCTGCATGACGCGGGTCATGTCCTCTTCAGTCGCGTTCGCCCGCTGAGCTTCCTCGTCATAGATGAGAAGCATGTACTGCGGCATGTCGTCCCTCCGGAGCTCGGCCGGCGGGCGAATTCCCGCCGGCTCCATCATGACGAACGAGCGCGCGCGAAATCGACAGCACCGCGCGGTCGACGCGGCGCCGGTCGGGGCCGCACACGAAGAGGTGCTCGGTGTTCGAGAGGTGCGAGACCGTGCCGACGCGCCGTCCCGACGGGTCGTGGATGCCGATCCGGGCGCCGACGTAGCGCGGCCGCGGCACGGCGACCGCACCGACATGGCCGCGGCCGGCCAGGAGCGCCTCGATCTCGTCGGGGCGGTGAAAGCCCTCGTTCGAGAACGAGACCACGAGCCACCGCGCCCTGATCCGCTCGATCAGGTCGGCGAGCGCCGTCCCGGCCTGGCGGCGCAGGTTGTAGGGGCTCTTTCGGGTGCGGCAGTCGGCCCGCTTGCAGGCGACGCCGTAGTGGTCGGGCGCATCCCACCGGACGAGCGTCTCCCACACGTGGTAGTTCCCGAGGTAGGAGTGCTGGTTGTAGGGCGGGTCGACGTACGCCAGGTCGATGCCGTCCAGCGCCGCGGCGAGCTCGTTCGCGTCGGCGCGGGTGACCCGCCCCGCCGGCCCGGCCACCGGGTCCGGCTCGCGCAGCTCGAGCGCGTTTGCGGCCCGCGGCGCCCACCGCTTCAGGTAGGCCATCTGCACGCCGACCGTGGAGTCGACCCGGTCGGCGGCCTCGACGAGGCTCGTGAGGAGGATGCCGCGCTCGACCGGGTCGAGGTCGAGCCGGTCGATCTCGTCGCGGACCGCGTCGATCCGCATCCCGTTCTCGGGCCGGAAGTAGCGCGACCGGCGGCAGAACGTCTCGGTGACGTAGCCGTCGACCGGCGGGAGCGCGCGTAGATGCCGTAGCAGCCGCTGGATGCGAAGCCGGTCGACATCCGGCCCGGAGGCGACGTAGGCCAGGCCGAAGGCCTCGGAGTACGCGGCGGTGTCGTTCGAGACCACCTCGATCCCCGATCCCCGGAGCGCCTGCCCGACTCGCGTCGTCCCGGCGAAGAGGTCGGCCGCCGAGCGCGCCCCGAGCTCCGAGGCGGCCGCGGCGATGGCGCCGGCGAGCACGCGCTTGGAGCCGAGGTACTTGATCACCGCCCCAACACTAGGGCGGTCGACGGATGGTCCCTCAGACTTGCGTGCCGCAGCCGGCGCACCGGCGGGGCCGGGTGCCGTCGTGGACGACCGTGTGGTGGCCGCAGATCAGCTTGCGAAGGCGATTCCTCATGGCTTCCTCACGCCGCGGCCTGGTCGAGGCCGGCGTAGAAGTACGGATGGTTGAAGACGTCCATGGGATTCGCGTCGCCCACGAGCACGTCGAAGGCCTCGCCGATCTCGAAGTCGACGACGGCGACGCGCACCTGGTCGGTCGCGGGATCCCACAGCATGGTCACGTCAACGCCGTTCGAGCTGCGATGCGCCAGCTCGCGCAGCGGGGCGATGGGGGTGACGACGGCGGTCATGTTGGGCTCCTCGCGGGTGTTGGTGGTGCTGAACACGATTGGAGGAGTCTCGTCGGCACGGGCGGTCGCCGCCGTCGAGCGACCTGGTGTCCGTAGGTGTGGGAATCCCTACTGCCGCAGGAAGGCCAGCACGGCCAGGACGCGGCGATGGTCCTCGGACGCTGCCGGGAGGCCGAGCTTCGAGAAGATCGACGTGACGTGCTTCTCGACGGCCCGCTCGGTCACGACCATCCGCAGCGCGATGCCGGCGTTCGAGCGGCCCTCCGCCATGAACCCCAGCACCTCGCGCTCGCGGGGCGTCAGCTGGTCGAGCGGATCGTCGGATCGCCGGCGGCCGACGAGCTGGGCGACCACCGCGGGATCGAGGGCCGAACCGCCCTGGGCGACGCGGCGCACCGCGGCCGCGAAGTCGTCGACGTCCGCCACCCGGTCCTTCAGCAGGTAGCCGACGCCCTCCGTGTTCTCGCCGAGGAGCTCCACCGCGTACCCGGGCTCGACGTACGACGAGAGGACGAGCACGCCCACGCCCGGGAACCGCTCGCGGATCGCACGCGCCGCCTGGAGACCCTCGTCGGTGTTGGTCGGCGGCATGCGGATGTCGACGATCGCGACATCGGGTTTCGAGAACCCGATCCGGCGCAGAAGGTCATCGGCGTTCGAGACCTGGCCGACGACCTCGAAGTCGGCCTCGGTCAGGATCCGGGCCACGCCCTCCCGCAGGAGCACGGAGTCGTCGGCGAGCACCACCCTGATCGGCGTGCCGGCCGCGCGGCCGGTCGTGTTCAAGGCCGGGAACGCGGACTCGAGGCCTGCGATGTCGAGCTGGTGCAGGTGCTCGGGGCGGTCGAGGTCCTTGAGGTGCGCGTCGCCGAGCTCGCGCGTGCTCGTGCCCTCGGGGAGGTCGCCCTCGAGCAGGGTGTGCGTCGTGTTCGAGAGGAGCACCTGGCCGCCGTGGCCGGCGTCGCAGATCCGGGCCGCACGGTGCACGTCGAGGCCGACGTAGCGCTCCTCGGCGATCACGGGCTCCCCGGTGTGGATCCCCATGCGAACGCGGACATCGGCGCTCTCGGGCCAGTCGTGTGCCGAAAGGCCTCGCTGGGCGTCGGCCGCCGCGGCGACCGCTTCACGCGCTCCCCGGAACACCCAGAACGTGGAATCGCCCTGCGTGTCGACCTCCTCGCCGTTGTGGCGGCCGAATGCCGCCCGGAGGATCTCCTGGTGGTCCGACATCACGCCCGCGTACCCGTCGCGGAGCTTGTTGACGAGCCGGGTCGACCCTTCGATGTCGGTGAAGAGGAAGGTGACGGTGCCGGTGGGAAGCTGCCGGGCCACGGGGCGGCAGCGTACGAGGTCCGGCCCCGCCCTGCAAGCGGACGGGGCCGGACCTCGTGGTTGGTTTCGGTCTACGCCTCGGCCGGAACCGGCTCGGGCGAGTGCTGCAGCGTGGGCAGCCACTGAAGCGACTTGGGCATGTACCAGTTCCAGTCGCCCAGGAGCTTCATCGTCGCCGGCAGGAGCACGGCGCGGATGATGGTCGCATCGAGCAGGACGGCCACGGCGGCGCCGACGCCGAACTGCTTGATGTCGAGCACCGACAGGGTGGCGAAGAGCCCGAAGACCCCCACCATCACGATGGCGGCGCTGGTCACGACGCCCGCGGTGCTCTTGATGCCCGCCGACACGGCATCCTCGGTCGTCATGCCGCCGTCAACCAGCTCCTTCACCCGGGAGAGGATGAAGACGTGGTAGTCCATCGACAGGCCGAACAGCACGACGAAGAGGAAGAGCGGCAGCCAGTTGGCGATCGAGCCGGTGGAGTGGAAGCCGAGCAGCGACTCGCCCCAGCCCCACTGGAAGATCGCAACCAGGATCCCGTAGGCCGCGCCAACCGACAGCAGGTTGAGCACGATCGCCTTGATCGGGATCACGATCGAGTGGAACGTGATCAGGAGCAGCAGGAACGCCATCCCGAGCACGAACGCGAACACGATCGGGGTTCGCACGCCCATGAGCGCGTTGAAGTCGTGCGAGCCCGCCGTGTCGCCGGTCACCGATACGTCTGCGCCGCTGACATGGCCGAGCGTGGTCGGGATCAGCGAGCCTCGGAGCGTCGACAGCGCGTGCTCCGATGCCGCGTTCTCACCATCGCCGGCCAGGGGGGCCGTGATCTTCGCGACGGTGTGATCCGGGTTCACGGTGACCTCGATCGGGTTTCCGACCTCACCGCTGGCGAGCGCCTGCTTCTCGAACGTGGCGATCGCCGACTTGGCCTCGGGCGAGGTGACGTCGTTCGCCTGGAACGCGATCACCGCGGGGGCCGGGCCGCCCGGGAACTTGTGCTCGATCTGCTTGTAGGTCTTGACGATCGTCAGCTCCTGCGGCAGGAACTTGAAGCTCGGGGTCTGCGTGTTGATGCTGAACGCAGGGATGGCGAGGACCGCCAGCCCGACGGCTGCGATGCCGGCCGAGACGGCCGGGCGGCGCAGGACGCGGTCGATGATCGCGCCCCAGAACCGGCTTTCAGTCCGATCCTGACGGCTGCGTGAGCCGGCCCAAGAACGGGATCCGGCCGCGCTCGACCTTGTCCCCGAGCAATGAGAGGATCGCGGGGAGGCCGGTCAGGGAGCCGATGACGGCCACGAACACCACCGTCATGGCGGCGATGCCGATGGCGATGAACGTGGGATCGCCGGCGAGCAGCATGCCCGCCATCGCGATGAAGACCGTGACCCCGGAGATGAGCACGGCCTGGCCCGACGTCGATGCCGCCACGTCGAGGGCGGTCCGGCGGTTGGCCTCGGACGTCCGCTTCGCGTCGCGAAGCGTGGCCTTGGCCGACGCGATGACGGCCGCGTCGCCGGCCTTCTTGGCCTGGCGCAGCGCCACCTTGGCGGCCTTGACGCGGTCGCGGTCGGCGGTCTTCGTGACCGCGCGCTCGTCGCGCTCACGACGGAGGTAGAAGAGCGAGTAGTCGACGCCGACGGCCATCCCGATCATCAGGATGATCTCCGCGGTGACGTCGGTGGTCGGCATGAACTGGCTGATGACCGAGTTCAGCCCGAACGTCGCCAGCACGGCCGAGAACGCCAGGAGCACCGGGATGCCCGCGGCCACGGCTGCGCCGAACGCGAACAGCAGGATGATCAGCGTCAGGGGAAGAGAGACGTTCCTGGCGTGGTTCAGGTCGCCGTCGATCTTGTTGGACAGCACGTGATCGGCGGATGCCTGCCCGAACTCCGCGATGTGCATCTCAGGATGCGCCTTCTGGAGCCCGGCGACGGCGTTCATGACCGGCTGGATGCGGTCCTTCGCCGTGTCGATGTCGCCCGTGATGTCGAACTGCACGAGCGCCGACCCGCCGTCCTTGGTCACCTGGCCGGCGTTGCTGGAGGCCAGGGGGCTGCGGACGTTGGTGACCTGCGGGAAGGTGCTGACGCGATCCACAGCCTGGTTGACGGCGTTCCGGAAGCCGGGGTCGCCGATCGTGTGGCCGGGATCGGTGATCAGGATCATCTCGCCCGCGCGGTCCTTGAATCCGGCGTTGTCGATCACGCGCGCGGCGTGACCGGCTTCGCCGTCACCGAGCTGGCTCTCCTTGAGGTTCACCTGGCCGGTCATCGCACCGGCGGCGATGGCGGCAATGACGAAGGCGAACCAGAGACCCAGTGCGAGCCAGCGGTGATGCGCGCTCCAACCGCCCATTCGGGCGGCGAGGTTCTTGCGTGGCATGACTGCTCCTCGAGAGGGGGAATAAGGCACGGGCTCATGGTGCCCGCTCGCCTCGGCCCGCGCGGTGCGGCGGGCAGGCGTCCGCGGTGCGGCTATCCGAACCAGTGGATCGCCAGGCAACGTTCACCGGGTTCCGGCGGCTGCAACCCTTCGCATTGCGTCGTCGCCGTCGACACCGGCAACGTTGCATGACGACCCACGCCCCGGGGGGCTTATCCGAGCGGGATGCGGGCCCGCACGCGCGTCCCGGCGCCCTCAGGGCTCTCGACGTCGAGGTTCCCCGACAGCGCCTCGACGCGGTCGGCGAGGCCGAGCAGGCCCGAGCCGCGCGCCGGGTCGGCGCCGCCGGCGCCGTTGTCGGCCACCTCGACGAACGCCCAGCCGTCGCGGCACACGACGGCCACGTCGACCCGCGACGCGCCGGCGTACTTCGCCACATTGGCGAGCGACTCCGAGACGACGTAGTACGCCGCCGCCTCGACCTGGGCGGGCAGGCGGTCCTCGGGGAGGGAATGGATCGCCACCGGGACCGGCGAGCGGCCGGCGAGCGCCTCGAGGGCGGGTGCGAGCCCGCGGTCGGTGAGGATGGCGGGGTGAATGCCGCGCGCCAGCTCGCGGAGCTCCTCGAGCGCCGTGGCGAGCTCCTCGCTGGCCGCTTCGAGGAGCGCGTTTGCCGCCTGGGGGTCGGCCTCGAGGCGCGACCGGGCCAGCCGCAGCGCCAGCGAGAGCGAGACGAGCCGCTGCTGCGCGCCGTCGTGCAGGTTTCGCTCGAGCCGGCGCCGCTCGGCGTCTCCGGCCTCGACAATGCGGGCTCTCGACGCCGCGAGCTGCGCGTTGGCGTCGGTGCTCGAAAGGGCCAGGGCGACGAGGTCGGTGAATTCGGCGATGCGGGTCTCGGTGCCCGGGGGGAACGGCCCCTCGTTCGAGATGACGATCATCGCGCCCCACAGATAGCCCTGGACCATGATCGGCGCGGCCACAGCGGCCTGCGCGCCGAGCTCGCGCACCTGCGCTGCCAGGTCTCCCGAGACCCGCGAGTAGTCGTCGATCCGAACGGGGAGCCCGGTCTCGCGAATGCGCGAGATGGCCGCGTCGCCGTCCATCTCGAGCACCGTCCCCGGCGCGAGCGCCGTGATGCCGGCCGCCCAGCCGCCGAGCAGGATCGCGCTCGTCCCCTCGGGCCGGTACTGCACCATGTTCGCCGTCTCGGCCTCGAACAGGTTGCCCACCTCCGACGTGACGGCCTGGAACACGGCCTCGGGCTCGGCGCCCTGCGCGATCAGGGTGGCGACGCGGCGCAGGGCGGCCTGCTCCGCCGCCAGGCGGCGCTCGGCCGCCTCCGCCTCGCGCCGCTCGGCGAACTGCAGGACGTTCTGGAAGGTGGACTCGAGCACCTCGAGCGTCCCGGAGTCCGGGGCGGTCGGGTCGTCCGATGAGAGCTGGAGGACGAGGATGACCTCGCCGCCCGAGATGATCGGGAAGGCCAGCGCTCCTCGCGGCCCGTCGGCCTCGTTGGGCGGGAGGGCCGGAAACGGCGCGTCGTCGGCGAGGTCGGGGATCCAGGCGGGCTGGCGTGTCCGCCAGGCGCGGCCGGCGATGCCCTCCCCGGGTGCCAGCCGCAGCTCGCGCACGGCCGCCGCGAACTCGGCCCCGTCCTCGGGGTCGGTGAGGAAGACGCCGTCGACCGTGAGCGCCGTCCCGTCGGGTTCGGGGCGCCAGAACACGCCCATCCAGCACGCCAGGGCCCGCGTCAGGTGCTCGAGGACGAGCGGGCGTGCGACATTCATCGACGGCGACCCGGCGAGCGCCCGCGCCACCTGCACCTGGAGCAGCAGGCGCCGGGTCGCGCGGTTTCGCTCCGTCACGTCCTCGCCGATGCTCGTCGAGCCGATCAGGCGGCCGGCGTCGTCGCGGAGCAGGGTGTTGTTCCAGGCGATCTCGCGCCGCTCGCCCGACCGGGTGAGGATGAACATCTCCTCGTGCGCGTTGATCGAGCCCTCGCGCACCTGGGCCACGAACCGCTCGTCGGCGGGGTTGAACGTCTCGGCCCACGGGCGGCCGATCAGCTCCGCCCGCGAGTACCCGGCCAGGTCGGCGAGGTACTGGTTGCAGAACGTGATCCGGCCGTCCAGGTCGAGGCTGACCGCGATCAGGTGGACGTTTTCCAGGAGCTCGCGGAAGCGCCGCTCCGACTGCTCGAGGGCGCCGAGCCGCGCGCGCAGGTCGGCCTGGAGCTGCTCGTTCTCGAGCGCCAGGCCGGCGGTGCCGCCGACTGTCTCGAGGAGCTCCGTGTTGTCGGTCAGCGCCGGGTCGTGGATCAGCGCCGCGACCCGCTTCCCCGACCGCTCGACGATGGTCACGGCGCGGTCGGGGCGGTCGGCGGGGTCGAGCGGCCGCCCGTCGGCGTCCACGTAGACGCGGAGGTCGGCGAGCCAGTAGGCCAGCTCGAGGCTGGGGTCGCCGACCGCCTGGCGCAGGGCGCGTCGCACCCGGCCCGGCTCGTGGCTGCGCGAGAGCTCGTCGATGAGCTCCGTGACCGCGCCCGACCGGGAGAGGCTCGTGCGCAGGATGCCCACGAGGAATCCGATCGGGACGCTCGCGAACGCGAGCGACGAGACGACGAACGCGACCGTGCCGGCGGTGTCGCCGGACGAGATCTGGACGACGAGCGCGACGGCGATGGTGGCGAGGGCGACGCCGCTCGTCGCGAGCACCGGCGCCAGGACGCGACGGGCCGCCGCCGAGGCCGCCCGCCAGCGCTGGATGACGATCCCGACCACGGCGGCGAGGAGGACGACGCCGATCAGGGCCGCGGCAGTCCGACACCGCGGAGGCCAGGTCGGCGTGGTGCGCCACGAGCAGCACGTTGCGCGGCGCGTCCGGCTCGTTCGTGAGGTCGTCTGACGACCCGACCAGCGTCGCGACGAGGCTGGGCCCGAGCGTGTCGAGGTACGCGGCCGCGACGATGACCTGCGCTGGGCGCGACTCCAGCCGGCCGCGCGGGTAGGCCAGGATCGCGTGCACGAGCACGGCGTAGTAGACCGTCGAGAACACCTGCGCGAGGCTGAAGACGTAGGCGTTGTTGGACGTCGAGAGCGTCCCGACGAACCACGCGACCCCGACGGCGTAGAGCAGCAGGCCGAACCGGTTCTCGGGGCGGCGGGCGAGCGCGACGAGGCCCGTTGCGATGAACGACCACCCGACGATCAGCGAGAAGGCGATGAAGCCGTGGTTGACCGTGTCGCTGAGGGCGATCGTGACCGCGGACGCCGCTCCCAGGGCCGCGCCGACCACCCAGAGGATGGCGCGCGTCCACGCGCGTGTCATGGCAGGAACGCCGCGAGCGCCGCGGCCGAGAGCTCCGCCTTCGCCACGAACCCGAGTGCGCCGCTCTCGGCCACGAGCGGGCCGAAGTCGGCGGCGTCGCGGCTCGAGGTGAGGACGACCGCCGGTCCGTCTCCACCCTTTGTCAACTCCGCGGCCACCGCGAAGCCGTCGGTATCGGGGAGCTGCGCGTCGAGCAGCACAAGCTCGGGATGCAGCCGCGCGGCCTCGGTGAGGGCGGATGCGCCGTCGACGGCCTCGCCGATGACATCGAAACCTTCGGCCTGGAGGACCGTGCGAGCCAGGGCCCTGAAGCTGGGATGGTCGTCGACGATCAGTACCGTGAGCGGCACGCTCGCATCGTGCCATACGGGGAAAATGCGGGGAATACGGCTAGCCGTACCCCCGCGTACGTGGAATCACGCAGTTGACGGTGGCCGACTACGGTGTTGACGGGGTCGTCCCGAGGGCCTGAAGCTGCTGGAGCGTCTGCTCGAGCTGCTGGCGGGTGGCCGGGTCGAGGTTCGGCTCGAGGTCCAGGTATGCCTTGAGCGCCTTCGCGGCGGTCGTGTACTGGCGGCCGGCGGCCGCGTCCTGGGCCAGCGCGAACTGGTAGGGGGCGTTCTTCGGGTCGAGGCCGACGAGCTTCTGGCGGATGGCGGTCGCCTGCAGATAATCCGAGGTGAGCTGCGACGACAGGGTCTGGACGCGCGTGTTGTACGGCTGCGCGAGGGCGTCCACGACCGAGTGCGAGAGCGCCGGGGCGAGCTTCAGCGACTGGGCTGCCGACGCCGTCGACGGCGACGTGTACTGCGCGGCCAGGACCTGGGCCTTGGCCAGCTGGCTCTGCGTCCGCTGCGCGCGCTGCTCGAGGATCGCCGCGCCGCCCGAGAGGCCCGTCTGGTCCTTCGGACGCAGCGCGATGTAGCGCAGGTAGGCGCCGACGGCTGCGTCGGTCTGGTTGTCGGCCTGATAGGCCTCGGCCAGCTGGAGCCAGGCGGGCGCGTCGTTCGGATGGTCGCGCGTCTTGGCGGAGAGATCCGAGATCGACCCGCTGCCGCCGCTCGACGTGTTCAGGATGTCGCCGAGGTTGACCCCGCCCGCGCCCGACCCGACGCCGAGCGCGACGAATCCCAGGCCGAACATGACGGCGAGGAAGATGAAGACCGGTTTCTGGCCGCGACGGATGCGTTCGAAGAGCATGGTCTCTAGGCGTGGATCATCTTGGCCCTGGCGGCGGTCGCCGTCGGAGGCACATGGGATCCGCGCCGGTAGCGTATCTCTCCATCCACCATCGTCAGGGCGACGCGATCGCATGAGCCGCCGTAGACGGCGGCCGTGACCGGATCGTCCCACGGCAGGAAGCTCGAGCCGGTGAGGTCGAGCACGCAGATGTCGGCGGCCTTTCCGGGCGTGAGGGTGCCGGTCTGCGACCCCAGGCCGAGCGCCGCGGCACCGCCCGTCGTTGCGAGCTCGAGCGCGGCCCGGGCCGAGATCGCATCGGCCCGGCTGAGACGCGCGCGGGCGTGCATGATCGCGGCCCGCATCTCGGCCCACATGTCGAAGTCGATCGCCGACGACGGCGAGTCGGTCCCGAGCCCGACGCGGATGCCGGCCGCGAGCAGCTCCGGGAGCGGGGCGATCCCGCAGCCGAGGAGCGCGTTCGAGCGCGGGCAGTGGACGGCCGGCACGTCGAGGGCGGCCATGAGCTCGATGTCGGCGGGATCGGCGAGGACGACGTGGATGGCGACCGTGTCGGCGCCCAGGACGTCGCGAAACTCGTCGAGGTGCATCGTCTCGCGGGCCGACTCGAGCAGGTGCGTGGCGATCGGCAGCCCGCGCTCGCGGGCCAGCCCGACCAGCATCCGGTAGTCGTCGAGCGTCACCGTGAACGGCGCGTGCGGCGACACGCCGGGACGCACGAGGTCGGTCGTCGTGAGCGCGTCGATCCGCGCCTCGGTGCGGGAGCGCAGGTCGGGCCAGTCGCTGAACCCCTCGACGTAGACGATGGCGCGCAGACCGGCCTCGGCGGCGGCGTCGGCGACCGCTCCCGAGTAGCTGCAGTCGGCGATGGTCGTCACGCCCGAGCGGAGGCAGGCGGCCGCCCCGGCGCGGGCCTGCTCGAGTGCGTCGCCCGCCCCGGTGGCGGCCTTGCGCCGGATGTGGTCCTCGATCCACGGCCCGAACGCCATCCCGTCGCCGAACCCGGCCATCGCCGCGTATTCGAGGTGGGTGTGGGCGTTCACGAGGCCCGGCAGGATCACCGCGCCCTCGAACCGCTCGCCGGCGTCGCCGGCTGCCGGACCGACCTCGGCGATGGTCCGGCCGTCGATGCGCACGGCCCCGTCGCGGATCGGCGGGCCGTCCATCGGGACGACCCAGTCGGCCGTCAGGATCACAACGGCTCGGGTGCCGCGTCGGGTGCCTGATCCCGCCGGGGCTCGACGGCGCGCACCAGGAAGTAGCTCAGGCCGTAGAGCACGAGCACCGGGATGAACTCGGCCATCATCGTCACCGGATCCGTTCCCGGAAGCAGCGCGGTGAGCGCCGCCAGGACGACGATCGACTCGCGCCAGCGGCGGCGCATGAAGCTCGAGGTGACGATCCCTACCCTGCCCAGCATCATCATGACGACCGGAAGCTGGAACACGAGGCCCATCGCCAGCAGCGTCAGCATCACGAACCGGATGTAGTCGCTCGCGCGGGGGATGTAGTTGATGACGTCGGCGTTGAAGTGCGTCAGGAAGTGGATCGCGGGCGGGACGACGATGTACCACCCGAACGCGACGCCCGTCAGGAACAGCACAGGGACCATCAGAAGAAGGGGCCGTATCGAGCGCTGCGTCTCGTGCGCGAAGGCGGGGATCACGAAGGCGTAGAGCTGGTAGCTGATCACGGGCAGCGTGATCAGAAGGCCGCCGTACACCGAGATCATGATGGCGTTGAAGAACGCCTCGGTCGGCGCCAGCGTGACGAGCTTCACGTTGTTGTCGAGCGGCTGCTGGAGGAAGTGGTAGATCCGGACGTTCTCGATGTAGCACCCCGTCATCGCGACCGCGAGCGCCGAGAGCACGATGATGAGCCGCGTGCGCAGCTCCTCGAGGTGCTCGACGAGCGTCAGCTGATCATCCGGCCCGACGCGGCGGGGACGCGCCACAGGAGAGCTACTCGCTCGGCGGGGGCGTGTGCTCTGCCGGCGGTGCGTACGCCGGGGGCGGCGGCGGCGTGTAGGCCGGCGGTGGGTTCAGCGACGACGTCGTGGATCGCGCCTCTCGCGAATCCTCATCGTTGCCCGAGATCCCATCCTTGAACTCGCGGATGCCCCGGCCCAGCGACCGACCGGCCTCGGGCAGGCGCTTGGGCCCCAGGAAGAGGAGCGCGAGCACAAGGACGATCAGCACCTCGGGAAGACCAAGGTTGAACGGCATGGTTCCAGGGTAGCAGACCTCCCGTGGCCCGGGGAGGGGGTCGTGGCTACACTGTCCACACAAGGTAAACCCTGCGATTCGCAAGGAGTGCATTGCCCGATCTCGTCATCCGTAACCTGCATGCGTCGATCGACGGCGCCGAGATCCTGAAAGGGATCGATCTCGACCTCTCGAAGGGCGAGATCCACGCCATCATGGGGCCGAACGGCTCCGGGAAGTCGACGCTCGCCCATGTGCTCATGGGCCACCCGGCATACGAGGTGACGGCGGGCGAGGTGACGTTCAAGGGGACGGACGTGCTCGAGCTCGAGCCCGACGAGCGTTCCCGGCTCGGCATGTTCCTCGCGTTCCAGTACCCGTCGGCGATCCCGGGCGTGACGGTCGCCAACTTCCTGCGGATGGCGGTGAACGCACACCGGCGCTCCGAGGACGGCGGCGAGGACCCGATCCGCATCCCGGAATTCCGGAAGCTCCTCCAGGAGAACATGGAGATTCTGAAGATCGACCGCTCCATCACGTCGAGGTACCTGAACGACGGGTTCTCGGGCGGCGAGAAGAAGCGGGTCGAGATCCTGCAGATGGCGATCCTGCGCCCGGAGCTCGCGATCATGGACGAGACCGACTCGGGCCTCGACATCGACGCGCTCCGGATCGTGTCCGACGGCGTGAACGGACTGGCCGGCCCGGAGCTCGGCGTCCTCGTCATCACCCACTACTCGCGACTGCTCCGGTACATCAAGCCCAACGTGGTGCACGTTCTGGTCGACGGCCGCATCGTCCGCACCGGTGGTGCGGAGGTGGCCGACGAGCTCGAGCGCGACGGCTACGCCCCATATGGAGTGGAAGAGGAGGCGATCGTCGGTGGCTAAGACTGATCTGACGCCAGAGGAGGCCCAGGCAACCGCCCTGGGCGACTACAAGTTCGGCTTCCACGACGACGTCACATCGTTCTTCCGGACCCGCCGTGGGCTGGACGAGGATGTGGTGCGCGAGATCTCGGCCCACAAGCAGGAGCCGGAGTGGATGACCGAGTACCGGGTCAAGGCCTACCGCCACTTCGTCGAGCGCGAGCTGCCGCGGTGGGGCGCCGATCTCTCGGTGATCGACTTCGACAACATCTACTACTACCTGAAGCCGGTCGAGGAGCAGGCCAAGAGCTGGGACGACCTGCCGCCCGGCATGAAGGAGACGTGGGACAAGCTGGGCATCCCCGAGGCCGAGAAGAAGTACCTGGCCGGCGTGGGCGCGCAGTACGAGTCGGAGGTCGTCTACCACAACCTCCAGAAGGATCTCGCCGACAAGGGCGTGCTCTTCCTCGACATGGACTCGGGCCTGCGCGAGCACGAGGACCTCGTGCGCGAGAACTTCGGCACGATCATCCCGTACAACGACAACAAGTTCGCCGCGCTCAACTCGGCCGTCTGGTCGGGCGGATCGTTCATCTACGTCCCGCCCGGCGTCAGGGTCGAGCTCCCGCTGCAGGCCTACTTCCGCATCAACGCCGAGAACATGGGCCAGTTCGAGCGCACGCTGATCCTGGTCGACAAGGACGCCTACGTCCACTACGTCGAGGGCTGCACGGCGCCGATCTACTCGACCGACTCGCTGCACTCCGCGGTGGTCGAGATCCACGTCGCCGAGGGCGGCCGCTGCCGCTACACGACCATCCAGAACTGGTCGACCAACGTCTACAACCTGGTGACCAAGCGGGCCGTGGCCGAGAAGAACGCCACGATGGAGTGGGTCGACGGCAACCTGGGATCGCAGATCACGATGAAGTACCCGGCCGTCCTCCTGAAGGGCCAGGGCGCCCACGGCGAGGTGCTGTCGATCGCGTTCGCCGGCAAGGGCCAGCACCAGGACGCCGGCGGCAAGATCACGCACATGGCGCCCGACACGACGTCGGTGATCACGTCCAAGTCGATCTCGAAGGACGGCGGCCAGGCCTCCTACCGCGGCCTGCTCCAGGTGAACGACGGCGCGACCGGCTCGCGCTCGAAGGTCGTGTGCGATGCGCTGATCCTCGACGAGGACAGCCGCACCGACACGTACCCGTACATCGACATCAAGGAGAACGCCGTCGACATCGGCCACGAGGCCACGGTGTCGAAGATCGGCGACGAGCAGCTCTTCTACCTGATGAGCCGCGGCCTGACCGAGGAGGAAGCCTCGGCCATGATCGTGTCGGGGTTCATCGAGCCGATCACCAAGGAGCTCCCGCTGGAGTACGCCGTCGAGATGAACCGGCTGATCCAGCTCCAGATGGAAGGTTCTGTGGGCTGATGGCGACGGCGACGGAGCCCGCCTGGCTGGCGGGTGCCCGCGAGGCTGCCCGGGCGACCTACGAGTCGCTCCCGGTCCCGACCAACCGCGAGGAGGCGTGGCGCTTCACGAACCTGCGCGGCTTCGATCCGGATGCGTTCGACGTCCACCCGGGGACGCTCACGATCGAGGGCGACGCCGCCGGCGGCGTCACGTTCGGCAGCCTTGCCCGGCTCATCGCCGAGCGGCCCGACCTGGTCGAGCCGCACCTGGGCTCGGTCGTCGCCCGGCGACGAGAAGTTCTCGGCTGGAAACGCGGCCCGCTGGACCGAGGGCGTGCTGCTGCACGTGCCCGCCGGCGTCGAGGTCGACGGTCCCGCTCCGGGCGGCGCTCGAGCTGACCGCCGAGGGCGTCGGCGCTCTACCACCGCGTCGCTGGTCGTCATCGAGCGCGGCGCGCGCGCCACGTTCACCGAGGAGTTCTCCTCGGCGGTGCCCGGCTACCTGAACGTCGTCGTCGAGCTCAAGGTGGCCGACGGCGCGCATCTCGAGTACGTCACGATCCAGAACCACCACGCCGAGACGCGCCAGTTCGGTACGCACCGCGCGACCGTGGGCCGTGACGCGAGCCTCGACTGGATCGCCGCGGCGATGGGCGGGACGCGCGCCAAGTCGCGGATGGAGAGCTACCTGGCCGACCGCGGGGCCTCGGTCAAGGTGACCGGGGCGTACTACCTGAGCGGCCGCGAGCACGTCGACTACGACACCACCCAGGAGCACGCGGCGCCCGACACGACCTCCGACCTGGCGTTCAAGGGCGTGCTCGACGAGCGCAGCCGAGCCGTCTGGCGGGGCGTCATCCGCGTCGACCGGGGCGCGCAGAAGACCGACGCCTACCAGGAGAACCGCAACCTCCTCCTCTCGCCCGACGCCCAGGCGACGCCGATCCCGGGGCTCGAGATCGAGGCCAACGACGTCCGCTGCACCCACGGCGCCACCGTCGGCCAGGTCGACGAGCAGCACCTCTTCTACCTGATGAGCCGCGGCCTCAGCCGGGCCGACGCCCAGCGCGCGATCGTGCGTGGGTTCTTCGAGCCCGTGCTGGCACGCATCGCCTCGGAGCCGGTGCGAGACTCGCTCGCCGCCGCTCTCGACGCGCGCATCCAGTAGACCAGCGGACCACGGGGCCAGGCCCCGGACGGGGCCTGGCCCCATGGGGTTCGTCCCTGCTCTCGACGCCCGCATCGGCTAACGCTACAGTTGGTACATGGGTCGGCTGGGCCTCCGCGCACCACTGCTCGTGCTCCTCGGGCGACTTGCGCTCGGCGTCTCGTTCGTCCTCACGCCGACGCCCGACACCTTCGACGTCCTCGCCAACGGGCACCGCATTCGCGTCGACGCCGCGATGCACGCCGTCGACTACCTGATCCTCGTGCTTCGGATCGGCGGCGTGGTCGTCCTGTCGCCGGCGCGTACCTCACATACCGGCAGCTTGCGGCCCGATCGGATCTACGAGTCCGATCGGCCCGGCCGTGGGTACGACCGCTCGAGGACATGCCGCCCGAGGGCGGCGATCCCGCGTCACGGAGCGCGGTCATCCGTCGCTTCTGAGACGCAACACCGGGGTCTGACCCCGTTGCAGCGTCAGTAGGTGCCGAACTGCTTCCAGAGGTGCTCGGCGGCGTCCAGCCGCCGGCCGCTCGAGCGCTTCGTTCGAAGTGCGATCTCGGCCGCAAGGGCTTCGAGTACGACAAGGCCGGTCGCGGCCGTCTCAAAGCCGCCCGGCGATGAGGGCCGGCAGACGAGGACGTGCGTCGCAAGCGCAGCGGCCGGCGCCATCACGTCGTCGGTGACGAGCACGGTCGGCGCGCCCGCGTCGTGGAACTCCCGCACGACGTCCGCGGTCAGCTTCGCGTAGCGCCGGAAGGTGAATGCCAGCAGGCGGTCACGCGGCTCGAGGTCGATCAGGTGGTCGGCGATCCCCGGCTCCCCGGCGGCGATCGGCCAGACGTTGGCGATGAGCGGGTTCAGCAGGTAGTAGGCGTACTCGGCCAGCGCCGCCGACTTGCGGTGGCCGAAGATTCCGAGCTTCCCGTTCCCGCGCGTCAGAAGCCGCACCGCCGCCGCGAACTCCGCCTCGTCCATGCCCGCCTCGGTGGATGCGAGGTCGGCGCGGGCTCGCCCGACGAAGCGCCCGAGGACGCCCCCGCCGTCGGGGTCGTCTTCGCCCCCGTCCCTCCGCTCGAGCCGTTCGACCGCCTCGTGCCGGAGCGCCGCGTGGAGCTCGGTGAAGCCGCTGAAGCCGACGCGGGTCGCGAAGCGGACGACGGCCGCCTTGCTAACTCCGGCCAGCGCGGCCAGGGACTCCGCCGTCTCGAAGGGTGCCTCGGCGTAGTTGTCGAGGATCTGGGCGGCGATGCGCCGGTCGTTGGGCGAGAGCTGGTCGAGGCGAGCGCGGATCAGCGCGGCGACCCCAGGGCTGCTCATGGTCGCGATCATATTCGGGCCAGGAGGTGGGCGCCGATCCGGCGCGCCGCGGCCCGGCCTTCGGCGATCGCGGTCACGATCAGGTCGGCGCCGCGCACGCAGTCTCCGGCCGCGAACACGCTTCCGCCCTCGGTGACGGTGCCGGCCTCGGTGATCTCGACGCCGCAGCCGGCGTAGAGCGGGTCGTCCTCGACACCGGCGAATCCGATCGCCACGAGCACGAGATCGGCCGGCAGCATGACCTCGTCGGGCGTGCGAACCGCCGCGGGCCGATCGCCGAGGCCCGCGAACCCGGGGAACTCGACCCGCCGACCGCGAACGGCCGTCACGCCGTCCGGGCCGCCCTCGATCGCCGTCGTCTCGACCTCCCACTCGCGCCTCCCGCCCTCGTTGTGGGCCGCGTAGGTGCGAAGCAGGAACGGCCACTCCGGCCAGGTCGCACGCGGCGTGCGCTCACGCGGCGGGACCGGCCCGTGGGCGAGCTCGGTGACGGAGCGAGCGGACTCGCGCAGCGCGTAGCCGAGGCAGTCGGCGCTCGTGTCGCCGCCGCCCAGCACGACGACGCGCCTGCCGTCGGCCGTGATCTCGGGACCGGCGACCGGGAGGCCGGCGACGCGGCGGTTGCGCTGCCGGAGATAGGCCATCGCCGCGACGACGCCGGCCAGGTTCGCGCCCGGGAGGTCGAGCGCCCGCCCGCGCTGCGCGCCGGTCGCGAGCAGCACGGCGTCGAACCGGCGGAGCAGGTCGGCCCCGTCGATGTCGGTCCCCACGTCGACACCGGTCCGGAGCGCGACGCCCTCCTCGAGGAGCTGCTCGATCCGGCGGTCGATCAGCCACTTCTCGAGCTTGAAGTCGGGGATGCCGTAGCGCAGCAGGCCGCCCGGCAGGTCGTCGCGCTCGAACACCGTCACCCGCGTGCCCGGCTCGCGCCAGCTGCTGCGCGGCCGCGAGGCCCGCCGGCCCGCTGCCGACCACGGCCACGGTGCGCCCGCTCGCGGCCGCCGCCGGCCGCGCCCGCACCCAGCCCTCGGCGAAGGCGCGGTCGACGATCGCCATCTCGACCTGCTTGATCGTCACCGCGTCGTCGTTGAGCGCGAGCACGCACGCCTCCTCGCACGGCGCGGGGCACAGCTTGCCGGTGAACTCGGGGAAGTTGTTCGTCTCGTGCAGCCGCTCGGCCGCCTCCCGGCACCGGCCCGTGCGCACGAGCTCGTTCCAGTCGGGGATCAGGTTCCCGAGCGGGCAGCCGGTGTGGCAGAACGGCACGCCGCAGTCCATGCACCGCGGCGCCTGCTCGCGCACGAGGTCGTCCGGAGCCGGGCGGGCCGGGTGGCGGTGGTCGCGCACGCGCTCCTCGACCGGCCGGTACGGCGCCACCCGCCGTCGGAGCGTGAGGAACCCGCGCGGGTCAGTCATTGGCGGCCTCCACGAGCCGCTCGCCGCGGCCCAGCGCGCGCCGCAGGTCGTGCGGCATCACCTTCACGAAGAGCTCGGCCGACGCGGGCCAGGCGGCGAGGATGCGCGCGGCGACCGCGCTCCCGGTGAGCTCCTCGTGGCGCTCGAGCAGGCGCCGCAGCGCCTCCGCGTCCTCGTCGGTGGGCGCCTCGAGCGACACCGTCTCGTTGTTGCACACGGCGGCGAACGTCCCCGGCTCGTCGAGCACGAGCGCGATGCCGCCCGACATGCCGGCGGCGAAGTTGCGGCCCACCGGGCCGAGCACGACCACCACGCCGCCCGTCATGTACTCGCAGCCGTGGTCGCCGACGCCCTCGACGACAGCGTTGGCGCCGGAGTTGCGGACGGCGAAGCGCTCGCCGGCGCGGCCGCGGAAGAACGCCTCGCCGACGTCGCGCCGTACAGCGACGATGTTGCCCGCGATCACGTTTCGCTCGGCGGCGAAGGCCGCGTCCGCCGCAGGCCGCACCACGAGCAGTCCGCCCGAGAGGCCCTTGCCGGCGTAGTCGTTGCACGCGCCGGCCAGCTCGAGCGTCAGCCCGCGCAGGGCGAACGCGCCGAAGCTCTGGCCCGCGCGCCGGCCAGGCGCAGCGCGACGGATCGCATCGGGCAGCCCGTCGCGGTCCCGCGCCGCGCGATCTCGCCGGCCAGCATCGCGCCGACGCTGCGGTCGGTGTTGCGCACGCCGCGCTCGATGACGATCGGCTCCCCGCGCTCGACGCGCTCGGCGGCGGCCGCGATCAGCGGCGGCGTCGAGCGCGGCGTCGAGGCCGTGGTCCTGCGCCCGGCGGCCCGGGGCGCCGGGACGGATCGGGCGCCGTCGCGATCAGCGGCGCGAGATCGATCCGGCCCGCCGTCCGCCGGCCGCCGCGGCGTTGCCGCGAGCAGGTCGGTGCGGCCGACGAGCGTCGTCGAGCGTGGCGAGCGCCGAGGCCGGCCATCAGCTCGCGCACGTGCTCGGCCACGAACAGGAAGTAGCGGACGACGTGCTCGGGCGTGCCCGCGAACCGCCGCCGCAGCTCCGGATCCTGCGTCGCGATCCCGACCGGGCACGTGTTCAGGTGGCAGACGCGCATCATCACGCAGCCCGCCGCGACCAGCGGGGCCGTCGAGAACGCGAACTCCTCCGCGCCGAGCAGCGCGCCCAGATCACGTCGCGGCCCGTGCGCAGGCCGCCGTCGACCTGCAGCCGCACGCGGCCGCGCAGGCCGTTCTGCACCAGCACCTGCTGCGCCTCGGCGAGCCCGAGCTCCCACGGCAGGCCGGCGTGCTTCAGCGACGACGAGCGGCGAGGCGCCCGTGCCGCCGTCGTGGCCGGCGATCACGATGTGCTCGGCCTTCGCCTTGGCGACGCCGGCCGCGATCGTGCCGACGCCGGCCTCGGCCACCAGCTTGACCGAGATCTCGGCGCCGGGGTTGACGCACTTCAGGTCGTGGATCGAGCTGCGCGAGGTCCTCGATCGAGTAGATGTCGTGGTGCGGCGGCGGCGAGATCAGGCCCGACGCCCGGCGTCGAGTGCCGCAGCCGCGCGATCAGGCCGTCACCTTGTGGCCCGGCAGCTGGCCGCCCTCGCCGGGCTTCGCGCCCTGGGCGATCTTGATCTGCAGCTGGTCGGCGTCGACGAGGTAGCCGCCGTCACGCCGAACCGCCCTGACGCCACCTGCTTGATCGCCGACCGCCGCAGGTCGCCGTTCGGGTCGGGGACCGAGCGGCGCCAGATCCTCGCCGCCCTCGCCGGTGTTCGAGCGGCCGCCGATGCCGGTTCATCGCGATGGCCAGCGTCTCGTGCGCCTCCGGCGAGATCGACGCCGAGGCTCATCGCGCCGGTGGCGAAGCGGCGCACGATCGCCGCCGACGGCTCGACCGTCGCCGAGCGGCGAGCGGCGGGCCGGCCGGCACCAGGCTCGAGCAGGCCGCGCAGCGTGCGTGCGGCGGCCTCGGCCGTCGAGCGCCTCGGCGTATGCGCCGGAAGTGTCGGCGCGTCGTCGCGGACCGCCCGCTGCAGTCCGGCGATCGTGTCCGGGTCCCACGCGTGGCGCTCGCCGCGCCGGCGCGCAGCCGGTACTCGCCGCCGATCGCGCTCGACGTCCCGCGGCGCGTCCGGCGCCGTGAAGGCCGCCGCGTGGCGCTGCGCCATCGTCGGCGTGCAGGTCGGCGCAGCTCGAGCCCGCCGACCCGCGAGACGGTGCCGGTGAAGTAGCGGTCGACCAGGCCGCGGCCCGAGCCCGACGGCCTCGAAGATCTGGGCGCCGCGGTAGCTCTGCACGGTCGAGATGCCCATCTTGGAGCAGATCTTGAGCGAGGCCGCGCGGCCGACGGCGCCTCGACGATAGCGGCAGCCCGCCGGGCGCTCAGCGCGCAGCGTCTCGAGCGCCAGGTACGGGTTCACGGCCGCGGCGCCGTAGCCGAGCAGGAGCGCGAAGTGCATCGTCTCGCGCGGCTCGCCGGACTCGACGACCAGCCCGCACATCGTGCGCGCGCCCTCGCGCACGAGGTGGGAGTGCACGGCCGCGGTCGCGAGCAGCGGCGGGATCGGGCGCGCGGCTCGGCGTCGACGCCGCGGTCGGACAGGATCGACGATCGCGGCCCCGTCCCACACCGCGCGCGAGGCCTCGCGGCACAGCCGCGTCGACCGCCCGCTCGAGGCCGGCGGCGCCGTCCGCGACCCGGTAGACGCGTCGGCAGCGTCGCGGCGTCGAAGCCGCGCGGCGCCGCGCGCAGCTTCGCGAGCTCCTCCGTTCTTCAGCACCGGGCGCTCGGCATCGCCACCCGCGCGGCAGTCCTCCGGCCGCTCGTCGAGCAGGTTGCCGATCGCGCCGACCGACGTGCGCAGGCTCATCACGAGCGCCTCGCGCTGCGGGTCGATCGGCGGGTTCGTGACCTGCGCGAAGTGCTGCTTGAAGTACGCGGAGAGCAGCCGCGGCCGCTCCGACAGCGCCGCCAGCGGCGTGTCGTCGCCCATCGACCCGACCGGCTCCGCGCCGCTCGTCGCCATCGCGCCGACGATCAGCTCGAGCTCCTCCTCCGTGTAGCCGAACGCGGCGCAGGAGCCGGTCGAGCTCGGCCGCCGGCGTGTGCGGCGGCGGCCGCGGGCGGCTGGTCCTCGAGGCACGGCTCGTGCTCGGCTCGAGCCACGCGCCGGTACGGGGCGCCGCCGCGCCAGCTCCCGCTTGCACCTCGCGGTCGCCCGCGATCCGGCCCGTGGACGGTGTCGGCGACCAGCATCCGGCCGGGCCCGACCCGCCCGGCCTCGACGACGTCGGCGGGGGCGATGTCCGAGCACGCCGACCTCGGACGACGATCGACGACCAGGCCGTCGCGGGTGCGCACGAAGCGCACGGGCCGCAGGCCGTTGCGGTCGAGCGCCGGCCACCACGCGCACGCCGTCGCGTCGCCAGCGAGCGCGGCCGGCCCGTCCCACGGCTCGACCAGCGACGCCGTGGTACTCGTGGAACGCCGCGCACGTCGTCGTCGAGGCCGAGCGTCGGGTCGGTCCAGGCCGGCGGGACCAGCATGGCCAGCGCGTGCGGCAGCGACCGGCCGCCGAGCACCAGCAGCTCGATCACCGCGTCGAGCTTCGCGGAGTCCGACCAGCGCTCCTCGGCGATCGGGAACAGCTTCTGCAGGTCGCCGCCGAACAGCTCGCGAGCGCAGCTGCGGCTCGCGCGCCGCCAGCCAGTTCGCCGTTGCCGCGCACCGTGTTGATCTCGCCGTTGTGCGCCAGGAGGTTGAACGGGTGCGCGAGATCCCAGGTGCCGAGCGTGTTCGTCGAGAAGCGGCGAGTGGACGAGCGCCAGCGGGCTCGTCGAATGCCGGGTCGGCCAGATCCGGGTAGTAGCGCGGCGAGCTGGCGGCGCGCGTGAGGAGGCCCTTGTAGACGATCCGCCGCGCCGACAGGCTCGACGACGATGAACTCGGCCTCGGGCACGCCGCCGGCCGCGGCGGCCGCCTTCTCGACGCGCCGGCGGATCACGTACAGCTTGCGCTCGAAGGCCGTCGGCGTCGCCGCTCGCGGCGCTCGACGAACAGCTGGCGGACGACCGGCTCGCGACGCGCGCGCCAGCTCGGCCGATGCGGTCCGGACCGCACCGGCGACGTCGCGCCAGCCGAGCGCCCGGTGGCCCTCCTCGGCGCAGATGCGGACGCACAGCTCCTCGCAGCGCAGCCGCAGGCCGGGGTCGCGGGGCAGGAAGACCATCCCGACCGCGTAGTCGCCCGGCGGCGGGCAGCTCGAGGCCGAGCTCCCGCTGAGCCGCGCGCACGCAGGAACCGGTCGGGCAGCTGGGTCAGGATCCCGGCGCCGTCGCCCGTGTCCGGGTCGGCGCCGGTGGCGCCGCGGTGGTCGAGGTTCCCGAGCGCCGTCGAGCGCCTGGCCCACGACCTCGTGGCACGCCCGCCCGTCGAGCCGCGCGACCGCGGCGAGACCGCACGCGTCGTGCTCGAACCGTGGGTCGTAGAGCAGGCCGCCATGACCCACCCTAGCAGAATTGAACCAATGAATCGTTGAGAATAGGAACAACAAACTCACGGAGGCCACGTCTACACTGCAAGCCATGGCGGTGAAGGCCCGGACGACGCCGCTCGACGCGGCCCGAATCAAGCTCGATTTCCCGATCCTCATGCGCGAGGTGAACGGGAAGCTGCCCGCCTACCTCGACTCGGCGGCCTCGTCGCAGAAGCCGCGCGCGGTGATCGACGCCATCGTTGACGTCTACGAGACGTCGTACGCGGCCGTCCACCGGGCCGTCTACACGCTGGGGGAGGTGGCGACCGAGCGCTACGAGGGCGCGCGCGACATCGTGACGGCGCTTCTGAACGCCCGCTCGCGGCGCGAGGTGATCTTCGTCCGGAACGCCACCGAGGGTCTGAACCTGGTGGCGTACGCGTACGGCGGCAAGTTCATCGGCCCCGGCGACGCGATCATCTCGACCGAGATGGAGCACCACTCCAACCTGGTGCCCTGGCAGGAGCTCGCCCGCCGCACCGGGGCCGAGCTGCACTACGTGGGCCTGACCGACCGGGGCGAACTCGACCATGAGTCGCTTGAGGCGCTCTCCGGCGTGGGGAACATCAAGCTCGTCGCGGCCACGCACGTGTCCAACTCGCTCGGCACCGTGAACGACGTCGCCGGCATCGCGCGCTGGGCGCACGACCACGGCGCGGTGATGGTGTGCGACGGCGCCCAGGCCGCGCCGCACCGGCCGGTCGACGTCCAGGCCCTGGGCTGCGACTTCTACGCGATCTCCGGGCACAAGATGTGCGGGCCGGGCATCGGCGCGCTCTGGGGCCGGGAGGACCTGCTCGAGGCGATGGACCCGTTCCTCACCGGCGGCGGCCAGATCGCCAAGGTGACGCTCGAGGGGACGACCTGGAACGAGCTCCCGTACAAGTTCGAGCCGGGCGTGCCGCCGCTGGCCGAGGCCGTCGGGTTCGGGGCCGCGATCGACTACATCACCGGCATCGGGCTCGAGGCGATCCACGAGCACGAGGCGGCGCTGACGGCATACGGGTGGGAGCTCCTCTCGGCGATCCCCGGCGTGACGCTGTACGGCCCGGCTCCGCCGGATCGGGCCGGCATCCTGTCATTCACGGTCGAGGGCGTGCACGCCCACGACGTCGCCCAGATCCTCGACTCGGAGGGCGTGTGCGTCCGCGCCGGCCACCACTGCACCCAGCCGGCGATGCGCCACTTCGACGTCGTCGCGACGACCCGGGCGAGCCTCTACCTCTACAACACCACCGACGATCTCGACCGGCTCGCCGCCGGCCTCGACAGGGTCAAGCGGACATTCCAGGTGTGAGCGCGGGCGTCGCCGTCCGGCCGCTCGACCGGGTGCCGGCGGTGGAGCTCCTCGCGGCGCCCGAGCTCGGGCCCGTCGACGCCGCTCGGGTCGAGGCCGAGCGGCGCCGCCTGAATGCGCACCCCGACATGTTCGACGGCCCCATCCTGATGGTGGCGGCTTCTGCGCCCGACCGGCTCACGGTCTACCACGCGACGTACTCCTGGCACACGGCCGATCGCGCCGATCCGCTGCCCGCGACCGCAGGAGCGCTCGGCGTGCAGCTCGCGGTGGTCGGCGACGGAGGCACGATCCTGTGGCAGCGCCGCACCGAGACCGTCGACCATCCCGGCGGCTGGACGATCAGCGTCGCCGGCTCCGCGGTGCCCGGAATCGGACTCGAGCGGCAGGTCGTCGCCGAGGCGGAGGAGGAGCTCGGGCTCGGCCGCGACGATCTGGAGGGCCTGGCGCCGCTCGCGCTGGTCGAGTCCGCGAGAGGGCGCACGGTGCAGGTCGTGTTTCGCGCGCGGCTTCGGGCGGGAGCCGTACCCGCCCTCCGGGAGTCCGAGGTCGCCGAGGTCCGGTTCGCCCGCGACCTCCCGGAGCTGGGCCCCGTCGAGACGCTGACGGCGTCCTGGTGGCGGGAGCTCGTCCGGCTCGCGACCGAAGACAAGTAGAATTCCCGCCGAATGGACGACTTCTACCGCGAGAACATCCTCGATCACTACAAGAATCCGCGCAACAGCGGGCATCTCGATCACCCGACGGTCTCCGCCGAGGGCGTGAACCCGCTCTGCGGCGACGAGCTCGCCGTCGAGCTCGACGTCGACGGCGACGTCGTGCGCGACGTGCGCTTCAACGGCCGCGGCTGCGCGGTCAGCCAGGCCGCCGCGTCGATGATCTCGGACGTCGTCAAGGGAAAGACGGTCGCGGAGGTGCGCGCCCTCGGCAGCGAGGACGTGCTCGAGGAGCTCGGCATCCCGCTCTCGCCCATCCGGCTCAAGTGCGCCCTCCTTTCGGTGAACGTCCTCCGCGTCGCCCTTGGCGACGACTCGGACGACCGCGACATCGAGTGGAAGTCCGAGTAGGGCCCCTCGACGACATCGCCGAGGGCGGGGTGAAGATCGTCCAGGCGGGGTCGCTGTTCCTCGGCATCTACCGGATCGACGGCCGGGTGTATGCGCTCGAGGACCGGTGCAGCCACGACGACGGCCCGCTGTGCGAGGGCGAGCGCGAGGGATTCGAGGTCGTCTGCCCGCGCCACGGGGCCCGATTCGACCTCCGCACCGGCGCCGTCCTCTCGCTCCCTGCGACCGAGGACGTCGAGGCGTTCCCGGTCGAGGTGCGCGACGGAGAGGTGTACGTCGTCGTATGAGCGGCTCGTATACTGACCTTGTGGAACAGCTCTCCGAGGCCTCGCAGGAATACCTCGAGAGCATCTACTGGCTTTACGAGGCGGGCATCGACCGCACCCAGGCCAACCTGGCCCGCGCGCTCCGCGTCTCGCAGCCGTCGGCGTCGGAGATGCTGAAGCGGCTGGTCGACGAGGGCCTCGTGCGCCGCGACGACCACAAGCTCATCCACTTCACCGACCGCGGCCATGAGGTCGCCGAGCGGATCGTCGCCCGGCACCGCACCGTCGAGGCCTACCTGGTCAAGGTGATGGGGATCCCGTGGGACGACGTGCACGAGGAGGCCCATGCCATGGAGCACTCCATCTCGACCCGGCTCGAGTCCAAGATGCTCGAGATGATCGGCGAGGTGCGGACGTGCCCCCACGGCCATCCGATCGGCGACTACCCGCGCGAGCCGGGTGAGGCGATGCCGGCCGTCGAGGCGGGGAGCGAGGTCACGGTGCTGCGCCTCGAGAACGAGGCCGAGGAGATCCTGCACTACATGCACCGGGCCGGTGTCGAGCCGGGCCGGCGCTACACGATCGTGTCGCGCTCCGGCGACGGCGACGACGCCGTCACCGAGCTCGAGGACGACGGAGGCCGGAGCATCGCCGTCGAGGACCGGGTCGCCCGCACCGTGTCGGTCCGTGTCGAGGAGCGCGGGGACGGGCCCGTCTCGACGCTCGCCGACGCGTCCGCCGAGCTCCAGCTGCTCGGCGCCGACCGCTGGGGGATGTAGGCCACCTTCCCGGGCCGGATGCTGCTCGGCTGCGTCTTCGCCGGGTGCCTGGTGTGGTGCTTCGCGTGGGTGTCGCCGTCGGTCACGACGAGCGCGACGAAGCCCGCGACCGACGCGGCGAGCGTCAGCCAGATGACCCAGCTCTTCAGGATGGGCTCGAGCCGATGCATGGGCGAGAAAGCAGACGGGGCGCACCAGCTGAGCCGGTACGCCCCGTCGCGGTGATATCGCTTTGTATTAGGTAGCGGCGATTGCTGTTCCGACCACCTCAGGAGGTGACGGAGGCTATCCCAACGCCGGCTGCAGCGATTCCCCTTGGGTTCAGGGACTCGCCCCTACCCGCGAGCACCTCCACTCGCCCGTCTTGAACCGTCTAACAAGTCGGACCACCTCCTTTCCGCGGTCTGAGCATCGTAGCAATGCCGATCGCCGGAGCCAAGCCTCGCTTGTAGATTTCCGCGGATGTCTGCGGCGCTCGTCACGGGACTCGGATTCGGGCTCCTCGTCGCGGCCCAGATCGGGCCGATCTCGCTCCTTCTCATCCGCTCCGTCGTCCGCGGCGGGCGTGCGTCCGTGGGCTTCGCGATCGGCGCCGGCGCCGCCGTTGTCGACACGGGCTACGCCGCGCTCGGCATCGCGGGCGCCGGGCCGGTGCTCGCCCACAGCGGCTTTCGGCCGGTGCTCGGGATCGTCGGCGCCGCCGTCATCGCCGTGCTCGGTTGCAGGACGCTCTGGTCGGCATTTCGGGTCCGGGCGGGGGGTGAGATGGACGCCGAGGTGCGAAGCCCGCGGCGGGCGTTTCTGACGTCGCTGGCCGCGACGGCCTCGAACCCGACGACCATCGGCTCGTGGGCCGCGATCTTCGCCGCCGCGTCGGCGGCCGGCGTCGCCCGCAGCCCGAGCGAGGCGGCCGCGATGCTGGTTGGCGTCGGGATCGGGTCGCTGGCGTGGTTCGTCGTGCTCTCCTGCGGCGTGGCCCTGGCCGGGCGGCACGTCGGCCCGCGGCTCGTGCGCACCGCCGATGCCGTGGCCGGCGCCGGCCTCATCGCCTTCTCGGGCGTCCTGGCCTACCGGGCCGGCACCGAGTAGGCTCAGGCGCCGCGGGTGTAGGCCTCGCCGATCGAGGCCGGCTCGATCCCGAGCCCCTCGCGCATCGGCGTCAGGTCGCACTCCGTGCCGGCGAGGAGCATCGTGATCTGGTCGGGCGTGACCCGAAGCGGCGGCGGCAGCCTGCGCAGGAGCACCTTCGCCTGGAGGCGGACGAAGCCCGCCGGCGCGTGCAGCTTGGGGTGCGCGCGGCGGCCCGTCACGCGCGCGATCTCGTCCAGGAGCTCGTCGAACGTGAAGACCTGCGGCCCGCCGAGCGGGTAGACGTTCCGGATCGTCTCGGGCCGCTCGAGCGCGCGCGAGAACGCGGCCGCGACGTCGCCCAGCCACACCGGCTGGTGGCGGTAGCGCCCGTTCCCGATCACGGGCACGAGCGGGAGCCGGGCCAGGCGCTCGAACTCGGCGAACGCGCCGCCGCCCTGGCTGAAGACGAAGCTCGGCTCGAAGACCGTCCAGTCGAGATCGCTCCCCATGACGGCCTGCTTGGCCCGCCACTTGGCACCCCAGTAGCCCGTGAGCGGCGCGTGCTGCTCGGTGACGCCGAGCGCGCTCATGTGCAGCAGCCGGCGCACGCCGGCGCCCCCAGCGGCGGCGACGACGTTGCGGGCGCCTCCCACCACGACGCGCTCGAACTCCTCCGGCGACCCCTCGAGGATCGCAACCAGGTTGACCGCGGCGTCGACGCCGTCCATCGCCCGCGCGACGTCCGCCGGGTCGGAGATGTCGTCGCCCGAGGCCCGCGAGAAGGGCCGCACGGCGTGGCCGTCGGCCTCGAGCCGCCGGACGACCGCTGCGCCGACGTACCCCGTCGCGCCGGTCACGAGCACCTTCATGGCGTGAAGTTCAGGTGGTACCGGCTCGGAGTCGGCTCCGCCTGGCCCTGGTACTTCGAGCCCAGCCGGCCCGATCCGTACGGGTGCTCGGCCGGGGTCGTGAGCGTGAGGAAGCTGAGCTGGGCGATCCGCATGCCCGGATACACCGTGATGGGCAGGTTGGCGACGTTGGCGAGCTCCAGGGTGATGTGGCCGTCGAACCCGGCGTCGATCACGCCCGCCGTCTGGTGCACGACGAGGCCCAGCCGGCCGAGCGAGCTCTTGCCGTCGAGGGTGGCGACGATGTCGGTCGGAAGCCCGACCCGCTCGGCGACCACCCCGAGCACGAACTCGCCGGGATGCAGGATGAACGGCTCGTCGTCGGCAACCGTGACGAGCTCGGTGAGGTCCTCCATCGGGAGCTTCACGTCGATGTAGGGGTAGCGCGAGTTGCGAAACACCCGGAAGGCGCTCCCCACCGTGACGTCGACGCTGGACGGCTGCACGAGCGCGTCGTCGAACGGGTCGATCACGATCCGCCCGGCGGCGATCTCCTCGCGGATCGACCGGTCTGACAGCACCATCCCGCCGAGTCTACCGGCTGGTGCTGGTAAGGTCGTTGCTCGTTTGTCCCGGCGTGGAGGTGTTTGATATGGGCATGACCGTCGAGCTGCGCACCGAGATCCCGGGGCCGAATTCGCGCGCCATCGTGGCGCGCAAGGAGCGCGTCGTCGCCGCTGCGAAGACGCTCGTCGCCCCCGTGGTGATCGACCGGGGCGAGGGCTGCACGATCACCGACGTCGACGGCAACACGTTCCTCGACTGGTCCGGCGGCATCGGCTGCCTGAACGTGGGCCACAGGAACCCGCGCGTCTCGGCGGCCCTCCACGCGCAGATCGACCGGTTCCTCCACACCGACTTCACGATCCTGCCGTACGAGTCCTACGTCGAGCTGGCCGAGCGGCTGATCGAGCGGACGCCGATCTCCGGCCCCAAGAAGGCCGCGTTCTTCAACTCGGGCGCCGAGGCGGTCGAGAACGCCGTCAAGATCGCCCGCCACGCAACGGGCCGGCACGCGGTCATCGCGTTCGAGGGCGCGTTTCACGGCCGGACGATGATGGCGATGTCGCTCACGTCGAAGCAGCACCCGTACAAGGCCGGGATGGGCCCGTTCGCCCCCGAGGTCTACCGGGCGCCGTTCCCGAACCCGTACCGCTGGCCCGGCGCCGACCCCGCCGGCGAGGCGCTCGAGGCCCTGCGGCGGATGCTGACGACGCATGTCGCCGCCGAGAACGTCGCCGCCATCATCTTCGAGCCGGTCCAGGGCGAGAGCGGGTTCGTCGTGCCGCCCGTCGAGTGGGTGCGCGGCGTGCGGGAGCTGGCGTCGGAGCACGGCATCGTGCTCGTCGCCGACGAGGTGCAGTCCGGCTTCGGCCGCACCGGCAAGTTCTTCGCGATCGAGCACTTCGGAGTCGAGCCCGACCTGCTCGTGGTCGCGAAATCCGTCGCCGCCGGCGTGCCCCTCTCCGGCGTGGTGGGGAGGGCCGAGATCGTCGACGCCGCGCCCGACAGCTCGATCGGGGGGACGTTCGTGGGGTCGCCGCTCGGGTGCGTCGCCGCCATCGCCGTCATCGAGGAGCTCGAGGGCGGCCTGCTCGACCGGGCGGTTGCCATCGGCGAGCGCATCCGCGCCCGGTTCGACGACCTGAAGGCCCGCTTCGACCAGATCGGCGACGTTCGCGGCCTGGGGCCGATGCTCGCCATGGAGTTCGTCGAGAGCCCCGAGACGAAGGAGCCCGCTCCGGCGATCGCGGCGGCGGTGCGCGAGGCGGCGCTCCAGTCGGGGCTGATCCTGCTCCAGGCGGGCGTCCATTCCAACTGCATCCGCGTCCTGGTGTCGCTCGTTGCCACCGACGAGCAGGTGGACGAGGCCCTCGACATCCTCTCGGCGGCCGTTCAGGCAACGTGCGCGCCGTCGCCGCTCGCTGCTGCGCCAACGATCCGATGATTGATCGATAACTCGGGGGGGTTCGCAGCCGCAGCCCCGCCGCCGTTGCCTATCCAGACAGGCGAACGGCCAGGCGCGCGGGAGTTGTCGATCAATCATCGGTCTTTACAAAGAGCGCGGCGCGTAAAGACTCCCCAAACACTTCGTTAAGCCCCTGCCCGGAGCCGCTGAGGGCGGCTACGGTGCGCGCGGCCGACTCTTCGGGAGGGTTGTATGAAGGTTCGGATCGCTGGTGTGGTTCTGGTGGTGTTGGCGCTCGCGGTAACGGCTCCTGCCGTTGCCCACGCGGGGTCGCTGAAGCAATTTCGACATGCGCTCGCTGAGCGGATCAACCACTACCGTGCGATGCACGGCCGTCATTCGCTGCGGATCAAGATCCACCTGAGGCAAGCTGCCCAGGCGCACAGCGGTGATATGGCAAAGCATCACATGCTTTCTCACTCGGCCTCGACGGGGGCCTCGTGGATCACGCGCATCCGGTGGTGGGGATACCGCGGCACGTACATCGGCGAGGATCTGGCGGTCGGCTCGGTGACGCCGAAGGCCGTGATGCGCATGTGGCGCGCCTCGTCAGAGCATCGCGCGAATCTGCTCGGTGGGCACTACCGATCGGTCGGCCTCGGCGTCGCCCGAGGCACGTGGGGAGGCAGAGCGGGCGTCTACGTCACCGCCGACTTCGGCGGCGGCTAGAGCTCGCATCGCGGGCACAAGGATCGCCGCCGCGGCAACGGACGCCGCGGCGGCGATTAGGTACGTGCCCTGCACGCCCGCGATGTGAATGATCGGCGGCGCGAAGCCGAACGACGCCGCGAACGCCACCAGGAGCGCCGCCTCGCTGGCGGCGATCACGCGTGAGCGGACTGCATCGGGCGTGCGCCGCTGCACGATCCCCTGCTCGGCGACGCTGCCGGCGCCCTCGGCGATTCCGGCGAACGCCATCCCCGAGAGGACCATGGCGAACCAGCCCGCCACGCCGATCACGGCGAATCCCGCGGCCATCCCGGCCGCGCTCGCGATCATGACCGCGCGCTCGCGGCGCGAGCCGAGGCGTTGGCCCAGGAACGACCCGGCGATCGCGCCTGCGCCCCACGAGCCCGCGAGCAGGCCGTAGCCGGCCGAGCCGACGTCGAAGCTCCGCGTGAGCGGGAGCTCCGCCACCAGCACCGGGCCAACGCCGGCCAGCAGGACGACCCACGCGAGCGTGATCGTGCGGAGCACGGGATCGCCGAGCAGGAACCGGAACCCGGCCCGAACGCCGCGGTGCTCGTCGGAGTCGGCCGCCGCGCGGTCGGAGAACCGGCCGTGGACCGAGCGCACGAGCGCCGCCGATGCGGCGAAGCAGGCGGCGTTCAGCAGGAACACGACCGACGGGTCGGCGATGCCCACGAGGACGCCGCCGAGCACCGGGCCGAGCACCTGGCCGGCGTTTCGGCCCACCGACACCGTCCCGTTGGCCCATGCGATCTCCTCGGCCGCGACCAGGTTCGGCACGGCCGCCGTCGACGCGGAGTAGAACGGCGCCTGGGCGGCCGCCGATACGAGGGCGATCGCCAGCATGATCGCCGGCGTCGACGTGAGCGCGAGGCACGCGATCGCCGTCCCGGCCGCGAGGTCGGAGACGATCATGACCGTCCGCCGGTCGAAGCGGTCGCCCAGCGCGCCGCCGAACGGCGTCAGGATGCCCGTCGCGCCCCATGTGAGAAGGAGCGTGGCCGACATCCATGCCGCCGATCCGGTCGCGTCGTAGATCGCCACCATGAGCGCGATGTACGCCGCCTCGCCGCCCGTCAGCGAGACGAGGCGGGCGAGCGCGATACGACGGATTGCGGTGCGGGGGGCAGTGGTCAGGTGAGCTCCGATCGAACGGCGGCCCGAAGGCCGCGGGCAGGACTTAAACGGGACGCGCGCTCAGCGCGTGAGCCGCGTCGTCAGATGCCGGTGATCGGGTTCACGACCGGGATCGTAGCACGGCGAACTGGCGCTCAAGCTGGGACAAATGTCGCCGATACAGGTGTGTGCAAGCACAGTAATTTCTTAACATCCAGCAAACATGCCAGACTTCCACACCAAGAAGATCACCCTCCCGAGCGGGAAGACGGTCGAGCTCGTCTACCTCGCCGCCGACGGCCCGGACGCTCCCCCCGTTGAGGCGCCCGTCGACGAGCAGACGCTCCGTCTCCGCCGGATCGAGCTCTGCCCGGAGTGCGACTCCGACCGGGTGCACCCCGTGGACTGGCACGAGGTCGACGAGCGCCACTGGCGCCTCGACGTGCGCTGCCCCGACTGCCGCTGGATGGGAAGCGACGTGTTCGCCCAGGACGAGGTCGAGCGCTACGACGACCTCCTGAACGCGGGCACCGACGCGCTCATCGACGAGCTCGAGCGCATCACACGGCAGAACATGGCCGATCACCTGGAGCGCTTCATCCGCGCGCTCGAGGACGACGGCATCATGCCGATCGACTTCTAGCGCGGGGGACCCGGCGAAGAGCGCGGTCTTCGCCGTCGCTGTGACGGCTGCGTGCACTTCGGAACAACCGGGGCCAGGCCCCGGATGGGGCCTGGCCCCATGGGGTTCGTCAGTGGCGGAATTGCTGGTCTTCGCGGTGGCGCTCGATCGCGAGCTCGACCAGCCTGTCGAGCAGCTCGGGGTACGAGATGCCTGACGCCTCGAAGAGCCGCGCGTAGACGCTCGTCTCGGTGAACCCCGGGATCGTGTTGATCTCGTTCAGGACGACGGCGCCCTCGTCGGTCACGAAGAAGTCGATCCGGGCCATGCCGGCGCACTCGCAGACGTCGAACGCGAGGAGCGCGACGCGCTGGAGCTCGGCCGTGACCTCCGCGGGCAGGTCGGCCGGAGCCTCGAGATCCATGCCGCCCGGCTCGTACTTGGCGGCGTAGTCGTACCAGTCGGCGTTCACGTGCAGCCGGCCGACGACGCTCACCATCGGGTTGTGGTTCCCAAGGATGCCGCACTCGGCCTCGATCCCCGGCACCATCTCCTCGACCAGCACCTTGGAGTCGTGCTGGAAGGCGAGGTCGAGCGCCGGCCGCAGGCCGTCGATGCCCGTCACCTTCGAGATCCCGACGCTCGATCCCAGCCTGGCGGGCTTCACGAAGCACGGGACGCCGATCCCGGCCTTGGCGAGCTCGGCCTCGACGTCGACGTCGTGGACGGTCTGCGCCTTGAAGGTGACGCTCTTGGCGCACTGGATCCCGACCGAATCGAGCACCACCTTCACCTTGTCCTTGTCCATGGTGAGCGCCGACGCCAGGACGCCCGAGCCCACGTAGGGCACGTCGAGCAGCTCGAGCATGCCCTGCACCGTGCCGTCCTCGCCGAAGGGGCCGTGCAGCATCGGGATGACGACGTCGATCGGCCCCACCGCGCGCACCTTGCTGAGCGTCCCGCCGGCCCGCGGGATGACCGAGTTCGACGACGAGCCCGGGTCGAGCGCGAGCCGCTCGCCCTCGGCCGCCGGCTCCTCGAGCTGCCAGGCGCCCTCGCGGCTGATCGTGACGCCGACGACGTCGTACCGGGCCGGGATCGAGGGCCGCCGAGACCGACTCTCCGGAGCCGATCGAGATCTCGTGCTCGGAGCTGCGACCGCCCGAGAGGACGATCACCCGGAGAGGCGCGACCTCGGTCACGTCGGCGGCGGGCTCACGCAGCTTGGGTCGCTGGGCCGGAACTTGAGGACGACGATGTTCACGAACGACCCCTGGTCGACCTGTGTGCCCGGGGCCGGATTCTGCGACTTGACCGTCTTGTCCAGCGTGGAGTCGAGGCACTCGACCTGCTGAGTGATGGCGGCCTTGAGACCCACGTCGTGGAGCGCCGTCACGGCGTCCTGCTTCGTCTCGCCGACGACCGGCGGGACGGCGACCTGCTGGGGCCCGGACGAGATCAGGACCGTGATCGTGGAGTTCTGCGGTGCGAGCGTCCCGGCGGCGGGAGTCGAGTCGAATGCCTGTCCCTGCGGCTGGTCGCTCGGCTGGTCCTGGCAGGTGGCCACGAGCGTCTTCTGCTTCATCTTGTTCTGCGCATCTGCGCAGCTCAGACCCGCCACGTCGGGGACGACCACGTTGCCGGTCGCCACGCGAAGCTGGATCACGGTGCCCTGCTGCTCCTGCGATCCCGCGGGTGGGTTCGTGCCGACAACCGTGTTCTGGGCGAATTTCGCCGAGTTGACCGGGAGGGTCGCCGGATCCACCTGGAACCCCTTGCCCTCGAGGATCGTCTGCGCCTGCAGCTGACTCTTGCCTTGGACGTCGGGCACGGTGACCGTGTTCGGCCCGGCGCCGATGAAGATCAGGACGGTCGAGTTCTTGTCGGCGCTCGAGCCGACCGACGGATCGCTGCCGACGACGTGATCCTTCTTGGCGAGTGACGACTTCTTGTCCTGGCACTGGCCCTTCAGCTGCACCGCCGCGAGCTGCGCCTTCGCGGTGGCGCAGCTTCCGCTCAGCGTCGGCACCGTCACGCCGCCGCCCGAGAGCTGCTTGTAGACGACGTAGCCGACGGCCGCGCTCGCGAGGAGGAGGATGAGGACGAGCACCCACGGGAGCGCGCTTCGCCTCGGCCCCGGCGGCTTCTCCGGCGGCGGCTGCGTCCCGCCGGGCGGGAGGACGCTCGTCTGCGCGCCCGTGTACGCCGCGGCGGCCGCCGCGCCGCCCGTGAGGACGCGCGTCGCCATCTGGGTGTCGCTCGAGACGGCGCCCGCCGCGGCTCACGCGGCGCAGCTCGTCGGCCATCTGGCGGGCCGAGCGGTGCCGGAGCGCCGGATCCTTCGAGAGCGCCCGCATCACGACCTGCTCGAGGCCCTCCGACACGAGCCGGTTCTGCTTTCGGATCGACGGCGGCGGGTCGGACACCTGCTTCATCGCGATCTCGACCGCCGAGTCGCCGGTGAACGGCAGCTCGCCGGTCAGCATCTCGTAGAGCACGATCCCCATCGAGTAGAGGTCGGACTGCGGCCCGACGTCGAGCCCGCGCGCCTGCTCGGGCGAGAGGTACTGCGCGGTGCCCACGATCGATCCGACCTCGGTCATCTGCGCGACGTTCGCGGCCCGGGCGATGCCGAAGTCCGTCACCTTGAGCCGGCCCTCGTCGGTCAGGATCATGTTGTGGGGCTTGATGTCGCGGTGGACGACGCCCTGGCGATGGGCGAACTCGAGCGCGTCGAGCGCCTGGACGGCCCAGTTCACGACCTCGGCCTCCGGCAGCGGAGCCCGGCTCGTGATCTCGTCCTTCAGGGTCGGGCCGTTCAGGTACTCCATCGCGATGTAGGAGGTCCCTGACGCCTGGCCGCGGTCGTACACCGACACGATGTTCGGGTGCGAGAGGCCGGCGGCGGAGGTCGCCTCGCGCCGGAACCGCTCGACGAACGCCTCGTCCTGGGCGTAGCGCTCGGCCAGGATCTTGATCGCGACGCGCCGTCCGAGCGACTCGTCGCGGGCCAGAAAGACGTCGGCCATGCCGCCCGTCCCGATCCGCCGCTCGATCCGGTAGCGGTTGTCGAAAAGCTCGCCGATGAGGGAGTCCATCGCCATCTGTGGGCCTACTGTGCCACGCCTTGGCCGAGATACGCCTCGATCACCGAGGCCGCGATTGGTGCCGAGACCTGTCCGCCGAAGAGCGGCGTGTGCTCCACCACGACCGCCACGGCGATCTTGGGGTCGACGACCGGGGCGAAGGCGATGAACCAGGCGGTGTTCACTCCGGCGACTCCTGTCTCGGCCGTTCCCGTCTTGCCGGCGACGGTCAGACCGTTCAAGCGGGCGGCGGTTCCGGTGCCCTCGTCGACAACCTTCTGCATCATGGTGGTGAGGTCCTGCGCCGACTGCGGTGACATCACCTGCTCGAGCGGCTCTGGGTGCTGCGTGTAGACGCGGCTCCCGCTCGGGCTCACGACCCGGTCGACGAGCGTCGGGCGCATGCGCTCGCCGCCGTTTCCGATGGTCGCCGCGACCTCGGCCATCTGAAGCGGCGTCACGGCCAGGCGCTCCTGGCCGATCGCGACCCGGGCGACGTCGACCGGCGCGCCCGGCCTCAGCAGATGGCCGTTGCGGTAGAGGCCCGACGGGTTCATCTCATCCGACGGATAGGTGAGCGGCGGCTCCGAGAAGAACCCGAACCGGGTCATGTACTCCGCGAGCCGCTTCTGCCCGAGCTGCTGGCCGATCTGGGCGAACGCGGTGTTCACAGAGAAGGTGAGCGCGTCGGTGAGGCTGATGAGCCCGAAGCTCTCGGTGCCGGCGTTGCAGAGCGGGAGGCCCTGCACGGTGATGCAGTGGCCCTTCGCGTCGATCAGCGGCTGGTCGGGCCCGTAGAGGCCGGTGTCGAGCGCCGCGGCGGCGGTCACGGTCTTGAAGGTCGATCCGGGGGCGTAGAGGCCCTGGGTGGCGCGGTTCAGGAGCGGCGCGCCGGGCGTCCTCGCCAGCTTCGGGAAGTTGCGCCCGACCTCCTCGGGCGAGAAGCTGGGCGACGAGTACATCGCGAGCACGCGGCCGGTGGCCGGCTCGATGGCGACGACCGCCCCGACCTTGCCGGCCATCCCGGCCGCCGCCGCCCGCTGTGCGGGTACCGACAGGCTCGTGACGACGTCGTCGCCGGTCACGGTCTCGCCCTGGAGCTCCGAGCCGACCCGCGAGACGACGGTCGCGAGGTCGCTGTTGGAGGCCGTCAGATAGTCGTTCTCGGCCAGCTCGAGCGCCGGTTCGGCCGTTGCCGACGGTGTTGTAGCCGACGGCGTGCGCGAAGAGCTCGCCGAGCGGGTAGCGGCGCAGGTAGAGCGTGAGCCCGCCGCGGCGGCGGGGATGGTTCTTGGCGATGACCGTGCGGCCGTTCGAGGCGTAGATCAGCCCGCGCTTGATCTGGAGCTGCCGGTAGACGAGCCGGGCGTTGTCGCGCCGCGTCGCGAGCGAGTCGGCCGCCCAGATCTGCCAGTACGCGGTCAGCGTGATCAGCACGGCGAACCCGATGGCGAAGAGGCGAAAGAGCGAGGCGATCTGCCGGTTCATGCCCGTTCCGCCGCCCGGTTCGACACCATGAGGAGGAGCGCGAGCATCATGAAGTTCGAGACGATCGACGAGCCGCCGTAGCTCACGAACGGCAGCGTGATCCCCGTGAGCGGGATGAGGCGGATGATCCCGCCGACGATGAGGAACGCCTGGCAGCCCGAACGCGAACGTGAGGCCGCACGCGAGGAGCTTCGAGAAGCCGTCGTCCGCGAGCGCCGCGATCTTGAAGCCGCGGTAGCAGAAGAGCAGGTAGATGAGCAGGAGCCCGGCGGCGCCCGCGAGCCCGGTCTCGTCGGCCCAGGCCGCGTAGATGCCGTCGGTCTGGACGGCGGGGATGATCGTCTGGCCGTGGTTCAGCACCTGGAGGCTTCTTCCCAATCCGGTCCCGAAGATGCCTCCGTCGGCGATCGCCTCGATCGACTGGACGATCTGGTAGCCGGTCGTGTGCGGGTGGGCCCAGGGGTCGACCCACACCTGAAACCGCTCCTGCACGTGGCCGACGGAGTGGTAGACCGCCCACGAGCCGGCGGCGAAGAGGCCGAGGCCGAGCACCGTGTAGAGGTGCCGCCCGGTGGCGACGTAGATCATCGAGAGGTAGATCCCGAAGAGCAGGAGCGCCGTGCCGAGGTCGTTCATCACGGCCAGCACGCCAAGCGAGATGCCGGCCATGAGCACCAGCGGGCCGAGGTGGCGCGCCGCCGGGAGGCCGACACCGAGGACCGTGCGGTGCGCCATCGTCAGCACCTCGCGGTGCTCGCGCAGGAAGCTCGCCAGGAAGACGACCAGCAGCAGCTTCGCGAACTCGCCGGGCTGCACCTGCACGCCCTGGAAGCGCAGCCACAGCTTCGCGCCGTTCACCGATGTCCCCACCACCATGGTCACGAGCAGGAGGCCGACCGCCGTCGTAGCGAGCAGGTATCCGTACGACTCCAGCCGGCGGTGGTCGCGGACGAGAAACACCATCCCCAGGAACCCCAGGAGGCCGATGACGACCCACACGGACTGGTCGCGGGCCAGCGTGGGGCTGAGGCGGTAGATCTCGGTGAGGCCGAGCGCGCACAGGAGCGCGGCCAGCGGCAGGAGCCACGGGTCGGCCCGCGGCAGGCCGGCGCGCACGCCGATATGCGCCAGGCCGAAGACGCCGAGGAACACCCCGGCGTAGGTCAGCGAGGCGCTCGAGATCTCGTTCTGACGGGCCGTGTAGACCGACAGGAAGCCGATTGCCGTGAGCGCTCCGACCCAGCCGAGGTTCCAGAGCTCGCGCATCCGTTCCGACCTCACGGGCTGGCCACCTCATACGGCCGCAGGACGCGGTGCGCGCTCGACTCGGAGCGCAGGGTGTGGTCGAAGAGCCGGCGGCGCTGGTCGGGCGCCAGCGACACGTAGCTCACGCGCGACTCGTAGATCACGTGGTAGAGGTGGACGCCGAACGGCAGCTCCACCGGCACGCCCTGGTAGATCGCAACGCGGCCCGTCGACGTGTCGGCGCCGATGAAATGGCTCGAGCGAAGCCCGATCGCGCCGGCGACCGCCAGCACGAGCACCAGGACGACGGCGGAAGCTCCGATCAGCACCCGCCGCAGGCCGCTGCCCGAGCCCGACCTGTCCGGCCGGGAGCGGCGGGGCGGGGGCTCCTCGTCGATGTCCGCCGGCAGGACGCGGTGGAGGCTCCCGCCGGAGGTGACGTCCTCCTCCTCGGCCTCCGCGGCCGTGTCTCCGAAGCGGACGACCACCGCGGTGACGTTGTCCTCTCCGCCCGCCCGGAGCGCGGCGCGGACGAGCTGGCGGGCGATGTCGGCCGCGGGGGTGGGCGATACCAGGACGGCGGCGATGTCCTGCTCGGAGATCATCGTGTTCAGGCCGTCCGTGCACAGGAGCAGCACGTCGTCGGGCTGCGCCTCGAGCGTGAAGGTGTCGATCTGCACCTCGTCGTCGGTGCCGAGCGCCCGCGTGATCACGCTCCGCTGCGGATGCTGCTCGGCCTCGACCTCGGACAGCTGGCCCTTCCGCACGAGCTCGTGCACGAGCGAATGGTCCTCGGACAGGCGCTGGAGGGCGCCGTCGCGCAGGAGGTAGGCGCGGCTGTCGCCAACGTGCGCGAACGCGACCGTGCCGTTCTCGCCGACGAGCGCCGCCGTCACCGTCGTCCCCATGCCCGATGCCTCGGCGTCGGTCCGCGAGCGCTCGTAGATGCGGCGGTTCGCCACGCCGATCGTGGCCCGCAGCGCCTCCTCGCCCTGGTGCTGGATCAGGTCGAGCTCGGCGAACGCCTCGGCGCACATGCGCGACGCGAGCTCGCCGGCGAGCGCGCCGCCCATGCCGTCGGCCACCATGAAGAGCGGCGAGCGCAGGAGGAACGAGTCCTCGTTGGAGCGGCGGACGTTCCCGGTCTGGGTCAGTCCGGCCGAATCGACGACTCGGACTGTCATTCCGCGGCCCGGTACTCCAGCTGCGTCTGGCCGATCGTCACGACATCGCCGCTCTGAAGCACGCGCCGGCCTGAGACTCGGTCCCCGTTCACGAACGTCCCGTTGGTCGAGCGCAGGTCCTCGACCACGTCCCCGTCCTGGCCGTGGGCGAACCGGGCATGGCGGCCGGAAGCATACCCATCGGCCCCGAGCGGGATATCGAGGGCCTCGTCACGTCCCGCGACGAGGTCGCGCCCGAGGTCGATCTCGGTTCCCTCGGGCAGCTCGGGGCTCGCGACCACCAGGAGCCGCGCCCGCCGCCGGGGAGGCGTCTGGAGCGCCGCGGGCCGTTTGGCGGGCGTCAGCACCATGCTCTCCTGGCCGACCGCGATGTCGCGCGAGGCGACGCGGATCACCCGCCAGACGAACAGGTAGAGAAGGACGACGAACGCGACCTTGAGCGCGAGCAGGAGTTGCTCAACCAATGCGGCGCTCGAACGTGATCCGGGTCGTCCCCACCCCGATCACGTCGCCGTTCATGAGCGACGTCTCCGTGACCCGCTGCCCGTTCACCTCGGTGCCGTTCGTCGACCCGAGGTCGACGAGCGAGAAGCCACGCCCCATGCGGCGGATCTCGGCGTGGCGGCGCGACACGTTGGGATCGCCGACCACGATGTCGCAGTCGCTCGAGCGGCCGATCACCGTCGTCGTGTGCCCCTCCAGGTCGAACTCGCGGCCGTCCCACTGGAGGACGACCACGTCGGGGGCCGCCGCGGGTGCGGGCTCCGGCTCCGGCTCGGGGGTCGGGTCGGACGCGTACACCATCGTCGCTCCGGGCGGGACCGCCGGGACGTCGGGCGCGATCGGCGGGAGCGGCGTCGCGATCGGCACCGACGGCGCCGCCCTGGGCTCGGGCGCCGAGCCCGCGTCGGCGCTCCTCCTCGTCGCCCGTCTCCTCCACCGCGATCCCGAACATCCCCACGTGCAGGTCGTCCTCGGTCTCGAGCGTGACGACGGGGCGCGTCGCTGGTCGTGTACCCCTCGCGGCGGGCGTGCTCGACCAGGTACTCCTCGAGCTCCGTGCACATCTGCGTCTCGTACGCCGTGAACTGCTCGCGGTCGGCCGGGTTCAGGTAGATCGTGTACGTGCTCGGGACGTAGACGCGGTGGATCGAGATGGTGCGATGGTCGTCCATCTCCTTCGCCAGCTTGCGGGCCAGCTCCACGGGCTGCACGGAGGATCGGAACGTCCGGCCGAAGACGCCTTCGACCATGCCGCCGATCTTCCGCTCGATGTTCCGGAACACGCTCACGGTTCGTGGCGCCGGGGCAGCGTCTTGGGTGGTCAACGTGCCGTCAGCGGCCGCACGAGCCGCGGGCCGGCCAGCGCCCAGGCGACCGGCAGTATACCCACGAGCGTCGCGGCAACCGCCGCTCCAGGAGCCGCTCCGGGCCGGTCTCCAAGGAGATGCGGCGCGCCCGCGACCGCCAGGCCGAACGCGATCCCCCACAGGACGACGGCCTGGACGCGGCGCGAGTCGTCGAGCCGCCACGCGACCGGGAGGAGGACCGCAGCGATCACCATCGCAACGCGCGATCGCGACGACCTCCGGTGCCCGGCCGAGTGCGGTGGCATAGGTCATCGGGCTCGTGGCGGCGGGAAGCACCCGCGCGGCGTGGGCCGGCAGCCAGCTCCCGGCCACTGCGGCCGCCACCGCGCCCGCCGCCGCCTCGGCGGCCCTGCGCCGCGGCGTCGGCGCCGTGGCCGCGATGAGCACGTAGGCCGGCCCTAGCCCGGCCAGGGCCAGCGGGATGGCCGCGAGCGGCGCCAGGAGGCGCGACGTCCCGCCCCAGCGCGTCCCCGCCCAGATCCAGGCCGCGCACAGGCCCGCCCAGACGAAGCCCGCCGCCTCGCCGTAGTTCCAGAACGCCGGGATGCACACGAGGCCGGCGAAGGACACCGCCGCGACCGGCCGCCGGTAGGCCAGCCCGCCGGCGATCACGGCCAGCGGGAGCGACCAGGAGGCGGGGTAGACCGGGAACGCGACGAGCACCCACGCCATCGCGAGGCCCGAGAGCACCGCAGCCGCGGGCCGGATCGCACGGGCCGGGCGGGGACGGCCATTTGGCCGTGCTCGCGAGTGCCAATTGGCCGCGGCGCGCGCGGCGCCGCCTTCGCCTCGCCCGGAGCCGGGTCGCGCTCGGCGAGCGCGCGCAGCAGCCGGTCGCGCAGCTCGGCCGCAGCCGGCCGCCGCGAGGGCTTGTGATCGAGGGCCTGGTCGACGGCGCGGCACACGCCCGCCGGCAGGTCGGGCCGTGCCGCGGCCAGCGGCTCGGCGCCGTCGGCGAGCTTCTCGAGGAGCTGCGCCAGCGTCTTCGCCCTGTAGGGGTTGGCCCCGGTGAGCTGCGCGTAGAGCGTGAGCCCGGCCGCCCACACGTCGGTGGCGCCCGAGGCGCGCGTGCCCGCGGCCTGCTCGGGCGACATGTAGGACAGGGTGCCGAGCACGCGCTCGTCGACCGTCTGGTCGTGGGCGTCCTCGTCGCTCGCGATGCCGAAGTCGGTGAGCGTGACCGTCCCGTCCCGTGCCACCAGGATGTTCGCCGGCTTCACGTCGCGGTGCACGATCCCGCGCGCGTGGGCATGCGCGAGGGCGTCGCACACGGCCGCGATCGCGCGCACGGCCTGCTCGTCCTCGAGGCCGCTGCGGTCGAGCCGCTCCCCCTCGACGAGCTTCGAGACCAGGTAGACGTGGTCGTCGTCGCCCTCGACGCCCAGCACCGTGTGGATGTTGGGGTGGTCGAGCTTGCGCGCCGTCCGCGCCTCGCGGTCGGCCCGCGGAGCGAGCCCCTCGCTGCGGCTGAACACCTTGACGGCGACCCGCTCGCCGCCGCCGGCGCTCGCGCCGTAGACGGTGCCGAAACCGCCCCGGCCGAGCTCCTCCTCGATCGTGTAGCGGTCCGCCACCAGGCGTCCGGTAAGTGCTCGGGGTGAGGGTCGCTCGGGCGGGCTCTGCCACGGTGCGCATGACATTGGCCGGAGACCGCGAGACTCCTGCAATTCCCCATATCCGGGCAAGCTGATAGGGTCCGGCTCGTGGCGCCCGACGACTTCTTCGACTCCGATTGGGAGGAGACGGGCGGGACGCAGGAGACGGCTGTCACCCGCCCCTCGGGCGGCGCCCCGGACCCCGAAGCCGCACCGCCTCCGCGCCGGCCGCGGGCCGAGCAGCGGGCCGAGCACACGCCTCGCCCCAGACCGTCGATCGGGTCGCTCAAGTCCGGGAACCTTCCGCCGCTCCAGTACCGGCGGCTGGGCGCGCTCGCCGTCGGGATCATCGTCGTGGTCGTCGTGCTCGTGCTGCTCGCGCGAGGCTGCTCCGGAAGCTCCGCCCAGAGCAAGAACATCGCCTATTTCAACGAGGTCAAGAAGCAGGCGCTCACGCCGTCGAGCGTGATCTCGGCGAACTTCCACAAGACGCTCAATTCGGCGATCCGGCACCAAGCTGAGCGTGGTGCAGCAGGAGTTCGCGTCCGAGACCAGCCGCGATGCGCAAGGCTGCCGACGCAGCCGCCTCGATCGCGCCGACCAAGCAGCTCGAGCCGTTCCAGCCGGCGCTCGTCCAGTCGCTCCAGTATCGCGTGGTCGGGGCTCGGACTGCCTCGCGAGCAACATCGGCCAGGCCTGGAAGCGCAAGGGAGCCAAGGCCGTCGGGAGGATCCTGGCGCCGTGCACGCAGCGGCTGCTCGCGTCGGACATCGTCTACTCCGACTCGTTCGCGCAGCCCGCCACCACAGCGCTCAAGGGTCTGGGCGTGCAGGTGCCGGTGTCGAGCTTCCTCGACGCCAAGGACGCCGACCTCGTCACACCGGTCGGCATCGGCAGCCGCGATCACGAGGCTCAAGCCGAGCGCCGTCCACGGCCTGCACGGCCTCGGCATCGTGTCGGTCGTCGCCCTTCCGCAGGGCACGACGCCTCCAGACGGGCTCGTCAGAACGTGAACGAGCTCACCGGGAACGACAAGCTGGTGATCGTCGTCTCGGCCAGGAACTTCGGGAACTTCCGCGAGGTCAGCGTGCCGGTGACGCTGACCCTCACCCGCGCCGGCTCGGCGAAGATCACGCAGAAGGGCACCATCGCGTCGATCGAGAAGGGGGCCACCGCCACGGTGCGGTTCCCGGACCTCTTCAAGAACGCATCGACGCAGCCTGACTTCACGCAGCGCTACAAGATGACCGTGACCGTCAAGGGTGTACCGGGCGAGACCGTTCTCTCGAACAACAAACGGACGTACCTCGTCCAGTTCCGCCTCGCGACATGACCACCGCCGACACCGCCCTCGACGTCGCCATCGGCGCCGCGGGCGCCGCAGGGCTGCTGCTCCTCATCACCGGCTATCTGTGGCTCCAGGTGCGCAGGATGCGCCGTGCGCAGAAGGTCGTCATCGGCTCGAAGAGCGCCGACATCGTCGAGTACGCCATGTCGCTCCTGGCCCGCGTGGAGCACGCCGAGAACACCGCCGGAGCGGCGGAATCGGCCGTCCGGGCGCTGTCGGATCGGGTCGACGGCTGCTTCGAGCGGCGGGCGCTGCTGCGGTACGATGCGCTCGAAGGCGCGGGCGCGAAGCAGTCGGTCACGATCGCGCTGATGGATGCCTCCCGATCGGGCTATCGTGCTCTCGGCGATCCAGGGCCGCGACTATGCGCGCATCTACATCAAGGACGTGCGAAACGGGCTCAGCGACGTCGAGCTCTCCCCCGAGGAGAAGCGCGTGCTCGCGGAAGCCACCGCCTGAGGGCCGGCGTGGCTGAGATCGTCGTCCGGCCCTTCCGCGACTCCGACTCCCCGGCGCTCCAGCGCCTGGCGAGTCGAGACGTCGACACCCGAGCGAGCTCGTGCCGTCGGCGCCCAACCGCGACGTCGTCTTCGTCGCCGAGGTCGAGGGGCACCCGGCCGGCTACATGGCGCTTCGCGAGGACGGGCGGGCGCTGGTCGTCGATCAGATCGTCGTCGCCCCCGCCGACCAGGGCCGCACGTCGGGCACCGCCTGCTCGACTGGGCCGAGGGGTACGGCACGAGCCGCGGGATGGAGCGGGTGCGGATCCCGGCATCGGGCTCCGACCGGCGGGCCCGCGACTTCTACGCCCGCCGCGGCTACGTCGACGCGGGCGGCGCCCTGGTGCGAGACATCCCGCACGTCGACGCCTGACGGCCATCTAGGAGCGCTCCGTCCGGGGCCGCGCCGATACTTGGCCATCCCGAGCGGCGGCGATCACTGGACATCCACCCCCGTGTCGGCGCCGTCCGGCGGGGCATCGCCGACGGCTGCAGGGCCCGAAGCGGTGGCATCCCTGGCTTCCGCGAACGCGCGAGGTCGGCTCGAGGCGCCGATGCGACCGTCACTCGCGCGTCGGTGCCGATCGCGGTGTCGACGCACACGAGCGGGGGATAAGCCCCCCGGAATCTTCTCCACATCTTCACCACCATCCCAGTACGGTGATTGCATGGCGAAGCTCAGGCTGACTCCGCAGACGCGGGGGTTCTATCCGCTCTTCGATCGGGCCGCGACGAACCTCGTCTCGACGTCGCAGCTCCTGCTCGACCTGCTCGAGCACTACCCCGACCGGCGGGCCCTGGTCGACGAGATCAAGGACCGCGAGCACGAGGGCGACCGCGTCACCCACGAGATCGTGCAACTCGTCAACAAGACGTTCGTGACGCCGATCGACCGCGAGGACATCTACGACCTGGCGACCGTCCTCGACGACATCTGCGACTTCATGGACCAGGTCGCCGACGAGCTCAACCTGTACGGGGTCGAGGAGGTCCCGCCCGAGGCCATCGAGCAGGCCGGCGTGATCTTCCGCGCCGTCTCCAAGATCGCCGACGCGGTGCACGGCCTCGACGGCTTGAAGGACATCAGCCACCACCTGATCGACGTGCACACCCTCGAGGACGAGGGCGACCGGATCGTCCGCTCGGCCACGGCGCGGCTCTTCCGCGACGGGCTTGATCCCCTCGTGGTCATCCGGTGGAAGGACATCCACCACGACCTCGAGCAGGCGGTCGACAGCTGCGAGCGCGCGGCCCACGTGCTGGAGAGCATCTACCTCAAGAACCGATGAGCGACGGCCTCCTGGTCGTGATCGTCGCGGTCGCGCTCGCGTTCGACTTCACGAACGGCTTCCACGACACGGCGAATGCCGTCGCGACGTCGGTTTCGACGCGGGCCCTCTCGCCGCGGATCGCGGTGTTGATCGCTGCGATCATGAACTTCCTGGGTGCGTTCACGCTCGACGGCGGTCGCAAAGACGGTCGGCGACGGCCTGATCAACACCGACCAGGGCCGCGTTACCCCGCACCTGATCCTGGCGGCGCTCATCGGCGCGATCGTCGTGGAACCTCTTCACGTGGTACCTCGGCCTCCCGTCCTCGTCGTCGCACGCGCTGGTCGGCGGCCTGGTGGGCGCCGCGCTTGCGGCCGGCGGGCCCGATCCGGTGCAATGGGACGGGATCTGGAACAAGGTGGTGTGGCCGGGTCTGGCGAGCCCGGTTATCGGCTTCGTCCTCGCCGGGGCGATCATGGTGGCGATCCTGTGGCTCTTCCGGCGTGTCCTGCAGGGGCCGCTCAACCGCGCGTTCCGGCTTGCGCAGGTCGGGTCGGGCAGCTTCATGGCGTTCGCCCACGGGACGAACGACGCCCAGAAGACGATGGGCGTCATCGCGCTCGCCCTCTATTCCGCGGGTCACACGAGCTCGCCGACCGACATCCCGAACTGGGTGATCGCGGTGGCTGCCACCGCCATCGCCGCGGGCACGTACGTCGGCGGCTGGCGGATCATGCGCACGATGGGCACGCGGATCTTCAAGCTCGAGCCGCCGCAGGGATTCGCCGCCCAGGCGACCGCGAGCGGCGTCCTCTACACCGTCGCGACGCGGTATGGGTTCCCGGTCTCGACCACGCACGTCATCTCGAGCTCGGTGATGGGAGCCGGCGCCACGACGCGCGTCTCGGCCGTCCGGTGGGGCGTCGCCGCCGACATCGTGACGGCCTGGCTCCTCACGATTCCCGCCGCCGGCCTGGTGGCTGCGGCGCATGTACGAGCTCCTCGGCGCGTTCATGTGATCTTGGCCTGATTACCGCGTTCGGGGGATGCGAGCGGGTGCTCCCTACGGCCTAGCCTGCCTGAGAGTCGTGCTCCCACGGTTCAATGGCGGCGACACGGCGCCCACGCCTGGGGGCGCCCTGAGGGCCGAGTCGGCGGCACACGCCGGCGGCGGGTCGCCTCGTGCCCGCATTGCGCGACGACGCGCCGTGCCGGCTCCTGGGCGAGCTTCTGGGCCTCGATGCGGCCTGGATCGTGGCACCCGGCCCGACCGGTCGCGAGGTCACGGCGCGCTGGGAGCGCGAAGTCCGCCCGGCAGCACCGGCTCGGCGAGGCGACGCCTGGCCGCGGTGGTCCAGGACATCGCCGGCGAGGCGGCGCAGACTCGCGACGGCCGCTACGCGGTGCTGGTCGCTCCGCTCGCCGTCGGCGGCAGGGTTGTCGCCCACCTCGTGGGATCGACCCGCGCCGCGCGCGCGTTTCGGCCCGACGAGCTGCGCGCGGCCGAGCTCGTCGCCGCCGGCGCCGCCGCCAGGGCGGCCCCGGTCGAGGCGCCGGCCGATGTCGTCTCCACCCGGGCCCGCGATCGCCTCCTCGCGCAGATGGGCCTCCTGCGATCGCTCACCTCGCGGCTGGCGTATGCCCGCTCCGAGGGCGAGATCGCCCATGCGGTCGGTCGCCGAGCTGGTGCGCCAGGACAGGTTTCACACCCCGCGGTTCTACCTCCGCTCCGAGGCGGGCGACGAGCCGGCGCTCCTCGCGCAGGACGGCGAGGATCACGACGCGGAGGACGCGGCGCGGGTCGGCGACGCCGCCGCTGCCCGCGCCGTCGTCGACGGGCGCGCGCGGCTGATCCCCGGCGAGGCCGTCATGGTGGCCCCGATGCTGGGCGACGACGACACCGTGGGCGCCATCGTCGTCTCGGCGCCCGCGCGGCGACGCGTTCGACGCGCTCGACCTCGGCGTGCTTGAGGTGGTCGCTGCGCACACCGCCGTCGCCTGCCGGAACGTGCGCCTGTATGCGTCGATGCGAGAGGCCGCCGAGATCGCCGAGGCGATGCTCGAGCTCGGGGCGGCGCTGGCGGCCCAGGTGAGCGTCGGCGCCGTGGCCGAGATGCTCGCCCGGGCGGTCGACCGGCTCGTCGAGTGCGCGGCGATGTCGGTGTGGCTCAGGATCGGTGACCGGCTCGAGCTGGCGGCGCACATCGGCTACACCCCGCGCGAGGCGACCCGGCTCGGCGCGGCGTCGATGCGAGCCGACGAGTCGCCCTTCGCCGGGAACCTGGACGCACGCCGCGTGGTGGTTCTGGACGGCGAGGAGGCGGAGGCGCTCGCGGTGTCCGCGGGCGTCCCGATTTACGGCGCGTCGTACACGCTCGTGCCGATCGGGGAGCGCGCAGGCAACCGCGCGGCGATCATCGTCCAGCGCGGCCGCCGCCGCGGCCCGCCCAGCTCGCGAGACGAGCGGATGCTGCTCGGGATCGCGGACCAGGCGCTGCTCGCCATCGACAACCGCACGCTCGTCGACGAGCTCGAGGAGTCGTTCCTGGCGACGATGCGCTCGCTCGCGAACGCCCTCGAGACGAAGGACGAGTACACCGGAGACCACGCCCAGGCGCTCGTCGGGATGGCCGAGGAGGTCGGGCGCCGGCTCGAGCTCGGCGGGCTGGCGCTGCGCGACATCGGCGTGGCGGCGGCCCTGCACGACGTCGGCAAGATCGGGATCCCGGCCTCGATCCTCGACAAGCCGGGTCCGCTCACCGATGACGAGTGGGAGGTCATGCGCCGCCACCCGGAGCTGGGCGCGCGGATCATGGAGCCGGTGCCCGCGCTGGCAGGCGCCCGTTCGATCGTCATCGCCTGCCACGAGCACTGGGACGGCTCCGGCTACCCGCTCGGCCTGGCCGGCGACGACATCCCGCTCGGCGCGCGCATCATCCTGGCCTGCGACGCGTTCCACGCGATGACGTCCGACCGGGTGTACCGCCGGGCGATGCCGGTGGACGCGGCCATCACGGAGCTGCGCGACTGCGCCGGACGCCACTTCGAGCCCCGCATCGTGGACGCGCTCGTCGAGGTCATCTCGAACGGCAACGGCGCGCACGCGTAGAAGGAGCTACTCGCTCAGGATCTTGTCCGCCCACACGATCAGGCGGGAGAGGTCGGCCACAGTGGCTGCGACGGCGTTCTTCCCCGCCAGGTGCTGCTCCCCGACCCCACGGGCCCGGCTGCAGTTCGTTCAAACGTGAATCGGAATGCGGTGGGCGACCACACGATCGAACGCCTCCCGAAGCGGCGGCCATCCCACCGGCACGATCGCGTCGGCCACCTCGTCGCGCATGAGGCTCACCGCCTCGCCGAGCAGGAAGATCTGCACCTCGTGGCCGTCGTCCGCGAACGCGGCCCCGTGCAGGAACGGGAAGCTCGCCCGCGTCGGATCGTCGCTGCCCCAGGCGCTCTTCAGGAGGATGCGTGCCACGGAGGGCAGTCTAGGCTCTGAGCGGCTCCGCTTCTAGCCGGCCTCGGCCGCGTGCCGCTCCCACTCGCGGTACAGGTAGGCCAGCTCCTCCTGCAGCTCCTGGTGGCGGGTGCCGTCCTCGGCGACCGAGGCGTCGTCCTCGTACGCCTCGGGCTGTGAGAGCCGCGTCTCGAGCGCTCCCAGCTCCTCCTCCAGGGTCGCGATCGCGCGCTCGAGCTTGGCCGCCTGCTTGGCCGCCCGCTGCGACGTGCGCCGCTCCGGCGCCTCCTTCGGCTTCGCGGGCTTCGCCGCCTTCGGCTTCGACTTCGCGGGCCCGGCCGCCGGCGGCGCCGCATGCGCGCGGGCATAGTCGCCGAACCCGCCGTCGCGGCCGGTCAGCCGGCCGCCCTCGATCGCGAGCGTGCGGGTTGCCAGCGCCTCGATGAGCGCGCGGTCGTGCGAGACGAAGAGCAGCGTCCCGGGAAACCCCAGGAGGGCGTCCTCGAGCGCCTCGCGGCTCTCGATGTCGAGGTGGTTCGTCGGCTCGTCGAGCACGAGGAAGTTCGCGCCCGAGACGACCGTGCGCAGCAGCGCGAGCCGCCGCCGCTCGCCGCCCGAGAGCGCCGAGACCGGCTTCTCGACCTCCTCGCCCGAGAACAGGAACCGGCCGAGGAGGGTGCGTGCCTGCGGCCCGGTCAGCTTCGTCCCGGCCACGACGGCGTCGATCGTCCGCACGCCCTCGGGCAGCTCGAGCGATTGCTGCGAGTAGTAGCCGACGGTGACGTTGTGGCCCAGCTTGACGCGGCCGGCCGCAGCCTGGCGGTGGCCGAGAAGCGTCTCGAGCAGCGTCGTCTTGCCCGACCCGTTCGGGCCGATCAGCGCGACGCGCTGGCCGCGCTCGACGGCGAACCCGGCGTCGGCGATGAGGGTGCGCCCCGCGATCTCGACGATCAGCTTCTCGGCCTCCACCACGATGCGCCCGCTCCGGGCCGGCGGCGGGAAGTCGAACCGGAGCGCGCGCTGCTCGGTCGGCCGCTCGACCCGCTCGATCCGGGCCATGGCCTTGAGCTTGCTCTGCGCCTGGCGGGCCTTCGTCCCGTACCGGAACCGGTCGACGAACCGCTGGAGGTGCGCCAGCTCCTCCTGCTGGCGCTCGAACGCGCCCGCCTGGGCGGCGACCCGCTCGGCCTTGATGCGGCGCCAGTTCGAGTAGGAGCCCTTCTCGTAGCGCCCCCGGCCGCGGTCGATCTCGAGCACGCCGGTCGCGACCGATTCGAGGAACCAGCGGTCATGCGACACGAACACGACGCCGGCGTCGAGCCCGGCGAGGTGGTCCTCGAGCCACTCGATGGCGTCGGTGTCGAGGTGGTTGGTCGGCTCGTCGAGGAGCAGCACGTCCGGCTCGGCGGCCAGGGCGCGCACCAGCGAGGCCCGCGTCAGCTCGCCGCCCGAGAACGTGCGCAGCGGCCGGTCGAGGTCGGCCGGCGAGAAGCCGAGCCCTCGCGCCACGGCCTCGAGCCGCGTCCGCCACGCGTAGCCGCCCGCCCGCTCGAACTCGCGCTGGGCGGCGTCGTAGCGGCGCAGGACGGCGTCGGTCGGATGCTCGGTCATCCGCGTCTCGAGATCGCGCAGCTCCGCCTCGAGCTCCTCCGCCCGAGCGGCCCCGGCGCCCACGTACGACCCGAGCGTGTCGGCCGCCGCGAGCGGCGGGCGCTGGTCGTGCAGCGCCACGCGCGTCCCCGGCGGCATCGAGATGTCGCCCCGGTCGGGCGCGAGCTCGCCGGCGAGCAGGCGCAAGAGCGTGGTCTTGCCCGCGCCGTTTCGGCCGACGAGCGCGATCCGGTCGCGCGGCCGGATGATCGCCGACACATCGGCGAGGACCTCGTCCGCCCCGTAGGAGAGCGCCGCGGAGGTGACGTGCACGGTCATGGCCGTATGATGGCGGCCCGTGGTGGCCCTCTTCCCCACCTGCCTCGGCGAGGCGCTGAATCCGGCTGCCGTCCGCGATGCGGAGCGGCTTCTCGGCGCCGCAGGAGTTGCATCCCGGCGGCCGTCCGGAGCCACCTGCTGCGGGCAGCCGGCGTGGAACAGCGGCTTCGTCGGCGACGCCCGCCGGGTCGCCCGCCGCACCCTCCGCGCCCTCGCCGATGCCGACGCGGTGGTCGTCCCGGCCGGCTCCTGCGCCGCGATGATGCGCCTCCACTGGCGCCACCTCTTCCACGGCGAGCCCGAGCAGGAGCTCGCCGAGCGCGTGTCCGCCCGCACGTTCGAGCTCTCGCAGTACCTCGTCGACGAGCTCGAGTGGCGCCCCCCGGAGCCCGCGGCTCGCACCGAGGTGGCCTATCACGACTCCTGCCACATGCTGCGCGAGCTTCGCCTGCACGACCAGCCGCGCACGCTCCTCGCGGCCGTCGCCGACCTGCACGAGCTGCCGCGGGCCGACCGCTGCTGCGGGTTCGGCGGCACGTTCTCGATCCGCTATCCGGACGTGTCGACGGCCATGGCCGACGACAAGCTGGCCTCGGCCGCCACGATCTCGGCGGCCACCGTCGCGAGCGCCGATCCGGGCTGCGTCATGCAGATCGAGGGCCGGGCATCGCGCGTCGGCGCCGGCGTCCGCGTCGTCCACCTCGCAACCGTCCTGGCCGAGGCCCTGTGAGCGGCTTCGAGGAGCGCGCCGCCGCGGCGCTGGCCGATCCGCGCAAGCGCGCGAACGTGCCCCGGTTCGCGGAGCGTGCCGCCGACAATCGCGTCCGCGGGCTCGAGGGCGTCGACATCGAGGCCCTCCGGACCGCGGGCGAGGCGGCCCGCTCCCGGGCGATCGACGACCTCCCGGCGCTCCTCGACTCGCTCCAGGCGAAGCTCGAGGCGGCCGGGGCCGTCGTCCATCGAGCGGCGACGGGTGCCGATGCCGCCCGCTACGTGACCGAGGTCGTCCTGCGCCATGGCCGCATGGTCGTGAAGGGGAAGTCGATGGCGGCCGAGGAGATCGGCCTGAACGAGCACCTCGAGGCGGCCGGGGTCGAGGTCGTCGAGACCGACCTCGGCGAGTTCATCGTCCAGACGGCCGGTGAGGCGCCCGAGCACATCATCATCCCCGCGATCCACAAGACCACGGATCAGGTGCGCGACCTGTTCGAGCCGCTGGCCGGCCGCCCGATCGGCGACGACCCCGCCGAGCTCACGGCGTTCGCCCGCGACCATCTCCGCAGCCGGTTCCTCGAGGCGTCCGGTGGGGATCACGGGCGTCAACTTCGCGGTCGCCGAGACCGGCACGATCGTCCTCGTCACGAACGAGGGAAACGGCCGCATGTGCTCGTCGCTGCCGCCGGTGCACATCGCCGTCATGGGGATGGAGCGGGTGGTGGCCGAGCTCGCCGACCTGGCCGTGCTCCTGCCGCTCCTCACCCGCTCCGGCACCGGCCAGAAGATCACCTCGTATGTCACGCTCCTGAACGGCCCGCGCCGCGGCGAGGAGCGGGACGGGCCCGAGGAGATGCACGTCGTGATCCTCGACAACGGCCGCTCGCGAGTGCGCGAGACGCCCTACCGGAGCGTCCTCAACTGCATCCGCTGCGGCGCCTGCCAGAACGTCTGCCCGGTCTACCGCCAGGTGGGCGGCACCGCCTACGGCTGGGTCTACGGCGGCCCGATCGGCGCGGTCCTGACGCCGCTCCTCCACGGCGACCAGGAGCTCGCCCACGCGTCGTCGCTGTGCGCCGCGTGCGACGACGTCTGCCCGGTCAGGATCCCGCTGCACGAGCTCCTCCTCGGGCTTCGCCGCGACCGGGCCGCCGACTCCGCGGGGCGCTGGAGCGGCTCGCGTTTCGGCTCTGGAGCTTCGCGTGGAGCCGTCCGCGGCTCTTCCGGCTCACCGTGCGGCTCGCGGGCCGGGCGCGCGGCCCGCTGCCGCTCCTGCGCCGGTGGACGCGGACGCGCGACCTCGAGGTGCACCGGTGATCGAGCAGTTCACGCGGGAGCTCGAGGCGGTCGGCGGCCACGTCCACCACGGCCGCGCCGCCCTCGACGAGCTTGCGGGCGAGGGGGTGTCGGTCACGCCGTGCATCGCGCTGATCGCCGACACCGGCACGGCGGTCGTCTCGGCCCGCCTCTCGCGGGGCCGCCGCAGCGGCCTTGTCGATCCCGTGCACGTGATCGAGGCCACGGCCGGTCAGCTCGTCCCCGACCTGGGCGCGGCGCTGCGGCTGATCGGCCCCGAGCTCGCCGCCTCGTCGGCAGTCACGCTCGTCACCGGGCCGAGCCGCACGGCCGACATCGAGCAGAACCTCATCCGGGGTGTGCACGGCCCGGGCGAGGTGCATGTGGTATTCGTCGAGTCGTGAGCGCGCCCTCGACCGAGTTCCTGTATCTGAGCCAGGAGGACGTCGTGGCCGCGGGCGGCACCGACATGGCCGCGATGATCGACGTGATGGCGCGCGCCTTCGCCGTGAAGGCCGCGGGCGAGGTGTTCATGCCGCCGAAGGTCATGATCACCTGGTCGGACGGCCCGGGCACCGAGGAGCGCGACGGCCGGATCATGGCCATGCCCGCGTACGTCGGCGGCGAGTTCGACGTCGCCGGCCTGAAGTGGATCCCGAGCGTCCCCGACAATCCCGAGCGGCACGGCCTGCCGCGTGCGAACGCGCTCGTGCTCCTTTCCGAGCGGACGACCGGGCTCCCGCTGGCGGTCATGGACGGCACCGTGGTGAGCGCGATGCGCACCGGGGCCGTGACCGGCCTCGCGGTGCGGCACCTGGCCGTGCCCGGCTCGCGCGTGGCCTGCCTGATCGGCGCCGGCGTGCTGGCCCACACCCAGCTCGACGCGCTTCGCGTCGCGATGCCGGACCTGGCCGAGGTGCGGGTCTATGACCCGCGCGCCGAGCGGTGCGCCGCCTTCTGCGCCGCGCGGGCCGACGGCGACCGGCCTCGACGTGCGGCCCGGCGGCGAGCGCCGAGGAGGCGGTGCGCGGGGCGGCGGTCGTCGTTCCGGCCACCATGGCCGTCGATCCCGACCTTCGCGCCCGAGTGGCTCGACGAGGGCGCGACGGTCGTCCTGGTCTCGAGCCTCGACGGGCCGGTCGAGCTGCACGCCGTCACCGACCTCCTCGTGGTCGACGACTGGGAGCACGAGTCGACGCACGAGGGCCGCTACGCCCAGCGGCTGGTCGCGGCCGGCGCCCTCGACGCGGCCGGCCCCGGCGTCGCCGAGCTGTGCGACGTCGTCACCGGTCGCCACCCCGGCCGCGGCGCGCCCGGCGACCGGGTGGTGGTGAGCCCCGTCGGCCTCGCGCTCGACGACGTGACCGCGGCCAAGCACGTGCTCGACCGGGCGCAGGACGCCGGCCTCGGGACGACGCTCCGGCTGCGCTCGGGCCCCCCGGTCTGGGAGTGAAGGGCGTCCTTCTCCGGTCGCGCGACGGGCGCCGGTTCCTCGTCGCGCAGCTGATGGACTCGATGGCGGGCGGGCTCAGCCTCGTCGTCCTGCCGTGGATCGTGCTCGATGCGGGCGGCTCGCGGTCGCTCGCGGGCGCGGCCTTCCTGATCGCGACGATCCCGTATCTCGCCCTCGGCCTCCATGCGGGCGAGCTCGGCGACCGGCGCCGGCGCCAGCCGATCATGGTGTGGTCGGCGGCGATCCAGGCGGTGGCCGCGGCGGTGCTGCCGGCGATCGTCGCCCTCGGCCCGGCGGCCCGCGACCTGCCGGTCGCCCTCATCTTCGCCGCCGGCATGGGCGTCACCGCCGGCCGGGTGTTCGTCGACGCCGCGGCGTTCGGCGCGACCGCCCGGCTGGTCGGCGACTCCCACTTCGTCGAGGGACAGGCCAACCTCTCGCTCGTCTGGTCGCTCGGCTTCCTGATCGGCCCGGCGCTCGGCGGGGGCCTGATCGGCCTGGTCGGCGCCGTCGAGGCCCTGTGGGTCGAGGCGGCGGGCTTCGCCGTCGCCGCGGCGCTCCTCGCGTCGATCCGGTCCGACCTCGGACCGGAGCACGACAGCGGCCCCAGCGCCGGCGTCCTCTCCGGCCTCGGGGTGGTGGCGCCGCGACCGCTCGCTGCGCCGGCTCACCTCGATCAGCATGGCGTGGAACCTGACGGTGAACGTCTTCTACGCCCTGATGGTCGTCTTCCTGCGCACGGAGCTCCATGCCAGCGGGCCGGCCGCCGGCCGGATGCTGGCCATCGGAGGCGCGGCCGGGCTCGCGGGTGGGGCGCTCGCGCCGCTCGCCCGCCACCGGCTGGGCGCCACGGCCGCGCTCCGCCTGGGGCTCGTCGGCTCCGCGACGGCCACGGTCGCCCTCGCGCTCGCCCCGGGCCTCGGCGCCGCCACGGTTGCGTTCGCCGGCCTCGAGATCACGGGCCTCTTCTTCATCACGCTCGTGATCGGCGAGCGCCAGACCCGCGCCGCACCCGCCCAGCAGGCCCGGGTGGGCATCACCGGGCGGATGGCGGCCCTGCTCGCGGCCTCCATCGGCGCCGTGGCGGCGAGCGCCCTCGTCGCGGTGCTGTCGGCGGGCGACGTGTTCGCGGTTGCGGCGGCGGCCACGGTGGGCGTCGCGGCCGTCTCGGTGCCGCTCCTCAGGCTCGAGGGCTGAGCTCGCCGGGCGGCGCCGCCCCGACGTGCGTGGCTCTGAGCGCCCGCACGAAGTACCGGAACACGTGGATCTGGAAGACGACCATCCAGACCGCGGCCACGACGAGGTGCGTGCGGGCGACCAGCGAGTCGTGCGCCGGGCTCCAGACCAGCGGGATGCCGGTGAGGAGGAGCGGCACCGCCGAGGCGAGCAGGAGCAGCGAGATGCCCTCGGTGAAGGCATGCCGCAGCTGGAGGCCCTCCCGCAGGCGCCCCTCCGACAGGGACCGCAGCTTGAGGAGGATGAGCAGGAGCCCGGCGGTCGAGGTGAGCGTGTGCGTCCACGACATCGCCGCCGACGGCCGGTCGTCGCGCAGGTCGATGGTGTAGATCAGAAGCCCGGTAACGAGTCCCGTGATGAGCAGCGGCAGCGCCGCCATGGAGAGCCGTGCGGTCGCCGCGGCGACGGGCCGGGGCGCCACCCGCTCGGCCTCCTTCCGGCGGTGCCATTCGGCCAGCTCCTCGTCGGAGAGGTGGGCGGGGGGCAGCCGCATCGCGTACACGCCGAAACGAGCCAGGAAGCCGAGCCCCACAACCGCTGGCAGGAAGTGCGGGATGTGCAGGAGCACGAACTCCACGCGTCCAGCGTAGCTCCACAGCCGTTGCCCCCGTCACGCGACCCGCATAAGATGCCCCGCGGTGTCAGCGTTTCTGAGAGTTGGATTCGTCGCCGTGGTCCTCGGCGCGCTGGGGTCGCTGGCCGTATGGCTCACGCCGTCGTGGTTCCCGGTCGCGGCGGCGGTGCAGGCCGATCGCCAGGACACGCTCTATTTCTGGCTGATGGTGATGAGCTCGTTCATCTTCGCGCTCGTCCTCGTGTTCCTGGTCTACATGATGGTGAAGTTCCGGGCCAAGCCGGGCGACGACTCCGACGGCCCGCCCATCCACGGGCACACGGGGCTCGAGATCGTCTGGACGGTCATCCCCATCATCATCGTGCTGGGCTTCGCCATCTACGGCGCCACGGCGCTGGATCGGAACGAGGCGCTCGCCAAGGACAGGCTGATCGTCGACGTGCGGGGCGCAGCAGTTCGCCTGGACGTTCACATACCCCAGCTACGGCGGCCTCAAGACCGGGATCCTGGCGCTGCCGGTCGGCCGCCAGGTCGAGTTCCGCATCTCCGCGGTCGAGCACGACGTGATCCACTCGTTCTACATCCCGGCGTTCCGGCTGAAGCAGGACGCCGTGCCGGGCGTGCCGCAGAAGATGATCGCGACGCCCACCCGGCTCGGCACCTACATGGTGACGTGCGCCGAGCTCTGCGGGATCGGCCACAGCCAGATGCGGACCGTCCTGCACGTGCTCCAGCCGGCCGAGTTCACCGCCTGGATCGCCGAGCAGAAGAAGGCGGCCGCGCAGCCCGCAGCGGGCGGGAACACCGACCCGGCGGCGATCTTCTCGTCGACGTGCGGGAGCTGCCACACGTTCAAGCCGGCGAATGCGAGCGGCACGGTCGGGCCCGACCTCGACAACCTGACGGCCGACGCCGCCAAGTACGGCGCCGGGGGGTCGCCCGAGGACTACGTGCGCGAGTCGATCACCGACCCGGAGAAGGTCGTCGTCGCGGGCTATCCGGCGGGCGTCATGCCCGCAAACTTCGGAACCAGCCTGACGTCGGCCCAGATCGACGCCTTGGTCAAGTATCTGTTGGGAGGCGGGGGCTGAATTGGCTGCACATGACGAACAGATGACGGGGCCCGTTCACCACACCGGCGGCGAGGGGCCGCGCCGCAGCGTCTGGCTGCGCGGGAGCTGGGTGCGGGCGATCTGGGTCGCGGCGTTCATGGGGTTCGGCGCGGCGCTGATCGTGATGGGGATCCGCGACCTGTCCGGGCGCACCCCCTACAGCGCCGGCGTCGTCCAGACCTTCGGGATGCTGTTCGGCGGCATCGGCTTCACCATCGGCATCGGCTGCTGGGACTACTGGTGGGGCTACCTGATCGGCCGCCCGACGCCGGCGCACGAGGACCACTCGAACCACGGCGCCTATACGTGGAAGGACTACTTCAAGGTCAACACCGACCACAAGGTGATCGGCGTCCAGTACCTGGTCACGACGTTCATCTTCTTCATGATCGGCGGCATGCTCGCCGAGGGCATGCGGGCCGAGCTCGCGACGCCGGGCCAGCAGTACTTCTCGCCCGGCACCTTCAACGGCCTCTTCTCGGTGCACGCGGCGCTCATGATCTTCCTGTTCGTGATCCCGGCGTTCGCCGGCCTCGGCAACTTCGTCATCCCGATCATGATCGGCGCGCAGGACATGGCCTTCCCGCGCCTGAACGCGCTCAGCTTCTGGATGCTGCCGGTCGCGGGCATGTGCATGGTCTCGTCGTTCCTGGTCGGCGCCTTCGACGCCGGCTGGACGAACTACGTGCCGCTGGCGGTGCACGGCCCGGACGGCCAGACGATGTGGGTGATGGGCGTGCAGTTCGCGGGGGCGTCGTCGATCGCGACGGCGGTCAACTTCCTGGTCACGATCGTGACGATGCGCGCACCGGGGATGGGGTTCTGGCGGATGCCGCTTCTGGTCTGGGCGAACCTGGCGACGTCGACCCTGGTCGTGCTGGGGACGCCGTTCATCGCCGGCGCGCAGTTCCAGGTGCTGTTCGACCGGATCATGCACACCCACTTCTACGACCCGACGAACGGCGGCAACGTCATCGCCTACCAGCACATCTTCTGGTTCTACTCCCACCCGGCGGTCTACATCATGATGCTGCCCGGGTTCGGGATCATCTCCGAGGTGATCGCGATCCACTCGCGCAAGCCGATCTTCGGCTACAAGCTGATCGCGATCTCGACCGTCGCGATCGGCGTGCTCGGGTTCACGGTCTGGGCCCACCACATGTTCGTCTCGGGCATGGCGCCGTGGCTTCGCATCCCGATGATGTTCACGACGATGGCCATCGCCGTCCCGACGGGCATCAAGATGTTCTCGTGGCTCGCGACGATGTGGCGGGGCGTGATCCACCTGACCACGCCCATGCTGTTCGCATGCGGGTTCCTGGCGACGTTCGTGGTCGGCGGCCTGTCGGGGATCTTCCTCGCCGTGATCCCGGTCGACATCGCGACGTCGGACACGTACTTCGTCGTCGCCCACATCCACTACGTGCTGTTCGGCGGCTCCGTGTTCACGATCTACGCCGGCATCTACCACTGGTTCCCGAAGATGACCGGGAAGATGTACGACGAGGGGCTCGGGAAGCTCCACTTCTGGCTCACCTTCGTCGCGTTCAACGCCACCTTCATGCCGATGCACTGGCTCGGGCTCCAGGGCATGCAGCGGCGGATCGCCGACTATCCGTCCCAGTTCGGGACGCTGAACTTCATCATCTCGATCTTCGCGTTCATCCTCGGGGCCTCGACGCTCGTCTTCCTCTACAACATGGCGCACTCCTGGTGGCGGGGCGAGCCGGCTCCGGCCAACCCCTGGCGGGCGCTGACGCTCGAGTGGCAGGTCACCTCGCCACCGCCGATCTTCAACTTCGACGAGCCGCCCCAGATCGTCGGCAGTCCGTACGCCTACGGCGTGCCCGGCGCGCGCCATGCCATCGTCACCGTCCACGCGCCGCCGCAGCCCGAGGAGGTGCCGGTGCCGGTCGCGCTGGCCGTCGCCACCCGGGAGGAGAGAGAGGCGATCATGAGCGCGCTCAAGCACATCCTGGTCGTTGCGAACCAGACCGTGTCCGGGGATCCCCTGATCGCTGCAGTTCGCAGCCGGGCGGCGACGGACCCGCTGCGCGTGACGGTCATCTGCCCGCAGAACGACCCAACCGACGCATGGGTCGTCGACGAGGCCGAGGTGCGCGCTGCGACGCAGGCCCGGCTCGACGGGATGCTCGCCGCGCTCCGGCGGGCCGGGATCGAGGCCACCGGCTACGTCGTCGAGCGCGACCCGTACACGGCGGTCATGGACGTCGTCGATGAGGATCCGCCCTCCGAGATCGTGGTCGGGACGCTGCCGCAGACGCGCTCCGGCTGGCTGCGCCGTGACCTGATCGAGCGGCTGCGCGACGGGACGAAGCTCCCGGTCGAGCACGTTGTGTCCGACGCGCCGGAGATGCCGCGCCGGTGAGCGCCCACGTCGCCACCGCCGACGGCCACCATGCCGGCGGCGGGCAGGTCTCCGCCTATCACGAGAGCCTGCTGCGCTCGCCCGTCTTCCTGGGGATGGTCATGTTCCTCGGCTCGGAGATCATGCTCTTCGGGTCGTTCTTCACGATCTTCTTCTACATCCGTTTCACACACACCACGTGGCCGCCGGCGGGCATCGAGCTCCCCGTGGAGGCCACGGGGATCAATACGGCGATCCTGATCTCGTCGTCGTTCACGATGCACTGGGCGCTGGTCTCGATCAAGCGCGACCAGCGGTTCGGGCTCATCGTCGGCCTCTTCCTGACGCTCGCGATGGGACTCACGTTCCTGAGCCTCCAGATCCACGAGTACCTGAACCTGGGCTTCACGCCGTCGAACAACGCCTTCGCCTCGGGCTTCTTCTCGCTCACGGGCCTGCACGGGATGCACGTCTTCGTGGGCGCGACGCTCCTCGCCATCGCCTTCATCCGCGCCTGCCGGGGCCACTACTCCGGCGCCGAGCACATCGGCCTCGAGGTGACGGGCCTCTACTGGCACTTCGTCGACGTCGTGTGGATCCTGCTCTACACGGTCGTCTACCTTCTATAGCCCCACGGGGGAACCCAGGGTTCCCCCGTGAGCCCCCTCCTTAAGGGTGGCGACTGCTCGTGCTACGCCGACGAAGAACGCGGTCTTCGTCGGCGCTACGAGCGTTTGGGGGCGTGTTTCTGGCGGCCAGGGAGGATCCGAGCTGAAGGTGCATGCCCAGAGGCGTCGTGGCTCCGGCGAAGACCGCGCTCTTCGCCGGAGCGCGGCAGAACGCTTCGCCTCCCCTCGAAGGAAGGGGCTCGCGGGGGAACCATGGGTTCCCCCGCGTTAAAGGTCGCGGTAGTCGTTCATCGAGTCGCGCACCCACAGCCATCCTGCGCCCAACGCGATCACCGCGCCGAGCGAGACCAGGGCGAGGCGCCACAGGCGTGAGTCGGGGACGAACCCGAAGAGCATGAGCGCGATCCCGAACGAGACGACGAGCGGGAGCGCCGACGGCTCGGGCAGGTGGAAGTCCTCGTGGTCAGCCATAGCGGACGAGGATCCCGATCACGAGCGTGCCGGCGAAGAGGGTGAGCGCCACGAGCCCCAGCTTGAGGGCCAGAGTCAGGTTGCGGGTGGCGGTGTCGCGGTCGAGCATGGCCGAGAGTCTATGTCAGCCGGGCGCGGTCGAGCCCGATGACGAAGAAGAGCAGCGCCAGGTAGGCGAGCGAGTAGAGGAAGAGCCTCCGCGCTGCGGGCGGCGACGTATCGCGGAGCAGCCGCACGGCGAGCAGCACGAACTCGGCGCCCAGCACGAGAGCGCCGGTGAGGTAGACCCAGCCGAACGTGCGGTCGGCGAACGGGAGCAGCGAGATCCCGACCAGGAGCAGGGTGTAGAGCAGGATCTGGCGGGCCGTCTCGCGCTCTCCGCGCACGACCGGCAGCATCGGGATGCCCGCGTTCGCGTACTCGCGCTTCATCAGGATCGCGAGCGCCCAGAAGTGGGGCGGCGTCCAGAGGAAGATGATCAGGAACATGAACGCCGCCGGCAGGCCCACGTGGCCCGTCACGGCCGCCCACCCGACCAGTGGAGGCACCGCGCCGGCCGCTCCGCCGATCACGATGTTGAGCGGGGTCCGCCGCTTCAGCCAGTACGTGTAGACGACCACGTAGGTGAACGCGCCCGAAAGCGCGAGCCCGGCAGCGACCAGGTTGACGTTGAGCGCGAGCACGGCCATCGAGGCGATGATGAGCCCGGCACCGAACCCGAGCGCCGCCTCCGGCGCGACCCTCCCGCTCGGAACCGGTCGCCCCGCCGTCCGCGTCATGCGGGCGTCGATGTCGCGGTCGAGGTAGTGGTTGATCGCGCTCGCGCCGCCCGACGAGAGGCCGAGGCCGAGCAGCGTCCACGCGGCCAGGCCGGCCCGCGGGAGCCCGTCCGCCGCGAACGCCATCGCACCGAACGCTGTGATCAGGATGAGCAGCATGATCCGCGGCTTCACGAGGGTGAGGTAGTCGGCGATGGACGTGCGCCACTGGCTGCGATCAGCGGCGTCGCTCGACCGCACGAGCTCGGGAGCCGGGAGCGTCCGCGCCATCCACAGGAGCGTAGCGACCGAGAGCCACGTGAGCGAGGCGAGCGACGAGTGCAGCACCTCGAGCACGTCGTTCTCGCCCGCCTCGACGACGGCCACCCCGATCGCCGCCTGGGCGAGGAAGAGGCTCGCCATGCCGCGGGCCGCCGCCTCGAGCTGCCAGACGCCCGGCCGCAGCCGGCCTGTCTGGCGCCACGTCCACAGCGCCAGGACGAGCGCGACGCCGGCCCACAGGCGGTGGGTCATGTGGATCACGACGTGGTGGTCGACCGACGGCGCGATCGAGCCCCTGCACAGCGGGAAGCTCTTGCCGCACGACTCGTGCGAGTCGGTGGTCGCGACCGTCGCGCCCACCAGAAGAAGGCCGAACGTGACGCCCGCCAGCCAGGTGACGAGGCGGACGTAGGCATCGCGAGGCGGCGAGTCGGCCTCGGGGAACGCGAGCCGCACGACGACGAGGAGGACGGCCGCGAGGAGCGCCGCGGCAGCCCCGTAGTGCATCACCACCGTCCACGAGACGTTGTTCAGGAGGACGGTGACCCCGCCCAGGACGACCTGGAGCGCGAGCAGCCCGAGCGTGATCGTCATCGCCGTGGTCACCCTCCGCTCGCCCCGGCGCAGCCGGTAGACGAGCGCCGCGAGGACGATGAGCGCAACCGAGAGCACGGTCACGATCCAGCGGTGCACCTGCTCGATCAGCGCGTGGTGGCCGCCGGCCACGAGCTGTCCGTGACACGCCGGCCAGTCGGGGCAGCCGAGGCCGGAGTCCGACACCCGCACGTACGCCCCGACCGTCATGAGCGCCCAGGCCAGCGCCGCGACGAGCGCGGCGAACGTCACCAGGCGCCCGCGGGTCACGCGCGCGCTTCGGCCGCCGCGGCCCGGCGCAGGTCGTCGAGCGGCCGCTCGGAGCGGATCGGCGGCAGGCTGTCGAAGTTGTGCGGCGGCGGCGGCGAGGAGGTGTACCACTCGAGCGTGTAGCCGCCCCACGGGTCAGCCGGAGCGATCCGCCCGCTGCGCAGCGACCGCAGGCAGTTGATGAGCACCAGGAGCACGCCGATCGCCAGCACGAACGCACCCACGGTCGCGATCTGGTTGTAGATGTTCCAGCCCGGATCGGTGTACGTGGCGACGCGGCGCGGCATGCCCGAGAGGCCCATCGCGTGCATCGGGAAGAACGTGAGGTTGAAGCCGACGAAGAGCACCCAGAAGCTCCTGACCGCGAGCGCCCGGTCGAGCATCCGGCCCGTCATCTTCGGATACCAGTAGTGCAGGCCGCCGAGCACCGCGAAGACCGGGATGCTCCCCATCACGTAGTGGAAGTGGGCGACCACGAAGTAGGTGTCGGTCACGTACAGGTCGAACGGGAAGATCGCGAGCGCGATGCCCGAGAGTCCGCCGATCAGGAACACGAGGATGAAGCCGGTGGCGAAGAGCATCGGCGGCTCGAACCGGATCTGGCCCATCCACATCGTCCCGACCCAGTTGAAGATCTTCACCCCCGTCGGCACCGCGATCGCCATGGACGCCAGCATGAACCACACCTGAAGCGGCGTCGACATGCCGACCGCGAACATGTGGTGGCCCCACACGAGGAAGCCGAGGAAGGCGATCGCCACGGTCGCGTAGACCAGGGCCCGGTAGCCGAACAGCGGCTTTCGCGAGAACACCGGCACGATCTCGGAGATCATCCCGAAGCCCGGCAGGGCGACCACGTACACCTCGGGGTGGCCGAACGCCCAGAAGAGGTGCTGGTAGAGCAGCGGGCCGTAGTGGCCGGCGGCGTAGAACGATGTCCCGTAGTTGCGGTCGAGCAGGAGCATCGTGAGCGCGCCCGAGAGCAGCGGCAGCGCGAGGAGCAGCATGAACGCGTAGACGTCGACGGTCCAGACGAAGAGCGGCATGCGGGTGAGCCGCATGCCCGGCGCGCGCATGTTGTGGATCGTGCAGATGAAGTTGATGGCCCCGATCACCGAGCTGATCGTGATGATGTGGAGGCCCACGATCCAGAGGTCGATCCCGTGCCCGGGCGACTGCACCGAGAGCGGCGGGTAGGCCGTCCAGCCCGCGTCGGCCGCGCCGCCTCCCCACACGAAGCCCGTGTACATCACGAGCCCGCCGAGGATCAGGAGCCACAGCGATGCGGCGTTGAGGCGTGGGAACGCCATGTCGCGCGCGCCGATCATGAGCGGCACCATGTAGTTGCCGAACGCCGCCATGACGGGGACGACGAACAGGAACACCATCGTGGTGCCGTGCATCGTGAAGATGCGGTCGTAGGAGTCGGCCGAGATCACCTGGTTGTTGGCATGCTCGAGTTGGATCCGCATCGCGAGCGCCATGAGGCCGCCCGTCACGAAGAAGAAGAGCGTCGTGATCAGGTAGAGGGCGCCGATCCGCTTGTGGTCGACGGTGGTCACCCACGACCAGAAGCCGGAGCGCTCCGGCGCGTGCCGGACTGCGGCCGGCGAGGCGACGGCCTCGGTCACCATTCGAGCCTCACCTGAGCCCTCCCGCGTAGCTCTGCCATTCGGCGGCCGAGACCACCTTCACCGCGATCAGCATCGTGGAGTGGCCCGCTCCGCAGAACTCGGCGCACTGGCCGTGGTACGTCCCGGGCTCGTTCGCCTCGAACCACGTGGTGGTGGTCTGTCCGGGGATCGCGTCGATCTTCGGCCCGAGCGAGGGCACCCACCAGTCGTGGACGACGTCCCTGGCGCGCACCTCGAGCTTCACGGGCGTGTCCTCCGGGACCACCAGCGTGGCCGGATCCGACGGCGTCTTCCCTGCCGCCGGGCCGGCGTTCGCGCCGTACCTGTACGAGAACTGGAACTGCCGGGCCGTGACGTTCACGATCATCGAGTTCGACGGAGCGTCCTTCACGTCGGGCAGCTTGTGGAACGTGTAGCCCGCGAGGCCGATCAGGATCAGCACGGGGACGATCGTCCAGCCCCACTCGAGTTTGCTCGACCCGTGCACCTGCGGCGGGTCGATCTGGCGCCCGGGCCGCGCCCGGAAGCGGATCGCGGAGTAGACGAGCCAGCCGCCGACGAGGATGAAGATGACCATCGTCGTGCCGATGACGGCCCGGTAGATGTTGTCGATTGCGTGCGATGCGGGGCCGGCGGGGTTCTCCGGCGTGGCCGTGTCAGCGAGCGCCGCGGGGGCCAGCAAGAGGGGCGCAGCTAGGGCCGTGACGGCAGCGGCGAGCGTGCGCAGTCGGTGGGCGACGGTCACGGCCGGGGGATTCTACTGCGAGTCGCCGCGGTCGTCGGACGAGCCCGCTTTGGGCTGCTTCGGGTCGGCCGGAGGCGTCGGAGCGGCGCCTTCTGCGAACGCCGCGCCGAGCCCGACGGCGGCCCCCATCGCCTGGGCCGCGCCCGCGGGCAGGAGCAGCAGCTTGTTGGCGTCGCCGGCGGCCACCGCCGGCAGCGTCTCGAGGTACTTGTAGCCCAGCATCGCGCCCGGGTCGATGCCCGTGTCGGCAACGGTGCTGAAGATCTTGTTGAGCGCCTCGGCCTCGCCCTCCGCGCGAAGGGCGCGGGCCTGCTTCTCGCCCTGCGCCCGCAGCACGTTGGCCTGCTGGTCGGCCTCGGCGTTCAGGATCGCGGCCTGGCGCAACCCCTCGGCGCGCAGGATGGCCGACTGCTTCTCGCCCTCGGCCTGAAGGACGGCCGCCCGCTTGGCGCGGTCGGCCCGCATCTGCTGCTCCATCGCCTCCTGGATCGTCCGGGGCGGGTCGATCGACTTCAGCTCGACGCGGGTCACGCGCACGCCCCATTTCTCGGTCGCCTCGTCGAGCACCGACCGAAGCTGCGAGTTGATCGAGTCGCGGCTCGTGAGCGTCTCCTCGAGCGTCATGGCGCCGACCACGTTACGGAGCGTCGTGATGGTGAGCTGCTCCATCGCCTGGAGCACGTTCGCGACCTCGTACGTCGCCTTCACCGAATCGGTCACCTGGTAGTAGACGACCGTGTCGATGCCGATCGTCACGTTGTCCTCGGTGATCACCGGCTGGGGCGCGAACGCCTGCACGGTCTCCTTCATGTCGACGACGGTGGCCACCCGGTCGAGCATGGGCACGAGCAGGTGGACGCCGGGCCCGATCGTCCGCTGGTACCGCCCCATCCTCTGGACGATGCCGACGTAGCTCTGCTGGATCACCCGCACCGACGCTGCCATTAGTACGAGCACCAGGATCACCAGTGCACCAATCGCGATCAGCTCAGGCATCGGGGCTCTCTTTCGTGTCGTGCGTCTCGTGAGGCGAGGGGGCGGAGATCACGAGCGCCGTGACGCCCTCGACCTTGACCACCTCGACGCGGGTTCCGGCCGGGATCGACTCGCCGTCGTAGAAGCTCCGGGCCGTCCACATCTCGCCTCCCACCTTGACCTGTCCGGGATTCAGCTCAGCGATCGACGTCGTGACGACGCCGATCTTGCCCTGCATGGCGTCGACGCCGGTACGGAGGCCGGACGACCGCCCCATCGACCGGCGCAGCGCCGGGCGGGTGAGGAGCAGTGCGCCGACGGCCAGCGCGCCGAACGCGACCAGCTGAAGCGCCACCCCCAGCCCGAGCAGGGCGAGCCCCGCGGCCGCCAGGGCCGCGATGCCGAAGTAGATCGCGACGAACGCGGTGGTCGTCGCCTCGGCCGCGATCAGGACGACCGCGATGACCACCCATACGACCCAGGGATCCATGCGGACATGAGACTACAGCGATGCGCATGCATCATTGGGGTCTGACCCCGTTGTTGCATACTGTCGGGCGCGATGCGGATCGAGCAGATCACAACGGCCGAGGCGCTCGGGCCGCTGCTCGACGCCGCCCGGGCCGAGGGCCGCTGCGCCATCGACACCGAGTTCGTGTGGGAGCGGACATACGCGCCCGGGCTGTGCCTCGTCCAGATGGCCACCGCCGAGCGCCTGGCAGTGATCGACCCGGTCGAGGGGGCGCCGCTCGAGCCGGTGGCCGAGCTCATGGCCGATCCGGCGGTCGAGAAGGTGATGCACGCGCCGTCGGGCGACCTGGCCGCGTTCGTCCTGCACCACGACGTCCGGCCGCAGCGGGTGTACGACACCCAGCTCGCGGCGGGCTTTGCGGGCTACGGCGGCACGCTCTCGCTGGAGCGGCTGCTCGAGGCATCGATCCGCGTCCGCCTGCGCCACGACGAGGGGTTCACCGACTGGCAGCGGCGACCGCTGACGCCGACCCAGATCGAATACGCAGCCGACGATGTGCGCTACCTGCTGGGCGCTGCGGATGCCCTGGCGAAGCGGCTCCGCTCGCAGGGCCGGGAGGCGTGGGTCGCCGAGGAGCTGGCTGCCCGCTACGGCCCGGAGGCGCTCTTCGTCCAGGATCCCGAGACGGCCTGGCGCCGCGTCGCCGGGCGCGGGAAGGTCAGGTCCGAGGGCCTGGCCGCCCTCCGCGCGGCGGCGGCGTGGCGCGAGCGCGAGGCCCGCCGCCGCGACCTGCCCGCCGCCTGGCTCGTGAAGGACGCGACGCTCGTGGAGCTCGCCCGCCGCCGTCCGGCGACCGCCAAGGAGGCGGAGGGCGTGCGCGGGCTCCAGATCCGCCGCGGGCGCCAGCTCGACGAGCTCCTGGCCGCACTCGCCGACCCGGGCCCGCCGCCCGAGGCCGACGCGGAGCTCCCCGGCGACGTCCGCCGCCGCATCCGCGTGGTGCTGCCGCTCGCCTCCGCCGTGCTCCAGGCCCGCTGCGCGGCGGCGGGTGTGGCGTCGGAGCTCGTCGCGACCCGGGCCGACCTCGAGGCGTTCATCGCCGGCCAGGCGCTCAACTCTGGCCGCCCGCATCCGCTGCTCTCGGGCTGGCGGCACGAGCTCGCGGGCGAATCGCTTCAGCGGCTCCTGCGCGGCGAGATCTCGCTGCGCGTACTCCCCGGGCCGCCGCACGTCGCCGAGTCGTGACCCGCCCCGGCATCGCGCTCTTCCTGGGCGCGTCGGCGATGTTCGCGAACATGTACTCGACCCAGGCGATCCTGCCGGACATCGAGGATGCCCTGGGCGTGTCGCCCGCCGCCGCGGGCCTCACCATCACGGTCGTCGTCCTGGCGGTGGCGGCGGGCGGCTGGGTGGCGGGCCCGCTTTCCGACCGGCTCGGCCGGGCCCGGGTCATGGCTGCCGCGGCGGCCATGATCTGCGTCCCGACGGCCCTTGCCGGCCTGGCGCCCAACCTGTCGGCCCTGCTCGCGATCAGGGCCTGCCAGGGGCTCCTCATGCCTGGTCTCCTGACGGTGGCCGTGCCGTATGTGACCGAGCGGTTCCGCGGCCCGGCCGCTGGGGCGGCGATGGGCGCCTACACCGCCTCGCTCGTCTTCGGCGGTCTCGTCGGGCGGGTCGGGACGGCGCTCGTCGCCGACTGGACGAGCTGGCGTGTCGGCCTCGAGGCGCTCACCGTCCCGACCGTCGCCGGGGCGCTGGCGATGCACTTCTGGCTGCCGCGCGATGCGCCGCGCCACATCCGCCGCGACCTGCGCGCGGTCGTCGCCGAGCATGCCCGGAACGTCTCGCTGCTCCTGAACGCCGTCGCGGCGGGGGCGACGTTCTTCGCCTTCGTCGGCGTCTTCACCTTCGCCACATACCGCCTCACCGCGGCGCCGTTCGATCTCACGCTCGGCGCCGCCGGCCTCGTCTACGCGGTGTGGGTGGTGGGCGCGATCGTGCCGCTCGTCGGCCACGCCGCCGTCCGGATCGGGCCGCAGCGGCTGCTTCCGTTCCTGCTCGCCTGTGCCGGAGCCGGCGCGGCGCTCACGCTGGTCGACAACCTGGCCGCCGTCATCGCCGGCCTGGCGCTTCTGGCCGCGGCGATGTTCTCGACGGTGACCACGTGCCAGCTCCTGATCCCACGGCTCGTGAGCCACCACCGCGGCACCGCCACGAGCCTGCACCAGACCATCTACTACGTGCTCGGCGGCGCCGGCGCCTACCTGCCGGGCCTCTGGCTCGACGACGGCTGGCACGCCGTCGTCGCGGCGTGCTGCGTCGCCGTCGCGATCGGGGCGGCGGCCTCCCTGGGCCTCGCCGTCAGGCGATCGGATACGCTCGCCGGCGATGTTCGCTGACGCCGGCATCTCGGCCGTGCTCTCGGGCGAGGCGCTCGACGCCGTCCACGAGCACGCCATGACCATCCTCGAGGAGATCGGGACGGACGTCCGCCACGAGGGCGCCCTCGCGATCCTGGCTGGGCTGGGTCAGGACATCGACGGCGAGCGGGTGCGCTGGGACCGGGAGTTCGTCATGGAGATGGCCGCACAGGCCCCGGCGTCGTTCACGCTCGCGGCCCGAAACCCCGCCCGGTCGGTCAGGATCGGCGGTGGAAAGCCGGTACTGACGCCCGTCGGCGGGTCGCCGTTCTGCGCCGACCTCGAGCGCGGCCGCCGCGAGGGGACGATCGCCGACTACCTCGAGCTGATCAAGATGGCGCACGCCGCCGACCTCATGACCTGCCAGCAGAGCGGCACGGTCGAGGCCTGCGACCTCGACGAGCGAACGCGCCACATGGACATGGACTACGCCATCCTGCGATGGTCGGACAAGCCGCTCATCTGCTACGGCACGTCCGGCCCGAAGGCCCGCGACGCCGTCGACCTGGCCGCAGTCGCGCACGGCGGGCGCGCGACGATCGAGGAGACGCCCGCGATCATGGGCGTCGTGAACCCCAACAGTCCGCTCGTGTGGGACGGCCTCATGGCCGACGCGCTCATGGAGTGGGCGGTCGCCGGCCAGCCGGTGATCGTCACGCCGTTTCTCCTCGCGGGCGCGACGGCGCCGGTCAGCATCGCCGCCGGGCTGGCCCAGCAGGTGGCCGAGGCGCTTTCGGGCATCGCACTCGTCCAGGCCGTGCGGCCGGGCGCTCCGTGCCTCTTCGGGTCGTTCTTCACCGCCGTCGACATGCGCACGGGCGGGCCCGCGTTCGGGACGCCGGAGTCCATCCTCGGCACCCTCGCGGGCGGCCTGCTCGCCCGCCGCTACGGGCTCCCGTACCGCGGCGGCGGCGGCCTGTGCTCCTCGAACGCGCTCGACTTCCAGGCGGCGGCCGAGACGACGAACACGCTCTGGGCGACGATGATCGGCGGCTGCGACCTCGTGATGCACGCCGCCGGATGGCTGGAGGGCGGCCTCACCGCCTCGTACGAGAAGTTCGTGCTCGACCTCGAGCTCCTGCGGGTGTTCGACGTTCTCTCCGGCGGGATCGGGATGAGCGAGGAGGAGTTCGCGATGGACGCCGTCCGCCAGGAGGGCCCGGGCGGCATGTTCCTGGCCTCCGACCACACGCTCGCGCACTTCAAGGACTGGGTGTTCATGAGCCCGCTCTTCCGCTCGCAGGCCTACGTGACCTGGGAGAAGCGCGGTGCCGTGACCGCCGACCGGGCGGCCACCGAGGGGTGGAAGAAGCTCCTCGAGAGCTACGAGGACCCCGGGATCGACGATGCCCTCGACGAGGAGCTGCGCGAGTTCATCGCCCGCCGTAAGACTCAGCTAGAAGCCGACTGATGGCCGAGCGCCTGGCCCGCCACGACATCCTCTTCGAGGAGGTGCCGATCGGCCCTCGCACGCTGCGAAACCGCTTCTACCAGGTGCCGCACTGCACGGGCTTCGGCGTCGAGAAGCCGTGGACGCAGGCCGCCTTTCGCGGCATGAAGGCCGAGGGCGGCTGGGCGGCGGTCTGCACCGAGTACTGCTCGATCAGCCCCGAGTCGGACGAGAAGCCCTACACGTCAGCCCGCCTGTGGGACGACGAGGACATGCGCGCCCTGTCGCTCATGGCCGACGCCGCCCACGAGCACGGCGCGCTCGCGGGGGTCGAGCTGTGGCACGGCGGGCTCTTCGCCGAGCAGCGCGAGTCGCGGTTGCCGCCGCTTGCGCCGTCGCAGATCGCAAGCGACTGGGACGGCGTGACGGTGCCGAAGGTGATGGAGGCGGCTGACATCCGCCGGGTGCAGGACGAGTGGGTCGCGGCCGCCCGGCGGGCGCGCTCGGCGGGGTTCGACATCCTCTACGTGTACGGGTCGCACACCTATCTTCCGACCCAGTTCCTCTCGCCCATCTTCAACCGCCGGACCGACGCCTACGGCGGCTCGTTCGAGAACCGCAGCCGGTTCTGGCTCGAGGCGATCGAGCGCGTGAAGGCCGAGATCGGCGACGACTGCGCGATCGCTGTCCGCATCGCCGCCGACACGCTCGAGCTGTCCGGCGTGGAGCTCGAGGAGGGGCTCGAGTTCATCCGTACCGCCGACCCCATGGTCGACCTGTGGGACGTCACGATCGGGTCGATGGCCGGCATGGGCCGCCTCGACGCCGGCCCGTCGCGGTTCTACGAGCAGGGCTACCAGCTCGAGTGGTCGGGTCGCGCCAAGGAGGCCACGTCGAAGCCCGTGGTGGTCGTCGGCCGGTTCACCGACCCCGACAAGATGGCCGAGGTGATCCGCGGCGGCCACGCCGACCTGATCGGCGCGGCCCGTCCGTCGATCTCGGACCCGTTCCTTCCGCGCAAGATCGAGGAGGGCCGCTACGACGAGGTGCGCGAGTGCATCGGGTGCAACGCGTGCTACTCGCGGTCGGTCTGGGGCCTCCACCTCGGGTGCACCCAGAACCCGACGGCCGGCGAGGAGCACCGGCGAGGGCTGGCATCCCGAGCGGTTCGACCGGGCGGCCAACGCCGACCACGCGGTTCTCGTCGTGGGCGCCGGGCCGGCCGGCATGGAGTGCGCCATGGTGCTCGGGAAGCGCGGGTTCGAGCTCGTCCACCTGGCCGACGCCGGCGACGACATCGGCGGCCAGATGCGGTGGGTGACGAGGTTGCCGGGCCTCGGGGAGTGGGGCCACGTCGTGGCCTACCGGCGCACCCAGCTCGACCGGCTCTCGGGGGTCGACCTGGTCATCGGGGGCGCGCTCGACGCCGGCGCGGTGCGCGAGTACGGCGCCCGCATCGTCGTGGTCGCGACGGGTGCGCGCTGGGCCGGCGACGGCATGAACGGGATCACCCGGGCGCCGATCCCGGGCGCGGACGCGGCGCTTCCGCACGTGCTGCTCCCCGAGGACGTCATGGTCGCCGGCGCCCGCCCGGAGGGCCGCCGCATCGCCATCCTCGACTGCGAGGGCTACTTCACCGGCCCGGGCCTCGCCGAGGTGCTGCGTGGCGACGGCTACGAGGTGACGTTCGTGACGCCGTACGACGTCGTTGCGCCGACGTGCGACCAGACGCTCGAGGGCCTGCGGCTGCGCCTGCACCTGCACGCGCTGGGGATCGATCTTCGCACCGGCCTCACCCCGACCGAGATCCTGCCCGGCGGGATCCGCGCCGAGGACGGCGCCGGGCGGCCGGTCGAGATCGCGGCCGACGCGACCGTGCTCGTCACGCAGCGGCTCTCCGACGACGCCCTCTATCTCGACCTCACGGCCGATCCGGACGCCCTCTCCGAGGCCGGCATCGACGCCGTCTACCGGGTCGGCGACTGCGTCGCTCCGCAGGCTCATCGCCGACGCGATCTTCGACGGCCACCGGCTGGCGCGCGAGATCGACGGGGCCGACCCGGCGGTCGCGCTCCCGTACCTGCGCGAGCGCCCGCTCATCCCCGGCTGAAACACCCGTACCTGGTACCACTGTTTCACCCTCGGACCATCTAGGATCGTGGACATGGACGGTCTCCCCGCCTGGCGCTACGAGGAGGGCGCCTCGAAAGGCAGCTGGGAGGGCGTCGACCTCGCCTCGGATGTGTCGGGTTTCGTCGTCGACTCCGGCCCGGGCGAGGGCCCCGACCCCCACACCCACCCGTACTCGGAGACGTTCATCGTGCTGGAGGGCCGCGGCCGGTTCCGGTTCGGCGACGGGTATGTGGAGGCGCAGGCGGGCGAGATCGTCGTCGTCCCGCCCGACACCGTGCACGGCTTCAAGGGCCTCGGCCCCGGGCGGCTGCGGATGGTGACGATCCACGCGTCGCCGCGCATGGAGACGACCTGGCTCGAGGCGGACGAGAACGGCGAAGTATCGTAGGAGGCGTCCGCCCTCGTAGCTCAGGGGATAGAGCGCGGCTCTCCTAAGGCCGGCGTCCCAGGTTCGAATCCTGGCGAGGGCATCCCTGTCAGCAGGCGGCGTCCGGCCGGATGGATAGCAACCAGACAACGGATTTGCAGCGGTTCCGTAGACTCTACGGGTGGCCGTCTACGAGCTGGAGCGCGAGCGCAAGCTCGACGTGGCAGAGGGGTTCCTCCTCCCGGAGCTGCCGGGAGAGCGTCTGCGCACCGTCACGCTCGTCTCGGCGTACCACGACACGCCTGACCATCGCCTCGCCGCCGCGGGGATCACCCTGCGCCGGCGGACGCGTGCACGCAGCGTCCGCTGGCAGTTGAAGCTCCCCGCCGAGGGCGGCCGGTTCGAGATCGAGCTTGCCGGCCGCGGGACGGAGCCGCCGCCCGAGGCCTCCGAGCTCCTGGCCGCGCACCTTCGCGGCGCGCCGCTCGGCCCCGTCGCCACGCTCCGCACGCGCCGCCTGGGCCGGCGGGTCTTCCGCGACGACATCGCCGTCGCGGACGTCTTCCACGACGTGGTCACGGTCGACGATGAGTCGGCTGTCCGGGCTCGGCTCGACGAGGTCGAGATCGAGCTCCTGCCGGCCGGCGACAACGGCGACATGCGCCGGCTCGCGAAGACCCTGCGCCGGGCGGGCGCCGTGGTGGGAGACGAGCGGCCGAAGGTGTTTCGCGTGCTCGATCTCACGACAGCCGACGGGATCCCCGTCACGGCGGACTCGACGGCCGAGGAGCGCGTCGCCGCGATGCTCGCGGCGCAGGTGCGCGCGATGCTCGTGGCCGATCCGGCGGTCCGCCTCGGGCTGGGCCCCGAGCCGCTGCATGACTTCCGGGTTGCGACGCGGCGCATGCGGGCGCTGCTCCGAGCCGCCCGGCCGGGCCTCGACGAGCGGTGGGCCGAGGGGCTCCGCATGGAGCTCGGGTGGCTGGCCGGCGAGACGAGCGCCGCCCGCGATCTGGACGTCCTCGTGGAGGAGCTTCTGCCGCGCGTCGAGCGCCTCGGCGAGGCCGACGCCGAGGGCGGCGCCCAGTGCTCGACGCCCTCACCGCCGACCGCGGGTCTGCGCGGGCGCGCGTGCTCGCGGCGCTCGACAGCCCACGCTACTTCGCGCTGGTCGAGCGGCTGGTCGTCGAGGCGGGGAGCCCGCAACTCGCGGGGCGAGGCCTCGAGATGCGGCCCCTTTTGACGAGCGAGTACCGGCGGATGCGAAAGGCGGCACGCCGCGCGGGCGCGGAGCCCGACGATGCGGCGATGCACCGGCTGCGGATCGCGGGCAAGCGCGCACGGTATGCGGGCGAGCTGGGGGCGCTTCCGGGCGACCGCCATGGGCAGGCGTTCATCCGGGCCGCGAAGGCCCTCCAGGACGTGCTCGGCGCCCACCAGGACGCCGTCGTCGCCGAGGAGCGCCTGCGTGCGCTCGCGGCAGGTGCCGACTCGGCGGTGGCGGTCGCGGCCGGACGCCTCGTCGAGCAGGAGACCGAACGCCGAGCCCGGTCTCGAAGAGACCTTCCCGAAGCGCTGAAGGCGCTTGCCCGCGCCGCCAAGCGCTGGCCGCTCATCGGGTAGCCGCATGCTGGCCGTGCTCGTCCGCCATGGCACCGCCGGCGTCCGCGCGAAATGGGATGGCGACGATCGCCTGCGGCCGCTCGACGGCCGCGGCCGGCGGCAGGCGGCGGCGTTGCCCGCGGCGCTCGCGGGCGTACCCGTGCGCAGGATCCTGACGAGCCCGTACGTCCGCTGTGTTCAGACCGTCGAGCCGCTCGGCGCCGCCCTCGGTGTCGCGGTGGAGGAGGCTCCCGGCGCTGGCCGAGGGCGTCGCGCGGGCCGACGTGATGCCGCTCCTCGCGACGACCGGCGCGGGAACCGTGCTGTGCACGCACGGCGATGTGTGCCACGCGCTCGTGGGCAGCCGCAGGACGCCGAAGGGCTCGGCCTGGGTGGTCGACGTCGGCGCGCGCGGCGTGACCGTCGTCCGGCACATACCCGCGCCGAGGTAGGCGGCCGATCAGGCCGCTTGGGCGACCCGGGCACGCGCCAGCGCGGCGCCCTCGCGCAGGCCGCCGCGGGCGACCTCGAACGGCACGCCCAGGCACCGCTGCACCTCGGCGAGGATGAGCGCCCCCGCCAGGATCGTTCGCGCCCGCGAGCGCCCGAGGCCGTAGGCGGTGGCGATTCGCCCTGGCGTCCGGGCGCTGAGCTCGGCAATCAGTTCTTCGAGCAGGTCGGCGTCGAGGTTGCGGCCGGCGATCTTGCGAAGCGCTCCGGCGGTGCCGCCCGTCGCGAGCGCTGCCGTCGGCGCGGGCGCATCGAGGTCGAGCAGCCGGCCGCGCACGAAGTCGCGCGCCGCCTTCAGCTCGGACCGCGGTCGGGCGTCCGTCGAAGAACCGGCTCGCGAGCCGCATGGAGCCGATGTCGAAGGAACGCAGGAAGACCGGCCCGAGGTCGCGCAGACCCACGACGACCTCGGTCGACCCGCCGCCGATGTCGCAGACGGCAAGGACCTTCGGCTCGCGGTCGAGCATGGCGGCAGCGCCCTCGTAGGCGTACCGGCCCTCCTCGTCGCAGGTGAGCACGCGCACCCCGGCGCCCGTTGCCGACCGCAGGCACTGGACGAGCTCGTCGCCGTTTCGGCTCTGGCGGCCGGGGGCGGTCACGATGACGTCGAGCACGTCGATGTCGTGCGACGCCGCCCGCTCGGCGTACTCCGCCGCGAGGCTCGCCGCCTCGGCCAGCTTTCGCTGCGGGACCTTGCCCGTGCGCTCGATCGCGGCCCCGAGGCCGAGGTAGGCGCGTTGCTCGTCGAGCCGGTCGACGCACGCTCCGTCGACGGTCGCCACGAGCAGGCGCGCGGTGTTCGAGCCGATGTCGATGATCCCGATGCGCATCATGCGTAGTCTGGCGATCCGTTCGGTCGGAATCCTCATAGCTCCACCTTGAAAGTACTGCACAAACCGCAGATAACCCATACCTCGTTCACCACCTTTTCACCGGCGCCCGGGCGCTACCCTTGGCCGGTGAACCGCCGCGTGCTCCCGCCGCTCGTGTTCATCGCCGGGGCGACGACGATGTCCACGGAGATGTGCGCCTCGCGCCTCCTGGCCCCCTTCTTCGGCGCGTCGATCCTGATCTGGGCCAACATCATCGGCCTGATCCTGATCTATCTGTCGGTCGGCTACTTCGTCGGGGGCCGCCTGGCCGACCGCCATCCCACGATGCGGTTCCTGTGCTGGCTGATGCTGGCTGCTGCCGGATGCGTCGCGGTCCTGCCCTTCGTCGCCGAGCCCTTCCTGAGCGCCGCGGTCGACGCATTCGCCGGCGCGTCCGTGGGCGCCTTCCTCGGCTCCTTCTTCGCGGTGATGCTGCTGTTCTCGGCGCCGATCACGCTCCTCGGGATGGCCTCGCCCTTCGCGGTGCGGCTCGGCGTGACGACGATCGAGGAGGCCGGCGCCGTCGCCGGCCGCATGTACGCCCTCTCGACGTCGGGATCGATCATCGGCACGTTCCTGCCCGTCGCCGTCCTGATCCCCGCGATCGGGACGCGGCGCACGATGCTCGCAACCGCGTGCCTCCTGGCCCTGGCCGCCTCGCCGGTGCTCGGCCGCCGCTATCTCGCTCGTGCCGGCGCTGATCGGCGCGGTTGCGCTCGTCCCGCCCGGCGCCGTCAAGCCCGGGTCGCACATCATCTACGAGGGCGAGTCCGCCTACCAGTTCGTCCAGGTGCAGTCGCTCCCGGGCGGCGGCCGCGTGCTGCACCTGAACGAGGGCTGGGCCGACCACTCGCTGTACCGGCCGGGCCAGGTGCTGACCGGCGGCTACTGGGACCAGTTCCTGCTCGCGCCGATCCTGCACGGCCCGGGCCTTCGGAGCCTCAGCATGATCGGCTACGCCGGCGGGACGGTCGGTCGCGCATACGGCACCTACTGGCCGTCGGTCGACGTGCTCGGAATCGAGCTCGATCCGCTGGTCACCGATGTGGGACGGCGGTACTTCGGGCTCGCCGACAACCCGCGCGTTCGCGTGGCGACCGCGGACGGCCGGGTGTACCTGGAGCAGCACCACACCCGCTACGACGCCGTCTTCCTCGACGCCTTCCGCCAGCCCTACATCCCGTTCTACCTGACGACGCAGGAGTTCTGGGGCCTGGCCCGCGACCGGCTCGATGCCGGCGGCATGGTGATGGCAAACGTCGGACGCATCCCGAACGACGCCAGCCTCCCGGATGCGATCGCGGGGACGATGGCGACCCGGTTCGCGTCGGTGTTCGAATGGCGCGTGAGCGGGTTCAACGACATCGTTGCGGGCTTCACGTCGCCGACGACCGCCGCGGAGCTCCGCGCCCGCCTGGCCGACGCCCCGGCGGCGTCTCCAGCCGGCGGCGGGGTTTGCCCAGCAGCTTCGGCTGGTGCCGGCCTCGGACGACCCTCTGACCGACGATCGGGCGCCGGTGGAGTGGATGACCGACCAGATGATCGTGCGGTACGCGGCGGATGCGCCGTCTGCGGGGAATCCGTAGTCGTCGACTACCACTTTTTCTCCGATAATTTCACCCTTTAGCGTGATTCGTATGGGTTGACGACGGTTTTGCCGATGATATAATGTGCATATGACACAGCTATCCCAACTATTTACGGCTTCGAGCTACGAAAACCGCCATCCTGTCCGGGAGAGCGAGCGGGACTACTTCATGCGGCTCGCCCGCCAGCGCAAGATCGAGCGGCGCACCGAGCGCCGCCACGAGCTGGTCAAGCCGCTCGCGCACCCCGCAAGGCTGCGTAGACGCGTACAAGGCTCCACCGGGGGCCAGGCCCCGAACGGGACCTGGCGCCATGGGGGTCGTTGCGGGATCGGCTAGAGCCTTTCGAAGCTGCGGAACTTCTCCCAGTCCGTGACCGCGGCTTCGAACGACCTGAGCTCCGTGCGCGCGTAGTGGAGGTAATGGTCGACGACCTGCGCTCCGAACGCCTCGCGCGCGAGCGCTGAGCCCTCGAACAGGTCGATCGCGGCCCCGAGGCTCGAGGGCACCCGCGGCTTGTCGTGGGCGTCGTAGGCGTTGCCGCGCGTACGCGTCCTCCAGATCGAGGCTGTTCTCGATCCCGTGGAGGCCGGCAGCGATGATCGCGGCGAACGCGAGGTACGGGTTGGTGTCGGCGCCGGCGAGCCGGCTCTCGACGCGCAGCCCCGGGCCGTGCCCGACGATGCGGAACGCGCACGTCCGGTTGTCGACGCCCCAGGCGAGGGTCGTCGGCGCGAAGGAGCCCCACGCGTAGCGCTTGTACGAGTTGATGTTCGGCGCGAAGCACAGCGTCAGCTCGCGTGTGCCGGCGAGCTGGCCCGCCAGGAAGTGGCGGAAGAGCTCGGTCTGATGGCCGTCGCCGTCGGCGAAGGCGGTGCCGTTCTCGTCCCAGAGGCTGCAGTGGATGTGGCACGAGTTGCCCTCGCGCTCGTCGTACTTGGCCATGAACGACAGCGCGTATCCGTGCGCGTGGGCGATCTCCTTCGCGCCGTTCTTGTAGATGGCGTGGTTGTCGGCCATCGTGAGCGCGTCGGAGTAGCGGAAGTTCACCTCGTGCTGGCCGAAGTTGCACTCGCCCTTCGAGTCCTCGACGCGGATCCCGGCGCCGGCCATGCCGAGCCGGATGGGTCGGATGACGTCCTCGACCATCGTCGTGCCGAGGATCGAGTAGTCGACGTTGTAGGCGTTCGCGGGCATCGAGGTCGTGGTAGCGCTTGGCGCGCGCGGAGTCGTAGGTCTCGCGGAACAGGAAGAACTCGAGCTCCGACCCGATGTTGGCCACGAGGCCGCGCTCGGCCAGCCGGTCGAGCTGGCGGCGCAGGATCTGCCGCGGCGACGGCGCGACCGGGCGGCCGTCCTGCCACTGGATGTCGCAGACGACGAGCGCGGTCTTCTCGAGCCACGGGATGCGCCGGAGCGTCGCCATGTCGGGGTGGAAGACGAAGTCCCCGTACCCCGACTCCCAGGACGCCATCTCGAAGCCCTGGACCGGCATCATGTCGACGTCGACGGTCAGCAGGTAGTAGCAGCCCTCGGCTCCGTGCGCGGCGACCTCGTCGCAGAAGAACGGCGCGTGCAGGCGCTTTCCCTGGAGCCGCCCCTGCATGTCGGTCATCACGAGGAGAACGGTGTCGATCTCGCCGCTCTCGACGTCTGCGCGCAACTCCTCCAAGGTCAGCGGCACGCGCCATTCATATACTGCTTCCGGGATGGACCGCAAGCGGCCGGTGATCGGGATCAGCGCCTACGACGTCCCTGTCGACTTCGGGCAGTGGAAGGACATGCGCTGCGTGCTCGTGCCCGAGGGCTACGTTCGGTCGGTGGTCGCGGCCGGCGGCGTCCCGGTCCTGATCCCGCCCACGGAGGTCTCGCCCGAGATCCTCGACGACGTCGATGCGATGGTCTTCACGGGCGGCTCCGACATCAATCCGGCCGTGTACGGGCAGGACCCGCACCCGGCGTCGAGCGGCTTCTACGACCACCGCGACGCGGCCGAGCTCGAGCTCATGCGCACCGCGCTCGGGCAGGCGATGCCGGTGCTCGGCATCTGCCGCGGGATGCAGCTCCTGAACGTCGCCCGCGGCGGCGATCTCATCCAGCACCTCGAGGGCGACACCCACAAGGGGCCGCCGGGGATGTACACCCGCCACTCGGTGACCGTGCTCGCGGGGACGCACCTGGCGGGTGTCCTGGGCACCGACGCCCACACCCACTCCTGCCACCATCAGGCGCCCGGCCGGCTTGGCGAGGGGCTGCGGGTCGCGGCGAGCGGCCGAGGATGGGACGGTGGAGGCGATCGAGGACCCGGCCGCCCACTACGTGGTCGGCGTCCTGTGGCATCCCGAGGAGGACGAGGCGGGCGGCGCGGCGCTCTTCCGCGCGCTGGTCGACCAGGCGACGACGTATCGGAGGGTGGCGGCATGAGCGTGCAGGCAATCGAGGGCCTCGTCATCGCGGGCGAGCGGGTCGACGCGGCGGAGGGGCGGACGTTCGAGGTCGTGAACCCGGCGACTGCGACGACGCTCGCCACGGTCGCCGAGGGCGGCGTCGAGGACGTGAACCGCGCCGTGGCGGCCGCATCGAAGGCGTACGAGGGCTGGGGTGCGCTGTCGCCGGTGACGCGCGGGCGGCGGATGCACCGCTTCGCGGCCCTGGTCGAGGAGCACGCCGAGGAGCTTGCCCTGCTCGAGTGCCAGAACGTGGGGATGCCGATCTCCGACGCCCGCGGCCAGCTCGGGATGATCGTGGACGTCATCCGCTACTACGCCGGGGCCGTCGACAAGTTCTTCGGCCACACCATCCCGGTCGAGCGCGACGGCATCGCGCTCACGTTCCGCGAGCCGATCGGCGTGGTCGGCCTGATCACGCCCTGGAACTTCCCGCTCAACATCGCGAACTGGAAGATCGCACCGGCGCTCGCCGCCGGGAACACGGTCGTCCTGAAGCCCGCGTCGCTCACGCCGCTCTCCGTCCTTCGCTACGCGGAGCTGGCGATCGAGGCGGGGATCCCGGAGGGGGCGCTGAACGTCGTCCCCGGCCCGGGCGGGACGGTCGGCGCCGCGCTCGTCGAGCACCCCGGCGTCGGCAAGATCGGCTTCACCGGCTCGACCGAGGTCGGGGCGGGGATCGCGCGCCAGGCGGCGGCGACGATCAAGCGCGTCACGCTCGAGCTGGGCGGGAAGTCGGCGTGCGTCGTCTTCGCCGACGCGGACATCGAGAAGGTCGGGCGGATGGCCCCGTACGCGGTGTTCGAGAACTGCGGGCAGGACTGCTGCGCGCGCTCGCGGCTGATCGTCGAGGAGTCGGTCAAGGACGAGCTGCTCGAGCGGTATGCCGCCACGGCGAGCGGGCTTCGCGTCGGGATGCCCGCGGACGCGGCGACCGAGATCGGCCCGCTCATCTCGGCGGCCCAGCGCGAGACGGTCGAGGGCTACGTCCGGTCGGGCGTCGACGAGGGCGCGAAGGTCGTCGCCGGCGGCGAGCGCCCCGGGGGCGAGCTCGAGGCCGGCTTCTTCTACCGGCCGACCGTCCTCGACGGCGTGACCAACGACATGCGGGTCGCCCGCGAGGAGATCTTCGGGCCGGTCGTCGGCGTCATCACGTTCCGCGACGAGGCCGAGGCGGTACGAATCGCAAACGACACGCCGTACGGCCTCTCGGGGTCGCTCTGGACGCGCGACGGCGCGCGCCAGCTGCGGGTCGCACGGGCGATGCGCACCGGCGTCCTCGGCGTGAACTCCAACTCGAGCGTCTTCCCGCAGACGCCGTTCGGCGGCTACAAGCAGTCGGGCGTCGGCAAGGAGCTCGGGATGCACGCCCTCGAGCACAACACCGAGCTGAAGAGCGTCTTCATCTCGACCGAGTGACGGCGGACGACGCGTTCTCGGCGGACCTGGCCGGTCGCCTCGTGGCGGCCCCGGACGCGCAGATCGTGGTCGCGCAGTGGGCGGATCCGGGCGGCGGCGGCGATCCGCCGCGGTACATCGCACCGCTGCATGTGCACCGTGCCGACGACGAGTGCTGGTATGTCCTCGAGGGTGCGCTCGTCGTGCGATCGGGCGACCGGGACATCGAGGTCCCTGCCGGAGGCGCCGTGATCGTGCCGCGGGGCACGCCTCACACGTACTGGAATCCGCGCCCCGATCCGACCCGGTATCTGCTTGTGATGACGCCACGGATCCGCGCGCTGATCGACGCGCTCCACGCCCTGGCGGCACCAACGCCCGAGACCGTCGCGGCACGTGTTCGAGCAGCACGAGAGCGAGTACCTGGGCTGGCCGTGAGGCTCAGCCGCAGGCCGCCGGCAGGATGCGAAGCGCCGCGGGGTCGAGCGGCCGGCCGTCCGGCGTGAACGGGTGCTTGAAGTCGAACGCACCCGGGGCGGGCCCGTTGCGCCGGTGCTCGGCGAGGCGCGCGACCGCCTCGGCGACGGTCGGCGTCCGCCCGGCGGGGACCCACCACAGCGCGAGGTGCGTCTCGACGGGGCGTTCGAACCATCCCCGCCGGCGCTGCATCACGCCGACGTGCGGGCCGCCGTAGACGAAGGCCCACAGCGCCTCGAGGGACGCCCACACCGAGAGGTTCACGATCACCCGCGGGTCGTCGTCGATGCGCACCGCGGTCGCGTCGCCGTCCTCGGTCTGGAGCCGCCAGACGAACCCGGGCGCGGCGTCCGCCAGGGCGTTCACCGGAGCCAGCGCGGCGACGAAGCCGGCCAGGAGCGGCGAGTCGAGCGGCTCGAGGGCCCGGGCGACGTTCACCTGGGCGATGTGCATCTCCGCGGGCACGAGCCGAGAGTACACCTGCGAGATACTGCGGCGTATGGCGGAGCGGTTCGAGGGGACGCTGGAGCAGCACGGGTCGGGCACGCTCCTCGAGGTGCCGTTCGACGTTCGGGCCGTGTTCGGCAAGGCCCGGGCGCCGGTCCGCGGGACGGTCAACGGGTATCCGTTCCGGACGACGGTCGCGACGTACGGCGGCCGCTACTTCCTCGGGTTCCGGCGCGAGATCCGCGAGGCGGCCGGGTTCGACGACGGCGACCGGCTCGCGATCGTGCTCGAGCTCGACGACGAGCCGCGGACGGTGGAGGTGCCGGAGGAGCTCCAGGCCGCGCTCGCGGCCGACGCCGCGGCGAGGGCGGCGTTCGAGGGCCTCTCGTACACCCACCGGCGGGAGTACGTCGAATGGGTGTCCGGCGCGAAGCGCGAGGAGACGCGGCGGGCCCGCCTGGAGCGCGCCGTCGGCATGCTGCGCGACGGCGTCCGCCATCCGTGACCCTCGCCGCGGCTACCGGGCGGTGTGCGCGGCGCGGATCGCGTCGATCAGCTCGTCGAGCCCGACGCCCTTCTTGAGGCAGCTCGCCGCCCCGGCGTTGAGCGCGGCCTCGATCATCTGCGGCTCGTCGTAGGCCGAGAGCACGACGACGGGCATCGCCCACTCCGCGGCGGCGATCTGCTCGGTCGCCTCGATGCCGTCGACGTTCGGCATCCGCATGTCCATGACGACGACGTCGGGGTGCGCACGCTCCGCCGAGACGACCGCCTCCGCGCCGTCGGAGGCCTCGCCGACCACGTCCATCCCAGCCTCTTCCAACGCGTCGCGCAGCACACCACGGAGAAGCGCGTTGTCCTCGGCGATCAGGATCTTGATGCCCTCGCTGCTCACGTCCCTCGGCAACCCTACAGGTACAGGTGGTCGGCGTGCTCGGCGGCGGCCCGCGCCGCGCCCTCCGGGGATTCGCCGGCGGCCCGGCCGGCGACATACGCCGCGGTCCACGTGTCACCCGCGCCGGTCGGGTCGGCGTAGACCCCGGTCCCGCTCGGCGGCGAGCGCCACTCGCCGTACGCGGTCACTCCCAGCGCGCCGTCGCTGCCGAGCGTGACGACGACCTCCGGCGCCCCGAGGCCCCGGAGCGACTCGGGATCGAGGCCGCCCGCGGCCGCCTCGGCCTCGGCCCGGTTCAGCTTCAGGATCGAGACGCCGCGGATCGCCTCGGGCGGAAACGGCCGCAGGCGGACAGGCCCCGGGGCGTCGCCGCGGCACAGCCCCTGGCCGTCGAGGCACACGCCGTGCCCGGCGTCGGCGAGCCCCGCGATCGTCTCGGGCGGGAAGTCTCCGGCGGTCTGGCCGCCGAGGATGACCCACCCGCAGCCGTCGACCGCTGCCAGCACCTCCTCCGGGGCGAACGGCGCGCCGACCGCCTCGACCCACTGCTCGACGACGCCGTCGTGGTGGTGCAGGCGGCTTCCGAACCCGCCGCGCTCGACCACGACGCACGGAACGCCGAGCGCCTCGAGCGAGCGGCGAGCGTAGAGCGGCGTCCCGCCGGGCCGGTGCTCCGTACCGGCCTCGGTCGTGACCACGTCGGCCGCCCTGTGGCCGACCACGCCGATCCTCACCGGGCGGCGGGGACGTGAAGCGAGACGATCGTCCGCGTTCCCGGGGGCGGACTCGAGCGTGAGCTCTGCGCCGATCCGGGCGGCCCGCTCGCGCATCATCCGGATGCCCACGCCCTCCCGCGGCACGTGGCCGTTCACGCCAAGCTCGCCGCCTCGGTCCTCGACCGAGAGGTGGATATCGATGCGGCGAGCGCTGGCAGGCTGATCAGAACCGGCGGCCGCCCGTGCCGGGCCGCGTTCACCGCCGCCTCCCGTGCGATCTGGAAGATCGCGGTGTCGCGATCCTCCTCGGCCTCCCAGCCGCCGCGGGGACGGTTGAACGACGTCGGGGACCCCGTACTCCTCATGCACGGTCTCGGCGAGGGAGCCGAGCGCCTGGAGGAGCCCCTGCTGCTGCATCACCACCGGGTGCAGGCGCGCCACCGTGCGGCGCAGGTCGTCGGCGGCGTCGGCGGCCAGCCGCTCCAGCCTCCCGAGCACCTCCTCGGCGTGGTGGACGTCGCCCTTCGACACCGCGTCGCGGACGACGTCGCACATGAGCCTCACCGCCGTCAGCGTCTGCTGGGGGCCGTCGTGCAGGCAGTGCGCGAGCGTCTCGCGCTCCGCGTCGATCGCATCGAGCATGTGGTCGAAGAGCTCGCCCTGCTCGCGCCCGCGCACGTCGCGCCGCGGGCTCGGTCGCGACCAGGCGAGCACGCCGCACGCCAGGACGGCGGCCGCCGTGACCGCGCCCGTTATGGCGGCCGGGGCGCCGGCGAGCGAGGCCGCGGCCGCGGCGACCGCGCCGCACGCCGCCACCCCTGCGATGCGCAGCAGGCGGCGGTCAGTCGATGAACTCATACCGCAGCGCCAGCGCGACAGCCTGGGTGCGAGTGTCGGCCTCGAGCTTCGTCATGGCGTTCCGGACGTGCGTTCGCACCGTCTCAGGGCTGATGAAGAGCCGCTGGGCGATGTCGGGATTCGAGAACCCGTTCGCCAGGAGCCCAAGGATCTCGCGCTCCCGGCCCGAAAGCGCAGGCAAACGCTCCGTTGCCTTCGGGGTTACAAGTTCCGATGCGAGCGTGGGGTCGACGTATGCGCCTCCCTCGGCCACGCGCTTCACCGCGCGCACGATGTCGTCGGGAGGCGCCTCCTTGAGGACGTATCCGCGCGCCCCACAGTCGAGGCCCTCCGCCAGGAGCCCGCGCTCGCCGTGGGCCGTGTACAGGATCACCGCCATCTCGGGATGCGAGGCCGTGATCTGGCGGGTGGCCTCGAACCCGTCCATGCCCTCCATGCGCACGTCCATCACGATCACGTCAGGACGGCGCTTCTCGGCCATCTCAACGGCGCCATCGCCGGACGAACTCTCGCCGATGACTGAAATCTCGCGGTCGCGGGTGAGGATCATCTTGACTCCCTCCCGCACGGCAGCGTGATCGTCCACCACCAGGCAACGAACCTGGGTGCGGATTTCGCCGTCCCCCCCGCTGGCCTGTGACACCGCCATGGGTAGGTGAATCATTGCACTTCGGACGGCGAAAAGGAAACCGGACGTCCGTAAACTGCGCGGATGTCCCCCGCGCGGCGCACCGCGGTGGCGTCGCTCGTTGCGGCGATCGGCCTCGCGCTCCTCAAGCTCGCGGTGGGTTTCGCGAGCGGCAGCCTCGGCATCCTGGCCGAGGCCGTGCACTCCGGGATCGATGCGGCGGCCGCCGGCCTGACCCTGTACGCCGTCGGGATCGCCGAGCAGCCGCCCGACCGTGAGCACCCGTTCGGCCACGGCAAGGCCCAGCATCTGGCGGCTCTGGGCGAGGCGGCGTTCCTGGCCGCCGCCGCGACATGGATCGCCGTCGAGGCCGTGAGCAGGCTGAACGAGGGCTCATCGCCGGTCCAGGCCCGCTGGTACGCGTTCGCGGCGCTCGTGGTCGTGCTGGCCGTCGACGCCGCCCGGGCGGCGATCTCGCTGCGGCGGGGCCGGATCGAGCGCAACGCGGCCCTCATGGCCAACGCGTGGCACTTCGGCTCGGACTTCGCCGGCACCCTGGCGGTGCTCGTCGGCCTGGGCTTCGTCGCCGCGGGCGTGCCGGCCGGCGATTCGCTCGCCGCCATCTTCGTCGCGGCGATCGTGCTCCTCGGGGCGCTGCGGCTGGCGCGCCAGAACATCGACGCGCTGATGGATCGAACGCCGTTGGGCGTGGCGGGGCAGGTCGAGCACGCCGCCCGCTCGGTGCCGGGCGTGAGCGAGGTGCGCTCCGTACGCGTGCGCGAGGCGGGCGGCGAGAGCTTCGCCGAGGTGGTGATCGGCGTCCCGCGGCTGGCGGGCGTGGAGCGAAGCCACGAGACGACCGACATGGTCGAGGGGGCCGTCCGCGACTCGCTCGGCAGGGCCCAGGTGACCGTGCACGTCGAGCCCGCGGCGGCCGACGAGACGCTGAACGACCGCGTGGCGGCCGCGGCCCTGCGCGTTCCCGGCGTCGTCGAGGCGCACAACATCTCCGTGCTCGACGACGCGTCCGGGCGGGCCGTGACGCTCCACGTCCGGCTCCCGGAGGACGAGACCCTCCGCTCGGCCTGGGATGTGGTCGAGCGGCTGAAGGACGAGATCACGCGCGAGGTCGGCATCGCCCGCGTGTACGCCCACGTCGAGCCGTCGGCGCCGGGCGCCCAGCCGGCGCGCGACATCGGGTCCGAGCAGCCGTCGCTTCACCGCCTGGCCGCGGAGGCCATCCGCTCCGTGGCCGGTGACGCGGAGCAGCTCGTGGTCTACCGGCAGGGCTCGCGGCTCCTCGTCGTGACGTCCGTCCGCGCCGACCCGGGGCTCTCGGTGGGCGAGGCGCACACGCTGGCGAGCCGGGTCGAGGACGCCGTGCGCGACGCCATCGCGTCGGTCGACGACGTCATCGTGGAGGTCTGTTAGAGAGAGTGGTGCCGGGGCCCCGTGGCAGGTGGGCGGGGCCCCGGCGGTTCGCGCCTGCAGGCGGCGCGATCTCTCGTCTACCTGGTGGCGAGCGTCACCGAGACGGTCTGGGCCTTGCCGTCACGCAGGATCCCGAGCGTCACCCGGTCGCCCGCCGACTTCGAGGCGATCGTCTCGGCGAGGTTGGCAAAGGACGTGATCTTGTGGCCGTTTATCGACGTGATGATGTCGCCGCCCAGGGTCAGCGTCTGACCGCCGATCGTGGCCGTCGTCGAGCCGCCCCGGATCCCGGCCATGTCGGCGGGGGAGCCCGGGACGACGTGGCCGACCAGGACGCCGGCGCCGACCGGCAGGTTGACCGCCTGCTGGAGGTCGGGGGTGATCTCGGTGCCCTCGATCCCGAGGTACGTGTGCTTGGCCTGGCCGTTCGTGATGAGCTGCCGGGCGATCTGGCTCACCTTGTCGATCGGGATCGCGAAGCCGATGCCGATGCTGCCGGCGTTCGGGTCGTTGTTCCCCGTGAGGATCTGGCTCGTGATCCCGATCACGCGCCCGAACCGGTCGATCAGCGGGCCGCCCGAGTTGCCGTGGTTGATCGCGGCGTCGGTCTGAATGGCCCGATAGATCTGCTGGTGCGGCTTGAGCGAGTCGATCGTACGGTTGATCTGCGAGACGATGCCCGAGGTGATCGTGCTCTGCTCGTTCAGGGGGTTCCCGATCGCGACGACCGGATCGCCGACATGGACAGAGCTGAGGCTCCCCAGCGGCAGCGGATGAAGCTCGCTGGCCGGAGCGCCCTCGACCTGGAGCACAGCGACGTCGGTCGACTCGTCGGTGCCGAGCACCTTGGCGTTGAAGGAGTCGCCGTTCGAGAAGGCGACCTTCACGGAGGAGGCGCCGAGGACGACGTGGGCGTTGGTGTAGACGTGGCCGTCGGCGTCCGCCACGAAGCCGGAGCCGATCGCGACTGACTTCTGGGTCTGATTCGGTGCGGCCGGGTCGAACGGATCGGGTGCGCTCGAGGTGGTCGTGGCCGTGATTAGGACGACGCCCGGTGCGTCGTTGCGGTAGATCGCGGCCGGGCTGATGCCGCTCGAGGTCTGGCTGACGTTCGCTGCGGGAATCGGGGCGGCGGCCTGGATGGTCGTCGTGGAGCTGGAGGTTGTCGCGTCGCCGATGGCCACGGCCACCCCGCCGCCGGCGAGCGCCGCGACCACGACGATGAGTACTTGACGGATCGATGACTTCATGGCCTCTAGTGATAGGCGCGGGGCATTGGCCGGGAATTGAGAATTGGAGTGGCCTTAGCCGGTCGGCCGCGGCTGCTCGAACGCCCGGATCAGGTTGACGCCGACCGCGAGCGCGCCCAGCGCAAGGGCGTGCACGACCGCCACGCCGACATCTCCGACGCCGTCGTCGCGCCACGCGACGGCCAGATGGGCGAGGATCGCGATCGTCCCGACCACGCCGACCGCGTCCGCCCACAGGTATCGCGCGCGCCCCTCCATCCACAGGGCGATCCGCCCTGCGGCCAGGGTCGCCGCCAGGATCGTCGCGATCGCGAGCCCGTGATCGAACGCCGCCGAGCGGCGGTCGGCGCTCGCGGGATGGGCGTACCAGGCCCAGGCCAGGTGGCCCAGGATCACGACGGCGGCCGGCAGGGCCGCGGCCGTTGCGTACGTGCGCAGGGAACGGGCATCCACCGGCGGTTATGGTAGCCGTCAGATGCGCGTCCGCCTGATCGTGAATCCGACGGCGACCGGCGTCCGCGGGCCGGTGCTCGACGCTGTCGTGGCCCAGCTCGAGCGCGTCTGCGTGCTCGAGGTGACCGAGACCGAGCGGGCCGGTCATGGGCTCGAGCTGGCGCGGGAGGTCGAGTCCGGCGCCGTGGTGGGGATGGGCGGCGACGGCACGGCGAACGAGGTCGCAAACGGCGTCCAGCCGGGCGTCCTCATGGGCGTCCTCCCGGCCGGGGCGTCGTCGGTCTTCGCCCGCCATCTGGGCTTCCCGCGCGACACCGTCGCCGCCGGCGGGATGCTCGCGGACGCGATCCGCCAGGAGAGCACGAAGCTGGTCGGCCTCGGGGTGGCCGACGAGCGCAAGTTCACGTTCGCGGCCGGGCTCGGGCTCGACGCCGAGGCGACGGCCGCCGTCGACCGCATCCGCGAGGAGCGTTCATCCCATGAGCGGCCCGGCGACCTGAAGGTGGTGCAGGCGGCGCTCGGCATCCTCCGGGAGGAGGGCTTCGCGCTGCACGAGCGGATGACGATCCGGACCGATCGCGGCAGCTTCCATCGCGCCTCCTATGTCGCGGTCGCGAACCAGCACCCGTACACGTTCTTCGGCCGGATGCCGGTGAAGGCGGCACCGCGCGCCGACTTCGAGCACGGGCTCGACGTCGTGTTCACCCGCGAGCTCCGGCGGCGCGACCTGTGGCGCCTGCCGGTCTACGGCCTGCTCTGGCCGCGGCACGCCAGCCACGGCTCGCGCAGGGTCGGCTACCTCCATGACATGAACGACTTCTCGGTGGCGTGCGACGTCCCGACCGCGATCCAGATCGACGGGGAGTATCTGGGCGAGGTCGAGCGGGTCCACTTCCGCCACGAGCGCGACGCGGTCCGGGCCTTCGTGCCGACCGGCCATGACGGCTGACGCCGCCGTATGATTCGCTGCCGATGGACGTCGTGATTGCGCTCGGCCAGGGGCTGGGCCTGGCCGCTGCAGCCGGGCTTCTCGCGTCGGCACCGCTCGCCGCCACCGCGACGGCGGCCAGCGCAGGCTGGCTCCGCGGCCCGCTCGGGATCGCCGACGACACGATCGTCGTCGTGGCCGCCTGGGTTCTGGTGGTCGCAGAGCTCGCCGTCGACGCCGTGTGGCCCGGTGCCCAGGCGGGCGCCCGGCTCGGGCGGCGCGTGATTGCAGGCGGTCTGGCGTTCGAGCTGGCGGCGGGCGACACGATCCCGTACGTCGGCCTCGCGCTCGGCGCGCTCGTCGCGGCCGCGGCCGGGATCGCCATGCGCAGCGTCCGCGCCGGCGCGGTGAAGGGCGGCGGCGATATCCGCGGAACCGCGATGATCGAGGACGGCGCCGGCCTCGCCGGTTCGGCGATCGCGGTGATCCCGATCGTCGGCTACTTCCTGGCGCTGGGCGCCGGCGCCCTCTTCCAGCGCGTGCGGGCCCGCGAGGGCCGCCGCTACGAGGGACTCAGGGTTCTGCGATGACCCCGCTCGGGACGAAGCCGAGCTCCCCGCTGCGTCGAGAACAACCGGGGCCAGGCCCCGGATGGGGCCTGGCCCCGTGGGGTTCGCGGTGGCCGCGCCATCGCCGGCGCGTCCTGCGCTGACCTACGATTCCGGAGTGACGAAGAAGGTTGTCTTGGCCGTCGTCGACGGCCTCGGTCCGGAGCTTCTCGACCGCGTGCTCGCCGCGGGTCGGGCGCCGACGATCGCCGCCCTCATCGACGCCGGGTCGCGCACCGACCGGTGCGTCTCGACGTTCCCGTCGCTGACGCCGGTCTGTCTCTCGGCGCTCGTCACGGGGGAGCATCCGGTCGGGTCGCACATCCCCGGAATGACGTGGTACCACCGCGGCGAGGGCCGGTTCGTGGAGTACGGCTCCTCGTTTGCGGCGACGCTCGCCGAGGGGACGCGGCAGATGGTCGACGACATCCTGGTCAACCTGAACCTGCTCCACCTCTCGCCTCGCGCGACGACCGTGTTCGAGGCGCTGGAGGACGCCGGGCTCGTCAGCGCGGCCGTCAACCTCTACGTCTGCCGCGGGCGCGTGCGGCATCAGATCACACGGCCCGCCGCCCGCCGCTTCGCCCGCAGGATCGGGATCGTCGACGCGGTGTACGGGCCGCGCCGGTACTTCCTGGGCGACCTCTTCTTCTCCGACCTCACGGGCGCGCCGCGCAACTTCGGAACGGGGATCGATCGCCACGGCGGGGCGGTCGCCAGGTGGCTCGTCACCCGGGACGGCTTCGACTTCCTGTTCCTCTACCTCTACGAGACCGACGCGGCGGGCCATCGCGGCGGCGACGTCATGGGAGCCGTCGAACGGGCCGACACCGGGCTGGCGCTCATGGTCGAGGCCGCGGGCGGGCTCGAGCGGTTTCTGGCCCGCTACGGCGTGATCGTGGTGGCCGACCACTCCCAGAGCCAGGTCGAGCAGATCGCCGACGCCGCGGTGCCGCTCGAGGACCTGCGCCTGTTCCGCTCGAGCCGGCGCTCCGACCCTGACCGCTGCGACGTGGCCGTCGCGGCGTCGAATCGCGCCGCGATGGCGTATCTGCTGCCGGGCGCCCGGATCGGGCCGGGCGAGGTCGCCGACCGGCTCGGGACGCTCGATGCCGCCGATGTCATCGCCTACCGCGACGGCGACTGGCTTGCGGTCCGGCGAGGCGACGGCCGCTTCCGCTTCCGGCGCGGGTCGAGCCTGACCGACGAGCGCGGCAACGCCTGGGACGTCGAGGGCGATGCCGGCCTGCTCGACCCAGCCCTCTACCCCAATGCGCTCGAGCGGCTGGAGGGCGCCGTGCTGTGCATCACCGCCGGCGACGTCATCGTCTCCGCAGCGCCGGGCTGGGAGTTCGCCGACTCCGGCGGGATCCACCACCTCGGCGGCGGCAGCCACGGGTCGCTCCGGGCCGAGGACTCGCTCGTCCCGCTCGTGACCGCCGGGTTCCCGGAGGCCGAGGCCTTCCCGTCCCAGCCGTCGATCACGGACATCCAGCCGTACGCGTGCCGGCACTTCGGCGTGCCCCGTGTGAGCCGACCGCACGCCCTCGCGACCTCTGTCGGATAGCATCGCCGGGATGGAGGACGCCCGCGCCGAAGCCGCTTCGGCCGTCATGAGGCGGCACGCGCAGCGCTTCAGGCTTGCGGCGGCGCGCCCCGCCAACTGGATGGAGCTCATGCGCTACTGCTGCGTGGGCGCCTCCGGCTACCTGATCAACCTCGGCGTGTTCCTGCTCGCCGACCCGAGCATGCCGTACACGCTTGCCTTCACGGTGGCGTTCATCTGCGCCGCAACGAGCAACTTCCTGTGGAACCGGCTGTGGACGTTTCGCGTCGACCACGGCCGGCCCCACCACCAGTACGCCCGTTTCCTGGGCGTGAGCGTTGCCGCGCTCGTGCTCGACCTGGTCGTCCTGCGGGCGCTCGTGGAGCTGGCCGGCGTGTCGAAGCCGCCGGCGGCGGCCATCGCGATCCTCATGGCGCTGCCGGTGAGCTTCCTTGGCAACAAGCTCTGGACGTTTCGCTAGTCGCGTCGTCGCCGGGCTGGTCGCGGCTGCGATCGTGCTCGCGGCCGCGCCGCCCGCGCACGCCGCCGTCCGGCATCTGACGGCCGCCCAGGCGATCGCGCTGGCCAAGGCCGACCGCCGGATCGTGCCGCTCCTGGCACAGAACCCGGGGGCGCACTTCGTGGCCGAGTACCACCGGCCGCGCCGCGTCTGGGCGGTCCTGCTCGAGCCGAAGGGCGCGCAGAACGTCCTCGCTGTGGTCACCGTGTCCGAGCGGCGGCATGCAGTCACCGGCGTCAAGCTGACCCCGACCCAGGGACCGCCGAATCTCACGAGCAACGACGCGTTCGTCGTCGCGAGCCGCTCTCGCGCGGTCAAGGCCTGGATCGGCCAGTACTCGGACGTCACCCATTCGGCGACCCTCGGCCCGCTGCGCGTGTGGACGGTGAGCTACTACAAGGACGACGACGAGATCGCCCAGGTCCACATCGAGGACTCGACGGGGCGGGCCTACGAGGTGTGGACCGGCCCGCAGGTGGGATGGATGCTCGCCCGCGGACTGCCCGACGCGTACGGGCGCAAGGTGAACCGGCCGTTCGTGCTCTGGCCGATGTGCGCGATCTTCCTCGCCGGCCTCGTCGACTGGCGCCGGCTGCGGTCGATGCGCACGCTCGACCTGATCGTGACGCTGGCGTTCGTCGGCTCGCTGGTCGAGTTCAACCACGGCGACATCTTCCGCGCGACCCCGCTCGTGTACCCGCCGCTCATCTACCTCGGGGCCCGCATGGTATGGATCGGGATCCACCGCGGCCCGCGCGAGGTGCGCGTCGGCGAGACGCACATGATGCTCCTGATCGCGCTCGTCTTCGGCCTCATGGGATTCCGGCTCGGCCTGAACAACCAGGATTCGAACGTGATCGACGTCGGGTACGCCGGCGTGGCGGGGGCGTCGCGGCTCATGGACGGGGTGCTGCCGTACGGCCACATGCCCGACAAGACGTCCAAGCCGTGCGCCGGGAAGTACTCGAACGGCGACCCGAAGGCCTATATCCAGTCAAACGGGCGGTGCGAGTCGCCGATCGGCCAGGGCGACACGTACGGGCCGACGGTCTACCTGACGTACATCCCGGCCGTCGCGATCCTGGGCTGGAGCGGCTTGTGGGACTCGCTGCCGGCGGCGCACGTCACTGCGTCGGCGTTCGACGTCCTGGCCATCGCCGGCCTCTTCGTCGCCGGCTGGCGGCTCGCGAGCGGGCGCATCGGCCTCCTGCTCGCCTTCGGATGGGCGGCGAACCCCTTCACGCTGTATGCGCTCAACATGAACACCAACGACGCCCTGGTGGGCGCGCTCCTGGCGTGGACGCTGGCGGCGCTCTCGGTTCCCGTCCTGCGCGGCGCGCTCCTGGCGGCGGCGTCACTCACGAAGTTCGCCCCGCTCGCGCTCGTCCCGCTCTTCGCGTCGCTCCGCCACCGGGTGGCGACCCTGATCGGCTTCGCCGTCGCGGCGATCGCCCTGCTTGCGATGCTCGCACTGGACTCCGACGGCCTCTCGCTCTTCTGGCACCGCACGCTCGACTACCAGCTCGGCCGGATAACGCCGATGGCGATCTGGACGCTCCCGAGCTACCACCCGGGCTGGTTCGACATCACCTGGCTCCAGCACGCGCTCCAGTTCCTGATCGCGGTCGGCATCGTGGTGCTCGCATTCTTCCCTCGGGCAACCAAGGACCCGGTCGCCGTGGCCGCGATCGGCGCGGCCTCCGTGATCGGCCTTCAGGTCACCGCGAGCTACTGGTTCTACCCGTACGTGTGCTGGTGGCTCCCGCTCGTCCTCGCGGCGATGCTCCTGCCGCGCGGCGAGCCCGAGCCCGAGCCGTCTCCGTCAGCTCTGTAGCTCAACGGTCGTCGAGCAGCCGGAACGCCTCGATCGAGGTCGCCCGCCCGTCCGCGTCGCACTCGAAGATGACGCCCTCGATCCGCACGTCTCCCTCGGCCGGCTCGAACCGGATCGGAAGCTGGGTGGTGAAGCGGCGCAGGACGAGGTCGGTGCGAACGCCGATCACCGAATCGTGCGGGCCGGTCATCCCCGCGTCGGTGATGTACGCGGTCCCGCCGGGCAGCACGTGAGCGTCGTTCGTCTGGATGTGCGTGTGCGTGCCCAGGACGGCGGTCGCCTGGCCCTCGAGCAGCCGGCCCATGGCGACCTTCTCGCTGGTCGCCTCGGCGTGGAAGTCGACGACCACCACCGGCGCCTCCTTGCGGGCGTCGTCCACGAGCCGCTCGGCGACCGCGAACGGGGTGATCGCGGCGTCCAGGAAGAGGTTCCCGATGAGGTTGATGACCGCGATGCGGGTCCCGTCAGCGGCGGCGACGACGCAGGTGCCGTGTCCCGGGGCCGTTTCCGGGTAGTTGGCGGGGCGGAGGATCCGCTCCTCCTGGTCGAGGTACGGGTACACCTCGCGCTGGCGGTAGGCGTGGTTTCCGAGCGTGATCACGTCGACGCCCGCCGCGAAGAGCCGCTTGGCGATCCGGCTCGTGATGCCCACGCCGTCGGCGACGTTCTCGGCGTTTGCGATCACGAAGTCGATCTCGCGGTCGCGCCGGAGGTTGGGCAGGCGCTCCTCGATGATCCTGCGACCGGCCGCCGCGAACGCGTCGGCGATGAAGAGGATCCGCAAGACCGGCGCCTAGAGCAGGAGCGACGCGGCCGGCGCGGGGCCGACCTCGAGGTGAACGTGGTTTCCGGCGTCGGAGGTGTACTTGGCGAGCTCCTGGGTGATCACCCGGCTCAGGTCGATCACGGTACCCACCCGCGTGCGCGCGGCGATCACCTGGTCGCCGACCGCGATCTGGCTCGCCGTGCGGATGTTCGTGAGCGTCACGATGTCGGCCGGCGTGGACGTCGGCTGGATCTGGAGCACGCTCCCGTGCGGCGAGCCGTCCAGCACGTACGGCCGGATGCCAACGACCGTGCCGTCGACCGGCGAGTAGACGCGCGTCCCGGCGACCGCGCCCACATCGACCGATCCCGTCGAGGCCCCGCCGCCGGCGCTGTCGACGTAGTAGGCCGGGCCGGCTCCGGTCGACGTCCCCGTGAGGAGGTTGCCGAGCTTCGTGACGAGGCCGGCGTTCTTCTGGTGGCCGGACGGTGCGAGTGCGATGACGCTGGCGTCCCCCACGCCGTGGTAGACGATCGCCGTCACGCGGCCCTGTGCGATCGGCACGTCGAGCTCGAGCCCGTTGGGGCCGCCGGCCATCAGGGTCGGGATCGGCGGGCCGTCGGGCGCCAGGGCGTGCTGCGGCGGCGACACGGTGACGGCCGCCTGGATACGCGGCGCAGACCCGCCGCGAAGTGCGGTCGCGACGAGTACCACGATCGCCAAAAGGCCGAGCGCGAGGCCGATGCGACGGGCGCGGGTACGGGGCTGCCGGCGGCGCGGCCGCCGGCGCGGAGGCCGCCTTCCAGTAGCGATCACGAGGGCCAGCCTAGCATGGGGCCGCTGGTAGGATGGCCGCGATGCCGCCCGACGCGCCCGGGAAGATCCTGGTCCCGCGGTGGGTTCAGCTTGTAGGCCTTCCGCTTGCGATCGTGGGCGTGTGGTTGCTGGTCTCCGCGGTCAACCACGCCGTGTTCGTGTTCGTGGTCGCCGCGCTGATCGCCATCCTGCTGAATCCCATCGTACGGGCGTTCTGCGCCCTTCGGATCCCGCGGGCCGCCTCGGTGCTGCTCGTGTACCTGTTCTTCGCGTTCGTCGTCGGCGGCCTCAGCGTCATCGCCGGCACGGTGATTGCGCGCGAGGTCCAGGACGTCGCAAACCAGGTCGAGGACCAGTTCACCGAGAACCGCGCCGGGGTCACGCCCGCAGATCAGCGGCTCGCCGACCTCCAGCACTGGATCGACGAGTCGAGTCCGGTCAAGTTCGATGTCAAGACGCCGGGAGAGCGGCTCCTGAACTCGGTCGACGTCGCCCACCTCCAGCGCTACTCCGGGCGCGCGGTGGAGGTGGCGCGGACGCTTCTCATCACGCTCTTCGAGAGCCTCTTCAACCTGGTGCTCGTGATCGTCATCTCGGTCTACATGCTGCTCGACGCACCCCGCCTGTCGCGCTTCCTGAGACGCGTGTTCCGCGGCGGGGAGGCGGATGAGGACCTGCTCACCCGCATCGAGCGCGCCCTCCTGGCCTATGTGCGCGGCCAGACGCTCGTCTCGCTCGTCATCGGGACGACCGCCGGCATCGGGCTCTGGATCCTCGGCATCACCGGCGTCTTCCCCGGCGGATCCACCTACGCGCTCGGGTTCGGCGCCTGGGCGGCGGCCGTCGAGATCATCCCGTACGTGGGGCCGTGGCTCGGCGCGCTGGCCCCGGCGGCCGTCGCGGCCACCGAGTCGGGCACGGCGGTGATCGGAGTCGCGCTGCTCTTCCTCTTCATCCACCAGATCGAGGGCCACATCGTGATCCCCAAGCTGATGGGGAGCGCCGTGAAGGTGCACCCCCTGGTGGTGATCTTCGCGCTCCTGGCGGCGGGCGAGCTCTACGGCCTCGCCGGCGTCCTCATCGCGATGCCGCTTGTCGCCGTCGGGCGCGAGGTGGGCACGTTCCTCGGCGAGCGGATCGGCCTCCAGCCGTGGCCGGGAGGCCCGCTCACGGTCGACGTGCCGGTCGAGGTGCACCCATCGCCGCCGCAGGCGGAGACGGCTGCAACATTGGGGTCTGACCCCGATGTTGCGGATTCCTAGGCCGGGTCCGGGAGCTCGAGGACGGCCAGGTTCGAGGGCGCGAGGTCGGCGGCCCGCTCGAACGCGTCCATCGCCGCCTCGGCGCGCCCGGCCCGGCGCAGGAACTTGCCGTACCAGCGGTAGGCCCGGCCCAGCTCGCAGTGCCAGCCGTTCTGCTTCTGGAGCGCGTCGATCGCGGCCGAATAGGCCGTCTCGGCGCGGTCGGCCAGGCCGAGCTCGTCGTAGCCGCGGGCGAGGACGAGGTACGCGTCGCCCAGCTCGCCCGGGGCCGACTGCGTCCCCAGGAGCTCGATCGCCAGCCGCGCCTGCTCGATCGCGCCGTCGGGATCGCCGGCCTGGAGCGCGAGCCGGGCCTCCTCGACGACGACCCAGCCCTCGTCCAGGCCGCTCATGCGCGTGCCGTACAGCCGGCGCGTCGCCTGCAGAGCTTCGCGCGCCGCGTCGGTCTGCGCGTCGTCGAGCAGGATGTGGGCGCGCACCAGGTGGGCGTTCGCGGCATGCCAGTCGTTGCCGCTGGCCTCGGTTAGCTCGACCTGCTTGTCGGCGTAGACCAGGGCCTGGGCGGTGTGGCCCGTCGTGCAGTAGAGCCGCGCCAGCGCGTGATAGGCGAACGCACGCACCCGCCGGTCGATGTCCTCGACGTCGCGGCGCAGCGCGTCCGCCAGCGCCGCCGCCGCCCGGCCGTAGTCGCCCGCGTCGCCGTACGCGTGCGACAGGTAGATCGAGTAGAGGACGAGCGTGGCCGGGTCGGCGTCCGGGCGCTGCTCGAGCTCGGCGAGGCAGTCCTCGAAGAGCGCGATGGCGGGGCCGCTGCGGCCGCTCTCCGAGTAGGCCTGGCCCAGGGCGCGATAGAGCTCGATCTGCTCGGCCGGGTCGGGCCGCCCGGCCGTCTCGAGCACGCGCTCGAACCACTCGATCGCCGCGGCGGTCTTCCCGCGCCGGACGGCGATCGAGCCGAGCCCCTCCTGCGCCCGGGCCACGGTTGCGCTGTCCCGGGCGGCCTCGGCCCCGCGCAGGGCGACGAGCAGCTCCTCCTCGGCCTCGTCGAGCTGTTCCAGGCCGATCTGGACGAGTGCGCCGTCGACGCGCTCAGCCGGCGTCAGAACGTCGAGGGGCGGGATGTCGGGGTCGAGCACCCGAGCAGGGTATACGGCTCAGGCGACGGTCAGGCGGTGGTGCCGGAGCGCGTCTCGGCGGGCGCCAGTGCATCCTGGTTCGACGGCGCCAGGTCGGCGGCGAGCTCGAAGGCCTCGAGGGCCGCCTCGGCCCGCCCGATCCGCTTCAGGAACTTGCCGTACCAGCGGTACGCCCGCGCCAGGTCGCGCGCGGAGGCGTCCTGCACTCGAATCGCCTCGATGGCGGCGGTGTACGCGGCGTCGGCCCGCTCGACCTCGCCCAGCTCGTCCTGGACGCGCGCCAGCACGAGGTGCGCGTCGCCGAGGTGGGCGCCGTCGCCGTCGGCCAGGGCCCGCACGGCCTGCGCGGCCCGCTGCGCCGCCGCGGCCGCATCGCCGATCAGGAGCGCCTGGCGGGCGTCCTCGACGAGGATCCGCCCGTGGTCGGTCGCGCTCGGATGCGCGCCGAGCAGGTTCCGGGCCGCGATGAGATGGCGTCCGGCCTCCGCGTCGCCGACGTCGAGCAGCCGCTGTGCATACGCGAGGTGGGCCTCGCTCAGCGCGCGGTTGTCCTCGTCGAGCTCGTAGAGCGAGAGCGCACGGTCGGCCGAGCGGAGCGCCTGCTCGACCTCGCCGGCGGCCGCCAGGCGCCGCGAGAGGTCGTACTGCGACGCTGCCCGGGTGCGGAGGTCGACCTGATCGCCGCCGTCGGCGAGCGCGGAGCCGAGCACGTCGGCGGCCCGGGCGGGATCGCCGGCCTCCGTATAGGCGCGGGACAGCCACACGGCGTAGCGCACGACCTTGGTCGCATCGACGACCGGAGAGCGCCGAAGCTGCAGCAGGCAGTCCTGGAGGAGCGCCAGCGCCCGGGCGACGTCCCCGGAGCGGCGGTAGAGGTCGAAGAGGCGCCCGAAGAGCTCGACCCGCTCGGCGGGATCGGGCGGCGCGCCGGCATCGCGGGCCTGCTCGAGGAGGCCGATCGCGGTGGCGTGCTCGCCCCGCTCGTCGGCGACGGCGCCGAGGCCCTCGTAGGCCTCGCTCATCCGCTGCGAGTCGCCGTTCACCTCGGCCTCGCGGAGGACGCCGCGCAGCAGCTCCTCGGCGTCGTCGAGGTCGCCGCCGCGGATCATCATCGCCGCATCGAGGAGCTCGAGTGACCGCGAGCGCTGCTCGTTCGACGTCTCGCCGGAGAGCTCCTCGGCGGTGACGCCCAGGCGGCGGGCGATCTCCATGAGCACGCGCGGGCTGGGACGGCGGTCGCCGGCCTCGATCCGGGCCAGGTAGCTGTAGGAGCACCCGTCGAACGAGAGCTCCCGCTGGGTCATCCCGTTCTTGCGGCGCAGATGACGAACGCGGGCGCCGAGCTTGCGCAGCGCCTCGTTCGAGTACTCGTCGTCGTGCCCTGGGTGCTCTTCCACGGTCGGCTCCCCCACCGGTCCGTCAACATCACTCCGTTGCCCGTCCACTCTTGGCAAGACTACACCTTTGCCGTGGCCGGAACAAGGCCGGCGGTACACTGCGCCCATGGCGTTCCCGGTCACCCGCATGCGCCGTTTGCGCCGCACAGCGGGGGTGCGGAGCCTCGTTCGCGAGACGCGCGTGTCGCCGGCCGACCTCATTCAGCCGTTCTTCGTGCGCCACGGGACCGGCGAGGAGGAGATCGCCTCGATGCCCGGCCAGTACCACCTGTCGGTCGATTCGCTCGTGGAACGGGCCGCCGAGGCCCACGCCGCCGGCGTTCCGGCCGTCATCGTGTTCGGCCTGCCGGCCCGCAAGGACGAGGCCGCCAGCGAGGCCTTCGACGACGAGGGGATCGTGCAGATGGGCGTTCGCGCTCTGCGGGCTCACATCCCCGATCTGGTCGTGATGACCGACGTGTGCCTTTGCCAATACACATCGCACGGCCACTGCGGCATCATCCAGGACGGCGAGGTGGCAAACGACGTCAGCCTCGAGGTGCTCGCCGACACGGCTGTGTCCCACGCCCGGGCCGGCGCCGACATCGTCGCGCCGTCCGACATGATGGACGGCCGCGTCGGCGCGATCCGCTCGGCGCTCGACGCCGAGGGGTTCGAGGCGACGTCGATCCTCGCCTACAGCGCGAAGTTCGCCTCGGCGTTCTACGGCCCGTTTCGGGACGCCGCGCACTCGGCGCCCAGCCACGGCGATCGCCGCAGCTACCAGATGGATCCTGCAAACGGCCGGGAGGCCGTGCGCGAGGCGCTGCTCGACATCGAGGAGGGCGCCGACATGGTCATGGTGAAGCCGGCGTTGCCGTATCTCGACATCCTGCGCACCCTGCGCGACCAGACCCGGGTGCCCCTGGCCGCCTATCAGGTGAGCGGGGAGTACGCGATGATCGCCGCCTCGGCCGCTCAGGGCCTCGTCGACGAGCAGGCTGCCGTGCTCGAAGCGCTGACCGCCATCCGCAGGGCAGGTGCCGACATGGTGATCACCTACCACGCGGCCCGCGCGGCGCGATGGCTCTCGTAAGCGGCGCCCGCACAGAGCGCCGCTCGGCCGAGCTCTTCGCCGAGGCGCGGGAGCTCATCCCCGGCGGCGTCTCGAGCCCCGTGCGGGCCATGCGCTCGGTCGGCCGCGAGCATCCGCTCTTCCTGGCCCGCGGCGAGGGCGGCTGGGTCTGGGACGCCGATGGCAACCGCTACGTCGACTGGGTGATGTCGTGGGGCCCGCTGATCGCCGGCCACGCGCATCCCGCGGTCGTCGAGGCCGTGCGCGAGGCCGCCGGCCGGGGGACGACCTTCGGTGCGCCGACCGAGATCGAGGTGGAGCTGGCACGGGCGGTCGTCGAGGCGGTGCCGTCGGTCGAGCAGGTGCGGTTCGTCTCGTCGGGGACGGAGGCGGCGATGAGCGCGCTTCGGCTCGCTCGGGCCTTCACCGGCCGCGACCGGATCCTGAAGTTCGCGGGCGGCTACCACGGCCATGCCGATGCGCTGCTCGCGCGGGCCGGCTCCGGGCTTGCGACGCTCGGGATCCCCTCGAGCCCCGGCGTGCCCGACGCCGTGGTGGCCGACACGCTCGTCGCCGAGTACAACGACCTCGACGCCGTGCGCGCGCTGGCCGAGCAGCACGCCGACCAGCTCGCGGCGATCATCGTCGAGCCGGTGGCGGGCAACATGGGTGTCGTCGCGCCGCTTCCGGGGTTCCTCGAGGGGCTGCGCACCATCTGCAACGGCACGGGCGCCCTCCTCATCGCCGACGAGGTCATCACGGGCTTCCGGGTCGCCTACGGCGGCGCCCAGGAGCGGCTCGCCGTCCGGCCCGACCTGACGTGCCTGGGGAAGATCGTGGGCGGCGGCCTGCCCGCCGCCGCGTTCGGCGGCCGGTCGGAGGTCATGGCGCTCCTGGCGCCCGACGGCGACGTCTACCAGGCGGGCACGCTCTCGGGGAACCCGCTCGCGATGGCAGCCGGGCTCGCCACGCTGGCGCTCCTGCGCGAGCCGGGCGCCTACGAGCGGCTCGAGCGCACCGGCGCCGCGCTCGAGGCGGCGCTCGCCGGGCCGGGCATCACCGTGAACCGGGTCGGCGCCATGCTGACGGCGTTTCACCACCCCGGGCCCGTGCAGAGCTACGCCGACGCCGCCGCGGCCGACACCGCCCGGTTCGCGGCCTTCCACGCGCACATGCTCGACCGCGGCGTCTCGCTGGCGCCGTCGCAGTTCGAGGCCGCCATGCCGTCGCTCGCCCACACCGACGAGCAGCTCGAGATGACCGCGGCCGCCGCGGCGGAGTTCCGCGGGTGAGCGTGCTCGAGACGGTGGCCGAGCGCGCCGCCGCCGCGAGCCCGCTCTGGGCCTCGGCGCTCCTCGCCGAGCCGCGGGGGGACCTGCGCTTCTCGGGCCGCTGCCCGGAGCGCCACCTGCTCGGGGTCGAGACGATCTACGAGGGCTACCTGCTCCATCACGGGACCTCCCGGCTCTTCGACCAGGACGACCGCGAGCTGGCCCTGCTCACCGGCGACTACCTGTACGCCGCGGGCCTGCGGGAGATCTGCGCGACGGGCGACCTGCATGCGGTCGGTGCGCTGGCGGAGCTGATCGCGGCCTGTGCGGCCCGCCGCGGCGAGCGCGAGCCGGGGCCCGACGACGGGCTGTGGGACTCGACCGTCTCCGCGCTCCAGGCCGGCTGACCTACGGCGTCCAGCGGTCGCCGACGGGCGTCACGACGAGCTCGTGCGTCCACGCACTCCGCCCCTGCTCGTGCAGGAACTGGACGGCCTTCGCCAGCTCGCGGGTGTCGATCCGCTCGCCGCCCGCGTCGTCGCCCGGGCCGCCGAACGTCCCGTCGCACACCAGGAGCGCGGCGTGGACGCCGTGCGGCTTCAGCTCGTTCGCCGCCGCCTGTGAGAGCGCGCGCTGGCCGGCGGCGCCGGCGCCCCACGGCGCCCGTCCGGGCAGGGCCCGCCGGGCCGAGCCGCCCGTCACCTGGACGATCGTCCCGCCGCCGCGCTCGATGAGGGCGCCGCCGCAGATGCGAAAGAACGCGAACGCCGTCGGCAGCACCTGCTCGAGGTAGGGCGCCATCGCGTCGTCGTCGGTCGTGACCAGGTCGCCGCCGCCGAAGCGGCCCTTCGGCGATACCGCGTTCACCACCAGGTCGAACGGGGCCGCCTGCTCGACGACTCCCCGCATGCTCTCGGCCGAGGTCGCGTCGGCGACGATCCCCGTACCGGGGAAGCCATCCGCTGTCTCCTGCGAGCGCGCGACGCCGGTTGCGTCCCACCCCTGGGCGAGGAAGTGCTCGCCCATCACGCGCCCCAGGTTCCGCGCTCCGAAGACCAGAAGGTGTGGCATCGTCTGTGAGTCTACGCCCGCCGGGCCAGCGTGCGGATCACCGCGACGGCGGCGATGACCGACGCCACGCCCGCGGCCGTGATGAGCGGGCCGGCCAGCGCCGGCCCGGCCCCCGGGGCGATCAGTACCAGCCCGGCGCCGGCCGCGGCGGCCGCGGTTCCGAGCACGAGCCCGACTCGGCGGACGACGACGCCGCGGTCGAGGCGAAGCGGCGTTCTGAGCTCGGCCGCCCAGGCGCCCATCTCACCGGCGACCACGATCCCGGCGGCGACCGCAGGGGCCCACCCGTCGAGGGCGGACGGGCCCACGGCAAGGGCGCCGCCGTAGGCCGCCGCGAGCGCCGCCACGCCCCACGGCGCGCCGCCGGCCCAGCCGGTGATCCCGCCCAGGAGCAGGACGGCGCACCCGGCCGCGCCCGCCGCGGTGACGGCCTCGGCCTGGGCGCCCGCCAGGAGCGCGGCGCGAACGGCGACCGCCGCTGCCGCCGCCAGCGCGCCTGCGAGCACGATCAGCTGCGCACGGTTCGGGCGTATCGCCGCGCCTCCCGAAGCTGGGCCAGCGAGCCCGCGAGCGGCTCGAGGCCATCCCATTGCACGACCGGCACGCCCAGCCGCCGATACCGGGCCCGCAGCCCCTCGTGACGGAGCACCCACAGGCGATGGGCCAGGTCGCCGACCGCTCCCGGGCTCGCCGGCGTCCGGACGGTTGCCGAGATGTCGACCACCGCCAGGTCGAACCCGCGCGCCCGAAGCGCCGCGAGCGCGGCCAGCGCGCGGTCGTCGGCAAGCGGCGTCAGTGCCAGGACGAGCGCGCCGGGCGGCAGCGTCCGCGTGGGGATGATGTCGACGTCGCGCCAGGCGTAGCTCGTCACCACCTCGGTGTCGATCAGCGAGTCGAGCACCCGGTAGGTCTGCGCCCGGCCCGTCGACGGCAGCACCCAGCGGAGGACGCCGCCGAAGCCGACGACGCCGACCCGGTCACGCCCGCGCAGGTACATGGTCGCGAGCGCCGACGCCGCCCTGACGGCCAGATCGAGCGACACCGGCGACTCGGCGAAGGAGTCGAGGAAGAGGACGACATCGGCGTTTCGCTCGGGGTGGTAGACGTTCGTATGGAGCGTGCCCCGGCGGGCGCTCACCCGCCAGTTGACGCGCCGGAGCCGGTCGCCGTGCTGATACGGGCGCAGGTCAGCGAACTCGAGCCCCTCGCCGGCCGTCCGGCTCGTGTCCGATCCGACGGACGCCTGTGTCCGGACGGGCCGCGGAGCCTGGCGCAGCGGCTCGATTTGGGGGTGCACCCTCACCTGGAGCGGCACGGCGGCCTCCCCGTCCCAGACCCGCAGGCCGAGCGGCTCCCGCACCCGGATCCGGGCCGGAACGACGAACCCGCCCCACCGGTCGCACGAGAGCTCGAACGGGACGGACGCCGCCCCGCCGCCCAGGCGCACCGCGCGGCGGGCCGGGCCGCCAACCGGCGTCAGGCCCTCGGGAACGCCCAGGCCCACCTCGACCTGCCACTGCGGCCGTGGCGAGGAGATCTCGACCGCGGCCCACACCCGGTCGCCCTCGATCGCGCGCAGCTCTCCCGGCGTCATCCGCGCGGTGATCCCGGGCGGGGCCGAGCGGGCCAGGCCGACGGCGGCGATGAGCCCGAACGGGGCCGCCACCGCCACCAGCTCCGGCCGGCGCAGCCCGACCGCTGCGAGCAGCATCGCGGCGCACAGTGCCGGATACGCCCGCAGCCGGATCGTGGCCGACGGCCTCACGGCTCTGTTGTCGCGGCGCCCGCCCGCGGCGCCGGCGCCGGGACGCGGGCCAGGCAGTCGCTCACGACGTCGTCGCCGGAGACGCGCTGCACCCACAGCTCCGGCCGCAGCGTCAGCCGATGGCCGAGCGCGGGCACGGCTATCGCCTTCACGTCGTCGGGCGAGACGAAGTCGCGGCCGTCGAGGGCCGCCCGGCAGCGCGCGAGCTTGAGAAGCGCGAGCGAGCCGCGCGGGCTCGCCCCGACCTGGACCTGGGGGTGGTCGCGGGTCGCGGCGACCAGGTCGACCATGTAGAGGCCGACCGACCGATCGACGTGCACCGCCTCGACGGCCCGCTGCATGGCCAGGAGCTCCTCGCGGGCGCACGCCGGTGCGAGCACGACCTCGTCAGTCATCCGCTCGCGGCGGCGCTCGAGCACCTGCCACTCGTCGTCGCGGGCCGGGTAGCCGATCCGGGCCCGCACCAGGAAGCGGTCGAGCTGGGCCTCGGGCAGCGGGTACGTGCCCTCGTACTCGATCGGGTTCTGGGTCGCGATCACGAGGAACGGCGGGTCGAGCACGTGCGTCTCGCCTTCCACGGTCACCTGGCGCTCAGCCATCGACTCGAGCAGCGCCGACTGCGTCTTCGGCGGGGCGCGGTTGATCTCGTCGGCGAGGAGGAGATTCGTGAACACCGGGCCCGGCCGGAACTCGAACGTGCCGTCGCCCTGGCGGTAGATCGACGACCCGGTCACGTCGGCGGGCAGGAGGTCGGGCGTGAACTGGATGCGGGCGAAGCCGAGGTCGAGCACCTGCGCGAACGAGCGCGCCACGAGCGTCTTCGCGAGGCCCGGGTAGTCCTCGATCAGCACGTGCCCGTCGGCCAGGATCGCGAGCAGCACGAGCTCCAGCTCCGGGCGCTTGCCGACCACCGCTCGCTCCACCTCGTCGAGCACGGCGGTCGACCGGGTGCTGATCTGCTCCAGGGTGAGCGCGCTCACCTCGCGGCACCGATCTGCTCGAGCCGATCGACGGCCGCGCGCACGTCGGCGAGCGCGACTCCGGCCGCGTGGCGGTCATGGGGCGGCGGACGGTCGCCGCGCACGAGCTCCCACGTCTCCGGGCCCACGGCCAGCGCCGCGGCCTCGGGATCGCGGTCGAGATCGATGCCGGCCGTCGCCAGGCGGTCGCGCGCGATGTCGCGCAGGAGCGGGCAGAGCCGCTCGTGCATGTCGCCCGCGCTCCCCTGCGCCATGCCGACCTGGCGCTCCATCGCCCGCAGGCCCTTCGGGCGGGGCGGCTCCTCGGGCCTTCGCCTCCGACGCCGCTCGACCCGCGGGACGGGCGGCAGGAGCACGACGGCGACGACCGCTCCGGCCGCGAGCAGGATGGCGCTGGTCGTCGTCACCCGGCGTCCTCGGCTGCGATCGTCTCGACGGCGTCGACGGCCTCGGCCTGCATCCTGCGGTCGATCGGATGCGTGCTGAACCGGGCCCGGGCGTAGAGGCGCGTGAGCCTGCCCAGGGCGGTGATGCGCGCGTACCCGGCGGCCGTCATGCGCCCAAGGTACTCGAGCGGCGCCTCCGACCGCCGCCGCCCCAGGGCGCGGTCGGCCATCACGCGGTCCATGAGCGCGTAGGCCCCGATCACCGCACGCCGGGGATCGGCCTCGGCGCGGAGCCGCTCGAGGCCGAGGTCGGCGGGGTCGGAATCGGCACGGCCCGTGCTCGGCGCGTCGTCGTCCGGCTCGGCTCCGCCGCAGTCGCCGGACGAAGAAGACGGCCGCCGCGACGAGCAGGAGCCAGGTCGCCGCGGCGATGGCCCAGTCGATGGCGCTCACGCCGCCGCCGTTGTTGTGCTGTACGTGCCCCGGCTGGTTCGGGGGAGGGTTCGACGCAAACGGATTGATGCCGTTCACGCCGAGGTTCCCGAAGAGGTCGCGAAGCAGGTTCAGGAGCACGACGACGGGGTTCTGGTCGGTGGCCACCGAGTACACGACCAGCGCGGCGAGCGCCGCCAGCATGATCCGCCGGCGCAGCCGGGCGCGCCTTCGGATCGCCGCCATCTGCTCGTCGTCGCGCCGGCGCATGACCTGGGCGTACACGAACACCGTGAGCCCGAGGACCGCCGCGATCGGTCCGACGACGAGCAGCACCCAGACAACGGCATGGTGGCCGGTCGCGCCCGCGACAGAGCCCCCGGGGACCGGCTTGTCGTGGTCTCCCGACCGCGCGGCCAACGAGACCACCGTGAGCAGGAGCACGAGGCTCACCGCGAGCGCAGCCGTGCGGGCGGCCGAGAGCGGTCCAGGCGGCGGCTGGTCTGGCGGAGAACCCATCTACGCGCTGTGACGGTACCGCGGCGCCCCGGTTAGACTCGGCGCCCCCGATGGCCTTCTCGGACCTCCGCGACTGGCTCGACCACCTGCGCCGCCACGACGAGCTGGTCGAGGTGACGGCCGAGGTCGACCCCGACCTCGAGATCGCCGAGATCACCGACCGCGTCACCAAGTCCGGCGGCCCCGCGCTCCTCTTCCGGAACGTCCGCGGCTCGCAGATGCCGCTTCTCATCAACCAGTTCGGGACCGAGCGGCGGATGTGCATGGCGCTCGGGGTCGAACGGCTCGACGACCTCGGTGCGAAGGTCTCGGACGTGCTCGAGATGACGCCGCCGGAGGGGTTCGTCGGCAAGATCCGCGCGCTCGGGAAGCTGAAGTCGATCGCCGACTCGCGGCCCAAGGTGGTCGGATCGGGGCCCTGCCAGGAGGTCGTGCTCGACCCGCCCTCGCTCGACTCGCTCCCGATCATGACCTGCTGGCCCGGCGACGGCGGCCCGTACATCACGCTCCCGGCGGTGATCACGAACGACCCCCGCACGGGGACGCGGAACGTCGGCATGTACCGGGTGCAGAAGTTCGACTCGACGACGACCGCGATGCACTGGCAGATCCACAAGGACGCCGCGGCCGACTGGCGCGGGATGGGCGAGCGGATGGACGTCGCGATCGCGCTCGGGACCGACCCGGCGACGTGCTACACGGCGTCGGCGCCGCTCCCGAAGCACATCGACGAGCTCATGCTCGCCGGCTTCCTGCGCGGCGAGCCGGTCGAGCTGGTGCGCTGCAAGACGGTCGACCTCGAGGTGCCGGCCCGCTCCGAGATCGTGATCGAGGGCTACATCGAGAAGGGCGAGCTGCGCGACGAGGGCCCGTTCGGCGACCACACCGGCTACTACACGCCGGCCGAGCCGTTCCCTGTCGTCCACGTCACGTGCGTGACGCACCGGCGCGACCCGATCTACCCGTCGATCATCGTCGGCGTGCCGCCGCAGGAGGACGTGTGGCTGGGGAAGGCGACCGAGCGCCTGTTCCTGCCGGCGGTGCGGATGACGCTGCCCGAGGTGTTCGACTACGACCTGCCGTTCATGGGCGCCTTCCACAACCTCGCGATCGTCTCGATCAAGAAGGCGTTTCCAGGGCACGCGCGCAAGGTCATGCACGCCGTCTGGGGCACCGGCCTCCTGTCGCTGACCAAGGGCGTCGTGGTGGTCGACGACTGGGTCGACGTCCACGACTACGGCCAGGTGATGTGGCAGGTCGGGGCCAACGTCGACCCGGCACGGGACGTGCTCCTGTCGGAGGGCCCGCTCGATCACCTCGACCACGCGCCGACCCGCCAGTTCATGGGAGGCAAGATCGGGATCGACGCCACGGCCAAGCTCGACGCGGAGGGCTACGTGCGCGAGTGGCCCGAGGTGATCCGGATGAGCGACGAGGTGCGGGCGCTCGTCGACCGCCGCTGGGCCGAATATGGGATTCCAGGCGGGTGAACGCGCCGTTTGAAACGTTCTCGACGGGCGCCGCAGCGAGGACTATGCTCCCGCGGGGCGCGGCGATGATCGCCGCCGACGTGTGCGAGCGAAGGGACATGCGTGGCTGACGACGGGACGACCAGGGGCCAGTTCCTCAGCCTCTCGACCGTCGGCATGGGAGCGATGATCGGCGCCGTCATCGGTGTGCCGACCACCGCCTACATCCTGGCTCCCGTCACCAAAGAGGCGGACTTCCAGCCGGTCTTCCTCGGGAAGGTCGATCAGTTCCCGGCCGACCCCAGCTTCAAGCCGACCCCGGCGACCTACGTCGAGGACCCGGAGAACCCCGCGACGAGCCCGGGACTGGCGTTCGTGCAGAACACCGGCAAGTCGAACACCGACTGGGTCGCATCCGACGCGATGTTCGTCGTCTTCTCGAACCGGTGCATGCACCTCGGATGCCCCGTTGCGGTCGCCCAGGGCGTCGGCTTCGCCTGCCCATGTCACGGCGGCCAGTACGACAAGGAAGGCCGGCGCACCGCCGGCCCGCCGATCCGCCCGCTCGATCGGTTTCAGTGGGAGATCAAGAACACCGACGAGCTCTGGATCACCCAGCGCTGGTCGGTCGACTTCAACGGAAACGGCAAGATCCTCTACTTCCCGGTCAAGATGCCCGGCCAGCCGGTCGCGCCTCGCCGGGCCCGGCCATCGTCGCGGACGTCCTGTACCCCAACGTGACCTATAGCCACGGCCCCGTGCCTCAGGCCAAGTAGCCGATGCCGATCCCGGTCCCCGACGCAAAGCAGCTCGTCCTTCAAGGGGAGGACTGGGTCGAGTACCGCTCGGGGTTCCCGACCCTCGTCCGCAAGTTCCTCTTCCGCAAGGTGCCGCCGACCGGCTGGTTCCACACCCTGGGCAGCTCGCTGCTCACGGTCTTCATCATCCAGGCGGTGACGGGCTCGCTCCTGGCGATGACCTACAACCCGTCGCCGAACGGCGCCTACGAGTCGATCCGCTACATCACCGACCAGGAGACGTTCGGCTGGCTGATCCGCGGGATGCACAAGTGGGGCGCCTCGATGATGGTGATCCTGCTCTTCCTGCACATGGGGCGGGTGTTCTTCTACGGGGGCTACAAGTACCCGCGCGAGCTCACGTGGCTCACCGGCTCGCTGATCTTCCTGACGACCATGGCGATGGGCCTGACCGGCTACCTGCTCGTGTGGGACGAGCGGGCCTACTGGGCGTCGGTCGTCGCCGTCAACATCAACGGCACGGCGCCGGTGCTGGGGCCGTTCATCTCGAAGTTCCTGCTGGGAGGGCCCGTCTTCGGGGCGCAGACCATCTCGAGGTTCTACGCCCTGCACATGCTGATAATCCCGGCGTTGATCGGCGGGCTGATCTTCATCCACCTGTGGCTCGTGGTGAAGCTCGGCGTGACGCCGTGGCCGAGACGGCCGGTTTCGCATGAAGAGGCGGCCGGCGACTGATGGCCGTCGCCGCCCGCAAGGTCATCAACCGCCGCGTCCGCTACGAGACCGAGCTCGCGGAGCAGAAGAAGGAGGGCCACCCCTTCTTCCCGTACGCGATGTTCCACGACACGGTCGTGAACCTCATCATCGTGCTGATGATCGTGGCGATGGCGGTCATCTGGCATGCGACGAGCGGGCCCATCGACGCCCACCATCCCGAACGGCCAGAACGGCTGGCTCGGGCCGCTCTACGAGGGCAAGGCCAACCCGGCCGTCCAGGTCACCGAGCCGCGGCCGGAGTGGTACTTCCTGTTCCTCTTCGAGCTCCTGCGGATCTTCAAGTCACCGTGGGAGCTGATCTTCGCGACGATCATCATCCCGACGATCCTGATGGTGCTGCTGGTCGTGTGGCCCTTCCTGGATCGTGGCCGCGACAGGCGGATCTCGCGCCGGCCGGTCGGGATGGCCGTGGGGTTGACCGTGCCTGCCGTCCTGATCGCTCTCACCATTGCCGGCGGGGTCGCGCCGGGTGCGGTTTCAGGATCGAACATCACCGGCAACCCGGACTTCGACGCCCTGCCCGCCTGCCGCGCTGATCTCGTCGCACGGGTGCGTGACGTGCCACAACTTCGGCGCCGGCGGCGGGGCCATCGGACCGGATCTCTCGCATGGCGCTCCGAGACCCTCGAAGGCCGACATCCAGGCGCAGATCGAGAACGGCGGCGGAGGCATGCCGGCGTTCAAGGACGCGTTCACGCCGCAGGAGATCCAGCAGATCGTCGACTTCATCGACGGCCTCCGGACGGGCACACCGCCGTCTAGCTAGGCTCTCGCCGTGCAGGTGATGCTCGGACTCACCGGCGCGTCCGGCGCGCCGTACGCCGCTCGGGTGCTGCGGGCGCTCGTCGCCTCCGGCGCCGACGTGGGCGTCGTGGTCTCGCGGGCCGGCGCGCAGGTGATCGCGCTCGAGCTCTACGGCGACCGCGACATGAACCCCGACGGCGCCGTCGAGCGGTTCGTCGTCGATCACGGCGATGCCGACGTCCGGGTCTGGGGCGAGTCCGACTACTCGGCGCCCTACGCCTCCGGGCTCGAGCCGCACCGACGCGGTCATCATCTGCCCGTGCTCCATGGCCACCGTCGGCACGATCGCCGGCGGCGCCGAGGCCAACCTGATCCACCGCGCCGCCGCGGTGCAGCTCAAGGAGGGGCGCCGGCTCGTCCTCGTCCCTCGCGAGACGCCGCTCTCGGACATCCACCTCGAGAACCTGCTCCGTATCAAGCGGGCGGGCGCATCCGTCGTCCCCGCCATGCCCGGCTTCTACCACCTCCCGCAGAGCATCGACGACCTCGTCGACTTCGTCGCCGGCCGGGTGCTCGACACCGCCGGGGTCGAGGCGACCCTGTACGAGCGCTGGGGAACACGTTGACGTTGCAGCCCGACCAGGTGCGCGAGATGTTCGACCGGATCACGCCGTCGTACGACCGCATGAACCGGGTGATGAGCATGGGCATGGACGGCGCCTGGCGCGCCCGGGCCGTCCGCTGCGCGGGGCTCGCGCCGGGATCGAGCGCCCTCGACGTCTGCTGCGGGACGGGCGACCTCGCGATCGCGCTCCTCGACGTGGTGTCGACGCGCGGCCGGGTCGTCGGCGTCGACTTCTCGGAGCGGATGCTCGAGGCCGCGCGGGCCAAGAGCTCGCAGGTGGAGTGGCTGCGGGGCGACGCGCTCGACCTGCCGTTCGCGACCGGCGAGTTCGACGCGTGCACGGTCGGCTTCGGCGTCCGCAACCTGCCCGACATCGAGCGCGGCTTCCGCGAGATGGCTCGCGTCGTCCGCCCGGGGGGCCGGGTCGTCTGCCTCGAGCTGACCGAGCCACCCCGCCTCGTCGCGCCGTTCGCCCGGCTCTGGACAGACCGCGGGCGTGCCGCTGCTCGGCCGCCTGATCGCCCGCGAGACCGACGCCTACCGCTACCTCCCGGCGTCCGTCCACCGGTTCCCGCCGGCCGCCGAGCTCGCGGCCATCATGCGGACGGCCGGCCTTGACCGGGTGCAGTACAAGCGGCTGTCGGGCGGCGCCGTCGCCCTCCACGTGGGTACGGTGCCCGCATGAGCACCGTGGCGGCCGTCCTCGAAGTCCCCGGCGTGTCGACCTACCTCGACGCGGTCGAGGAGCGGCTGCGCGAGACGGTGGCCCAGGACGGCGGCGTGGTGGCCGCCGCCGGCGTCGACACGCTCGCCTCGGGCGGCAAGCGGCTGCGGCCGATGCTCGTGCACCTGTGCGCGCCTCCCTCCGGCCGCACGCGCCCCGGCCTCGTGGCCGCCGGCTGCGCGGTCGAGCTCGTCCACATGGCGACGCTCGTCCACGATGACCAGATCGACGCGGCCCCGCTCCGGCGCGGCCGGCCGACGGTGTGGCGCTCACGCGGGCCGCTCGTGTCGACCGCCGCGGGCGACCACCTCTTCGCAAGGGCGTTCTCGGAGCTCGTTACGACGGGCGACATGCAGGCCGTGACGGTGCTCTCCGACGCCTGCCTGGCGCTCGCCCGCGGCGAGATCCTGCAGCGCGAGCAGGCCGGGAACGCCGACACGACCCCCGAGCAGTACCTCGAGCGCTGCCGGCTCAAGACCGGGCGGCTGTTCGCGGCCGCGGCGACGCTCGGCGCGCGCCTCGGCGGGATGCCCGTCGACGAGACCGAGCGGATGGGCGAGTTCGGGACGGCGCTCGGCCTGGCGTTTCAGATCGCAGACGACGTCCTGGACTGCGACGGCGACCCCGACACGACCGGCAAGGCGCTCGGCACCGACCTGCTCGACGGCACCGTCACGCTGCCGCTCCTGCTCGCCGCGCGGCGCGACCCCGAGGTCGAGGACGTGCTCCGCCGCGGGGCGGGCCCGGTGGACGTGCTCCCGACGCTTGCCCGCGTCGCCCGCTCCGGCGCCGTCAACGACGCACGCGCCGAGGCCGAGCGACACGCCGCGATCGCGCTGGCTGCGCTGGACCGGCTGGACGGCCGGGTCGACGTCGCCGCGCTGGGCGCGGTGGTGCGCGGCGCGGTCGAGCGACGCGCGTAGACGTCTGCCAAACACCATGGGGCCAGGCCCCGTACGGGGCCTGGCCCCGGTTGTTCGGGGCGGACACCTGGGCTCCGAACCCCGAACCCCGGGGCAGACCCCGGCGCCTTCGGTGCGTGGATCGGCGCCGGTCTGTGACCGGTCGTTGTGGGATTGACGCAACGTAACCCCATGGGCCCAGGCCCCGCACGGGGCCTGGCCCCGGTGGTTCGGGCGTGGACGACGCCCGTGCCAGACTCAGTCCTCGTCGCGCCCCTCGGAGAGTGGCCACCCCCGGTGGTTCGACTCGCGTCACGTCTCGTCGGAGGCCGCCGCGGGCGGATCGTTCCCAGCCACGCCTCCGCCGCGGCCGGCGACCGCAGCCGCACGACCTCGAGGTGGGCAAGCTCCGGCCGGGCCAGGAGCTCGGTGAAACGGCGGCGGTGGCCGACGTGCTTGCGGACCGCGTAGACGAAGAGCGAGTCCCAGCCCCAGAACGCCGCCCGCCAGCTCTCGCGGTTGCCGTTCCAGAGCTCCTCGCCGTTCCTGATCCTCGGCAATGTCCGCCCCCACAGCCGCCGCAGGCACACGTGCAGCGGCAGGTCGAGCCACACGACCGTGTCGGCGCTCTCGAGCACGAGCGTCCCCAGCTTCCGCCGGTAGTCGGAGTCGACGACCCAGCCGTCGGCGCGCAGTATGGGCTCGATCGCGGCCCGCAGCTCGGCGTCGGGCGTCTCGGTCCAGCCCGGCCCGTGGACGAGCCCGTCGGTCTCGAGGTGCCGGACGCCGAGGCGGGCCGCGAGCGCGCGGCCCATGGTCGTCTTGCCCGACCCGCTGATGCCCTGGATCGACACTCTCCTCACGAGCGGCAGAGACTACCGCCGAGAGTAGACTCCGCCTGCCCATGGCCGTCGCCGCCCATCTGGACACGCTCGCCCCGATCCGCGAGAAGGTGATCGCCGGAGAACGGCTCGACCTCGACGACGGGATCGCGCTGCTCGAGTGCGACGACGTCCTCGCGCTCGGAGAGCTGGCCGACACCGCCCGCCGGCTGCGCGGCGGCACCGACGAGGTCTTCTTCGTCAACAACCTGTACCTGAACCACACGAACGTGTGCCGGGTGAAGTGCAAGTTCTGCGCGTTCGCGCGCACGGGCCGCCAGGACGGCGCCTACACGTGGGACATCCCCGACCTGGTCGCCCACGCCGTCGACGTCTACGGCCGCGAGGGCTACAGCGAGATCCACATGGTCGGCGGCGAGCACCCGCACATCGGCTACGACTACTACCCCGACGTCACCCGGGCGCTGCACGAGGCGCTGCCCGACGTCCACCTGAAGCTCTTCACCGCCTCCGAGATCCACCACATGACCAAGCTCTCGGGCCTCCCCCGCGAGCAGGTCCTGGCCGATCTCAAGGAGGCCGGCCTCGGGTCGCTGCCCGGCGGCGGCGCCGAGGTGTTCGCCGACCGCGTGCGCAAGCTGATCGCGCCGGGCAAGGAGCATCCCAACGACTGGATCGCAACCCACCGCGCGGCGCACGGCATCGGCATCCCCACGCACTGCACGATGCTCTACGGCCACGTCGAGACCTACGAGGAGCGGATCGACCACCTGCTTCGCCTGCGCGACCTTCAGGACGAGACCGGCGGCTTCCTCGCCTTCATCCCGCTGCCGTTCCACCCCGAGAACACCGTCTTCGAGCGGCGCGGCTGGCGCTTCTCGACCGGCTACGACGACCTGCGGATGATCGCGGTCTCGCGGCTCATGCTCGACAACATCCCGAACGTGAAGGCGTACTGGATCATGATCTCGACGCCGCTCGCCCAGGTGGCGCTCCACTTCGGCGCGAACGACATCCAGGGGACGGTGATGGAGGAGCAGATCGCCCACGCCGCCGGCGCCGTGACGCCGCAGGAGGAGAAGGTGCAGAGCCTGGTCTCGCTGATCCGCGAGGCGGGCCGGGTGCCGGTGCAGCGCGACACGCTCTACAACACGGTCAGGACGTTCGCGTGACCCTGCGGCTGGGCCGGATCTCGTACGCGAACATGGCGCCGGTCTTCTACGACCTGACCGGCGTCGACGTCGAGCAGGTGCTCCGGCGTGCCGACCGAGCTCAACCGTCGGCTCATCGCCGGCGAGATCGACGTCGCCCCGATCTCGTCGATCGAGTACGCCCGAAACGCTGACAAGCTGCGTCTGCTCCCGGAGCTGTGCGTCTCGACCGAGGGCGCGGTCGACTCGATCCAGCTCATCACCCGCCGGCCGCTCGAGCAGGTGCGGACGGTCGCGGTCACGCCGGAGAGCGCGACGTCGGTCGTCCTGACCAAGGTGCTGCTCGGCGATGTCGCTCTCGTCCCACTCGACCAGCCGGCCGACGCGCGCATGCTGATCGGCGACGCCGCCCTGCGCAGCGCGTTCGAGGACCCGACGCCGCACTACGACCTCGGCCGCCTGTGGCAGGAGCGAACCGGCCTCCCGATGGTGTACGCCGTGTGGGCCTGCCGGAAGGAGATCGACGAGGGCCTGCGCGAGCTGGAGCGGGCCCACCTGCGCTCGCTGGCCGTCGCCCGCTCGGAGCCCGAGGCGCTCGCGCGCCAGGCGGCCGTCGAGTACGGCTGGCCGGCCGGGTTCCTCGCCCGCTACTTCGAGAAGCTGCGCTACCACTTCGGCCCGCGCGAGCGCCAGGGCGTCGTGCGCTTCTTCGAGCTCGCCCACCTGGCCGGCGAGCTGGAGACGGTGCCGGAGCTCCGGTTCGTCGAGCTCGCCGAGGTGGCCGGGTGAGCGCCTCCGAGATCCTGGATCGGGCCCTCGAGGGCGAGCGGATCACCGACGACGACGCGGCCGAGCTCCTGCGGTCGCGCGACCTCGTCTCGGTCGGCCGGGCGGCGCACGAGCTCCGAAACCGGCGCTCCGACCCCGGCGTCGTCACGTTCATCGTCGACCGAAACCTGAACTACTCGAACATCTGCTACACCGACTGCTCGTTCTGCGCCTTCTACCGCCGGCCGGGCGACACCCGCGAGGGCTACGTGCTGCCGCGGCCCGTCATCTTCAAGAAGATCGAAGAGACGCTGGCGCTGGGCGGGACGGCGATCCTCATGCAGGGCGGCCACAACCCCGACCTGGGCATCGACTGGTACGAGGACCTGTTCCGCGAGATCAAGGCCCGCTACCCGATCCACCTGCACGCGCTCTCGCCGTCCGAGATCCAGCACGTCGCGCGCAAGGCCCGCCTCACGTCGTCGGAGGCGCTGGCGCGCCTGCGCGACGCCGGCCTCGACTCGCTGCCGGGCGGCGGCGCCGAGGTGCTGGTCGACCGCGTCCGCAAGATCATCTCGCCCAGGAAGACGACGTCGGACGAGTGGCTCTCCATCATGCGCGCGGCCCACAGGCTGGGCATGAGCACCACCGCCACCATGATGTGGGGCCACGTCGAGACGCTCGAGGAGCGGGTCGAGCACCTGCGCCGGATCCGCGACCTCCAGGACGAGATGCACGGCTTCCGGGCGTTCATCTCGTGGACGTACCAGCCCGACAACACCGCGCTCGCGCCGCAGGTGACCTGGAACCCGACGAGCTTCGACTACCTCCTGATGCAGGCGGTGACCCGCATCTACCTCGACAACGTCGAGCACATCCAGAGCTCCTGGGTCACGCAGGGCACGAAGATCGGCCAGGTCGCGCTCGGGTTCGGCGCCGACGACATGGGCTCGATCATGATCGAGGAGAACGTCGTCTCGGCGGCGGGCACGACCTACCGCGCGACGACCGAGGACTTCGTCCACTACATCCGAAACGCGGGCTTCCAGCCCCGCCAGCGCGACACGCTCTACCGCACGGTCCGCGAGTACGCGGCGGCGTGAAGGTCACGGTCTCGACGACCTGCGCGGCCCCTCCCGAGGTCGTGTGGGAGTGGATCGCCGACCCGCACAAGCACATCCGGATGCTGCCCGACGAGATCCGAAACGCCGTCGTGCTCGAGAACGGCGACATCGCGTGCGAGCTCGTCACCGTTGGGGTGCATGAGCCGATGACCGTCCGGATCGTCGAGACCGGACCCGCCCCGGCGGCTCGTCGAGGAGCGGGTCGACGGCAGGCGCAGGGGCACGTCGATCTTCGAGATCGAGCCTGAGGGCGAGCACGCGAGCCGGGTGACGCTCACGGCCGAGGTCGAGCTCTCGAGGCTCGCCTCCGTCGTCGCCTCGGCGCCGATCAAGAGCGCGCTCGGCGACCAGCTCCGCAACCTGGCCACGCTGGTCGCAACCGAGGGGTAGCGCGCCGCCGCTCGGCGGGCGCCGACTTGACATCGCCGTTCTCGAAAGCTATGTTTCGAAACATGTCTTTCGACGAACGCCGCCTCACCGACCCGCGCATCATGCGCGCGCTCGCCCACCCCACCCGGATCGAGCTCCTGGAGCTCGTGGCCCGGGAGGGCGAGCTGACCGCGACGGCGGCCGCCGATGCCCTCGGGCTCTCGCCCGCCAACTGCTCGTTTCACCTCCGCCAGCTCGGCAAGTACGGCTTCCTGGAGGAGGCCGCGCACGGGCCGGGCCGGACACGCCCCTGGCGGATCGGGTCGGTCCACCACCAGCTGGGAGGAGGTCGGCCCCGACGCCGAGGCGACCGCCGCCGCGTCGGCGCTGACCTCGGTGGTCCTCGAGCGCGACCTGACCGGCTGCGCGACTGGCTCGCCCGCCAGCCGACGGCCGAGCCGCGCTGGCGCAAGGCGGCGTTCCTCGAGCGAGGCGCTCCTCTACCTCACGCCCGGACGAGCTCGAGTCGGTCGGCGAGGCGATCGTCGAGCTCGTGCAGCCGTACGTCGAGCGGGTCACCCCGGAGCGCCGGCCGGAGGGCTCAGCGCCGGTGCAGGTGCTCGCCGTCGGCTTCCCGATCCGCCCCACGGCCACCGGCAACTGAGCCCGATGCGGGCGCTCTTCCGGGATCGCGACGCTCGCCTCCTGCTCGTGGGTCAGGGCCTCTCGCTCTTCGGCGACCGGGCGATGTACCTCGTGCTCGGGATCTGGGTCAAGACCCTGACGGGGTCGAACGCCCAGGCCGGGCTCGTCTTCTTCGTCCTCGCGCTGCCCGGGCTCGTCGCGCCGGCGTTCGGGCTCCTCGTCGACCGCGTGCGGAAGCGGCCGCTCATGATCGCCACCGACCTCGCGCATCGCGCTCGTCCTCGGCGCGCTCTTCTTCGTCCACGACCGCAGCGACGTCTGGATCATCTACGCTGTCACGTTCCTCTACGGCGCTGCCGGGTTCCTCTTCACGTCGGGCCAGTCGGCGCTCCTGCACCTGATGCTGCCCGAGGAGCGGCTCGTCGACGCGAACGCGGTGCTCCAGACCGCCAGCGAAGGGCTCGCGGCTGATCGCGCCGCTCGTCGGAGCCGGGATCTCTACGCCGCCGTCGGCGGCCAGCCGTCGCCGCGCTCGACGCGGCCACCTTCCTCGCCTCGGCCGTCTGTCTTGCCGCGCTCCGGTTGAAGGAGTGCGCCCGCTTGCACCCGAGCATCACATCCTGACCCAGCTCGTCGCCGGGATCGCGCACATCGCCCACCGGCCGGGCCTGCGCCGGATCGTGCTCACAGTCGCGGCGACGCTGCTCGTGGTGGGCTTCGCCGAGACCGCCATCTTCGCCGTGCTCCAGAAGGGCATCCACCGGCCGCCGGCGTTTCTCGGCGTCCTGAGCGCGGCCCAGGGCGTCGGCGCCATCGCGGGCGCCCTCGTCGCGGCGAAGCTCATCCGCTCGGATCGGGGGACGCGCGCACCGTCGCCATCGGCATCCTGCTCTTCGGCTTCGGCGACGCGTTCTTCCTGATTCCCAATGTGGCCGCGGTCATGGTTGGGATCGTGATCGCAGGAGCCGGGCTCTCGTTCGCCGTTGTTGGGTTCGGCACCGCCATCCAGCTGCGGACGCCGGGCGAGCTCCAGGGGCGGGTCTACTCGGCCGCCGACACCGTCGTCGGCACGCCGCAGACCGTGTCGATCGCCCTGGGCGCGGCCATCGTCGCCCTCGTCGACTACCGGGTGTCGATCGCAGCGATGGCGGTCGTGTGCGCGCTGTGCGGCGGCTACCTGGCTGCCGTGGCGGCGCGCCGGATGATCTGTAGTCTCCGCCGCCGTGGAGTCGCTGTCGCACTCGATCCAGACCTTCGTCGCCAACCACGGCCTCGAGGCGGTCTTCCTGCTCATGGTGCTCGAGAGCGCCTGCATCCCGATACCGAGCGAGGTGACCATGATCTACGCCGGCTACCTCGTGTCGCAGGGGGACATGAACTTCGCGGCCGCCGTCCTGGTCGGCGCGTTCGCGAACCTGGTCGGCTCGTGGATCGCGTGGGCGGTCGGCGCCTACGGGGTCGATGCCTGGCTCTATCGGACCGAGCGGAACCGGCGGCACGCCGAGCAGGCCCACCGGTGGTTCGAGCGCTACGGCACGCCGGTCGTCTTCTTCTCGCGGCTCGTGCCGATCGTGCGGACATTCATCTCGCTCCCGGCCGGCGTGGCCCGGATGCCGCTCGGCCGGTTCTCGGTTCTGACGTTCGCGGGCTGCCTGCCGTGGTCGCTCCTGCTCGTGTCGATCGGCAATGCCGCGGGCTCCAATTGGGAGACGTGGCACCGCAGGCTGGGCGATCTCAACTACGTGGTGGTCGCTGCCGCCGCGGCGATCGTGGCCGTCTGGCTACTGCGTCGGCGCCGTTCGACCGCTTAGTACCCTGTCCTGATGCCCGTCCCCCTGATGGACATCCGCGGCCAGTACGCGGACCTGCTCGACGAGGTGAAGAAGGCCGCCTGCGACGTGATCGACTCGGGCCGGTTCATCCTCGGCCCGAACGTGCGTGCGCTCGAGGAGGAGATCGCCACCGCCCTCGGCGCGCCCCAGGCGGTCGCGGTCGCCAACGGCACCGACGCGCTGATCCTGGCGCTCGAGGGGCTGATGGTCGGCCCCGGCGACGAGGTGATCTGCCCCGCCCACACGTTCTACGCCACCGCCGAGGCGATCGCCCGCGCGGGCGCCCGGCCGGTGTTCGCCGACATCGATCCCGCCACGTTCAACGTCGACCCGGCCGCGGTCGACGCAGCGGTCACCGAGCGCACCCGGGCCATCATCGCCGTCCACCTGTGCGGCCAGCCCGCCGACCTGCCGGCGCTCCGCGAGGTCGCCGACCGGCACGGCCTCGCGCTGATCGAGGACGCCGCGCAGGCGTACGGCGCGCGCTGCGACGGCCGCCCGGTGGGGACGTTCGGCGACGCGGCGACGTTCTCGTTCTTCCCCAGCAAGAACTTGCCGGCGATGGGCGACGCCGGCATGGTGCTCCTGCGCGACCGCGACGTCGCCGACCGCGTGCGGATGCTGCGGTTCCACGGCTCACGCGACAAGCGCGTCTTCGAGCTCGTCGGCATGAACTCGCGCCTCGACGAGATCCAGGCGGCGATCATGCGGGTGCTCCTGCCCCACGTCCCAGGCTGGAACGAGGCCCGCCGCGCCGCCGCCGCGCGCTATGCCGAGCTCGGGCTCGGCGAGCTGGTCGAGCTGCCGCGGCAGGCGCCGTGCACGTGCCACGTCTACCACCTGTACGTCGTGCGCGCCGCCGAGCGCGACGTGCTCGCCGGGCGCCTCCGCGACGCCGGGATCGGCGCCGTCGCGTACTACGCCAACCCGCTCCATCTCCAGCCGGTGTTCGCGTCGCTCGGGTACCGGCCCGGCGACCTGCCCCACACCGAGCGGGCCGCGCGCGAGAGCCTCGCGCTGCCGATGTTCCCGACGCTCGACGAGGCCTCGCAGCGCGAGGTGGTCGCGGCGGTGCGGGCGGCGGCGCCGGCGGCCGCCTGAGCCGGGCGGGCGCGTGCGGGTCTGGATCGACCTCACCAACTCGCCGCACGTCGTCGTGTTCGCCCCGATGATCGAGCGGATGCGCGCCCGCGGCTGGGACGTGGCGGTGACGGCCAGGGCGTTCGCGCAGACCGTCGAGCTCCTCGAGCTGCGCGGCATCGACCACACCGTGATCGGCCATCACGGCGGCAGATCGCGGGCTCGGGAAGGCGCGCGCTGCGGGCGACCGGGTGGCTGCCATGATCCGGTTCGGCCGCCGCGGCCGCTTCGACGCCGCGCTCGCGCACGGGTCGACCGACCTGCCGATGGCGTGCGCCGCCCTGCGCGTCCCGAACACGACGATGTTCGACTACGAGTACGCGACGCTTCAGCACTCGCTCAACTGCCGCCTGGCCGCGCGGGTGCTCGTGCCCGACGCGATCCCGCCGGCCCGCCTGCGCCGGTTCGGGGCGCGCGGCCCGAAGCTCGTCCGCTACCCGGGCCTCAAGGAGGAGTACTCGCTGGCGGACGTCGTCCTCGATCCGGCGGTGCCGGCATCGCTGGGCCTGGACGGCGAGGCGGTCGGCGTCGTCCTGCGCCCGCCGGCCGACGTCGCGCTGTACCACCGGTTCGAGAACCCGCTGTTCGAGGCCGTCCTGGAGCACCTCGGCCGCCGCGACGGTGTGCGGGCCGTCGTGCTGCCGCGAACGCCCGCCCAGGCGGACCGGCTGCGGCGGCTGGCGCTTCCGTCGGTCACCGTGCCCGACCACGCGGTCGACGGGGCGAGCCTGGTGGCCGGCGCCGACCTGGTGGTGAGCGCCGGCGGGACGATGAACCGTGAGGCGGCCGTCCTCGGGACGCCGGTCTACACCGCTCTCGCGGCCCGCCTCGGTGGCGTCGACGAGCGGCTCGTCGCCGAGGGCCGCCTGCGGCCGCTGGCCCGGGTCTCCGACCTCGTGCTCGAGCGGAAGCCGGCGGTCGCCGCCGAGCGCCCGCGCCGCGATCCAGCCCAGCTGGTCGACCTGGCGCTTCAGGGCCTCGTCCGGGCCTGAAACACCGGCGCCTGTCGCCAATGTTTCACGCGGACCCGGCCCGCGTGAGTCTCAGGCGGCCTGGTCCTCCACGTGCGGGTAGGGCAGATGCGAGCCGTTGGGCTCCTCGGCGCCGTAGTACCACGCCAGCAGGCGGTGCATGTCGGCGGCATCGGCCGCGACGAGCTGGTCCTCGGCCTCAGCCAGGCCGTGGTCAGCGTCGTTCGACGCATGGATTGGATCGTGCATCGGGCTCATCCCCCCGTCGAGCTTCTGGGACTCACGAGAGGTATCGGCATGCCCGCGCCGGGCCGCGCACCCCCATTCCGGGGACCCCGACCTCACCCGAAACCCGGGTTAGCCCTCACCCCGATCGTCGAGATCGGTCCAGAAGCTCGCACGCAGCGCCTCGGCGACGCGCGGATCGGTGTGGGCGGGGTTGAAGATGTTGCGTGACGTGTCGGCGCACACCTCGAGGCTTGCCAGCCGGACATCGCCCAACGCAAGCACGATGTCATGCGGAAGCTGCAACTCGTCAGCGGTGTAGTGCTTGAAGTGCAGATCGGGTGCACGGTCCAGAAGCTCTGGCCAATCGGGGCAGGATCGCATCGCCATACTCGAATGCTACGCGGAGGCTCCGCCGCGCCGCGTCCGCACCCCATCCCACACCAATGCGAGGCCGACCCCGACGATGAACCCGATGAATGCCGCGACGACGAGCGAGCTGCGGCGCCGGATTGCGCTCACCTGCCGGCCCCTGGCGTTGGTGATCATCTGCGCCGACTCGATCGAGTCGACCGCGGCGAGCGCGATCTGATCCGTGGGGAGCTGGGTCGAGATGTCGCCGAGCTGCTGGGTCGAGGTGGCGAGGATCTCGCCCCATGAGGACGAGGCGGCCGCCTTGTCGATCGGCGACAGGCTCGAGCCGTCGATCTGCTTGAGCGCCGCCGTGGCGCGGTCGATCGTCCCCTGGAGCTGCGTCTTCTCGGCCTGCTCGGCCGCGATGCGCGCCTTCAGCTGCTGCCGCTTGGCGTCGGGGTAGCGGTTCTCGAACCCGATCAGGCTGTTCGCCAGCGACTCGGCCGCCGCCTGGACCCGCTGGCGGGGCCACGGCCCCTCGACGGTGATCGAGATCGTCGGCGATCCGGTCGTCGTCTTGGACGCGCTGCCCGCCGTGCCGCCTGCCGACGGGCTGGAGGCGAGCACGCTGACGTGCCCGTGCAGCTTCGAGGCGGTCAGGTGCGCAGCCCGGGCGGCCTCCGCCAGGGTCGCCGTCGACTTGACGAATGTCACCGCGATCCCGGCGTTCGACTGCGGCGTCTGCGGGATGACGCCGCCGCCGCCCGAGGCGAGCGGCTGACCAAGGTAGACGCTCGCGGTCGCCGTCGACGTGTTCTTCGATCCGCTGACCGCGTGCAGGAACACCAGCCCGACAGCGATCACGACGGAGGCGACGACGATGTACCACCGCCGGGCGACCCGTCGCGCGTAGTCGGTCACGCGCACCTCGCGGGGCGCCGACGGGGGGCTCGACGACATGGGCGGGTAGTGTAGTGACCAGACTTGAGCGCAGGCTCAGACACCCGATCCCTGCACGTTGCGCTGATCGATCCGTCGGGCTATTCGCGTCCCTACGACCACGAGCTTGCGCGCTCGCTGGCTGCCCGCGGACATCGGGTGACCCTGTGGACGGCGGAGTTCGTCCACGGCACGGCGCCGGCCCCCGCGGGCTACCGGGTCGTCGAGCACTTCTACCGGCGCTCGAACCGCCTCACGGTCGGCTCGCGGCTGCGGGCCCCGGCGAAGGCGGCCGAGCACGTGGCCGGGCTGGCCGGCGTGCACCGCGCGCTCGGCCGCGACCGGCCCGACGTGGTGCACGTCCAGTGGACGGTCCTGCGGCCGTTCGACCGGCGCTTCTACCGCCGCCTCGCCGCGGCGGGCATCCCGGTCGTCTTCACCGCGCACGACCCGCTGCCGAACGTCGGCGGGCCGATGCGGCGGCGCTCGGCGGCGGCGACTGCGCGATCGTTCGCCCGCGTGATCTGCCACAGCGAGTGGGGGCGGCGAGCGCTGGTCGAGCGCTGCGGGGTGCGTCCCGACCGGGTGCGCGTGATTGCGCACGGCGCGTTTCGCTACCTCTGCGACGAGCCGGAGGTGCCCCCGCCCGTCGAGGCGTCCGGCCCGATGGCCACCCTGCCGGGGATCCTGCGGCCGTACAAGGGCGCCGACGTCCTCGTCCGGGCCTGGCCGCGGGTGCGCGATCTCGTGCCGGGCGCGTCGCTCGTCATCGCCGGGCGGGCGATGATGGACGTCGCCGCCCTCGGGAGGCCCGGCCCCGGGGTCGAGATCGTGAATCGGTTCCTGACCGACGCGGAGCTGGCGGCGCTGCTGCGCCGGGCGGCGCTGGTCGTGCTCCCCTACCGCCGGATCGACAGCTCAGGAGTCCTCTTCGCCGCGCTGGCGTTCGGGCGTGCGGTCGTGCTCTCGGACGTCGGGAGCTTCAGGGAGCTCCACGACGAGCACGGCATCGGCGTGCTCGTGCCGCCGGGAGACTCGACGGCGCTGGCGTCCGCGATCGCGGGAGTGCTCGAGGACGACGCCGGGCGGGCGGCGCTCGAGGCGGCCAGCGAGTGCGCGGCGGCCGGGCCGTTCTCGTGGGAGACCGTCGCGGAGCGGCATGAGGCTGTCTACCGGGAGCTCGTCCGGTGACGCCGCCTCCGTTCTTCATCGTCGGCTGCGACCGGTCCGGGACGACGATGCTGCGCCTCATCCTGGACGGAAGCCCCGACGTCGCGATCCCGACGGAGTCGATGATCCTCGTCGACTTCGCCGGGCGGGCCGGCGACGCGCTCGCGAGCGACGAGGAGTTCGACCGGCTCGCCGGCGCCGTCTGGCGCCATCCGAAGGTGCGCGAGTGGGGCCTCCCCGGCGGGCCGCCGCTCCGGCAGGGCCGCACCGGCCCGGCCGCCTACCGGGCGGCGCTCGAGGCGCCGTTTCTGGCCTATGCGGAGCTGCACGGGAAGCCGCGCTGGGCCGACAAGACTCCGTACTACGTCGGCGAGCTCGACCGGGTGAAGCGCGTGTTCCCGGAAGCTCGGATCGTGAACCTCGTCCGGGACGGGCGCGATGTCGCGCTCTCGCTCCTGCGGGTGCCGTTCGGCCCCGGGAACGTCTGGGCCGCCGCGCGCCAGTGGCGGGCGGCCGTCGATGCCGGCGACACCGCTTCGGCTCGCTACGGCGAGGACGTCCTCACCATCCGCTACGAGGACCTGGTCTCGGGCCCCGAGCTCGTCGTGCGGCGGGTGTGCGAGTTCTGCGAGATCGCCTACGAGCCGCGGATGCTCGCGATCGAGGACGCCGCGGCCGGCAGGCTCGCCGCCGGGCAGGAGGGGTGGTTCACCGAGCTCTACGCGGGGATCGGCACCCGCTCGGTGGGCAAGTGGCGCACGGGGATGACGCGCTCGCAGCAGGCCGTGTTCGCCGCCGGCGCGTCGGAGGCGCTTCGCAGACACGGCTACGACGTGCCCGACGCCGGCCCGCCTCCCGCGATTCCGGCGGCGGCCTACGCGGCCCACAACTGGACGATCAAGGTCTGGAACTTCGCCCGCCTTCACGTGTGGCAGGAGCGCGGCCGCGAGGTGCCGCACGTGATCCGCCGCCGGCTTCAGCGCCGGTAGGCGGGGAACCGCTCGCCGTCGACTGCCGCCCGCCGCGGCGCACAGCTCCTCGTACGCGTCCGCGTCGTGGATCGCCGAGCCGACGAAGAACGGCGCCCGGCCGGCGCCCATCGACTGCTTGAACCGCTGGAGGCTGTCGCCGTCGACCAGCCCGCCGCCGAGGTGGAGCGTCGCGAGCCCCGCCTCCCGGGCGTGGCGCATCGCCGCGAAGAGGACGGCATTGGTCGCCGCCAGCGCCCGTCCCTCGTCGGTCGAGGCCGAGAGGAAGTAGTGCATCGCGCCGCCGCCGGCGAGGAAGAGGCCCGCCGCGCAGCCGGCGTCGAGCATGACGACGCCGTCGCCCATGCGCTCCAGCCGCTCGAAGAACTCGGGCGAGAAGAGGTAGCGCTCGGCCGCGCCGACCCGGCGCATCGTCTCGACGTACATGTCCCGGAACCGGGCCAGGTCGCGGACGGGGCGCGGCTCGACGCCCGCCTTGGCGGCCTTGCGGACGGCCGTCCGGCCCGCGGAGGCCATCTGCGCCATCAGCCCGTCGTCGTCCTGGGCCACGTCGACCGTGACGGTGTCCTGCACGTGCCGCACTGAGATGTCGCCCGCGTCCTCGTGGTTTGCCCGCAGCGGGTGGAAGCGGACGAACTCGCTCACGACCCGGCGTTCCGCACACGCGGCGCGGAACGGCTCGCGCCAGCCGCTCCCGCTCCCCTGGGGGCCGCCGTACCCGTACGGCGTCGTCAGGTCGCACGCCCCGTTCGGCAGCGGCCGCACCAGAAACGCGTGCAGGACGCCGCCGTGGGCGAACGCGGCGGGCGCCGCGTCGTCGAGCAGCGCCGCCGCCTCCAGGTAGCGGGGATGGAAGTACGGGTCGCGATCGCCGGAGGCCTCCCAGGCCCGCTCGTAGCCGGCGGCGTCGAGCCAGCCGGTCAGCCCGCCACCTCGTCGGCGGCCACGTCCTCGACGTAGTCCTCGCTCTCGTCCACGGCGTGGTAGCCGCGGCGGAGGATGACCACGCTCACCGTGCGCAGCAGGATCCCGAGGTCGGTGCGGAACGTGACCTTCCTCGCGTAGCGCTGGTCGGCGTCGATCATCTGCGAGCGGCGCAGCGTGTTTCGGCCCTCGACGGCCGCCAGGCAGGTGAGGCCGGGCCGCACGCGGAGCGTCTCGCCGTAGCGGCTCATGTAGCGGTCGATGATCTCGGGCGGCTTCGGACGTGGCCCGACGAGCGACATGTCGCCGCGCAGGACGTTCCAGACCTGGGGCAGCTCGTCGATCGACGTCGCCCGCAGCCAGCGCCCGACCGGCGTCACCCGGGGGTCGTCGGGCTCGAACCACATGCCCGCTCCGTGGGATGCGGCGCCCGGCACCATCGTCCGGAACTTGACGATCGTGAACTCCCGGCCGCCGCGGCCGACCCGCGTCTGGTGGAAGAGGATCGGCCGGCCCTGCGAACGCCACAGAACCGCGGCGGCGGCCGCCATCAGCGGGGCTCCCGCGACGCCGAGCACGGCCCCGCCGGCGACGTCCAGGACGCGCTTTCCACGGCGCTCGTAGAACGTCACAGCCTCGTCCCGGCCGCCTTGTCCCAGGTCGCCGGCACTCCGTGGCGCAGGTAGCCGGCGAGCGCGATGACCGTCGCGAGCGTCACCAGCAGGTAGTAGTGCAGGATGCGCAGGGGGCGGATCCGGCCCCTGGCGAGGATCGAGACGCCCACCAGCGCCAGGCCCGCGAGCTGCACGCCGAGCGCGACCGCGTAGACCGTCGCCGTCCCCGCGAGGAGCGCGCTCGCCGCCAAGAGGACGACGTGCAGCGGCCCGCTCCAGTACCGCAGGAGGCGGTGCGAGACGAGCTCCACCCAGTAGACGGGGCCCACCCGCAGCCGGAACATCCGGCCGCGGAAGAGCATGAGCCACGCATGCTCGAACATCCGCACCTTGCGCCGGAACTCGTCCTCGATGTCGGTCGTCATGTTCTCGGTGGCCCGGGCCCGCGGCTCGTACACGGCCCGGTAGCCGTTCTGCACCATGAGGTAGGGGAAGCTCAGGTCGTGGCCGAACCGGGGGTCGACCTCGCGGTAGGCCTCCCGGCGCACGGCATAGATCGCCCCGTTGGAGCCGGTCATCGAGTGGACGAGCGACTCGCGTCCGCGAAGCCACATCTCGTAGCGCCAGTAGACCCCCTCCTGGTTCGTCCCGCCGGCCGGGTTCAGGAGCCGCACCTGGCCGCAGGTCATTCCGACGGCAGGGTCGGCGAACGGCGCCACCAGCTCGCGCAGCGCGTCGTCATCCCACTCCACGTTCGCATCGCCGAAGGCGACGATCTCACCGGCCGTCTCGCGCACCGCCCGGTCCTGAGCGGCGACCTTGCCGCCGCGTTCGCAGTGGATCAGGCGCACGCCGCGCGGCTCGAAGCGCGCGACGATCTCGTGGGTGGCGTCGCTCGAGTCGTCCGAGGCCACGACCACCTCGAGCCGGTCGTTCGGGTAGTCGAGGGCGAGCACGTTCTCGAGCTTGCGCTCGATCACGTCCTCCTCGTTGTGGGCCGGGACGACCAGCGACACGGCAGGCAGGATCGCCGCCCGCCGCGGCGGCCGGGGCCGCAGGCGCGCCAGCGCGTCGACGGCCAGCGGATAGCCGACGTGGGTCCAGACGAGGGCGGCCAGGCTGGCCCAGAAGACGATCTCGAGCGCAAGCGTCACGCGGGGGATCCTACGGACGCCATTCGCGCCGCCGGGGCGGGCTCCGGCGCGAAGAGCGCGGCGCCGGCGACCGCCAGGAGCGCGACGACGAAGAAGTACTCGAGCGTCATCGTGAGGTAGAAGAGGTTCGCCGCGGCGGTGCCGGCGAGCCCGGCCACGATCCCCCAGCCGATCCGTGAGATGTCCGGGTCGGCTGCCAGCCGGATGCGGAACGCGTTGGCCACGAGCCATGCGAAGTAGACGAGGTAGATCGCGAACCCGACGAGGCCGGTTTCCACCAGGATCGCGACCCATACGCTGTGCGGGCCGTAGTCGGTGCGCCCGGTCAGGAACTCGTAGAAGACGGCGAACGTGTTGAACCCCATCCCGAAGAGCGGGTTGGGATCGAGGGCGGGCGGGACGAGCTGGTAGAACTGGAGGTGGGTGAGGACGCCGCTCCCGGAGAGCTGCGTGCGGGCCGAGATGACCGTCTGGACGAAGGTCGACGACGCGTACACCACGGCCGCGGCCATCGCGACGACCGCTGCGCCGATGCCGAGCCGGCGGCCGGAGGGCAGGTGGCCGCGCAGGCCGGGCAGGATCACCGCGAGGCCGACGACATCGCCCAGGGCCGCCGACCGCGACAGGGTGAGCGTCTGCACGACGAACATGAGGACGAGCGTCGCCGCGGCCCATCTGCGCCGGCGCGGGTCGTTCAGGTACCAGGCGAGCAGGATGAAGATCGGCACGCACAGCATCACGCCGAGGTGGTTCGGGTCGCCCGTGAGCGCGTTGATCCGGTAGACGGTCTTCTCGCCTCCGACCTGGCCGAACACGCCGATTCCGCCCTGCTTCCCCTGTCCGGCGGTCAGCGGGCGGACCACGAGCGTGTCGAGGTTGACGCCGCCGCCCACCTGGAGCACCAGCTGCAGGAGCCCGTAGACGCAGTTGACGATCATCCCGGCGATGAACGCCCACACACAGCGCATGAAGAGCGCCTGCCCGCGGCGGACGACGTGCGCGCAGGCGCACACCAGGAAGGCGAAGTGCACCGACCAGGTGACGATGCCCTTCACCCAGAACGTGAGCGCATCGTGATCGCGCAGGTCGAAGTACCCGGCCAGGTAGACGGCACCGAATGCCAGCATGAACCCGAGGAGGGCGATCGACGCGGAGGGGAGCCTGGGGTCGCGGCGCGCGAGCCGGTCGGCGAGGAACACCCCGATGAACGCCGACGCGATGAGGTTGGTGATCGTCAGGCTGGCGGCCGACGTCTCCCACCGGATCTTCTCCCAGGTCGGCACGACGAGCGTCGCAAGCAGGAGCCAGTCGAGCCGCAAGGGTCGCATGGCAGGAAAGTCTAGGTGGTTGACCCCCGATTCCCGGGACGTTCTGGGCGGCGAGAACCAAGCAGTCGCAAGGACGCAGGGAGCGTCGATATTGAGGAAATATCGGCGCGACCGAGGACGCGGCGATGCGACGGTTCGCAGCCGCAGCCCCGTCACGCTTGCACACCGTGCACGGCCGTGCGTCCAGACGCGCGGGAATCGGGGGTCAATCGCCTAGGGTGGAGCGGTGCAGGCACCGGTCGGGTTCCGGATCATCGCGTCGGGCTCGGAGTTCGAGGCGCGCGTCGAAGAGGTGGTGCGCTCGATTCCGGCCGGCGCGGTCGCGGCCTACTCGGCGGTGGCGGAGCAGGCCGGAAGGCCCGGCGCCGCGCGCGCCGTCGGGGCCGTCATGGCGCGCAGCGAGGGCCTTCCGTGGCACCGGGTGGTGACGGTCGCCGGCCGGCTCGTTCCCGGCCACGAGACGGAGCACGCGGAGCGCCTGCGGGCCGAGGGCGTCCGCGTGCGCGACGGCCACGTCGCCGACCCCCATCCCATGGTGGGACGATTCGGGTCAGGCACGCAATTGCGTGCCTGACCCCCTATTGCACGTCGCGCAGGAACAGGGCGATCGAGCCCTGCTCTCCTCGCTGAACCCGGCCGCGCGGTAGATCGGCGCGCCGAGCGGCGTCGCGACCAGCGTGACCAGCGAGCGCCCATGGCAGTGCGCGAGCATGCGCTCGAACATCCCGCCGCCGATCCCCTGGCCGCGGTGCTCGGGTAGCACGATCATGTCCCAGATCGACGCGTAGAGGCCGTCGTCCTGGACGCGCCCCATACCGAGGAGCCCGCCGTCGTCCTGCCGGGCCGTGACGTTCCACGTCGCCGCGAGCGTGCGCTCGAGGGCGGCGTCGTCGACGTCGGGGTCGGACCATCCCGGCAGCGGCGCGCAGCGCCCGGTACTCGGCCGGAGCGAGCCGGTCGCCCTCGGCGTACCTCACAGGTAGCCCAGGTCCTCCAGCCGCCGGGCGACCGCGGCCTCCTCCTCGACCGACATGACGACGTCGCGGCGCAGGCCGGCGAGCTCCTCGTCGAGGATCGTCCGCAACCGCTTCGGCACCTGCGCCCGGACGTCGGTCTGCTCGCGCGGGTCGAGATCGAGCCGGTAGGCCTCCTCATCGTCGGAGGGCACCCACCGGACGACCTTCCAGGGCGGCTTCCGCACGGCCATCTGGCTCAGGTTGCCGAGATCGCTCGTCATGGCGAGCGCGGTCCGGTCGCCGCTCTCATGCCCCTCGACGAGCGGCAGGAGGGACTCGCCGTCGACTGCCGCGAGCGGGGCCACGCCCGCCATGTCGAGGAGGGTCGGCGCGATGTCGACCGTCCGCACCTGCCACGGCACGACCGCCGGCGAGAGCTCCGGCGCCGCGAGGACCAGCGGCACCTGGAGGACCTCGTCCCAGAGCCCGGCCCCGTGCATGTGGTACACGCCCCGCACCTCGGACTTGTCGTCGAAGCGCTCGCCCCACGACTCGCCGTGGTCGGCCGTGATGACGACGGCCGTCGAGTCGCGAACGCCGAGCTCGTCGAGCGTCTCGAGGACGGCGGCGATGTTGTGCTCGGACTGATACTCCACTGCGCGCCGGTAGGCCTCGTGCGACTGCTCGAGCGCTCCGGCCCGGTCGGACTGGATGCGCTCGATCGCGCGGCGCTTCCCCTCCCTCCAGTCCGTCCGCGCCCGGTGCGGCGCGCTGTACGGCACATGCGTGGCCCAGGAGTGGACGAACAGATGGAACGGGCCGCCGGCGTTGGCGTGCAGCCACCCCAGGATCGGGTCGATCGAGTCGCTGCGGCCTCTGACCATCGCGTCGGGCATGTTGCGGAAGAGGAATCCCTCGTCGAAGACGAACGAGGCCACCTCGTAGCCGTCGCGCGCGAACCGGCCCTGCACCGTCTCGGTTCCCGGTGCCGGGTCGCTGCCCCAATCGAGCACGCCGTGGCGGTGCGGATAGCGGCCGGTGGCGATCGACGTCGCCGCCAGCGACGTCCGCGGGGCGGCCGCGATGCACTGGTCGAAGCGCACGCCGCCGGCGGCGAGCGCGTCGATCGTCGGCGTGCGGACACGGCGTGCGCCGTAGCACCCCACATGGTCGGCGCGAAGCGCAGCGGAGACCCAGACGACCGTGTTCAGGGAAGCCCCCTCCCTCATCTCGCGGGATTCTCTTTCACTGCGCGGGCATGCGCAAGCCCGTCAGCGGAACGATGGTCGACGAGTTGCCCGCCGGGTCGAGCGCGACGAGGACCAGATCGATGGGCGTTCCCGGCGGGATCTTCGTGCCGGGACGTGAAATTGACGACCCCGTTTCGGCCCCGGAAGGACGCCCGCGGCGCGTCCCCCGCGCCCGTGTAGTTCGCCACTCGCGCCACCCCCCAGACCCGCGCGCGCTCGCTCACCCGGTAGCGCACGGGCGTGGCGCCGGCCGGGCTTCTGACGGTGATGACCGGCGGCGTGTCGTCGAGCACCACGGGGTTCGGGATGGTGATCGTGCGGTCGAGCGAACGCAGCTCGACGCGCAGGTGGTAGTCGCCGTCGGGGGCCAGCCGGCCCGAGGCGGTGCGCCCGTCCCACGAGGTGCGGATGAGGCCCTTGGGGTGCGCGACCGGGCCGCTCAGCGTGCGCACGACGTTGCCGTCGCCGTCCACGATCGCCAGCGCGACGGTGGCCGGGCGGCGGATGGCGAAGGAGAGCGCGGCGCGGTGAGACGGGCTGCAGTGGCGCGTGCCGGCCAGGCAGGTCGCCGAGAAGAACTTCTGGATCGACGGCTTGGCGACCGGCGAGCGTTCGAGCTTCAGATGCTCGGCGCGCAGAAACGCCACGGCTGAGGCGGCGATGAGCACGCCGACGAGCACGGTGGCGATTCGGGGGCTGGCCATGGGCGGCGATTGTAGGTCGCCGCCCATGGAGAGCCGTGTGGTTCTAGAAGGCGCCCAGGAGCTTCATGCCGGAGAGCGCGAGCACGCCGGCGATGGAGCCGCGCAGCGCCCGCTCGGGCAGGCGGTGCGTGAAGTGGGAGCCGATCAGGATGCCCGGGATCGAGCCCACGAGGATCGTGGCCACGTACGCGTAGTTCGGGACGCCGAAGAGGATGGTGCCGAGGCCGGCCGCCATCGTCACGAGGAATGCGTGGAGCAGGTCGGTGCCGACGACCCGGCGGGCCGAGAGCGGGAAGAGCGTCACGAGGGTCATGCCGAAGAACACGCCCGAACCGACCGACGTCAGCCCGAGGATGAATCCGAAGACCACGCCGATGATCACCGCGTAGGTCTTGTGGCGCGTCGTGAGCGGGCCGTCCGTGGGCAGCTTGGAGGCGTCCCAGAGGCCGCGGATCGTGACGAACGTGCGGATCGCGACGGCGATCCCGACGAGGACGAGTGTGAAGCCGATGACGTCGGGGAGCCACGCGTTGATGTTCCCGAAGACGTTGTACAGCATGAACGTGCCCAGGAACGCGGCGGGCACGGAGCCGGTCGCCATCCAGAGCGCAAGCTCCTTGTTCACGTTCTTGAGCTGGTGGTGGCGGGCGGCGCCGAACCCCTTGGTGATCGCCGCGTACACGAGGTCCGTTCCGACCGCCGTGCTGGCGGGGATGCCGAACATCGTGATCAGAATCGGGGTCATGAGCGAGCCCGCGCCCATGCCCGTCAGGCCCACAAGGATTCCCACACCGAGCCCTGCCGCTACCAGTCCTGGATCCATCGTGCCTCCCACTCCCTGCCGGTATACCCAACTATCTCGACAAATATAACTGAAATACTGGACAATGCAAGTACCGAGCCTTCAACGGCCCTGCACGGCTCTAGAACGCGCCGAGCGTCTTGAGCGCCGACACGGCGAGGACAGTCGCCAGCGAGCCCCGCAGCGCCCGCTCGGGGACGGTGGCGGCGATCTGCGAGCCGATCAGGATCCCCGGCGTCGACCCGAGCATCAGGTAGAAGACGTTCAGGAGCTCGAGGTGGGGCAGGAGGAAGTACGAGGCCACCGCGGCCGGGATGGTCACGAGCGCGCCGTGGTAGAGGTCGGTGCCGACCACGCGCCGGGCCGACAGCGGGAAGAGCAGGATGAGGGCCATGCCGAAGAACGCGCCCGCGCCGACCGATGTCAGGCCGAACACGAAGCCGAAGACGACGCCGATCGTGACGGCGATGATGCGGTGCCGCCTCGTGAGGTCGCCGTCAGCGGGCAGCGCACGGGCGTCCCACAGGCCGCGCACCGTGACGAACGTCCGGACGGCGACGGCCGCCGCCACGGCCAGGAGCGCCACGCCGATCCCGTAGCGGACGTCGTTCTGGATCGTCGCGCCCTCCGAGACGGCGAGCCGGTGAAGGACGGCGATCCCCACAAGGCTGGCGGGGATCGATCCGGAGGCCATCCACCAGGCGAGCTGGGTGTTGACGGTGTCGAGCGTCCGGTGCCGCCACGCCCCGACCGCCTTGCTGGCGCCCGAGTAGAGGAGGTCGGTGCCGACCACCGACAGCGCCGGCACGTTGAAGACCGTGATGAGAAGCGGCGCCATGAGCGAGCCGGCGCCCATCCCGGTCGCTCCGACCAGGATGCCGACCACGAGTCCCGCGATGATCAGCTCGACGCCCACAGGTTCCCAACCAGTCTAAGGGAACTAGTGGGGAATACAAGTGCCGGCGGAGGGCCGCCGGCACTCGGATATCTACGAGCCCCGGTAGGCCTCGATCAGCACCTGCGCGACCTCCGGGCGGCTGAACTCGACCGGCGGCACCTCGCCGCGGCCGAGCATCTCGCGCACCTTCGTCCCCGAGAGGTGGACGTGGTCGTCGCCGGGGTGCGGGCAGGTCTTCGCCGAGCCCATGTTCCCGCAGGTGCGGCAGAAGAACGTGTGGTCGAAGAACATCGGCTCGATGTCGAGCTCGTGTGCCTCGAACTCGTCGAAGATCAGGTGCGCGTCGTACGTGCCGTAGTACGACCCGACGCCCGCGTGGTCGCGGCCCACGATGAAGTGGGAGCAGCCGTAGTTCTTGCGGCAGATCGCGTGCCACACGGCCTCGCGCGGCCCGGCGTAGCGCATGGCGGCCGGGAACGCCGAGAGCATCGTGCGGTCGGCGGGGTAGTACTTCTCGAGCAGCACCTCGTAGCAGCGCACGCGCACCTCGGCGGGTACGTCGTCGCCCTTGGTCTTGCCGACGAGCGGGTGGAGCAGCAGGCCGTCGACGGTCTCGAGCGCGCACTTCTGGATGTACTCGTGTGCGCGGTGGACCGGGTTTCGCGTCTGGAAGCCCACAACGCGGCTCCATCCCCGCTCGGCGAACGCGGCGCGCGTGTCGGCCGGGTCGATGTGGAGCTTGGGGAATGCCGGCTCGGGCCGCTTGAACACGGTGATCGGCCCCCCGACGAGGGTCGCACCCTCGGCGTAGATCTGGGCGACGCCGGGATGGGCCTCCTCGGTGGTGCGGAAGACCTTGGCCGCCTCCCGCTCACGATCGGCCCGGTACACCTCGGCGACGTCGATCACCGCGAGCAGGTCGCCGTCGTGCCCCTCGAGCGCGAGCCGGTCGGACGTCGGGCTCTCGGGCGCCGACAGCGTCACGGGGATCGCCCACGGCAGGCCCGACTCGAGGTGCATCTCGTCGATGACCCGGTCGTAGTCGGCCTGGCCCATGAACCCCGTGAGCGGCGAGAGCGCGCCCGAGGCGATCATGTCGAGGTCGGCGGTCTGCTTCTCGGTCAGCCGCAGCGTGGGAAGGCCCTGGGCCTCGGACGCGAGCGTTGCCGCTTCGTCGCCCATCACGATCCGGCTCACCAGCGCGCCCCCGTGCGGGGCGATCACGCCGGTGTTCTTGCGAAGCGCGGTGGAGGACTCCGTCACGCGACGGCCTCCTCAAGGACCGGGGGGATGAGCCCCAGCCTCTCGAGCTCTTCGAGCACGAACTGCGCCGAGTCCTCGGGCGAACGGCGCCTCGGTCTCGACGACGATCTCGGCGTGGTTGGGCGCCTCGTACGGGTCGCTCACGCCGGTGAACTCCTTGATCTCGCCCGCGAACGCCTTGGCGTAGAGGCCCTTCACGTCGCGGCGCGCGCACTCCTCGAGGGACGTGGCCACGTAGACCTCGACGAAGCGGCCGACGTCGTCGACCATCTCACGGACCAGGTCGCGCGTCTCCGCGTACGGGCTGATCGCCGCCACGATGACGGCCGCGCCGTGCCGCGTCAGGAGCTTCGAGACGAAGCCGATGCGAAGGATGTTGGCGTCGCGGTCCTCCCGCGAGAAGCCGAGCCCCTTCGACAGGTGGGTGCGCACGACATCGCCGTCCAGATGGTCAACGAGGATGCCCCGACGCTCGATCTCGGGCCCGATGATCTGGGCGATGGTGCTCTTGCCTGCGCCGGACAGGCCCGTGAACCAGAGGGTGAAGCCGGTGGTGTCGTTTTGCACGCGGAATCGTTCCTTTCTCGATTTGTGCCCTGGTGAAGTACTAGCGGCCTAGTTGCCGTGGAGGCCGCACTCGACCTTGCCGGTGCCGCGCCACCTGCCGGCGCGCTCGTCGGGGACGGTGCCGTCGACGGGCGTCGTGCACGGGACGCACCCGATGGACGGGTATCCGTGGTCGTGCAGCAGGTTGTACGGGATTCCGTGCCTCCAGATGTAGCGCCAAACGTCGCGACTCGTCCAGTCGGCCAGCGGCTGGATCTTCACGACGCCGCGGCGTTCGTCCAGCTCGATTTTGCGTGCACTTTCGCGCGTTGTCGACTGCTCCCGCCGAATTCCCGTGATCCAGGCATCCGAATCATCGAGCACGAGCTTCAGCGGCGCGACCTTGCGGATGCCGCAGCAGGCATCCGGATTCCGCTCCCACAGGCGCTCGCCGTGCTTTGCGGCCTGCTCCTCGAGCGTGAGCTCGGGCAGGATCCGCTCGAACTGGACCGGATAGCGCGCAATCAGCTTCTCGCGCGTCTCGTACGTCTCGGGGAAGAGGACGCCGGTGTCGAGCTCCACGACCCGCATGCCCGGCGCGACCTGCGCCACCATGTGGACGAGCACGGAGCTCTGCTTCTGCCAGGAGCAGGTGAGCACGGCCCGCTCCCCGAACCGCTCGGCGGCCCAGGCGAGCACGTGCTCGGCGGTCCGGCTCTCGAAGCGGTCGGCGAGGCGGTCGACCTCGGCGGTGCTCAGTGGGGGCGCGGTGGCGCTCACGTCCGGCTCGGCGCGTCGGTCTTCTCGAGGTCCTTGAGGAGCAGCTGGGGCATGGTGTGCGAGCGCAGGCCGAGGCGCAGGGTCTCGAGCGGGATCACCTCTTCGGGCGGGATGTTGCCCACGTTCACGTCGGCCCCAAACCGGGCGATGAACCACGCCTGCTGCTCGACCTGCGGCGTCTCGAAGATCAGGCGGTCGACGTCGATCTCGTGGGCGATCTCGTCGATGAGGCCGCGCCGCACCTCGCCGTCGCCCCGGTAGATGCCCGCCGTGCCGGCCTCGCGGCCCTCGCAGATCACCTTGATCGCGCCGGCGTCGAGCTCCTCCTTGATCCACGCGACCCACTGGTAGGGCGCGAACACGCACTCGGCGTCCTTCGAGCCGACCTCGCTCAGGACGACGAACTCCTCGGACAGCGCGCCGATCAGCTCGAGCTTCGAGCTGCGCTCGACCTGGAGCGTGCCGTCGGACACCTCGACGTGGGTGAAGCCGTGGCTCGAGACGAACCTGCGGAACTCCGCCACCCGGCCGCGGGCGATCGCCGCCTCGAGCAGGGTGCCGCCGCACATCACCGGGATGCCCGCCGATTGGTAGAGGCGCACCTTCTCGCCCAGCGTGCGCGTGATCGTGGCCGTCCCCCAGCCGAGCTTGACGACGTCGACGAAGTCGCCCGCGGTCTCGATCAGGCCCTCCGCATCGGCCAGCGAGAGGCCCTTGTCGATCACGTGCGTCCAGCCGCGCTCCCGCGGCTTGGCCGGGCGCATCGGTAGTCCCAAAAAGTCGTCCGGCATCGTCATGTCCTCGCGAGGGGTGATCGTCGGAAGCGGACTTCGGACTCTACCGCCGCCTCCCTTCTGCCTCGCAGGCTAGCCGATCTCCGGATCCGCTTCGCAGATCCTTGGATCCATTAGAGATACGCCTCGGCGGCCGCTCTAAGGGCGGCGCCCGTCGCGGGCTCACCGCCGGGCGTCCACGGGAGCTCGAGCGGGTCGTCCTTGTAGCGCGGGATGACGTGCACGTGGTAGTGAAGGACGGTCTGCCAGGCCGCGGCGCCGTTGGACTGCATCACGGTGACGCCGTCGGCCCCCAGCCGCTCGTACGCCCGGCCGGCCAGGCGCTGAGCGACCCGCGCGGCGGCGGCCAGGTCATCGTCGGCGACGTCGCGGATGTCGCCGGCATGGGCGCGCGGGATCACGAGCGCGTGGCCGCGCGTCGCCGGGAAGATGTCCATGATCGCGATCACCCGGTCGTCCTCGTGAACCCGTGCGGACGGCAGCTCGCCCGCGACGATCCGGCAGAACAGGCAGTCGGCCATGTGGCCAGTGTCTCACACGCGCCGATATCCTCTCGCCGTGCCCGACGTCACCGTCTCGATCGTCGCCGGCGGCGACGGCCGTCTCCTGGATGCCTGCCTGGCGTCCCTCCCGGCCGCCGCGCGGACGACGACGCTCGAGACCATCGTGGTCGACAACGCGTCGCCGGAGCCGCCGGCGGTGCCCGACGGCATCAGAGCTCATCCGAAACGACGTCCGGCGCGGGTTCGGCGCGAACCACAACGCCGTGCTGGCGCGGGCCGAGGGCCGCTACGCCCTCATCCTGAACGACGACACCGTGCTCGATCCCGAGGCGATCGACCGCCTGAAGTGGTTCCTCGACCAGAACCCGGCCGTGGGTGCGGCCGGCCCGCGGCTGCGGTATCCCGACGGCCGGGTGCAGCCCTCGGCGTTTCGCTTCCCGACGCCGGCGCGGGTCGCGCTGACGGTGCTGACGCTCCAGCGGGCGGCGTGGGACATGTCTCGCGGCGAGCGCATCCGCCGCGTCGACTGGATCCACGGGGCGGCGATGATGGTGCGGACGGCGGCGTTCCGTGACGCGGGCGGGCTCGACGAGCGGTTCTACATGTACCTCGAGGACGTCGACCTGTGCCGCGGGATGCGCGACGCGGGCTGGGAGATCGCGTTCTTCCCGTACGCCGGCCTCGTCCACCACGAGAGCTCGTCGACGGCGGCCGTTCCCGAGCGGCGGATCGTGCAGCACGCGCGCAGCCGCGGCCTCTACGCCAGGAAGCACCACGGCGCAGCCGCCGAGCGGTTCGTGCAGGGCCTGACCGCGGCGATGTTCGTGGCCCGGGCCGGCCTGGCGGTCGTGCTGCCCGGATACGACGCCGACGACGTGCGCCGCTTCCGGGCCCACGCTCGGGCATCGCTCGACCCCGAGGCCCGCGCCGGAATCGAGGAGCCGTGAGCGGGCGGGTGCTCGTCACGGGCGGCCTGGGCTTCATCGGCTCGGCGTTCGTGCGCGCGCTGGCGGCGGACGGCGAGGCCGTGCTGAACGCCGATCTCGACACGTACGCGGGCGACGAGCGCCGCATCGCCGGTGCCGGGGAGCTCGTCGAGACCGTGCGCGTCGACGTTGCGTCGCCCGAGCTCGGGGAGCTCGTGCAGGCCGAGCGGCCGTCGCTCGTCGTCCATTTCGCCGCCGAGTCGCACGTCACGCGGAGCGAGGACGCCCCGGAGGTCTTCTTCCACGCCAACGTCGCCGGCACCCGGGCGGTGCTCGACGCCGCCGCGGCCCTCGGCTCGTGCCGGGTGGTGCACATGTCCACCGACGAGGTGTACGGCCCCTGTCCCGCCGATCCGTTCCGCGAGGAGGAGAAGCTGCCGGGCGAGGGGCTTGCGACCAGCGCGTACGCTCGCTCCAAGGCGCTCGCCGACGACCTGGCGCGCTCCTACGCCGACCGGGTCGACGTCGTTGTCGCCCGGCCGACGAACTGCATCGGCCCGTGGCAGCACCCCGAGAAGGCCGTACCGCGCTGGGCGACCCGGGCCCTGCGAGGCGAGCGCCTGCCGGTGTGGGGCGATGGCGCCCAGGTGCGCGACTGGATGTTCGTCGACGACGCCGTCTCGGCCCTTCGCCTGCTGGCCGGGCGGGGCGAGCGGGGCGCGGTGTACAACGTCGGCCCACAGGCCGAGGGCGTGCCCAACATCGAGATCGCCCGGGCCGTCGCCAGGGCGGCCGGGCAGGACGAGGGCTGCGTGTACCTGAGCCACTACGACCGGCCCCAGCACGACCGCCGCTACGCCGTCGCGACCGACCGGATCGCGGGCCTGGGCTGGCGGTCGTCGCGCTCGCTCGAGGCGGCCATCGCCGAGACGGTGGAGTGGTACCGCGAGAACGAGGAGTGGTGGTCGACGCTCGTCCCCGACGCGGAGAAGCTCTATGCCGACTGAGACCCCGAGCGCGATCGAGGGCGTCCGCATCCGCACCCTCGACGTCTACGGCGACCTGCGCGGCCGCTTCTCGCGAGATCTTCCGCACCGCCTCGATGCCCGAGACGTTCGTGCAGTGCAACCACTCGCACTCGGCCGCGGGCGTGCTTCGCGGCCTGCACTACCACCAGCACCAGGCCGACCTGTGGTACGTCCCCGCGGGCCGGGCCCAGGTGGGGCTCGCCGACCTGCGCCGCCGGGGCGGGACGCCGCCCACCGAGTCGTTCGTCCTCGACGCGGCCGAGCCCACCACGGTGTTCATCCCGCCGGGCGTGGCGCACGGCTACCTGGCCCTCACCGAGCTCGACGTCATCTACTGGGTCACCGGCGAGTACGACCCGAGCGACGAGCACGGCGTCGCGTGGAACGATCCGACGCTTGCGATCCCGTGGCGGATCGAGGGCGAGCCGGTCGTCAGCGAGCGCGACGCCCAGAACCCCGGGCTGGATTGGGAGCTCGTCCCCGCGTTCTCGTAACGGGTGCGGGCGGCCAGGTCGGCCTCGCCCTGCGCGCCCACCTGCCCGAGGCGACGTTCCTCACCCGGGCCGAGCTCGACGTGACCGACGCGGCCGCGGCCGCCGAGGTGCTCGCGGGCGCCGACCTCGTCGTCCACACGGCGGCGATGACCGACGTCGACGGGTGCGAGCGCGACCCCGAGCGCGCTGAGGCGGTGAACGCGGGCGGCGCCGCGAACGCCGCGGCGGCCGGCGCACGCGTCATCCACCTCTCGACCGACTACGTCTTCGCGGGGTCGGCGGCGGGCGAATACGCCGAGGACGACCCGACCGGGCCGCTCGGCGCCTACGGGCGCTCGAAGCTCGCCGGCGAGCGGGCCGTCCTGGCGCGGCCGGGGAACCTCGTCGTGCGCACGTCGTGGGTCTACGGCGAGGGCCGGAACTTCATCCGCTCGATCCTCGCCGCCGAGCGGGCGGGGAAGACGCTGCGGGTGGTCGACGACCAGCGCGGCCGGCCGACGTGGGCCGGCGACCTGGCCCGCGCGATCGCGTTCCTCGCGGGCCGCGGCGACTCGGGGATCCTGCACGTGACGGGCGCCGGGGAGCCGTGCACGTGGGCCGACCTCGCCGAGGTCGTCGTCGGCCATCCGGTCGAGCGGATCACGAGCGAGGAGTTCGCGGCGCCGGCCCCACGGCCCCGAAACAGCGTGCTCTCGCTGGAGCGGGCGCGCAGCCTGGGCGTCCCTCTGGCAGACTGGCGCGATTCCGTGACGCGATTCCTGGACGGTGAGCGGTGAAGGGCGTGGTGCTGGCCGGCGGCCTCGGCACGCGCCTGGGCCCGATGACGCAGGTCGCGAACAAGCACGTGCTCGACCTCTACGACGAGCCGATGATCCACTTCCCGGTGCGGACGCTGGCGCGGGCGGGAGTCACTGAGCTGGTGGTGGTCGTCGGCCGCTACGGCGACCAGGTGCAGGCGGTGCTCGGCGACGGCGGCGGCCTCGGCGTCTCGATCGAGTACGCCCACCAGGAGGGCGAGGCGGGGATCGCCGACGCGCTCGCGCAGGCCCGGCCGCACATCGGCGCTGACCGCATCGTCGCGATCCTCGGCGACAACCTCTACCAGGACGACCTGCGGCCGTACGTGGAGGCGTTCCGCGGGCAGTCCGAAGGGGCGCGCATCCTCCTGAAGCAGGTCGAGGACGCCCGCCGGTTCGGCGTCGCCACCGTCGACGGCGACCGGATCACGAGCATCGAGGAGAAGCCGGCCGCGCCCCGGAGCGATCTCGCCGTGACCGGCTGCTACATGTACGACGCCCGCGTCTTCGAGATCGTCGACGGCCTCGAGCCGTCAGCCCGCGGCGAGCTCGAGATCACCGACGTCAACAACGACTACGTCGCGCGGGGCGAGATGGCGTTCGACGTCCTCCCCGGCTGGTGGACGGACGCCGGCACGCACGCCTCCAAGCTCAAGGCCTCGATCCTGGTCGCCCTCACCAAGGGCGTCACGTTCCACGCCTAGAACCGCAACGGCGGTAGGTGCGATACCTGGTCCCCCGCGCCGTCCTCGGGACGGTTCCGCGACGCTCCTGTGATCTCGAATGCGGCCAGAGGCCGGGGTTCCCGGCGAAACCGCCGCGAACGCGTCACGCGGGCGGTGCGTATACCTGGTAACGGCCCCTTTCAGGCCGCGTCGCGCTCGGCCTGGCCGGCCAGGCCGAGCACCGTGAGCAGCGCGTCGACCACCGCGGGGTCGAGGTGCGAGCCGGCGCTCCGGCGGAGCTCCGCCGCGGCCTCCTGCGGCGTCCTCGGAGCGGAGTAGGGCCGGGTCGCGGTCATGGCGGCGTAGGCGTCTGCGGCGGCGATGATGCGTGCCTCGAGGGGGATCGCCGGCCCGGCGAGGTCGTCGGGGTAGCCGCCGCCGCTGTAGCGCTCGTGGTGGTGCCGGACTGCCGGCGCGGCCGGCCGCAGGGCGGCCACCCGGCTGACGACGGCCGCGCCTACGGCGGGATGCGTGCGCATGAGCGCCCACTCGGCATCGTCGAGCGGCCCCGGCTTGGTCAGGATCTGCTCGGATATCGCCAGCTTCCCGACATCGTGCAGCCATCCGGCGAGCCGGCACCGCTGGACGGCGCGGGCGGGCAGCCCGAGGTGCTCGGCTGTGAGAACCGCCAGGCGTGCGACCTGCTCGGCGTGATCCTCGGGCACGCCTTCCCGCAGGCTGCTCGCGAACGCCAGGGCGCGGGCCAGCCCGACCGCCTCGGGCTCCGCGGTCGGAGCGCCGGCGCTCTTGCTGCTCGGCTGCAGCGACACGCGGTCTCTGCCCTCGTGCTTGGCCGCGTAGAGGCAGCTGTCGGCAAGGTCCAGGAGCGCGTCGAGCGTCTGCGAGTGGCCCGATGCGCGCGCACACCCGATCGAGATGGTGAGCTCGACGCGGACGTCTCCGTGTGCGATCGGGCTGTGGCCGACCGCGTTGCGGAGGCGCTCGGCTCGCCGAAGGAGCTCCTCGTCCGACGCCACATCGTGCAGGAGCACCGCGAACTCTTCGCCGCCCCAGCGGGCCAGGCAGTCGCCGGGGTCCAGCCCGGCGCTGAGCCGCTGGGCCAGATGCACGAGAACCGCGTCGCCGACGGTGTGGCCGTAGGCGTCGTTGATCTGCTTGAAGTGGTCGGCGTCGAGCAGGAGGAGGGCGCAGCGGCCGTCCGTCGACGCCAGCGACGCGGTGGCGATCTGTGCGAAGCGGCGCCGGTTGAACGTGGCCGTCAGCTCGTCGGTGCTCGCCCGCAGCTCGGCCGCGGCCCGGGCCTGCTCGAGCTCGCGATGCGCCTTCTCCATCTCGCGCATGCTCCGCTTGAGGTCGTCCTCGAGGCGGCGCCGCTCCGTCACGTCCGACACGATGCCGCTGACCTCGAATGCGCCGTCCGGGAGCCTGCGGCAGGCCGCGCGGTCCTGCACCCAGCGCGTGATCCCGTCGGCGCCGATCAGGCGGTACATGACGTCTCCGTCCTCGCCCCGGCACAGCGCCTGGTTGAACGCGTCATAGTCGCGGCGGTCATCCGGATGCACGGCCGTGTCCCAATTGACCATGTCCGGGTCGGGCTCGGCGCCGCCGAGCAGACGGTCGCCTCCGGGGCCCTGGAAGAGCTCCTGAAGCGTGCCGTCCGGGAGGGCGAGCGCGAGGTACACGTGAGCGCCGACGACGTCGAGGAGGCTGGTGAAGCGGTCGCTCGCCTCGGCGAGACGGGCGGCGGCCTGCTCGCGGGCCGTGATGTCGGAGATGATGCCTTCGACCAGCATGCCGCCGTCGGCCTTCGGGCGCGGGCGGGCGCGATCTCGCAGCGTGCGTGTGACCCCGTCGAGCCCGACGAGCCGGTAGGTCGCCTCGGCGTCCTCGCCGCGCAGGAGGCTCTGGTTGAACGCCTCGTACTGCGCCCAGTCGGAGGGCGCGATCCGCGACTCCCAGAACGCTCCCTGCTCGACGCCCTCCGGAAGCGGCCCGCCGATCAGGCTCGCGATGGCGATCGGCGAATCGTGGTGGACGTAGCGGCCGTCCTCTGTGATCTCCCCGGCGTAGACGTGCTCCTCGAAGAGGTCGAGGATCCGCGCGAGCCGCAGCTCACTCGATCGGCGGCTGCGCGGCGTACGGCCGCCCAGGGTCCGCACGGCGTCACGCAGGCGGCGCAGGCGCCCAGGGCGCGCCGACTCGCACAGAGGTGCATTTTCTTGATCGGCGGCAGGGGGCGGCAAACCAGTCATGGCAGTACGTTCATCGGCGCGGTTCTCGACCCGCTTGAGGTCGTTCCGGCCTCAGTCAGAGCCAGCTGAGCGGGACAGGCCCGGGGCCGGCGACGGGCCCATCCGCCAGCGTGCGCAGGATGCGGAGCGGGCCGGCTTCCTCGCTGAACCGGGGCGTCGTTGCGATTACGACGCGCTGCCGGCCGCCTGAATCGAGTGCCAGCACGACCCGGCGGCCGTCGGGCGAGGCTGCGAGGCCGGCGATCGTGCCAGGCGTGGTGGTCGCGTCGTATCCCGTGCCGACGCGGTGGATCACGATCCGCGAAAGGGTGCTGCCTGCCCCGGCGAGGAGCTGGCGTGCCTCCGAGCCACCCGATCGAGGGCAGCCCGCGGGCGATCGTCGTGCACAGCGCCGGTGCGTGACCGGTGGTGTCGACCACGCGCAGATGCCCGTCCCGGTCGGCGATCGCGAGCCGGCCGCCCGACGGGGCGAACGCAACGGCCGCCGCGGTGCGGAGCCCGCACGCCGGGCGGAGTGCGACATCACGCCCGCCGATCACATCGTGCACCACGACTGCCCCGTCGCCGCGGACAAAGGCGAACGCCTTCGAGTCCCACCGCCACGAGGGGGCGACGGGCGCCGCCGAGGCGTGCACCGTGAAGTCGTGGGTGCCGTTGCCCCAGATGTCGTGCACCTCGAGCCCGCCCCGGCCGTGGAGCAGATACACGACCCGGATCGGGAACGGCGCCCACACGGGGTTCGTGGGCGTCCCGCCGACCCCGAACCGCCAGGCCACCCGCCCCGTCGCCGCCTGCACGGCGCGGAGGTGGCCCGCGCGCGCCTCGATCGCATACAGGGCGGCCGGACTGGCCGCGAACCCGGTCAGGTGGTGGTCGGTGAACGTCCGTGCCCGGTGCGCGGTGACGACGAGGCCGTGATCTCCGATCAGTGCCGAGATCACCTCCCCGGGAGCGACGAGCGGCGCATTGGGGTGCGCCGGCGCGCCGGAGGCGGCCGGGCGGCCCGAGGTGAGCGCCGGCCCGATGCCGGGCAGCCGGCCGTCGGTGGCCGCGAGCGTGACCCCGCCCGAGACGAACGCCGCGATGCATGCGGCCAGGAGCAGCACGATCCGGCGGCGCCGTATCCGGCGGGCGTCGGCCGGCGACGGCAGCGCCTCGAGCGCCGACTGCAGGGCGCGATCCGTGACGCCCGGATCCGGCCCCGGTGCCTCGCCGAGCGCCCGCTCGAGCTGCCGTTCAAGCTCGCTCGACATCGTGCTCCTTCTCCAGCCCGCGCAGGTCCTCGAGGCCGCGCGCCAGCCGGGAGTGGATCGTGCCCACGGGCAGCCCGAGAAGCTCCGCGATCGCCGCCGGCGTGTGCCCGAGGCCGTAGCGCAGCACGATCACGACCCGCCGCTGCGGCGAGAGGCCCGACACCGCCTGGAGGAGGGCCCGGTCCTCGGCCCCCGCGTCGCGCCACTCCCCCTCGATCCGCTCGACCGCCTCGATCCCGACCAGCCGCCGCTCGCTCCGCAGCAGATCGAGCGAGCGGTTGACGACGATCCGGTGCAGCCACGGCTCGAACGGGCGGCGCTCATCGAACCGCGACAGCGCCGCGAACGCCCGCTCGAAGGCGTCCTGGGCCACGTCGTCGGCCATGTCCCGCCGCCCCGTCACGGCCCGCGCCATCCGCCAGGCCCGCGGCCAGTGGCGCGTGAAGAGCTCCGCAGCGGCGTCGCGGGACCCGGCTCGGGCGCGGACGACGAGCTCGCCGTCGGTGGGCGTGCGCATGTCGTTCACCAGCGTAGTACGCAGAGGGGCGCGGTCTACGTCCGGCGGCAGCAGAAGACGTCGGTGCGGTACGGCAGGCGGATGGGGCGCAGCACCCCGGCGGCGAGGGTGCGCACCTGGCCGACGAGGCGTTGCCGCTCGGCGTCCGGAAGCGCGGCGACGTAGCTCGTCGACGTCACCCTGTCCACGAGGCCGTCCTCGCTCAGCTCGTGGACGAACGCAAACGTCCGCTCCGTGAGGGGAGTGAACAGCCGGTTCGACCCGAACGCGTCGCGCCAGGGCGAGGGCCCGTAGGCGGGCACCGAGCCGCGCGCTCCACGGACCAGCTCCTGCAGCACCGCCACCCACTCGACGCCCACGTCCATCATGTTCCAGATGAGGCCGAGCCCGCCGCCCGGGCGGAGCACGCGGTGGATCTCCGCGAGGGCGGCCTCCGCGTCGAACCAGTGGAACGCCTGGGCGACCGTCACGGCGTCGACGGAGCCGTCGGGGAGCGGGATCGACTCGGCCGTACCCTCGTGCACGGCGATGCCCGGCACGGTCTCGGCCAGCACCGCGCGCATCGCCGCGACCGGCTCGACCGCGATCACGTCGGCGCCGCCCTCCGCCAGGAGCCGCGTCAGCTTGCCGGTTCCCGCGGCGAGGTCGAGCACGCGCGCCGCCGGGCCGAGGCCCAGCTCGGCGGCCAGGTAGGCGACGGCCTCGTCCGGGTAGGTCGGCCGGCCGCGCTCGTATGCGCCGGCCGCGCTGCCGTAGCCGGCAACCGCGGTGGGATGCGTCGACACCCGCGGGAGGTTAGAGACTCAGGATGCCATCGGGAGGCCGCCCCGCTGGTGCGCGGAGCCCTCGGCCTCTTCGAGCGCAGCCTTGAGCGCCAGCTGGGCGCGCTCGGAGCCCTGGATCGACGTGACCTCGCAGCCCACCCGGTGACGGCCGTAGTGCGCGTCTGCGACGTGCAGCACGCGGGCGCGCATCCGGATCAGCTTGCGGTCGATCGTCGCCATCACGGAGAGGAGATCGCCGATCGCGAGCCTGCGGTCGGTGATGAATGCCATCCCGTCGGGGCTGACGTCCATCATTCGCACGTCGAACTCCGGCTCGTCGAGCGGCATGCTCGAGTACAGGACGCCGACGAAGGCGAGATCGTCGACGCGGGCCCGCGGCGTTGCGCGGTTGCCGTTGAAGCGGCGCACGCGCTCCACCGTGAGGTGCATCGCCGCGACGCCGGCCGCGTGGAAGAAGAGCTCCGACACCGACATGTCGACGTCGTAGCCGCGCCCCTCCGGGGTGCGTGTGCGAAGCCGAAGGCCCAGGCCGAGGCGCACCCGGCTTCGCTGAGCCAGGGCGTGCAGCATCTCGCTGTCATGCCCGTTGAGCTCGATCGTGACCGAGCCACCGTCGTCCGAGAGCACCTCGAGCGTCGTCGGCAGCTCCGCCAGGATGCCGAGCGCCAGCTCGAGGCGTTGATGTGGGGTCATCCGCGCCATCTCTCCCGTTATCGACCGGAACCGCCGTCCACGTGAGGGGTCAAAACGCGGCTTTGGGAGCGGAAACCCGGCCACCGGCGGGGCCGGCCGAACTTCGGTGGCATGATCGGCGTCGAAAGGGGACCGTCACCAACCCGGGAGACCCGCATGGCACGCCTCCGGACAGCCCTCGCCGCCTCGGCGCTCGCCGTCGTCTGCCTCATGCCGGCGGGATCCGCCGCCGCCGCGTCGGCCAAGCCGCCTCACCTGCGCCTGTTCGCCGCGTCGTCGCAGGTCACGATCGAGAAGTTCGGCCGCGGGCCGGTGCAGCTCGTGGTCGGCGCCTATCTGGCGTCGATGGGCGGCGACTTCCAGCTCAACGTCGCGCGGCCCGGATACCGCAGCGGGATCGGCGTCACCGAGGTCATCGGCGGGCAGCGGCGCGCGCTCCCGGCGACGGTCGCGCGCGGCTGGGACGGGATCGCGGGGTTCGTCAACTTCACGGTCTCGAGCGCATCGCAGGGCGTCATCGCGTCGCGCACGCGGACCTTCTGCCCGAACGACTGGAACCGGCAGCGGGTGGACGGCTCCGGCCCGCTCACGCCGCGGTATCCGCAGTTCTGCGGCACCAACGCATTCACGCTCGGCTCGGTCTGGGGGATCGACCGGGGCTGGGCTGTCGGCCTCGACAGCGCAGCCCCGGCGGTGCGGCTGCCCGTCGGGACGTACACGGTCAACGTCTCGCTGGGCCCCGGATACGCCGAGATGTTCGGCGTGGCGGCGGCCGACGCGTCGGCGACGGTCACCGTCCATGTGAAGCGCGGCCAGCCGTGTCCGCCCGCCTGCGGCGGTGAGCTCACCCACCACAACCACGGCACGGCGCCTCCGCGGCTGCCGCACGTCGCGATCTCGAGCTCCCCCGACCCTGCCACGATGCCCGACCTGATCCCGCTCCCAGCCTTCGGGATGGGGATCGACCGCCAGGGCGGCCGCGACTACCTCGACTTCGGCGCGACGGTCTGGGACGCCGGCCCGGCCCCCATGGACGTCGAGGGCTTCCGGCGCCCCGGGACGAACATCATGGACGCGTTCCAGTACTTCTTCCGCAACGGCAAGCCGGTCGGCAGGGCGAAGGCGGGAACGCTCGAGTACGACAACCGCCCCGGCCACCAGCACTGGCACTTCCTCCAGTTCGCGCGCTACTCACTCCTGTCGTCGTCGAAGTCGCAGGTCGTGCGAAGCCAGAAGGAGGGCTTCTGCCTCGCGCCGACCGACCCGATCGACCTCACCGTCCCGGGCGCCCTCTGGGATCCCTTCTCGATCGGCCTCGCCGGGCAGTGCGGCGATGCGAACTCGATCTGGACGCGCGAGACGCTGCCGGCCGGATGGGGCGACACGTACTTCCAGTTCCTCCCGGGCCAGTCGTTCGACATCACGGATCTCAAGAACGGGACGTACTACATCGAGGTGCGGGCCAACCCGCTGGGTGCGATCCACGAGACGTCGACGACGAACGACGTGCGCGTGCGCAAGGTCATCCTCGGCGGGACGCCGGGGGCGCGCACCGTCCACGCGCCGGCGTGGAACGGCATCGATCCGGAGTGACGCTCGAGGTGAGGCCGTTCGGCGAGGAGGACCTTGCGGCGGCCGCCGTCCTCCTCGCCGACCGGCATCGCCGCCACCGGGCGGCCGAGCCGCTGCTCCCGGCGGCGTACGAGGAGCCCGAGGCCGCCCGGGCTGAGATCGAGGCGCTCTGGCACACCGCCGGGACGTCCGGCGCGGCGGCCGTCCGCGACGGCCGGCTCGCGGGCTACCTGCTCGGCGCCCCCCGCGACGAGGCGGTGTGGGGGCCGAACGTCTGGGTCGAGCCGGCGGGCCACGCCGCCGCCGAGCCCGAGGACGTGCGCGACCTCTACGCCGCCGTCGCGCAGGCGTGGGTCGACGAGGGGCGCACGCGGCACTTCGCGCTCGTCCCCGCGACCGATGCGGGGCTCGTCGACGCCTGGTTTCGGCTGTCGTTCGGCCAGCAGCAGGCCCACGCCACCCGCGAGGTGGACGCAGGCGCCCGCCGGCCTGCCGAAGTGCGCCGGGCCGGGCCCCGCGACGTCGACGCCCTCGTCGAGCTGGAGCCCGCCCTCCCGGCGGTGCAGGACCGGGCGCCGACGTTCGCGTTCAGACTCACCCCCGATGATCCCGACGAGGTCCGCGCCGACATCGAGCAGGAGGTCGCGAACCCCGACGTCGGGCTCTTCGTCGCCGAGGCCGAGGGCCGGGTCGTCGGGAGCTTCCTGGTGTGCCCCGTCGAGATGTCGTCGTCCGTCGTGGGCCTCTGCCGGCCGCCCGGGGGCTGCCATCTCGCATGGGCGGCGACGCTGCCGTCGGTCCGCGGAACCGGCGCCGGCCTCGCGTTGATGCAGGCGGCGGACGCCTGGGCGCACGAGGCCGGCTACTCGGTCATGACGATCGACTGGCGGGTCGCCAACCTGCTCGCGTCCCGGTTCTGGCTTCGGCGCGGCTTTCGCCCGACGTTCCTGCGGCTCAGCCGCTCGATCCCGTAGATCGCCCCGCTCCGCTTGCGGATTCACGGACCGTTAATGGATACTGCGGCCCGTCGTCCGAGAACGGGGGAGGTCACCGTGAGCTCGACTGGTGGGGTCGCACGGTCCGTCGTGGGTCGTCGCATGCGCGTCTTCGCGATGCTGATCGGCCTGGTGGTGCTCAGCGGGGCGGTGCAGTCAGGCGCCGCAGGAGGTGCGACTGCCAAACCGCACCGCGGCGGGCCCGCCGCCAAGGCGTTCGTCGACGTGCGCACCGCGGGCGCGTCCGGAGCGGTCCTCCGCCAGCGCACCACGACGCTCGCCGAGTCGCCCAGCATCGCCGTCACGAAGCTCGGGCACGAGCTCGGCCTTCAGGGCGCGATCTCGATCGACCCGCTCACCGGCACGCCGCGCATGGTCGGCCGGCTGGACGGCTTCCTCACAGGCCCGAGCACGGCGCCTGCGGCGGACGTGGCCCTCGGGTACGTCAAGGGCCATGCGAAGGTGTTCAAGCTCTCGGCGCGGTCGATGGCCGGCCTGCGCCTCGTGCGCGACTACGTCGACGTGGCCGGCACGCACCACCTCGGGTGGGCGCAGACGCTCCACGGCATCCCGCTCTTCGGGAACGGCCTCCAGGCGAGCGTCGCCCGCGACGGCCGCCTCATCAATCTCACCGGCTCGCCCGTGAGCGACCTCGGCGACGTTTCGACGTCGCCGTCGCTGTCCGCCGCGGAGGCGCTGGCAGCCGCTCGCTCCGACGTCGGCGTGGCCCGCTCGACCCGGCTCGACAGCGCGAAGCTCGTGCTGTTCCAGACGCTCGGCGGCACGAGGCTCGGCGTGGCAGACGGTGACGATGTCGTCGCCGACGGCCTACCTGCATGTGATCGACGCGCGGACGGGCCGCGTGCTCTTCCGAAAGAGCCTGACCGACGACGCCAACGGCAAGGTCTTCGACTACTGGCCCGGCGCGCCGCTCGGCGGCACCCAGCACACCGTGGACTTCACGGCGCCCGGCTGGCTGCCCGCGTTCCGCGAGCACCGGCTCCAGGGCAATAACACGCACGTCTACACCGACGTGAACGACGACAACGCGCCGCAGTCGAGCGAAGAGGTCAGCGCCTCGAGCGACCACAGCTGGGACTTCACGTTCCAGCCGTTCGCGACGCCCGCGGGCGGCCCGCCGTGCGTGCCCCAGTTCCTGTGCTCGTGGAACCCGGACCAGGCGAACTCCTGGCGCACGAACCGGCGTCAGAACGCCACCCAGGTCTTCTTCTACGTGAACAACTTCCACGATCACCTGACCGCGGCGCCGATCGGCTTCACCGCGGCGGCGGGCAACTTCCAGCAGCACAACCCGTCCGGCCAGGGGCTCGGGCACGACGCCGTTCAGGCGCAGCCGGACGACGGCGCCAACCTGGACAGCGGGCTTCCCGACGGCGGCCACGTCGACAACGCCAACATGTCGACCCCGCCCGACGGCACGCCGCCGATCATGCAGATGTACCTCTTCCATCAGCCCAACACGGGCAACCTCGACCCGTTCCTCGCGTCCAACGGCGGCGACGAGGCCGACGTGGTCTACCACGAGTACACGCACGGGCTCTCGAACCGGCTCGTCGTCGACGCCAACGGCATCTCGACGCTGAACGGGCCGCAGCCCGGCGCCATGGGCGAGGCCTGGAGCGACTGGTACGCGATGGACTTCCTGAACAACCTCGGCTTCCAGCCCGATCCTCAGGGAGCCGGCGACGTCCTCGTCGGCCGGTACGTCAGCGAGAACGCGAACCTGATCCGCACCCAGCCGCTGGACTGCCCGGTGGGCGCGCCCGCGTCCCGGTGCCCGGGCACCCCGGACGTCGGCTCGGGCGGGTACACCTACGGCGACTTCGGCAAGATCATCGGCCAGCCGGAGGTGCACGCCGACGGCGAGATCTGGGGCGAGACGCTCTGGGATCTCCGCAAGCAGCTCGGCTCGAGCCTGACCGAGAACCTGGTCACGCGGGCCATGGAGCTCTCCCCGGCCAACCCGTCCTACCTCGACATGCGAAACGCCATCCTGCAGGCCGACCAGGTCGTGAACGGCGGCAGATGCGCACGACGCGATCTGGCACGTGTTCGCCCACCGCGGCATGGGCTACTTCGCCGCATCGATCGACGGCAACGACACGCACCCGATCGAGGACACGCACCTGCCGCCGGGGCCGGGAACGCCCAAGGGCACGTTCCGGGGCAAGGTCTCCGACGTCCAGACGGGCGACCCGATCGCGGGCGCGTCGGTCTTCTTCGGCGGCCACGCCTCGGGCTTCCCGGGCGCCGACCTGTCCGACACGACCGACGCGCAGGGGGCGCTTCGAGATCACGGGCATCTTCGTCGGCACGTACCGCGACGTGGTCGCGTTCGCCAACGGATACGACCGGATCGCGATCACCCAGACGATCAGCGCATCGAGCTCGGGTGCAACGACGCACAACTTCCAGCTCGTGCGTGACTGGGCCTCGGCGCTCAAGGGCGGCACCGTCACGGCGTTCAACGGGCCGGACTTCACGGCCTTCGGCTGCGGCCCGATCAACGCGATCGACCAGTCGCAGGGCGCGGGCTGGGGCTCGACGTCGGATCTGAGCCCAACGGGCCAGCCGACGGCGAACACGCCCAAGTTCATCGTCGTGCAGCTCCCGGTGGCACTCGACGTCTCGACCTTCGGCGTCGACCCCTCGAACACGTGCGGCGACTCGCCGAGCGCGTCGACCGGCGACTTCAAGATCGAGACGTCGACCGACGGGACGACGTACAAGGTCGCGGCCACCGGCACGTTCACGCCGGCCGACCTCGGCAAGGTGAACACGGTCACGCCGGCGGCCGGCACGACGGCGGGCGTCAAGTTCGTCCGGTTCACCATGATCAACCCGCAGGTCTTCCAGATCCCCGGGGCGTCGTGCCCGGGGCCGTTCTCCGGCTGCGACTTCATGGACATGAGCGAGCTCGAGGTGTACGGCTCGCCGAGCTGAGCAACGTGCCCGGGCGGCGCGGCTGACCGCGCTGCCCGGGCAGTGCTCTTACGGGTTCTCCGCGACCGAGCTTCGGGAGGCGGTAAGCTCGATTTCGGTGTGCGCACCGATGGCGGAGCGCTCGCCGTGGGCGAATGTTCCCGCCCATGAGCCGGATCACCCCCGAGTCGCACCGCGAGATCGCCTTCCGCGAGAACGACGGCATCGAGGTCGCCCTCCTCTGGGCGCCGGAGGACGACGGCGTCGTCGTCGCCGTGATCGACACGAAGGCGAACCACGCGTTCGAGATGCCCGTCGAGCGGCACCGTGCGCTGGACGCGTTCACCCATCCGTTCGCATACGCCGCGGCGGCGGCGGGGTGATCCGGCAATGACCCTCGTCGCCAGGCTCCTGTGCGGTCATCGCCGGCTGGTGCATGACCACCTCGGCCGGACCACATGCGGCACCTGCGGCGCCGACGTCGGCGCAGGCCCGTAGCGACTGTCAGCGGTAGCACTGACGCGCTCGCGGGTATCGGTGCACCGTGGGCGAACGCGAATGGCGGCGCCGGCACCGAGCCGGAACGGTCGGCGCGCACCGCCGGGCTACGCCATGTCAGCGACGAGGAGCCCGGGATCGCCCGGCGCAGGCGGGGACGGGGCTTCCAGTACATCGGCCCGGACGGCGCACGATTCGCGACAGGGACGAGCGAGCCCGCATCGAGGCGCTCGCGATCCCTCCGGCGTGGACCGAGGTCTGGATCTGCCCGTCTCGGAACGGCCACATCCAGGCCACCGGGACGCCCACCGGAACGGCACGCTCCGTACGCGCCTCAGCCGCCGCGGCGGACGGACGCCCAGGTCTCGCGGGCTGTCATCGCAGGAGGCGCGAGTCCTCGTGTTGCTCGAACCCTGATGGCGACGAGCGAAGCATCGATCTAGGCCTCGGCACCCACCGCCGGGCCCACGAGCTGGAGGCTCACCACCGCCGAGTCTTGCGAGCGGTGGACCGCGACGTGGTCCTCGATGTGGACGAGCGACAGCATCCGGGCGACGAACTGGGCGCCGGGCGAGGCGACGACCGCGAGCCCCTGCCCGCGGCCGCCGTCCCCGTCGGTGGCACGCCTGTGGCCGTGGAGGATCGCCGCCACGACGGTGCTGTCGATGAACTCCGCCTCGCTCAGGTCGATCACGACGCTCATCCCGGCGGCGAGCGCCTCATCGATCCTCGCGCGAAGGCGCGGCTGAGTCGAGAGGTCGTGCTCGCCGCGAAGCAGAATCACGACGACTCCGGGTGCGGTTTGAATGTCGAGCGTCCCGTCCAGTGCCGTTCCCCAGTGTTTGGGAGGCCACGGACGGACGCATCGACCTTGGGCCAAGAGCGGCAGCCACGATCGACACCCCGGCCGCGTACTCCGGCCAGGCAGGCTGTCTGCTCAACCCAGCGGATCGGATGATACCCACTTGGCGGCACCGGTCAAGGCGTTCCGGCACCCCCGGCTTGACACCGCTCGAATGGTGCGCCACCATCCCGTGGAGTTGGGTTGAGCAGCCAGCCCGGTCGGAGCGTTGCGTTCGGCCGAGCGTGATGCTGGTTGCGACTTACCCGACAGGCCCGACCGCTTGGCCGGACGCTCCGACCGACGTGCGCCACCGTGGGTGGCTCCGTAGGCGACGTCTGTTTCCCCAGTGCTTCGGCCGGGGTATCCGTTCGGGATGAGACAGCTCGGCTACTACTCGGTGATCATCCTGCTCGGGTGGGAGCGATGAGCGCGCGCCCGGACGACCGCTCGGTCGGCGAGCTTACGAGGGACTTGCTGCGGAACGCCTCGGAGCTTGTCCGGCGCGAGCTCGATCTCGCGAAGGCGGAGCTCGCTGAGAAGGCGCGGCATCTCGCGGTGGGCATCGGGCTCGCAGCGCTGGGCGCCGTCCTCCTGCTCGTGGTGCTCGGTGCGCTCACCGCAACGGCGATCCTCGCGCTGGCGACGGTGCTCGATGCCTGGCTCGCGGCGCTGATCGTGACGCTCGTCGTTGGTGTCATCGCGGCGGTCGTTCTGCTGGTCGGCGTGCGGGCGCTCCGGCGCGGCAGTCCGCCTGTCCCGGACGAAACCGTCGACTCAGTGAAGGAGGACATCGCATGGGTCAAGACACGCGCGAAGTCCGCCGCCAGGTAGAGGAGGCCCGCGAGCAGCTCGGCGACACGGTCGCGGCCCTCGCCTACAAAGCGAACGCCCCGCGACGGGCGAAGGACCGGCTTCGGTCGAGGCTTGCGGGCATGAAGCGGCGCGCCGGCGGCCTGCTCGGGCGGAGGGAGTGGTGACGGTGCGTACAGGCGACGCACTCGGCATCGTTGCGCGGCCCGCCATGAGCGGGACGATGCGCGCCCGGCGAAGGAAGAAGGAGCAGCACAGCGTGACGGCCAGGCAGTGGCTCGGCTACATCGCGGTCGCGATCGTCACCACGTGGCTCACGCGGAAGCTCGAAGACCTCGTCGACGAGCGTTTCAGCTAGACCAGCAGGGAATGGCGGGGCGGCGAGCCACGCCATTCCCGGCATCCGCCATCTCCAGCCGGCCTCCATGCCTGCGGTGAACCCGCAGCGCCTTCCCCGGATAAGCCGCCGTGCATTTCCGTGTGGACGCCGATGTCCAAACAGGCACCGCGCGCCGACACTTTGCCTCACACGGTCAATCGGAAACCGGAACAGGAAGAAGGGAGAAGGTCGTGCGCAAAGTCTTGGAAATCGGTGGGTGCATCGCGGCAGTCGTGCTGATCGCCTTCGGCGTTGGCGCGGTCGTCACCGGGTTCAACGCCCGGAGCACCGTTCAGGACACGCTCGCCCAGGAGAACATCGTCGGCTCACCCGACATGACCCCCGCGGCGATCAAGGCCGAGGCCAAGCAGGCCGGCCTCGACGTGTCCACGCTGAGCTTCCCCACCCTCTCGGTGGCTGGGAAGGACATCAACAGCGGTGAGCGCGCCCACGCGTTTGCCGGGTACATGCGGATCCACGCCCTCGAGGCCACGGGTGGCCTGACCTACGCCGAGATGCCGCGCTACGCGACGGCCGACGGCAAGGGCACCAACGATCCCGCCCAGGCGATCCAGCAGAACGGCCAGCCGCAGAGCAACGGCGCCCGTGAGGTCTGGGTCACCGAGACGGCGCTCGCGACGGCGCTGCAGTCGAGCTACATGGCTGACCAGCTGTCGCTCTTCGGGATGGTCACCGGCATCGCTCTGCTCCTGAGCGGCATCGGCTTCGGCATCCTCGTCATCTCCGGGGTGCTGCGGAACCGCGAGTTCGGCTTCGGCTTCGGCGCGAAGCGCGAGCAGCCTCCGGTCTCGCACACGCCGGTGGCAGCGAGCTAGCACGACCGGCTGGGAGCCCGACCTCTCAGTCACTCCACGCAAACCGGCGGGTCGTCTCTCACGAGGCGGCCCGCCGGTTTGCGTGGTCCGGCGGGACCGGCGAGATCATCTACAGGTAGCGCCGCACGATGTCGCGGATGAACGGGTTCAGGATGTCCTCGGTGTGCCCGTAGATCGAGCAGTGGCCCATGCCCTCGAACTCGTGGTACTCCCCCGCCGCCGCGATCTCCGCGACCTCGCGCCCGTCCTGCGGCGGCGCCTGCACGTCCTCGCTGAAGGCGATTACGTGCATCGGCACCGTGCACGCCGGGAGCGACTCCATCTGGTCGTAGAGCAGGCACGCCTCCCACTGCGGGATCAGCGACCGCTCGTTGTCGTCGGTCGAGAGCCACGCCTCCAGGTCTGCCCGCAGCTTCGGCCACAGCTCGCGGTCTCCGAGCACCTTCGCGGGGAACATCATCGCCGCGTTGTGCGCGACGGCCATCGGGCCGTCGAGCCGGTTCCCCTCCTTGCGCCAGTCGATCTCGGCCTTCTGGTAGTCCCAGCCCCAGCCGACGCTGCGCGCGCCCGTCCCCATGGTGACGACGCAGCGCAGCAGGTGCGGGTGGTCGATCGCGACCTGCTGGACGATCGCGCCGCCGAGGGAGAGCCCGACGAGCGCGACCGGCGGCTCGCAGACCGCCTCGATCAGCTCGGCGGTGTCGAGCGCGAACGACTCGAGCGGCCACGGAAGCGGGATCTCGCACTCCGTGGCGCCGATGCCGCGGTTGTCGAACGTGGTGCAGCGGAAGTCCGGCTCGAAGAACGGGATCTGGTACGGGTGCCAGTCCGCCGCCAGGCCGCCGCCGCCGGACACCCAGACGATGTCGGGGCCGGCGCCGTGCTGGACGTAGTGGATGCGCGCTTCCGAGCCGTCGAACCGCATGACCGGGGAAGCATCACGCATCGCCCGGCCGGAGCTCCTTCTCCCACTGTGAGAAGCGCGGCTCGGACGTCATGCCCAGGCGCGTGTAGAGCCGCGTCGCGCCGGTGACCGACTCGGTGTCGACTTCGAGGACGACGCCGCGGTATCCGCGATCGCGAAACTGCGCGAAGCTCGTGCGCAGGAGCGCTTCGCCGATGCCGCGGCGGCGGTACGCCCGGCGGACGCCGAGGCTCGAGACGTGGCCCAGGGTGGCGTCGCCGTCCGCCGCAGGGAGGGCGATCAGGGTGCCGGCGAGCTCCGCACCGTGCCACGCGAGCTGCCACAGGTCGGGCTGGAACTCCGTGCTGGCGTGGATATAGTCGTGGAGCCACGCATCCTCGCCCGGCCAGTTGTCGCCCCAGTGATCCGCGAATGCCTCGGACAGGCAGTCATAGGCGATCCGTTCCTCGCCGCGGGCGAGGGGCCGGATCTCGATTCCCGGGATCGCTGACGCAGCCTCCGGCGGCTCGGCGAGCTCGAGCGCCATGCGGGCGAACCGGCGCGCTTCGACATACCCCTGGGCGGTGAGGAGCGCGGCGACGCGCGGCTCCTCGGCCAGTGCCCCGGCGTGCATGACGATCCGCGCACCGGGCGGCGCGAGCGGGAGGAACCGCCTGGCCCGCCGCTCGGCCTCCTCGACGATCGCCGCTCCGACGCCGCGGCCGTGGTGGCGCATCGCCACCCCCCCGACGGTGAAAACCTCGGTGTGGGGCGGATGGCTCTCGACGAAGAAGTACCCGGCCATGTCGCCGTCGGGCCCGGTGACGACAACGAAGTCGTTCTCGCGATCAGCTCCGGGCGCGGTCCATCCCGTCACGACCCAGTCGAGGCTCGCCGTCGCGTAGCCGCGCAGCGCGAGCGACTCCTCGTTCATCATCGCCGCGATCGCGTCGCCGTCGGGCGGGTCGGGCGGGCGGAGCGCAAAGCCTTCAGGGAATCCGGCAGGCATACGACGGATTGTGACGCGGGACCGGGCGTCTGCGGCGAGACTGGTAGCATCGCGGCGGGGAAACGGGGCGGAGGAAGGGGCAACGTGTCTGGCTACCCAGTTGTGGACGTCGCGATCGGGCTGAGCTTCGTCTTTCTCACCCTGAGCGTCTTTGCGACGTCGATCGTCGAGGCGGTCGCGGGGCTTCTGAGCTACCGAGCGAAGTCGCTCGAGGACTGGCTGGCCCAGAACCTGACGACGAAGGGAGACGCGCCCAAGCCCGGACGGAAGGCCAGGATCGCGCAGCGGGCCGAATCGGCCAAGGCCGTCGTGGCGCATGCGGCCACGGGGAAGGCACCGACCCCAACCCCCGAGAAGCGGGCGGCGAAGCACATCCTGGGTCACCCCGTCGTGTACGCCATGACGAAGGGTCGGTCCCGGCCGTCGTACGTCCCGCGGGAGCGCTTCGTCTCGGCGCTGCTCGGGCGCGGCGGGGAGACGAGAGCCGCGGTCTTCGAGGCGCTCGACTCGGGCGGAGACGCGAAGGCCAAGACCGACAAGGTGCTGAAGGGGCTGCCCGACGGCGAGATCAGGAGCGGGCTCACGGCGGCATGGGCCAGCGCCAAGCAGGACGTGGACGCCTTCAGGCCGCTCGCGGAGCAGTGGTATGCGGCCGCCCCCGCCGTGGCCGCCAAGGCCAAGGCGTTGATCGCCGACCTGCCCGATGGGCCGATCAAGAAAGCGATGCAGGCGCTGTGGGTCGAGGCGGGGAGCAACGCCAAGGCGTTCCGCACGGAGGCCGAGGGCTGGTTCGACCAGGCGATGCAGCGCCTGTCGGGCGCATACAAGCGGCGCACGCAGCTCTGGCTTTGGATCGTCGGATTCGGCTTCGCGCTCGCGCTCGACATCGACGCGATCCGGATCGCCGACACCCTGTGGCGGGATCAGACCCTGCGCCAGCTGCTCGTCGACCGGGCCTCGTCGGGAGTCAAGCCGCATCTGTCGAGCCAGCTCGAGCTGCCGCTCGGATGGGACGGGGCGCCGAGCGGCATCAGGAACGTGATCTCGACGGCCATCGGCCTCTTCCTGACGTCGGCGGCCGTGTCGCTCGGCGCGCCGTTCTGGTTCGACTCGCTGGGCAAGCTTGCGAACCTGAGAAACAGCGGCCCGCCGCCGCAGTCACAGGAACCCACGACCTCCTGATCGGACGCGTCAGGCGGAGGTGGCGATGTCCAGGGGCGGGTAGGCGAAGCACCGGGCGCCCGCGCCGCCGTCGACCATGATCTCGGCGCCGTTCACGTACGACGCCCAGTCGGTCAGAAGGAACGCGACCACGTCTGCGATCTCCTCCGGCTGGCCGATGCGACGCATCGGGGCCAGCTCGCCCTCGCGCCGGAGCGCCTCCTCGCGGTCGACGTCCGGCGGAAGCGTGGCGTAGGTCATGGGCGTCTCGATGGCGCCGGGCAGCACGGCGTTGGCGCGGATCCCGAACGCGCCGTAGTCGACGGCGATGCTCTTGGTCGCCATCAGAAGGCCGGCCTTGGCCGATGCGTAGACGTAGTACCCGGGGAACGCCGCTACGCCCTGGATCGACGACACGTTCACGATCGATCCGCCGCCGCGCCGGAGCATCCGCCCGACGGCGACGGCGGCACCGAACATCGGCCCCATCAGCAGCACCCGCAAGCCGTGCTGGATGTGCTCCTCCGTCGCCTCATGGGCGCTGCTCGCCCAATCGATGCCGGCGTTGTTCACCCACCACGCCAGGTCGCCGTGCTGCTCGGCGAGATCGGCCGCGCGCGCATGGGTCGACCAGTCGGCGATGTCTCCCACCAGCGGGACCATCCGGGCGCCCAGGCGCGCCGCCGTCTCCTCGAGCGCGGCGGCGTTCCGGTCGACACCGACGACCACGGCGCCCTCTTCGATCAGGCGCTGCGCAACCGCCTCGCCGATCCCCATGGCCGCGCCGGTGACGACGGCGGCGATCACGCGTGCGCGGTGCGGGTCGTCACTCCGGCGGGAGCGTCTCGACGACGTACAGGTTCGCGACGGTGCCGCCGTCGACGACGAGCTCGCTGCCGTTCACCGCCGAGGCGTCGTCCGACGCGAGGAACAGGATCGCCGCCGCGATCTCCTCGGGCGTCGCCATCCGCCGCTGCGGGATCCGGTCGAAGTCGTTCATCACGTAGTCGAACATCTTCGCGCCGAGGAAGTCGCGGGTGAGCGGCGTCGCGGTGTAGCCGGGCGCGACGATGTTCGAGCGGATCCCATGCCGCGCGAGCTCCCGCGCCATCGTCGTGTTGAGCCCGTGCAGCCCCGCCTTCGAGGCGTTGTAGGCCCCCTCGTCGCCGTCGGCCGCGAGCGCGGCGATCGACGACACGTGCACGATCGAGCCGCCGCCGTTCGCGGCCATCACCCGGGCCACGCGCTGGGCCATCATGAAGGCGCCGTTCAGGTTGACGCCCATGACGCGCTGCCACTCCTCGTCGGGGAGGTCGAGGAAGGGCGACGTGTAGCCGAATCCGGCGCAGTTCACGAGGACATCGATGCCGCCCCAGCGATCGCTCGCCGCGGCCACGGCGGCGTCGACCTGCTTCGCATCGGCCACGTCCGCCGTGTACGACCACGCGCTCCCGCCGGCGGACACGATCGACGCCGCGACGGCCTCGATCTCGCTCGCCGTGCGCGAGATCAGGAGGACGTCTGCGCCCTCACGGGCGGCCCGCCGGGCCGTGGCCTCGCCGATGCCCCGGCCTCCGCCGGACAGCACCAGGCGGCGGCCCTGGAACCGGCCGGGAACGTCGGTTGGGTGCGGGCCCTCGGTCGTCATCGGGTCGAATGTATCAAAAATCAAGTATCTAGAACAGGCGCCGCTCAGTACTGTGGTCTGGGCGCCGTCCGGGCCGAGCGGCACCCCCGCGAACGGCACGAACGCGCACTCGAACCGAAGCAGCGCGGCGCCCTCCGTGAGGCTCGAGATCTCGTGGTCGAGGTCGCGGAGCACGTGGACCTGGTCGCCGGGCCCGAGGTTCCCGGCGAGCCGCCCGACCCGCACGTGGCACGCGCCCGGCGACCACGAGGTAGACGACCTCGCCTGTCTGGGACACGCTCGAGAGCGGCGACCCGCGCCCGACCTCGACGACGTCGGCCGGGAACGGGTTCGACGCCGCCGACCGGTCGCCGTCCAGCGGCCGCGTGACCGTCATCCGCAGCGATTCGGAGCCGGGGAGGTAGTCCGATGTCCGCCACTTGTTGTGCGCGATGTTCGGGCTCACGAGTACGTAGACCCAGGCATCCTCACCGCCGACCTCGTGCAGCAGGTTGTGCGGCGCGTTCGCCGGGATGTACACCAGGTCGCCCGCTGCGGCGACGCGCTCCTCGCCGCCGACCTCGACCATGCATGCGCCGCTCAGGACGAAGTAGTACTCGGCGGCGTCGTCGTGCGCATGCCGCACGGGCCCGAGGGGATCGCCGAAGAGATGCGTGTCGCCCGCGCACCAGACCAGCGGCCCCCCTCGCACCGCCTCGGTGAAGATCAGCTGCTGGCCGCACCCAGTCCTGCCATGGGCCGAGGTTGTCGCGGAGCGTCATCGGGGATCCTTTCTCGAACGCTAGAGGTCGCGGGCGGGGTGGAACCAGGAGTACGCCGTCCAGCCGCCGTCGACCGGGAGGACGCTTCCGGTGACGTAGGACGCCGCGGCGGACGACGACGAAGTCGATCGGCGTTCGCCAGCTCGGCGATGGAGGCGAGCCGGTGCATCGGCGCCCGGGCGGTCGAGCTCGGCCGCCGGCCGGAGCTCGGGCGGCGCAGGCGGTTCGAGGCCGCCGTAGGCGATGACGTTGATCCGCCGGCCCTCGCGCGACCAGCGCTCGACGTGAACGGTCGCCAGCGCCCGAGCTGCGGCGGCGGCGAGCTCGATCCCCGCGTCGTGCGGCGGCGCGACGGCGCCCCACACGGGGACGACGGCGATGAACCCCGCGCCGGCGCCGCGCGGCAGGTGCTCGTCGGCCGCCTCGACCGCGCGCATGAGCGCGGCCGTCTCGTCGGCCGCGGCCTCCCCCGGGACGATGTGCACCCATGAGGTCGCCGGCCCGGCCGGCTCGCGATGCACCGGTGCGCGCAGATGCGCGTGCGAGCTCCGCCGCGAGGGCGTCGGTCCCGCCGGTGAGGACGTAGGCGCTCACCCGCCGTCCTCCGGCCGGGATGCCCGTGCTCGCCATCCAGCCGCCGTCGATCAGGAGGGTGGTGCCGGTGATGAAGCTCGCCTTGTCGGACGCCAGGAACGCCACGCAGCCGGCGATCTCGCTCCGGCTCGGCGACGCGCCCCATCGGCGTCCGCTCGGCGTACTCGGCCCTCTTGGTCGCCCCCTCGAGCGTGCGCAGGACGTGCTCGAGCATCTCGGTGCGCGTGACGGCGGGGGCGACGGCGTTGACCCGGATGCCGCGCGCCGCCCACTCGACGCCGAGCACCTGCGTCAGGCACGAGATCCCGGCCTTGGCGGCGTTGTAGGCCGAGCGCCCGGGATGGCCGGCGAGCGCGCCGATCGAGCTGAGGTTGACGATCGCCCCGCCTTCGCCGGCGAGCATCGGTCCGCGCGACCGCCTGCGTCGTCAGGAACGTCCCCGTCAGCATCACGTCGACCTGCCGGCGCCACTCGTCCTCGGCGAGCTGGTCGGACGGCGCGACGGTGACGATGCCGGCGTTGTTGATCAGCACGGCCGGCGGGCCGTGGCGCTCGGTCACGCCGCGGACCAGCTCGTCGATGCCGGCGGCGTCCCTGACGTCGAGCCGCCACGGCGTCGCGTCCAGCCCTTCGCCGGCGAGGATCTCCGCGCGCTCGGCGGCGCCCTCGAGGTTGATGTCGGCGACGATCACGATCCCGCCGAGGCGCGCGAGGCTCTCGGCGATCGCGGCGCCGATCCCGCGCGCCGCTCCGGTCACGATGCACACCCGGCCGGCGAACTCGTCCGCGGCGAGGATCGGGTCGATCACGGGCGCCTCGGCACCAGGAAGCTGCGCTCGAACCGGCACACGACCTCGCCGTCCTGGTTCGCCCCGCGGGTCTCGACGGCGACGATGCCGGCGTCGGGCCGCGACTTCGAGAGGCGCGTCCGAAGCACGGTGGTCTCGGCGTACAGGGTGTCGCCGTGATGGACGGGCCGCAGGTGGCGGAGCTCGGTCGTCCCCAGGGCGGCGAGCGCCTTCCCCGAGACGTCCGGGACGCTCATCCCGAGGAGCAGCGCGTAGACGTACGTGCCGACGACCAGGTTCCGGCCGCCGTCCATGTGCTCGCTCGCATAGTGGGCGTCGGTGTGGATCGGGCTGGCCGCCATCGTGAGGCAGCAGAAGAGGTGGTTGTCGGCCTCCGTCACGGTCTTTCCCGGCCAGTGCCGGTAGACGTCGCCGACCTCGAGCTCCTCCAGGTAGCGGCCGAAGCCGCGCCATCAGGGCACTCCGGCAAGCCGCGTCGCCGCAGCGACGATGCGCTCGACGCCGGGGAGCCAGGCCGACTCCAACGGGGCGGCGTACGGCACCGGCACGTCGTCCGATGTCACGACCGCCGGGTGCGGGCCGACGTCGGCCCCCGCGGCGACCATGCGGGTGAGCAGGGTCGGCGCCCATCCGCCCGCGAGCGGGCCCTCCTGCACGAGGATGAGGTGCCCCGTCCGGCCGACGCTCTCGACCACAGTCGCCACGTCCATCGGCGCGAGCGAACGGAGGTCGACCACCTCGGCCTCGACGCCCCCCGCCGCGAGCTCGGTCGCCGCGGCGAGCGCCCGCGCCGCCATGAGCTGCGTGCCGACGATCGTGACATCGGTCCCGGCCCGGCGGACGCGGGCCGTCCCGAGTGCGTCGGGCGGGGCCGCCGGGTCGACGTCGCCCTTGGCGCCGTAGAGGCCCTTGTGCTCGAAGAACAGCACGGGGTCAGGGCTCTGGATGGCCGCGCGCAGGAGGCTGTAGGCGTCCTGCGGGGTCGAGGGCGCCACGAGCGCCAGGCCCGAGACGTTCAGAAACCAGCTCTCGACGGTCTGCGAGTGCTGGGCGCCGAACCCGAGCGAGGCGCCGTTGGCCATCCGGATGGTGACCGGGCACCTCGACCTGGCCGCCGGTCATGTAGCGGTACTTCGCAAGCTGGTTCGCGATCTGGTCGAAGCAGACGGCCGCGAAGTCGGCGAACATGAGCTCGACGACCGGCCGCATCCCCTTCATCGCCGCGCCGATCGCAGCTCCGACGATGGCCTGCTCCGAGATCGGGGTGTCCATCACCCGCTCTGCACCGAACCGGTCGACGAGGCCCTCGGTCACCTTGAACGCCCCGCCGGCGGCCGCGATGTCCTCGCCGAGAAGCACGACTCGCTCGTCGGCTGCCAGCTCGTCGGCCAGGGCATGGCGGACGGCCTCCCGGAAGGTCAGCTCGGTCATGCGAGAGCGTCCTCCAGCCTCGCCTCCACCCCCGGCTCGTCCCAGGCTCGGGCGCGCTCGAGCGCGGCGGCGATGTCGGCCTCGGCCGCCTCGCGGATGCCGTCGACGGCGGCGCCCCGCGACCGGAGGTCCTCCTCGAGCCGTGGGATGGGATCGCGGGTGAGCCACAGCTCCACCTCCTCGGGCGGCCGGTACGTCCCGGGGTCGGTCCGCGAGTGGCCCTTGTGCCGGTAGGTGAGCGCCTCGACCAGCGTGGGGCCGGCGCCGGCGCGGCCGCGCTCAGCCGCGGCCATGACGGCGTCGTACACGACCCGAACGTCGTTCCCGTCGATGCACGCCTTGGCCATCGAGTAGGAGTCGGCCCGGTCGGCGATGCGGTCGATCGGCGTGGTGAGGTGCTTCGCGGTGTACTCGCCGTAGAGGTTGTTCTCGCACAGGAAGATCACGGGGAGCGCCCAGATCGACGCCATGTTCAGCGCCTCGTGAAACGCCCCGATGTTCACGGCGCCGTCGCCGAAGAAGCACAGCGTGACGCCGCCGTCGCCCAGGTGCTTCGACGCGAGCGCCGTCCCGAGGGCGATCGGCAGATGCGCGCCCACGATCGCGAACGACCCGTATGCACCGACGGAGACGTCCGTCAGGTGCATCGAGCCGCCCTTGCCGCCGCACAGGCCGCCGGCCTTGCCCATGATCTCGCCGAAGGCCCGGTCGGCCGGCGCGCCCATCGCGAGCACGGCGCCGTGGCCGCGATAGGTGCAGAGCATGGAGTCGCCGTCCCGAAGCGCGCCGCACGCCCCCACGACGACGGCCTCCTGTCCCTGGCACAGATGCGTCGAGCCGCGCACGAGCCCGGAGGTGAAGAGGCGCTGGGTGGCCTCCTCGAACGCGCGGATCTCCCACATGCGCCGGAGGAAGGCGCTCGCCTGATCGTCGGACAGGGGGGCTATCGAGGCCATTGCCGTGGCGACCGGTGGCGGCTATACTCGGGCAATGCAAACGATTGTACGCCCGGCCCCGGCGCTCTGTCAAGACGGCGCTGGCGGGCGTCTCGTGAGCACGCCGCTTCCGCTTCAGGGCATCCGGATCGTGGAGCTGGCCGACATCGTCGCCGGGCCGTCGGTCGGCGCCTACCTGGGTGATTTCGGGGCCGACGTCATCAAGATCGAGCGCGTCGAGGGCGGCGACGCCGCCCGCCAGATGGGCGGCATGCTGGACGACCGGTCGGCCTGGTGGGTCGTGCTCGGGCGCAACAAGCGAAGCGTCACGCTCGACCTGAAGTCGGAGCAGGGCCGCACCGGCTTCATGCGGCTGATCGACACCGCGGACGCGCTGGTCGAGGCGTACCGGCCGGGAGTGCTCGAGAGCCTCGGGCTGGCTCCCGAGGCGCTGCTGGAGCGAAACGATCGCCTCGTGATCGTGCGCATCTCGGGCTTCGGCCAGACGGGCCCGCGAAGGTCGCAGCCCGGCCTGGGGACGCTGGCCGAGGCGTACTCCGGCTTTGCGAGCATCACCGGCGAGGCCGACGGCCCCCCGATGCTCCCGCCGGTCGCCCTCGGCGACGAGTCGGCCGCGCTCTTTGCCACCTGGTCGCTGCTCGCCGCGCTCTACTGGCGCGACGCGCGGGGAGGCTCGGGGCAGGTGATCGACGTGTCCCTCTTCGAGTCGCTGTACTCGCTTCTGGGCCCGCTGCCGACGCTCGCGAAGCACCTCGGCCACGCGCCTGTCCGGTCCGGCTCCCGCCTCTCCTTCTCGTCGCCACGGAACGTGTACGGGACGGTCGACGGGCACTGGGTCGCCGTGTCGGGAACCGCGCCCTCCCGGGCGGTGCGGCTCCTCCACGCGGTGGGCGGCCAGAAGCTCGTCGACGACGAGCGGTTCCGCACGCCGGCCGGGCGGCAGGAGCACGCCGACGATCTCGACGCGCTGGTCGCGGACTGGATCGGGTGCCGGACGGCGGCCGAGGTCGAGCGCATGCTCGGCGAGAGCGGCGTGGCGGTGTCGCGCGTGTTCTCGGTCGGCGAGACCCTCGACGATCCGCACTACGTCGCCCGCGGTACGCTGACGGACGTGCCCGACGACGCCCTCGGCCCCGTCACCATGCAGGCCCCGGTCCCCCGGATGAGCCGGACGCCGGGTCGGATCGGCCGGCCGGGCCCGCAGCTCGGGTGCGACACCGCCGAGGTGCTCCGGGAGCTCGGATTCTCGGACTCCGAGATCGAGCGCGGCGTCCGCGACCGGTCGTGGGGAGGGGGCGCGTGAGCGGCGACAGCGTCCCCGACGTGTGGCGGCTCAGCCTCGTCCGCGGCAGGGAGGGGCTCGAGCGGGAGCGGTTCCTCGAGCACTGGCTCGGGCCGCACCGGGAGCACGTGACGTCGATGGACGCGGTGGTGGCCGCGCGGTTCTACGTGGTCGAGTCGTGGACGCCGGGGCCGCCGGCGTGGGACGGGCTCGGCCTGCTCGGCTTCCGAAGCGGCGACGACGCGCGAACCGCCTTCGACGCCCCCGAGGCGCTGAGCTGGATCGCCGACGAGCGGGCGCGCTACTTCGGCGCGGTCGAGAACGCGTTCCTCAGGGAGCGCTGACCGGGCCGACCGAGCTTCGCATCACGATCCGCGGCCGCGGGGACGTGACGACGACCCGCTCGGGCCGCTCTCCCGCGACCATCGCGGCGAGCAGGTCGACCGCCCGGCCGCCCATCACGCCGAGCGGCATGTCGACCGTTGTGAGCGGAGGCCAGCAGTAGGCCGCGAGCCAGACGTCGGGCATCGCGATGACCGACACGGCCTCGGGGATGGGCACGCCGTGCTCGTGGAGCGCATGGAGCACGCCCAGCGCCGACTTGATCGTCCACACGCAGATCGCGGTCGGCGGCGGGTCGACGGCCAGCAGCCCGGCCGTGGCCGCCTGCGCCGCCTCGGGCTCGAACGCCGCGACGACCAGCCGCTTGTCGACCGGCACCTTGAGCGCCTTCATCGCCTTCAGGTATCCGGCCTTTCGCCGCCGGGCCGTGTCGATGCTCGGGGGGCCGGACACGTAGGCGATCCGCGTGTGCCCCGCCTCGACCAGGCACCGGACCGCGGCCTCCACCCCGGCCTCCTCGTCGAGGACCACCGATGCCGTCGCCTCCGGCACCGATCTGTTGACGAGCACGTACGGCACCGCGGTCGACTCGAGCACGTCGAGAGCGACCGAGCGGTCGGATGCGGCCGAGAACAGCAGCCCGTCGACGCGGTTCTCCGACACGAGGCGGGCGAAATCCGCGGGCTTGTCGGGGCGGACGGCGTCGATGACGACGCTGAGGCCCCGCTCGGCCGCCCGTTGCTCGATGCCGTCGATCACGGCCGCGTAGACGGGGTTCGAGAACTCGGGGAGGACGACGCCGATGCTGCCCGTGCGCTGCGTGCGCAGGCCCCGGGCCACGGCGTTCGGCGTATAGCCCAGCGCGCGGCTCGCGGCGATCACGCGCTTCGCGGTCTCGTCCTTCACGAGGTCGAGCCGGCCGGAGAGCACCCGGGATGCCGTCGAGGGGTCGACCTTGGCCCGAGCGGCGACGTCCTTCAGGCGTACCCGGGCCACGATCGAGAAACCCTACCCGGACGCCACATCGATCGGCGGGTGCGCGAAGCAGCGCACCATCGCGCCGCCGTCGACGATCACCTCGGCGCCGTTCACGAACGATGCCTGATCAGACAGCAGGAACGCCACCACGTCGGCGATCTCCGAGGGCCGGCCGATTCGCAGCATCGGGGCCAGGGCGGCTTCGCCCGCGAGCCACGCATCGCGCTCCGACGGGTCCGCCGGAATCCCGGCCCGGAACATCGGCGTGTCGATGTTCCCCGGGAGCACGACATTGCAGCGAAGGCCGTGCGGGGCGTAGTCGAGGGCCACGCTCTTGGTCGCCATCAGGATCGCAGCCTTGGCGGCGTCGTAGACGAAGTAGCGGGGCCACGCCGCCACGCCCTGGATCGACGAGATGTTGACGATCGATCCCGTTCGGGCGGGCAGCATCCGGCGCACCGCGATCGCGCACCCGAACATGACGCCGTGCTGGAGCACCCGCAACCCCTGCTCGATGTGCTCCGGCGTCACCTCGTGGGCGCCGCCGACGATGTCGATCCCGGCGTTGTTGACCCAGTGACGGAGCGGGCCGCGCCGCTCCGCGGCATCCGCCGCGCGGACGTGCGTGTCCCAGTCGCCCACGTCGCCCACGAGCGGCTCGAATCCGTCGCCGAGCTCGGCGCGTGCCTGCTCGAGGGCGCCCGCGTTCACGTCGATGCCGACCACCGACACGCCGTCGGTCACGAGCCGGCGCGCGATCTCGAGGCCCATTCCCATCGCCGCGCCGGTGACGACGGCGGTGGCAGATCGATCACTCATGGCGTGCCTCCACAATCGTTTGTGGAGGGACTCTACTGTACGGGGGTCGCCGAGGCGGCCGCGTCCGGCCCCGGCGTCACGAGGCCGTCGGCGAGCAGCCGGCGGAATCGCGCCACGGCGTCCGCGACGCCCTCGGCGAACGGGAGCTCGGCGACGACGCCGACGGTCTCGGCGAGCGACGCGGCATCCACCTCGCTCGGGAACGGCAGGAGCACGTCGTCGAACTCGATGAGGCCCGCCGCGGCGGGCGCGGCGGCTTCGATGGCGGCGACGACCCCGTCCATCGCCACGGCCTCGCCGGCGAGGTTGTGCACGGCCGCGCCCTCACGCCCGCCGAGGGCGGCCTGCACGAATGCCCGCGCAACGTCCGGCGCGTACTGGAATTGGCTTCGCCCGCCGTAGGGGATGCGATACGGAACCCCCGCTGCGGCCGCCAGCATCGCCGCGGTCGGCGCCGATGTGAGGCCCTGGTCGCGGCCCGGCCCGAAGACGGTGTGCGGGCGCAGGCCGATGCTCGAGACGCCCCGCTCGGCGTGGTAGATGGCGGCGGTCCCCTCGTTGGCCCGCTTGTAGACGCCGTACAGGGTGCCCGGCACCGAGCTCATCGCCGGTGCGGAGCTCCCGTCGATTGCGTCGTAGGCGGCCACCGACGAGGCGTAGACGACGGGCCCCATCCGATCCGCGCGGCGCGCGACCGCCTCGAAGACGTTCACGGTTCCGACGACGTTCACCTGCGCTCCCCGCACCGGGTCCGCGCGGCAGAACGGCACCTGGAGCGCCGCGAGGTGGATGACGTTCGTCACGCCGTGCGAGTCGATCAGCGTCTCGAGCGCGGCCAGGTCGGTCACGTCACCGCGCACGCGCGGTACGCGCTCGAGCTCGGCCGGCTCCATCACGAGCGCCATCCGGCGGGGGTCGTCGCCGATGTCATGCGCGATCACGTCGATGTCGCGGCGCACCAGATCGCGGACGACCCACGCGCCGATGCACCCGTAGGCACCGGTGACCAGGACGCGTGTCATCGACGCACGCGTCCAGCGTGCGGGGCGCGAGAACCCATTTAGGCAAACGTTAGCGCATGCGTCGCGACTTCGTTAGGATCACCCCGATGATGCAGCGCCAGAGCTCTCGTCCGACGCGTCTGGAGGACGTTGCGGAGGCAGCAGGGGTGCATGTCTCGACGGTGTCGAGGGTGCTGAACGGCCGTGCTGCAGCCGCGGTGCGGCCCGAGACGCGGGAACGGATCGAGGAGGCGGCGACGCGCCTTCGCTACCGGCCCAACGCGATCGCCCGCGGGCTCAAGCTGGCATCGGCCGGCGCCCTCGGCCTCCTCGTGCCCTCGCTTCGGAACCCGGTCTACTCGGCCATCATCCGGGGCGCGTTCGACCGCGCCTGGGAGCGCAGCTTCGTCGTGCTGCTCGCCGAGGACCTCGGCGCGCCGAGCGCCCAGCAGGCGTACGAGCGGCTCGTCGAGGAGGGCCGCATCGACGGTCTCCTGATCGCCAGCGCCCGTCCCGGCAGCCCGCTCTTCGACCACCTGGCGTCCGATCCCATCCCGTGCGTCTTCGTCAACCGCCGCCACCGGGGCAGCGGCCGAAACGCCGTGATGCGCGAGGAGGACGCGGGCCGGCTGGCGGCCGAGCACCTGCTCGGGCTCGGGCATACGCGCCTCGCGCACATCTCCGGCCCGCCCGAGCTCGACACCGCGCATCGCCGCGCCGAGGGGTTCGCATCGGCCGTGCGAGCGGCGGGCCACCGCTGCTCGGTGGTCGCCGCCCCCTTCGAGGAGCCGGGAGGGATGGCTGCGATGCAGGAGCTGCTCGGCCGGCGCGTGCCGCCGACCGGCGTCTTCGCCTCGAACATCAACCAGGCGGTCGGCGCGATGGCGGGCGCCCGCCTGGCCGGCAGGTCGATCCCGGGCCAGGTCTCGCTCGTGGGATACGACGACGATCCGCTCTGCGATTGCCTCGAGGTGCCGCTGACGGCCATCCGCATGCCGCTCTCGGAGCTGGGCCGGGTGGCGGTGGATGCGCTGATCGACCAGGTCGAGGGCGCCGCTCCGCGCGACATCGTCGTCGAGACGGCCCCGGAGCTCGTCGTGCGCGGCTCCACCGCCCCGCCGGAGGGCCGATGATCGTCTCCGCCGCCGTCATGGAGCAGCCGTCGGCGCCGCTCGTCGTCGCCGAGCTCGAGCTGGATGAGCCGCGCCGCGACGAGGTGCTCGTGCGCGTGCTGGCATCGGGCATCTGCCGCAGCGACCTGTCGTACATGGACGGCAAGTGGCCCGCGCCGCTCCCGATCGTCCTCGGCCACGAGGGCGCGGGCGTCATCGAGTCCGTCGGCGACGGCGTGCCCGAGAGCCGCATCGGAGAGCACGTGGTCCTGACATTCGCGCCGCCGTGCGGGCGCTGCCGCTTCTGCCTCGAGGGTCGCGCGAACCTCTGTCTCGATGCGGCCGCCTGCATGGACGCGGGCACGATGCGCGACGGGACGACCCGGCTTCATCGCGGCGCGGAGCGCGTCCATCACCTCGCGCTGGTGTCGTCGTTCGCCGACCACGCGGTGGTGCCGGCGAGCGGCGCGATCCCCGTGACCGATCGGCTGGAGCCCGGGCTCGCCTGTCTCCTGGGGTGCGGCGTCACCACGGGCGTGATGTCTGTGACGCGCCGCGCAAACGTTCGCCCTGGCGAGTCGGTCGCCGTCTTCGGCTGCGGCGGCGTCGGCCTGGCGGCGATCCTCGGCGCCCGGCTCGTCTCCGCCGAGCCGCTGATCGCCGTCGATCCGCTGCCCGCCAAGCGGGAGATGGCGCTCGACATGGGTGCGACGCACGCCGTCGACCCCGGCGCCGGCGATCCCGCCGAGCAGATCCGGGCGATCGTCCCGGGCGGCGTCGACTGCGCGCTCGAGGCGATCGGCGTCGCCGCGGTCGCCGACCAGGCCTTCCGCTCCGTCCGCGACGGCGGCACGACCGTGCTCATCGGGCAGCCGGCGATGGGCGTGAAGGCGGGGTTCGACGTCTACGACATGACGCAGTTCGAGCACACCGTCCTGGGCTCGAACCTCGGCGGGGCGAACCCGGCGCTGCACGTTCCGGGGCTCGCGCGGCTGGCGGCCTCGAAGACGCTCGACCTCGCGCCGCTCGTCACCCACCGGATGCCGCTCGGCGAGATCAACGAGGCGGTCGAGGTGACGGCGTCCGGGGCCGGCGGCCGGGTGGTGATCGAGCTGTGATCGTGCTCGCGACGGAGGAGCTCCTGGTGCGCCTCGATCCCGCTCACGGTGGCGAGATCCTCGACGTGGTCGTCCCACGCACGGGCGCGCAGTACCTCGGGAGGCCGCCCTTCGCGTCGCTCCCGCCGCGGCACGGCGACCTCGACGAGGAGACGTGGACGGCGTCGTATCGGGGTGGATGGCAGACCGTCGCTCCGAATGCCGGCAACGCTTGCATGGTCGACGGGGTGGCGCACGGGTTCCACGGCGCCGCGTCGACGAGCGCCTGGCGTGCGCTCGACACGGCCGCCGACGCCGTCACGCTCGAGTGGGCCGGCAACGGCCTGGAGGCCGTGCGCCGGCTGGCGATCGAGGGCGGCGCCCTGGTGATCGAGACGACCTGGCGGGCCGCCGTGCGCCCCGTCCCGATGATCTGCGTCGAGCACCTGACGGTCGGCATCCAGCTCCTCTGCCCGGAGGTCGAGATCCGGCTCCCCGGGGGGCGAGGGTTCGAGCTCTCCGAGGTCGACGGGCCCGCGTGGCCGCCGGCCGGAGCGCCGGCGTGGCCCGACATGCTCCTCCTGGACGGCTCCGTCGAGCGGGCCGATCGGTGGCCGCTCGACCGCCCGCGGGCGCGCTTCGGCTGTGTGGCCGACCTGCCCGAAGGGCGCCTGGAGGTGCGAAACGCGGCCACCGGCCAGGGCCTGCTCCTGGAGTGGGACGTCGACGTGCTCCCGCACCTCTGGCTCTGGCACGAGGTGCGAACGAGCGGCGGCCCGTGGAGGGGGCAGGGAGAGATGCTCGGCCTGGAGCCGGCCTCGGTGCCGCACTCGCTGGGTCTCGCCCGGGCGCTTGCGGAGGGCCAGGCGCATCGGGTCGAGCCGGGCGCCGACCTGACCTGCCGCGTGGTTGCCCGGCCGCTTGACGGAGGAACCCCCGCGTGAGAAGGTCCGACCGTGCAATCGTTTGTAGGCTCCGGGAAGTGAGTCGATGCTCCTGAGGAAGCGCAAGGCACGCGACCAGACTGCGGCGAGCACGCTCGAGCTCTACTACGCGTCCGACGTGCACGGCTCCGAGCAGTGCTGGCGGAAGTTCCTCGGCGCCGGGCGGTTCTACGGCGTCCAGGCGCTGATCATGGGGGGCGACCTCACCGGCAAGGCGATCGTGCCGATCACCGTCGACGGCCCGTCGTTCAAGGTCCATTTCCTCGGCGAGGATCAGTCCGGCTCGGGAGCGGAGGAGCTCGCCAAGCTGGAGGCGGCGATCCGCTACAACGGCATGTACCCCTGGCCGGCCAGCGCCGATGAGGTCGCGCGGGCCGAGGCCGATGCCGAGGTGCGGGCCGAGTTGTTCGAGCGCGTGATGGTCGAGGAGCTGCAGCGCTGGATCGACCTGGCGGACGAGCGCATGTCGGAGTACGGGATCGACGTCTTCGTCATGCCGGGGAACGACGACCCGTGGAGCTGCGACGCCGTGATCGAGAAGGCGGCACATGTCACCGCGTGCGACGAGAGGGTCGTGCGGATCGGAGACCACGAGATGATCTCCTGCGCTTACGCGAACCCGACGCCCTGGAACAGCCCGCGGGAGCTCGACGAGGACGCCCTCTATACGAAGCTCCGGGGCCTCGCCGAGCAGGTCGAGTCGCCCGCGACGGCCATCTTCAACCTGCACGTGCCGCCGCACAACTCGGGCCTCGACACCGCAAACGAGATGAACGCCGATCTCACGCTCGTCTTCAAGAGCGGGCAGCCGAACCCGGTCCCGGTCGGCAGCACCGCTGTACGTCAGATCCTCGAGGAGTACCAGCCCCTGCTGGCGCTGCACGGACACATCCACGAGTCGCGCGGGGAGGCGCGCATAGGTCGAACGCTCTGCATCAACTCGGGATCGGAGTACAACAGCGGCCGCATCCACGGCGTCACGGTGAAGCTGGCGCCGTCCGAGGTCGTGTCACATCAGTTCGTCATCGGATAACGGTACGTCGTCGAACAAGGAGGAACATCGTGAGTGACATGTCAGCCGCAGGCGAGGCGCCGCCCCCGGCACCCGCCTCCGGCCTGTTCGCGCGAAACGCCACGGGCCTCGTCCGCGGCGTCTCGCCGCGATCGTCACTGATCATCAACTTCATCCCCGGCCATCCGGCCCAGTCGCTCGCCGCCGGGTTCTTCTTCGTGTTCGCCCTCTTCCCGGGGGGCAACTACCTGGTCGGGCTGCTGTTGGTGATCCCCCTCGGACTGGCGATGTCATACGCCTTCGGGCTCCTGACCGCCATGATCCCGAGATCGGGCGGCGACTACATGCTGGTCAGCCGCGTCATCCATCCGATGGTCGGGCTCATATCCTCGTTCTGTATGACCTTGGCCGGCCTGCTCTCGAATGCGTTCTTCGGGATCGCGTTCGTCACGATCGGGCTCGCGCCGGGGTTAGCGGGGATCGGGCTCGTGGGCGGCTGGCCGACGCTCGTCGAGTGGAGCGCAGACATCCAGACCAAGAACTGGCAGATCGCGCTGGGCGGGCTCATGATGTGCCTCTCGGCCCTGATCCTCGCCGGCGGCTGGGGCTGGACGCTGCGTGTGCAGAACACGCTCTTCTGGCTGGTCACGGGCACCCTTGCCCTCAGCGTGTTGATCGCGCTCTTCACGTCGCACAGCACGTTCATCTCGAACTTCGACAGCTTCGCCAAGTCGATCGGCGCCGGTGACGGGGCCTACGAGAACACGATCAAGACGGCCCAGGACGCCGGGGTGAACACGGACCCGGGGTTCGACCTCGGAAACACGATCCCGGTCATGGGGTTCTTCTGTACGTTCTCGATCTTCTCGTACTGGTCGACGTTCATCGGCGGCGAGCTGCGTCAGGCCAGCACGATCAAGACCGCCAACAACATGGCGCTCGCCGCAGTGGCAGGTCCGCTGGTCGTCGTCGTGTGCGCGGCGATCTTCTTCCACACGTTCGGCACCAGCTTCATGATTGCAGCCAACGGTGGCGGTACGGTTCCGATCGCGCCGCAGTACTTCTCGCTGATCGCAGCCTCGACCGGGAACACGATCATCGCGATCGTGCTCTTCGGCGGCTACATCCTGTTCTGGCCGCTCATCTGCTACATCTCGTTCATCCAGCCGACGCGCATGCTGTTCGCATATGCGTTCGACGGGATTCTGCCCAAGGCCGTCACGAACACGTCGGCCAACGGCTCGCCGTACGTCGCGGTCATCCTTGCGACATTGGCGTCGTTCATCACGCTGATCTGGGCGGTGAACGGCTCGAACTTCTTCCAGGTTCTCGTCTATGCCACGCTCGTTCAGCTGATCGCGATGGCGCTCGTCGGGATCGCGGCGGTGGTCGTGCCGTATACGAAGCCCGACCTCTACCGCGCGTCGGCGACCAAGAGGACGTTCGCCGGCATCCCGGTGGTGTCGATCGCGGGTGCGGGCGCGTTCCTCACCTGCGTGTTCGTGTGGGTGCTGTACTTCCACTATCCAACCCAGTTCTTCCTGTCGGACAAGCAGAAGATGTTCAGCATCTTCGGCGTGACGATCGCACTGGCCGTCGTGTACTACTTCGCCGCGAAGGCGTTTCGGAAGAGCCAGGGCGTCGAGATCGACCGGGCGTACGCAGAGATCCCGCCCGAGTGACAGCGATGCAGGCACAGGGGGCCGGGTCCGCCCGGCCCCCCGTCGCCGTGGTCACCGGGGCGGCGATGGGCATCGGGCGGGCGGTCGCCGAGCGGTTGGTCGGCGATTCGATCCCGGTCGTCGGGCTGGACCGAGACGAGGCGGCGCTCGCCGCCGCCGCCGAGGCGATCGGCGAGCGGTTCACGCCTGTCGTGGGCGACGTGGGCGAGTGGGACGACCACGAGCGGGCCGCCGACGCGGCCGCCGAGCTCGGGACGCTCCGCCATTGGGTGAACAACGCCGGCATCGACTGGTCCGACCCTGCCCACGAGGTGACGGCCGCCCACATCCAGGAGGGACTGCGGGTCCTCCAGCTCGGCCCGATGTACGGCTGCGCGGTCGCGGTGCGGCGGATGCTGCGCACCGGCGGCGGATCGATCGTCAATGTCTCGTCGATCCAGGGCGCGGCCTCGTTCCCCCGCTACTACGTCTACGGGTCGGCAAAGGCGGCGCTGCTCCTCGCGACGAAGAGCATCGCCGTCGACTACGGCCCCTTCGGCATCCGGTGCAACGCCGTCCTGCCCGGCGTGATCGAGACGCCGATGACGCACGCGCTGCTTCCGCCCGACCTGAGTCGTGAGGAGGCGATGCGGCAGGAGGGCCTCCTGTCCCCGATGCTTCGCGCCGGCCAGCCGTCCGAGATGGCCGACGTGATCGCCTTCCTCCTGAGCGACCGCGCCTCGTACGTGAACGGCGCGGAGATCGTCGCCGACGGGGGAGCGATGGCGCGATGCTATGCGTATCCACCCCTCGACATCGAAGGAGCAACGTGAGCACACGTCTTCAGGGAAGGCGCGCCCTGGTCACCGGCGCGTCGAGCGGGATCGGCCGCGAGGTCGCGCTGCGGTTCGCAGCCGAGGGAGCCGCCGTGGCGTGCGGCGGCCGCGACGAGGAGCGCACCCACGCCACGGTCGACCGGATCACCGGCGCCGGCGGCACTGCGGCCGCCGTCGTCGGCGACGTGTCCGACGCCGCCGGTGCCGAGGGAGTCGTCCAGGCGGCGGTCTCGGCCCTCGGCGGCCTGGACGCCGTCGTGAACAACGCGGGGATCGACGCCACCGAGTGGAAGCCGGTCGACGAGTGGCCCGTCGAGGAGTTCGACCTGCTCATCCGGACGAACCTGCGAGGGCCGTTCCTGGTCGCGAAGTACGCGCTCCCCCACCTGCTCGAGGCGGGCGGCGGCGCGATCGTCCACATGAGCTCGGTCTGCGCCATCACCGTCTGGGCCGGCGACTGCGGATACGACATCTCGAAGGCCGGCCTCAACATGCTGTCCGACCACATCGCCGTCGAGTACGGCCCGCGCGGCATCCGGTCGAACACGCTCATGCCCGGCGTCATCGCCACCGAGCTGCACGAGTCGGTGATGACGGCGATGAACGACGGGCGCGCATTCGAGCGCGAGCTGCTCTCGCGCCACCCGATCGGGCGCTTCGGCAACGTCGCCGAGGTCGCCGACGCGTGCGTCTTCCTCTGCGCCGAGGAAGCCGGGTTCCTGACAGGCGCGAACATCTCGATCGACGGCGGCTACAGCCGGGTCTGACGGGCGATGCGCATCACGGGCATCCGCACGCACGTCCTGCTCGACCCGGGGTTCGACGTCGGCGCGACGAGCTCGGCGCAGGACACGATCGTCGTCGAGATCGACACCGACGAGGGCCTCACCGGGATCGGCGAGACCGACCTGAACGCCTGGATCGCCCGCGCCTGCATCGAGGCGCCGGGCACCCACACGATGGACCGCGGGCTGCGCTCGCTCCTCCTCGGGCGCGACCCGTCCGACGTCGAGGCCATCTGGGACGAGCTCTACGTCGGCACCTGCATGACCGGCCGTCGCGGCGCCCTCGTGCATGCGATCGGAGCGCTCGACATGGCGCTCTGGGATCTCCGCGGGAAGGCGGAGGGCGTGCCCTGCTGGCGGCTTTGGGGCGAGGCGCGCGGCGACGACGCTGACGCCGTACGCGTCGCTCCAGCCGGAGGTCTCGTCCTTCGACGCCTACCTGGAGTCGATGGTCGAGTGGGCCGGCCGCGCCCGCGATCTGGGGTTCACGGCCGCGAAGCTCGAGGCGACCTTCTCCGGGCCGTATGCGCACAAGGGCCTCTCGGGGCCCGACGAGTGGGTCGTGCGGGTGGCGCGGGAGGTGCGTGCGGCAGCCGGGCCGGACATGACGCTCATGGTCGACGCCCAGTACGCGTTCGACTCGGTCGAGCGCGCCCTCCGGGTCGCCGAGGCGATCGCGGAGCACGACATCTTCTTCCTCGAGACGCCGCTCTGGACCGACGACATCGACGGGTACGCGCGGCTCGCGGCGGCCTCGCCGGTGCCGATCGCAGCCGGGGAGTGGCTCTCGTCGCGCCACGAGTTCCGAGAGCTGATCGACCGCGCGGCGGTGCACGTCCTTCAGCCCGACATCGGCCGCGTCGGCGGGTTCACCGAGGCGCGGCGCGTGTGCGACATGGCGGCGGAGGCCGGCCTGATCGTGGTGCCGCACGCCTGGAAGACCGGGATCTCGGTGGCCGCCGCCGCGCACCTCGCGACCGTCACGCCGCACATGCCGTTCTTCGAGTTCCTCCCCGCGGAGCTGTGCGAGTCCCGCCTGCGCAAGGACCTGACGGTCGACGAGCCCGCCTTCGCCGAGGGCAAGCTCGGGATCCCGTCCCGGCCCGGCCTCGGCGTCGAGCTCAACCGCACGGCGCTGCGCGAGTTCGAAGAGGCGGCGGCGCGTGTCGCCTGACCTGCGTGCCGCGCACGTGGCGGATGCGCTCGACGCGATGGGCGTTCGCGACCGGTGCATCTCGCGGCTCACGCAGTTCCTGCCGGGCCGGACCGTGGTCGGGCGCGGCGTTCACGCTGTCGTGCGCTCCACCCGCCGGCGAGGCGAGCGAGCGCTACGCCGGGCTGCTCGCCGCGATCGACGCCGTCAAGGCGGGCGACGTGGTCGTGGTCGCGAGCGGGCCGTCGGACGCGGCCGCGGTGTGGGGCGAGCTCCTGTCGACGGCGTGCCTTGCCCGCGGCGCGGTCGGCGTCGTGACCGACGGCCTCGTCCGCGACAGCGTCCAGACGGCGGCGCTCGGGTTCCCGGTGTTCGCGCGCGGCACGTCCCCGCTCGACATCCACGGGCGGCTCGAGGTCGTGGCGCACGGCGTCGAGGTCCGGGTGGCGGGCGTCCCCGTCGCCACCGGCGACACGATCGTGGCGGATGCCGACGGCGTCGTCGTCGTCCCGCGCGAGCTCGCCGCCGAGGCGCTCGAGCGGGCCGCGGCGAAGGCCCTCGGCGAGGGTGACTTCCGGGCGGCGGTGACCGAGGGCGCGAGCGCGACCGAGGCGTTCCGCCGCTTCGACGTCTTGTAGAGGCGCGGCCCGCCTAAGGCTGAGCTCGGATAGTGAAGCGGCGCGCCGGCGATGCCGAGGTCGATGCCCTTCACCACCATCCCTCCCAGCGAGCCGATCGCGAGCTTCGCGAGCCCCTCGTCGTAGAACGTCACGTTCGTGGGCATCGGGATGTGGATCCCGCTCGGATCGTCGAGCAGGAGGTCGACCCGCCCGCCCTCCGGCGGGACGTACAGCAGCCGGAACGGGTAGTAGACCGCGACGATGTACCCGCCGTCGGCACAGATCGCGACGCCGTCCGGCGAGGTGCCCGGCAGGTCGGCGATCAGCTCGACGCGCCCGTCCACGACCTTGGAGAGCCGGGGCGTGAGCGTCTCGAGGAAGATCGGGGTGCCCTCGGCGTCGACGCACATGCCGTTGGGGAAGTGCAGAGGGCCGAGGTCGAGCACCTCTCCGTCGCCGCCTCCGGGAGGGACGCGGATCAGCCGGCCGTTCTGGATGTTCATGTCCTCGGTGCCCGAGTCCGTGAAGTACAGCCACCCGTCGGGCGCGAACGCCGCCCAGTTGGGCGTCTCGAGCGGGCCGCCGCCCGCCGAGTCGCACCAGGTGTCGATGGCGCCCGTGGCGGGGTTCACGCGCAGGATCGCGGGCGTGCTGTCGATGTTGCACAGGTAGATCATCCCGGCGGCGTCGTGACACAGGCCGAGGACGAAGCCGCCCGTGTTGGCGATCTCGGACGGCGTGCCGGCTGCGCGGTCGATGCGATACACCTGGCCGGCCTCGCCGCCGGCGTAGAGCTCGCCGTCGGGGCCGGTGGCGATGCCCTCGGGATGGTCGAGCGGGGCTGCGATCACGTAGAGGTCGGAGAGCGATGCCATGAGGGATCCTTTCGTGGTGGGCGTCAGGGGCGCACGCGCTTGGCTGCCTGCTCGAACTCGTCGAGCACGTCGCGGTTGAGCTCGACTCCGAGCCCGGGCCGGGCGGGCAGCGCGAGCTCGCCGTCGACCAGCACGAGCTCGTCGGTCACGAGCTCACGGCGCAGCCGCGACTCGGCGACCTGCTGGGGGACGTACTCGAAGAAGGGCATGTGCGGAGTGACCGCCGCCAGGTGAGCGGTCGCGGCCACGGTGATCCCCGTCTTCCAGCCGTGGGGGACGATCAGCCGGCCGCGCTCGGCCGCGAGGTCGCAGACCCGGCGGGCCTCCGTGAGGCCGCCGACCCGGCCGACATCCGGCTGGGCGACCTGGACCCCGCCGCGGTCCATGAGGTCGATGAACTCGAATCGCGTCGCGAGCCACTCGCCGGCCGCGATCGCGGTCGGCGATCGCCGCGCCAGCTCGCCGTAGCCCTCGAGATCGTCCGCCCAGAGCGGGGTCTCGACGAAGAACACGTCGAGGTCGGCCCAGCTCTCGATCACCGCCAGGGCGTGGTCGACGCTCCGCCATGCGTACGCGACGTCGACCATGATCGTGAAGTCGGGGCCGACCGCACGGCGCACCCCGGCGATGGTCTCGATCATCCGGCTGTCCGGGATGTCGAGCCCGGAGTGCGCGTACGGCCCGGTGATCAGGATCTCGAGCTTGGCGGCGGTGAACCCGAGCCCCTGCGCCCAGGACGCCTGGTCGACCAGGGTCTGGCTGAACTCGTCGAAGTCGCCGTCGGCCTTCGGCAGGAGCGACGCGTACGGCCGGAACGACTCCCGCGCCCTCTCTCCGAGGAGCTGCCACGTCGGTACGCCCGCCGCCTTGCCGCAGATGTCCCAGAGCGCCATGTCGATCGCTCCGAGCGCGTGGACGACCGCTCCGCGGCGGCCGGTCATGGCCGTGCCGACGTAGAGGTGGTCCCAGACCTTCACCGGGTCGAGCGGATCCATGCCGATCAGCGTCTGGCCCAGGCCGAGGTCCATCGTGTGCATCCCCGGCGCCTCGATGCACTCGCGGGCGACCCACGCGTTCAGGTCGGTCTCGCCGATGCCGGTGATGCCCTCGTCGGTGTGCACCTCGACCACGATGTCGTCCTGGTTCGAGCTGGTCGCCTCCCGCTCGTAGCCGGGATCGAGCAGGATGTGGCAGTCGACTGCGGTGATCCTCATGTGCTGTGCCTCCGATGGAGCTCGTGGAGCCGGCCGGTGAGGTCATCCGGGTCTCCGTCGAGCAGGTTGTCGGTGAGCAGCCGGCCCGGCGTCGAGCTGGAACGCGGGCCACCAGCCGTCGCGCGGGCGCACCCACGCCGCCTCGATCGACGCCCGCGTGCCCGAGTAGAACCCGCCCGCGAGCGCGTCGAGCTCGGGGTCGTCCCAGGCCGACCGGTGGCCGGGCTGGCCGCCGGCGCGTGCGACGATGTCGTGCTGGGCCTCGGCGCCGCTCGCCCAGGCCGCGAACGCCGCCGCCTCGGCCGGGTGCGCCGTCGCCGCCGACACCGCCAGCCCGGCTCCCCCGAGCACGGCGCCGCGCGGACCCTCCGCCGGCGGCCGGGACGTCGCACGAACCGGCAGGGCCGCTCGGCCGCGGTGCCGTAGGTGCTGTAGCCGTACGTCAGCGGGATGTACGCGATCTCGTCGGTGGCCGTCATCCGGCCGAGCGCGTCGGGCGGCTCCCAGTCGAGCGCCTCACGCGGACCGAGCCGGGCGAGCTCCGTCAGGATCGCGGTGGCGCGAGCATCGGCCGAGTCGCTTGCGAACGGCTCGCCGCCGTGCGCCCCGGCGATGCTGAGCCAGCTCGAGATCGCGTGCGGAGGCGAGAGCGGCAGCGCGACCGCTCCCGGACGCCGGGCGGCGAGGTCGAGCACCTCCTCCCAGCTCTGCGGCGCCGGGCCTCCAGCCATCAGGTCGTCGCGCACGGCCGCCACCTGGCAGGCGGCGTCGGTCGCGAGGCCCCACTGGTGGCCGGCGTGCGCGTAGGAGTCGTGGCTCGGTCCGACCGCGCCCGCGGCCAGGCTCGGAGAGCGTGTCCTCGTCGAGCAGCTCGTCGAGCGGCGTCAGGCACCTGGTCTCCGCAGCCCGGCCGCAGAACGGATGGTCGATGACGACGAGGTCGTAGTCGCCGGCGACCTCCTCGAGCGGCTGGTCTCCGAATGCCGAGAGCGAGCGGGCCTCCCACTGCACCGTGGCTCGGCCGAGCGACCGCCAGCGCTCGGCGCAGGCCCGCATCGGCGACATGCAGCGGGGGTGATCCCAGCCCAGAGCGCGAAGCACCACGTTACCCGGCCGGCGCCGTCACGACCCGGTGCCGTCGAGTTGAGACAAACGTTTGCCTTCCACCTCGCGGCGAGTCTATGCGATGGCCGCGGCGACCGTCAAGGCGGGCGCGATGATCTATGATCAAATCGTGATCCAGCGGATCGAAGTGCGCGCGATCGGCCCGGATGTCGAGCGGCTAAGCTGGGCATCCGACCTCGACCAGCAGTACGGGACGCTGACCATCGTCCGCGCCTTCGACGACCAGGGGCTCGACGGCGTGGGGGCGACGCCGTCGTACTCGACCGGGCGGTTCGACCTCTCGATTCTCGAGACCCTGCGCCACCTCGCACCGCGGATCCTGGGCGCCGATCCGCTGCAGCGAGAGGCCGTCTGGTACGGCCTTCAGGACTTCGCGCTCCCGCTCCTGCCGGGCGCGCAGTCTGCGCTCGACATCGCGCTCTGGGACATCGCTGCGCAGCGCGCCGGTCTCCCGCTCCACCAGCTGCTGGGCGGCGCCCGGACGCGGCTTCCGGCCTATGCGTCGACGCCGCTCCTGGCCGACGCCGACGCGTACGTGGCGTTCGTCGGCGACCTGCTCGAGCGAGGCTTCCGCGCGGTCAAGTTCCACGCCTGGTGCGAGGCCGACCGCGACCTGGAGATGCTCCGCAAGGTGCACGCCGCCCACGGCGGGTCGGGGATGGCGATGATGCACGACGCCGAGCAGCGCTACGACCGCCACTCCGCGCTGCGCGTCGCGCGCGAGCTCGACGCGATGGGGTTCCGGTGGCTCGAGGCGCCGCTGCCCGACCACGACCTCGAGGGATACGCCGATCTGCGCCGGCGCGTCGGGCGTGCCGATCCTCGCCGGCGGCAACGACATCGTCGACCTCCGCGTCGGTGGGCAGCGCCCTCAGGTGGCGGCCCTGGGATGCGCTGCGCTTCGACGTCACCGTCGCCGGTGGGTTCACCCCGTCGCGCAAGCTGGTTGCGCTGGCCGAGGGCGCCGGGCTCTGGGCCGAGCTTCAGAGCTGGGGGTACACGCTCATCCAGGCCGCCAACCTCCACCTCGGCCTGGGGGTGGCGGGCACGGGCATGTTCGAGCTCCCGGTCCCGTCCGAGCCGCACGAGTTTGCGCGTCGCAGAACCCGTACCGGATCTCCGCGGACGGCCACGTGGAGGCGCCGACCGCCCCGGGCCTGGGCGTCGTCGTCGACTGGGAACGGATGGAGGCCGCAACGCTCGCCTCGTTCGTCTGTGAGCGGTAGATTGGACTGGGCCGGCGTGATCGCGGGGGTCGCGACGCCGATGCGCGAGGACGAGTCGATCGACTGGGCGTCGCTCGAGGCGCACCTGGAGTCGTTCGCCGGGTGCGGGCTCGCCGGCGTGGTCGTGAACGCCGACACCGGCGAGGGCGCGCTGCTCACGCCGGACGAGCGCGAGGCCGTGCTGCGGTTCGCCGTTCGGCAGATCGGCGATCGCGTGCCGGTCGCCGCCGGCCTCGTGGCGGCGCACACCGCCGCCGCCGCGGCGAGCGCTCGCGCCGCCGGCGACCTCGGCGCGGCGGCGCTCCAGGTGTTCACGCCGCCGGTCTTCATGGGCACGCCGCTCGCATGCCGAGCCCGTCGTCGCCTACTACGAGGCGATCGCGGCCGCGACCGACGTCCCGCTGATCGTCTACCAGGCTCCCGACCGGCCTGGGGTGACGTTCGAGCTCGACGTGCTGCGGCGGCTCGCCGACGTGCCGGGCGTCGCGGCGATCAAGGAGTCGTCGTGGAGCCCGGCGGGGTTCGCCGAGTCGGCCGCGGCGTTCGCCGGCGACCGTCACGATGTCGCGCTGCTCTCGGGCCAGGACTCGTTCATCCTCGACTCGCTCCTGGCCGGCGCCGACGGCGCGATGCTGGCGGCGGCCGCGACCGACGCCGGCGCGTTACGCGACGATGTGGGCGCAGCGGGGGACCGCCGGCGCCGCCGAGATCCAGGCCGCGCTCGACCCCTATCTCGAGAGGCTGTTCGCCCCGCCGCTGCGCGACTTCCGGGCTCGGGCTGAAGGCGATGCTGGCTCGCGACGGGACGATCGCCGCTCCGACGGTGCGCGCGCCGCTCCAGCCGATCGGCGCCGACGAGGCCGCGGCGCTCGAGGCCGCGCTGGCGGCGCGCCCGGGCGCGCATCGCAAGCCTGGTGGTCTAGCCCTCGTCCGCCGCCCGGGCGAACGCGGCGACGGCTCGGCCGGTGCCGACGAGGTGGGCCCGGACCGCAGCCTCGGCCCGGTCGGCGTCGCGGTCGGCCAGCGCCTCGAGGATCGCGCGGTGCTCCTTGCGGGCCTGCGCGCTCTTGTGGAGGCGCTGGACGTAGAGCCGGATGTACGGCTGGGACTGCTCGCGGAACCGCTGGATCAGCTCGAGCAGGCGCGGCCGCATCGACGCCTGGTTGATGGCGTTGTGGAACTCGGCGTTCAGCGCCACCCAGGTGTCGATCTGCTTCTCGTTTCGCATCGCGGCGAGGACCTTCCGCAGCGCGGTCGAGGTCGTCCGCCGTCAGCGCCTGGCTGGCGTGGCGCGCGGCGACCCCCTCGAGCGCGGCCCGGATCTCGTAGATCTCCTCGACCTCGGCCGGGCTGAGCGCGGTGACGATCGCGCCGCGGTGCGGGACGATGGTCACGAATCCCTCGGCGCCGAGCTGGCGCAGCGCCTCGCGCACCGGCATCCGGCTCACCGAGAACTCGGCGGCGAGCGCGTCCTGGTCGATCCTCGTCCCGGCCGGGAGCTGTCCGCTGATGACGCGCGTGCGCACGGCATCGGCGACGGCCTGCTGGATTGTGAGGTGAGTCAGCGCCATGGCTTCACGACGTGGGGGACCCCGGGGCGACGATCGACTTCAGGCTCGAGGCCGGACGTCCTGCAACCAGCGCCTCGAACGCCGCGGCGCTCTCCTCGAGCGGGACGATGCTGCTCGAGACCAGGGGCCGGATCTGGCCGGATGCCAGCAGCTCGACGGCACGGGCGAACTCCGGGTTCGTGTAGGCGAACGATCCCAGGATCCGCTGCTCCCGCACCACGAGGTCGAACGCCGGGATCGGCGAGTCCTGGTCGTGCATGCCGAACCACACCGCCGTGCCGAGCGGCTGGAGCAGGCGCACCGAGTCGCGCCGCGTCGACGACGTACCGGCCGCGTCGATCGCGACCTCGATGCCGCCCGGGCGCTCGGCGACGGCCGCCTCGAGCTCGCCGGGCTCGACGGCGACGTCGGCCAGGCCCTCGACGCCGCGGCGGCGGCCGGCGTCGACGTCGCTGACGGCGATCCACTCCGTGCCGATCAGGCGCAGCATCTGGACGGCCAGGACGCCGATCGTGCCCGGCGCCGAGCACCACGGCGGATCGCGGCGCGACCCGGCCCATGAGCGCGACGCCGTGCACGCACGTCGCGAGCGGCTCGGCCATGACGCCGACGTCGATGTCGAGGCCCTCCGGCAGGACATGGAGGCAGCCGCGCGGGCACGGACACCAGCTCGCCGAACCCGCCCGGCCGCGTGCCGCCGACCAGCTCGCGGTGCTGGCAGACGTTCTCGCTGCCCGACCTGCAGGCCGAGCAGGCGCCGCAGGGGATCTGCGGGTTGACGGCGACCTGCCTTCCGATGAGCGCTCGCGGCACGCCGTCGCCGACCTCGACCACCTCGCCGGTCAGCTCGTGGCCCATGATGAGCGGCGGCGCCCGGCGCGGGCTTCGGGTCGCCACGCCGTGCACGTCCGACCCGCAGATTCCGGCCGCCGACGACGCGGAGCGACACCTCGCCTGGGGCGACGTCCTGGACCGGCACGTCGAGCACCTCGAGCGTTCGGGCCTCGGTGTAGACGAGGGCTCGCATCGATCGGTTACGCAACCCGGTAGTGATTGAGCGCCTCCTCGTCGATCTCGACACCCAGGCCCGGGCCGGGCGGGAGCGCGAACTCGCCGTCGACGATCTGCGGCTCGGGGCCGACGAGGTTGTGCCGCAGCTCCGCCTGAGGATAGAGCTCGGGGTGGCAGTACTCCGTCCACGGGCAGTTGGCGAGCGCGGCCGCGAAGTGGTTGTTGGCGACCACGCCGAGCGTCGTCGCGACCCAGCCGAACGGCACCACCTGCCGTCCGCGGGCCGCGGCGGCCTCGGCCACGCGCATCGACTCGGTGAAGCCGACCCGCACCACGCTCGGCTGCACGATGTCGACCCGGCCGTGATCCATCATCTCGATGAACTCGTTTCGCGTGACGAACAGCTCGCCGATGGCCACCGGGATCGACGAGCCCGTCGACACGTGGCGGTAGCCCTCGACGTCGTCGAGCCACATCGGCGTCTCGATGAACCCCGGATCGCAGTCCTCGATGCGCCGCAGCGTGTGCAGCGCCTCCTTCGGCGTCTGCCAGCGATGGCCCACATCGACCAGCATCGTCATCGCGCCGTCCGACGAGGTCCCTGGCCCGGTGGGCCATGTCCACGATCTGGTCGTTGGTCTGGACGCAGTCGGACAGCGGCTCGATCTTGTATGCAGGGAAGCCGAGCTCCCTTGACCGGGCGATCTTCCCGAGGTTGACCTCGAGCGTGTGCTCGTAGGAGCCGGGCCCGAAGTAGAGGCTGCTGTACGGCCGGATCGGCTCGCCCGTCGCGCCGCCGAGCAGCTCGTAGACCGGCTTTCCCTCGGCCTTCCCCTTCAGATCCCAGAGGGCGACGTCGATCGCCGCGAGCACGGCGACGCCCAGGCCGCGCCGGCCCGACATCACGGTCGAGCGGTACATCGTGTCCCACAGCCGCTGAGGCGAGAGCGGGTCGCGGCCGATCAGGAGCTGCTTGATCCCCTGGCTCCAGCTGTGCGAGCCGGGGGAGTCGACGACCGCCTTCATCGCATGCGGCGTGTGATTGCCCTCGCCGATGCCGGTGATCCCCTCGTCGGTCTTGACGCGGACGATGAACGCGTCCTGCATCGCGTCGGCGGCGGTGGTGTCGATCGCCGGCTTCTGCACGACCATGGCCTCGATCTCGGTGATCTTCATCCGGGCTCCTTCGCGTCGGGGGCGGCGCCTGCGAGCGCCTGGCGGACGCCGCGCGCGATGCGCTCGGCATCGGGGATGGCCACCGCCTCGAGCGCCGGTGCCGACGGCTTCGGGCAGTCGGGGGCGGTCACGCGGACGACCGGGCCGTCGAGGTGCCAGAACCCGCGCTCGGCCGCCCGCGCCGCCACCTCGGCGCCGAAGCCGCAGGTCTGCACGGCCTCATGGACGACGACGAGCCGGTTCGTCTTCGCGAGCGACGCCTCGACGGTGTCCCAGTCGAACGGCGACACCCAGCGCGGGTCGACGACCTCGACGTCGATGCCCTCGGCCGCGAGCAGCTCGGCGGCGGCGAGGGCGACGCCCACCATGCGCGACAGCGCAACGACCGTGACGTCGCGCCCGTGCCGGGCGATCGCGGCCCCTCCGATGGGCGGGATCTCGGCTGTCGAGGTCGACCTCGCCCCGCTGGTCGTACATCGCCCGGTGCTCGATGACGATGGCCGGGTCGTCGTCGGCGATCGCCGCGAGCAGCATCGTGTACGCGTCGCCCGGGTTCGAGGGCAGGCCGACCCGGAGGCCCGGGATGTGGCAGAGCAGCGCCTCGACGCATCGCGAGTGCTGGGCCGACGAGGAGGTGAGTGCGCCCTGCTGCGTCCGCACCGTGAGCGGCGCCGTCATCCGGCCCCGCGTCAGCCAGCGCACGTTGGCCGCCTGGTTCACGAGCTGGTCGATGCCGACGAAGAGGAAGTCCGCCCACATGATCTCGACGATGGGCCGGCGCCCGACGATCGCGGCACCCAGCGCCGCGCCGAGCATCGCGCTCTCCGAGATCGGGGTGTCGAAGACCCGGTCGCCGTACTCCTCGGCGAGCCCGCGGGTGACGCCGAACACGCCGCCGGGCGCCGCGACGTCCTCCCCGAACACGAGCGTCTCCGGGTACGTCTCCATGGCACGGTGCAGCGCCGCGCCCAGCGCCGCCCGGTAGGTCGTCCCGGTCGCCGTCTCAGGCGTAGACATGCTGCTCCAGCGTCCCCGGGTCGGATGCCGGCGCGGCGGCGGCCGCGACGGCGGCGTCCCGCACCTCGGCGCGGGCGTCCGCCTCGAGCCTGCGCCAGCGCCTCCTCGTCGGCCAGGCCCTCGTCCAGGATCGCCGCTCCGCAGCTTCGGGATCGGGTCGGCCTCGGCGGCCCATGCCGCCTTCTCGCCCTCGGGCCGGTAGTGCTCGGGATCGTGCGTGTGGTGTCCGCCCAGCCGGCGCGCCGTGGCGACGACGAGGGTGGGCCCGCCCCCCTCCCGGGCGCGGGCGACGGCATCCGCGACGGCGGCCTGCACCAGGCGGGGGTCGGTGCCGTCCACCGCGGCGCCGGGGAATCCGTAGATCTCCGCCCGCCGCTCGAGCGCGCCGCCGGGGGACATCGATTCGGTCGGCGTGTACTCCGCGTAGCCGTTGTTCTCGCAGAGGAACACCACCGGCAGGCGGTAGATCGCAGCGAACGTCATCGCCTCGTGCACCGCGCCCTGGTTGAGCGCGCCGTCGCCGAACGCGGCCAGCGCGACCCGGCCGGAGCCGTCGTAGCGGGACGCGAGCGCGGCGCCGACGCCGATCGGGACGCCTCCGCCGACGATGCCGCTCTCGCCCAGGAAGCCGTGGTCGGGGTCGGCGAAGAACCCGGCTCCGCCGCGACCGCCGTTGATGCCCGTCTCGCGGCCCATGAACTCGCCGAAGAGCGCCTCGATCGGCGTCCCGCACGCGATCGCCCAGTGGTGCCCGCGGTACGTCGCGTTCACGGTGTCGGCGGGGCCGAGCGCCGCCCGGGCACCGACCGCGATCGCCTCCTGCCCGTTACAGAGGTGCAGCGAGCAGACGATCGTCCCCTTGCTCCGGAGCTGCGCGGCGTGGTTCTCGAACTCTCTGATCGTGACCATCCGGCGGTACGTTGCGACGGTCTCCGGATCGGTCATCTCGGCTCCTTGACTGCACCCTCGATTTGATCGATGATCAAGTCTACATTGCCGGTGGAAGGAGCGAGGATGGCGTGGCTCGACGGTCGCACCGCGGTGGTCACCGGAGGTGCCGGCGGCATCGGCTCCTCGATCTGCGAGGAGCTGGCGCGCGAGGGCGCGACCGTTGCGGTGTGGGACATGGACGGGGCGAAGGCCGCCGATCTGGCGGCCCAGATCCCGAACGCACAGGCGTACGAGGTCGACATCACCGACAGCGCGGCGGTCGACAGAGTCGTCGCGCAGGTCGTCGCGGACCACGGCCGGATCGACACGCTGATCAACAACGCCGGCATCAGCCGCGTCGGCGATCACACCCACGAGCTGTCCGACGAGATCTGGGAGCAGTCGATCGGGGTCATGCAGACCGGCGTCTTCTACTGCTCTCGCGCCGCCGGCCGGGTGATGATCGATCAGGGCTCCGGCACCGTCGTCAACATCTCGTCGATCCGCGGCTACTCCGCGAATCCGGGCCGGCTCGCGTACTGCGCAGCGAAGGCCGCGGTCATCATCATGACCGAGGTGATGGCGGGCGAGTGGGGGCCGCTGGGGATCCGCGTGAACGCCATCGCCCCGGGCGTCGTCGCCACCGGCATGTGGAAGGAGGAGGTGGCGCGCGGCCTCTACCGCGAGCAGGACTACATCGACCGGATCCCGTCGCGGCGCCTGGCCGAGCCGAGCGAGATCGGGCGGCTGTGCGCGTTCCTCTCGTCGGATGAGTGCGCGTACATCAACGGCGCGTGCATCACGATCGACGGCGCCCTGACGCGAATCCCGTCCGGCTGACGCGCGCCGCGAGCTACGTCGCGTGCCGATGCGGCGCGCGTGCGGCTCCGCGTTGCCGGATCGATCCGCTTCGGAGCGTCCACAGCGGTGGCACTGACGAACCCGCTCGTCTCCGGCGAGGTCGAGCCGGCGGTAGATCCACTTGTGGCCGCGGCGGACGCACCGCAGGCGGAGACGGAGCTTGCGAATCAGCGACGGCTTCAAAGCATCTCGGGTTTGGGCACGACCGTCTGACGCAACGCGGTGCGTTCGGTTCGGTCGGCTGCGTCCGCCGTCTCACCGTTCTCCAATCCCACGGCCGGTTCCCGCTTGCATGGTGCGGGCCGCGGTCGCACCATGGTTGGCGGGGTGCAGCCGGATGAGTCCGCCGTCGTCGACCACGCCCGGGCGGGCGATGGCGCCGCGTTCGCCGAGCTGGTCGCGCGGTACGCGCCGATGGTCCTGAGCCTCGCCCTTGCATCGACGGGCAGTCGCCTGGACGCCGAGGACGTCGTGCAGGAGACGTTCCTCGTCGCGTGGGTCGCCCTGCCGCGGTTCCGCGGCGATGCCGCGTTCTCGACGTGGCTCTACGGCCTCGCTCGGAGCCGCTGCGCGGATCGCGCCCGGCGCGCGGCCGTGCGGCCGCGACTGGCCAGGTATGGCGGCGGCCAGGCGGAGGAGGCGTCGTCGCCGGATCCCGAGCGGCGAAAGACGGCGCTTGCCATCCTGAGGGCGGCGGCCCGGCTGCCGCTCGCGCAGCGCCAGGCGGTGCTGCTGCGAGACGTCCAGGGCTTCTCCTACGAGGAGGTCGCATCCATCCAGGACGTCTCGGTCGGGACGGTGCGGTCGCGGATCGCCGCGGCCCGGCGGCGGATCGCCGACGAGGTGGGCGACGTGTGAGCGGGAGCCGATGTCAGACGAGGCCCTGGAGGATCCGGACGATCGCGGCGCCGATGGTGACGATCAGGATGACCCCACCGGTTCCGATGACGGCGCCGATCGCGAGGACGACGGCGTCCTCGAGGATGATCGCAAGCGCGATGGCGACGGCACCGATCGAGGGCAGCGTGTCCAGCCCCGAGAACGGCGGCGCGACGGCGGCCGCAATCGCAAGCGCCATCAGGAGCAGCCCCAGGAGCCGCAGCACCCATCCCTGATCGAAGAGCCACGTGCCGCGCGGCCGCGAGAACCGCTCGACGAACCGGATGCGGCGGATCATGAACGGGATCGCGCGGTCGGTCGTCGCCGGGCCGAGCTCGCGGCGCTGCCAGCGTTCGGGCAGCCAGATCGTGCGCCGGCCGAGCACCATCTGCATGGCGAGGACGACGGTGATGGCCTCGAAGACGTGGCTGATCCCACCGGTGGGGAGAGGCAGCGCGGGCAGGAACATCAGGAGCAGGATCGTGACGGCGAAGCTCTTCTCCGCGAAGACGTCGCTGAGCGCCCCCAGCGTCTTGGCCTCGTCGCTTCGCAGCCAGCGCTCGAGCTGGTGACTGAACGGCTCGCCTGTGTCCGTGACTGGGGTCATCGCTCCGTGGTGGGCCGGCCGCGCTACCGTCTGCATCATGGAGCATCTGCACGGCCTCCCGGTTCCCCGTACCCTCGAAGAGGCCTGCGATCCCCGCCGGCTGGCGCTTGTGGTCTACGACATGCAGGCCGGCATCCTCGGGCAGATCGGCGACGGCGACCGGGTCGTCGCCCAGGTCGTGCGCACGCTCGAGGCCGCTCGCGCGGCGGGTGTGCGCACGGTCTTCATGCGCCACGTGACGCTGCCGACCGCGCTGATGGGGGCGGCCCAGCTTCGGATGTGGATGGCGTGGCAGCGCGCCGGGCGGGCGGCCGATGTCGTCTCGCCGTTTCCGCCCGACGCGCCTCAGACCAGCCTCATCCGTGAGCTGAGCCCGACTGCGCAGGAGGCCGTCATCGACAAGGTGACGATGTCGGCGTTCGAAGGCACTCCGCTGGACATCGTCCTGCGCGACTGCGGGATCACGGCGGTCGCCGTCGTCGGCGTCGCACTCGAGGTGGGCATCGAGCCCACGGCCCGGCATGCCGCCGACCTCGGCTACATCCCGATCATCATCACCGATGCGTGCGGGGCCGGCGACGCCGCGGCGGGCGAGCGGGCGCTCGCGACGCTCGAGTTCGCCGGCGACGCCATCCTGACCGACGTGTCCGCGTTCACCCGAGCGCTGGCCGAGCGCGCCGAGGCCGGCTAGCGCGGAGCGTCATGCCGCGTGCGCCGCGCGGCACCGCTCGAGGAGGCGGTCGTCTCCCAGCTCTTCGGCGCATGCGGCCCAGGCGCTCGTCGGCCCCTGCCAGCGCAGGTCGTCGGCGGCCGAGAAGAGGTCAGCATCCGCTCGCAGCGTCGCCAGGTCCTTGAACAGCAGCGCCAGCTCGCGGCGCTCCCCGAGCACGGCGGGCGGGAAGTCCTCGATGGCGCCGTGCTCGTTCACCAGCCGGGCGGCGGTGACGGCGCCGATCCCGGGGATGCCCGGGTACCCGTCCGCCGAGTCTCCGACGAGCGCGAGGTAGTCGGGGATCAGTGCCGGCTCGACGCCGAACTTCTCCCAGACGCCGTCCTCATTTCGGACGGTCTGGGCCCGGCGGTCGATCTGGACGACCGTGTCGTCGCGCACGCACTGGGCCAGATCCTTGTCGGGCGTCCAGATCCGCACCTGCTCGACGCCGTCGTCCGCGCAGGCGATCCGCGTCGCCGCCGCGAGCGCATCGTCCGCCTCGAGCTCGACCATCGGCCAGACGGCGATCCCCATCGCGGCGAGCGCCTCCTCGAGCGGCTCGAACTGCGCGCGCAGCGCGGGATCGACACCGAGCCCGGTCTTGTAGCCCGGCCAGAGGTCGTTCCGGAACGACTCGATCACGTGGTCGGTCGCGACGCCGAGGTGCGTCGCCCCGTCCTCGACCATCTGGAGCAGCGAGTGCAGGACGCCGATCACCGCGCCGTACCGCCGATCGCCGCCGCCCGCGCGGCGACGGCCGTAGAACTGGCGGAAGAGCTCGTACGTGCCGTCGATGAGGTGGATGACCATCGAGCGCGGCGTCCGGGCTAGCGGCGATCGAATTCGTCGTCGATGACCTGTTGGAGGGCGGTCAGTGGTTCGTCGTCGCCTGAGCCGTTGTAGGCGGCGTTGGTGGTGGCGACGACCTGGCGGAGGATGGCGATGTCGGCGCGTAGCGCTTCGGGGTTGGTGTGGCTTCGCAGGCGGATGGATTCTCCGGTGACGGTCCAGGCTTGGGCGGCTGATTGGGCTACTCGGACGGCGAAGATGGACATCCAGCGTGGATCAGCCGTTTCGCTGAGGGGGAAGTCGGCGAGCACCATGCCTGAGTCTGCGGGGTCCTCGCGGATCCCGGGCTTTCCGAGTTCGAGCTTGAGCTCTGCAGGCATCGCGTACCTCGAGACCGCTTCAGTCGCGCCGGGCACCCGGCACCGTAGCGCGAGCCATCCGGGCCGGCCCGATCCGCGCCGGGCGACCTGACCGGCGCCGGCGGTCTACCGTACCCCCGGGCAGGGCGTCCACAGCCCGGCGAGGATCGACGTGTCCGACGGCCGACGGAGGGTGGTGACCGTGTCAGCTCAGGTGTCGTATCCGCTCGAGGTCGAGGGTCAGCTCGATCCAGAGCTCAGCCGCGGGCTGTGGCTCGTCAAGTGGTTCCTCGCGATCCCGCACATCGTCGTGCTGGCGTTCTTGTGGATCGCGTTCTTCGTGCTCACATTCGTCGCGCTGGTCGCGATCGTCTTCACCGGCCGCTACCCCCGCTCGCTGTTCGAGTTCAACGTGGGTGTGCTCCGCTGGACGTGGCGCGTCGGCTTCTATGCGTTCGCCGCGCTCGGCACCGACCGGTATCCGCCGTTCACGCTCGGACCGGCGCCTGAATACCCGGCCAGGTTGGACGTGGTCTACCCGGCGCGGCTGTCTCGCGGGCTGGCGCTGGTCAAGTGGTGGCTGCTCGCGATCCCCCAGTACGTGATCGTCGCCTTCCTCCTGGGAGGGGGGACGCGGTGGAGCTGGGTCGCGTCGAGCATCGGGCTGATCGACGTGCTCGTCTTCTTCGGGGCCGTCGCGCTGCTCTTCACGGGCCGCTATCCCCAGGGCATCTTCGATCTCGTGGTCGGGCTCGATCGCTGGGCGTTGCGCGTCGTCGCGTACGCCGGGCTGATGACCGACCGCTACCCACCGTTCCGACTCGACATGGGTGGCACCGAGCCCGCGGCCCCGCTCGCGGCGCCCGAGGCGGCGCCCGCGGAGGCGGCCCCGGTTGCCCGCGCGCGCCGCTGGACCTTCGGCAGGGTGGTGCTCGTGGTGCTGGGCAGCCTGGCGGCGCTGCTGGCGTTCGGCCTTGCCTCCGGCGGCGCTGCCGCGCTCGTCCTCGACCACACGCAGCGCGACGGCGACGGCTATCTCATGAGCCCGAGCAAGCACCTCTCGACCGGCAGCTACGCGCTCGTATCCCAGCCCACGGATCTGGACAGCGAAGTGACGGGACGCGACTTCCTCGGCACCGTGCGCATCCGCACCGAGAGCGACCGGCGTGTGTTCGTCGGCATCGCCCGGTCGGCCGCCGCAGCCGCCTACCTGAACGGCATGCGTCGCGCCGAGATCACCGAGATCGGGCCCTGGCATGTCGGCTATGACGTGCAAACGGGCGGCCGGCCGCCCACGGCGCCCGCATCGCAGACCTTCTGGTCTGCGTCCGCGACCGGGTCGGGGGAGCAGGTGCTGAACTGGAAGCCTTCGGGCGGCACCTGGAGGGTGGTGGTGATGAACGCCGACGGCTCCCCGCGCGTGGCCGTCGATGCCAGCATCGGCGCCCAGCTCGACAACTGGGTCTGGGTCGGCGTCGGACTGCTCGTCGCCGCGCTCCTGTTCGCATTCGCCGCCGCCGCTCTGATCCACCTTGGAGTCACCCGAGCCGCTTCCGGCGAGCACGCAGCCTCGCGGAGTTAACCCACTCTGGGCGATGCATGAGCTCGCCGGGTGGGCGACGCTTCGCCGAAACCTACGGGAGCGTGAGACATGATCAGACGACGACGGCCGCTGATGCGAGCGGGCATGGCGGCAGGCGCCGGCTACATGGCCGGCAAGCATGTGCAAAAAGGTCGTGAGGCGGACACCGGAAGCGATGCCGGGGTCGATGACCCTGGGCAGCAGAACGCGGCACCCCCGCAGCAGCCATCGGGAGGGATGTCGGACGCCGCGATCGCACAGCTCAAGCAGCTTGCCGAGCTGCACGACCAGGGCATCCTCACGGACGCCGAGTTCGACACGCAGAAGCAGAAGCTTCTGTCGGGCGCATGAGCACCGGCGAAACGGAAGGCCTGGCGCTCGGCCCCGTGCAGATGCTGGCCGTGGAGTTCGACCGCGACCGGTTCCACGGCGAGATCCTGCCCGAGCTGCGCCGGCTCGCCGATGCCGGGATCATCCGCCTGCTTGACCTTCTCGTCGTCGTGAAGCACGAGGGCGGCGATCTCGAGTCGGTTCAGATAAGCGATCTCACCACCGGAGAGGCCGAGGAGTTCGGCGCGCTGATCGGCGCACTGGTCGGCTTCGGCGCGGCGGGCGAGGAGGGCGCGGAGGAGGGGGCGCTCGAAGGGGCGAGGGAGCTCGCCGACGGCCACCTCTTCGACGAGGACGAGGTGTGGTTCCTCGCCGACGCCATCCCCGAGGGATCGACCGCGGCAATCGCGCTTATCGAGCATCGCTGGGCGATTCCGCTGCGCAACAAGATCGCGGCCGAGGGCGGCATCGCTCTCGCCGACCAGTGGATCCATCCAGCGGACCTGATCGCGGTCGGCGCGATGGCCGCCGCCGGCCCGTGAGCGTCGCGTCGAGCTGACGCATGTTCCGGCAGAGATGCCGGTGCCGTACCATGAGCGCGCGTGAGCGAGCGGAGCACTCCAGCGCTGCCCGATCGAGCTGCGGTCGTCGTGATCGGCGGCGGCGTGATCGGCACGAGCATCGCGTTCCACCTGGCCGAGGGCGGTGTCTCCGATGTGCTCCTCCTCGAAGGCGGCCAGCTCGCGTCGGGATCCACGAGCCGCGCCGCGGGCGGCGTGCGCGCGCAGTTCTCCGACCCCGTCAACATCGCGATCGCGCTCCGCAGCCTGGAGGCGTTCGCCGCCTTCGACGACCGGCCGGGCTGGGCGATCGACCTGCACCGCGTCGGCTACCTCTTCCTGCTCGACCGCCCGGATCATGTGGAGCGCTTCGCCGAGAACGTCGCCCAGCAGAACGCGCTCGGCGTGCCCAGCCGGATGGTCGACCCCGACGAGGCGAGCCGCCTCAGCCCGCTCGCGGGCGTCGACGGAGTGCTGGCCGCCTCCTTCTGCCCGATCGCCGGCCATGCCAGCCCCGAGGCCGTCGTGCAGGGATACGCCGCCGGCGCGCGCGGCCTCGGCGCGCGGATCCTGACCGGGTGCGCGGCGACCGCGATCGAGGTCGAGGACGGCGAGATCATCGCCGTCGCGACCCCGTACGGCCGGGTCTCGACGAGCGCGGTCATCTGTGCCGCCGGGGTCTGGTCCCCGGCGATCGCGGAGATGGTCGGAGTCACGCTCCCCGTGGAGCCGTATCTGCGCGAGGTCGGGTTCACCGCCCCGGTTGAGGGCCTTCCGGAGTCGATTCCGCTCACCATCGACTTCACGAGCGGCTTCTACTTCCACCGGGAGGGCCCCGGGCTCCTGTTTGGCATGGCCGACCCCGACCAGGCGCCCGGGATCGATGCCCCCACCGATCCTGACTGGCTGCTCAAGGTGATGACGGTCGCCGAGCGGCGGGCGCCGGCGCTGCTCGACATGGGGATCGCCGGAGGCTGGAAGGGCTGCTACGAGGTCACGCCCGATCACAACGCGCTCATCGGCGAGGCCATGTCCGTCTCCCGCTTCCTCTATGCGACCGGGTTCTCCGGACACGGGTTTCTCCAGGGCCCCGCGGTCGGCGAGATCGTCCGCGACCTCTATCTCGGCGAGGCGCCGTTCGTGGACGTGAGCGCGCTCTCGGCCGACCGGTTCGCCGGCCGGACGGCTCGCCCCGAGCTGAACATCATCTGAGTCCGACAGGCGGCGCGAGTGTCGAGGCCGGCCGGCCAGATCGGGGAGATTCCCGATGCGGGTTAGGTGCCGACCCCGATGCCGTCTGCGTCGCGCGTGGGACGATCCAGGAAGGAAGGAGGTGTCAACAATGGCAACTGCCACAATGGGTTCAGCGACTCACGCCAGGCGTGAGACCATGAAGCTGACCGGGTGGGCAGTGTTCTCGAGCGTGGTACTGCTCGTGGTCGGCGGGCTGAACCTGATCAACGGGTTCACAACGCTGCAGCATTCGAGCTACTACACCAGCCACCTCGTCTACACCAACCTGACATTCTGGGGTTGGGCGTTCCTGGTCTGGGGCGCGCTGCAGATCCTGGCCGGCGCAGTCGCACTCGCTCGCCATGAGTGGGGTGCGTACCTGGGCGTGGCGCTCGCCGCGACGTCAGCGATTCTGTGGTTCTTCATGATCTTCGCGGCGCCGTTTGCCGCACTGCTGGGCGTGACCGTCAGCCTGCTGGTGATCGGCGGGTTCACCGCCGGCATGCATCCGGACGACGAGTACTACTAGGACGCAGCCGGCACCGCATATGAACGCCGGGCGAGGTGCAGCAAGCCCCGCCCGGCGTTTGCCAAGAAGCGGCCCGAACTACGACCGCCCGTGCGAGGTCAAGCGCCGGTGCGACCCTGAACGCATCGCGCCGTAGACCTACAGGCCCCAGGGCCGTCCGCCCCGGGGCCTGCGTGGCGTCGCTATGTGGTCATGCGGCGCGCGCCAAAGGCGGCGGCGGCGATCATGGTGCCGGCGCCGAGCGTCACGAGTGCCGTGGTTCGGAGCGTGTGGCGTGGCGGGTTGATCGCGAGGTCTGCGGCGCGCATGGCGTGCCGGCTTGCCCGTCGAAGGTTGTGGGCGACGCACCGGTCGGTGAGGGCGTTGGCGACGCCGACGCGGTGTGCTCGTCGGGTGGCGCGCGAGACGCTCCTGGTCGCCCGGCGCGCCTCTGCTCGCACTCTCGGGTCGGTGGCCGCCCGCCGGGCTGGTGCGGCCAACCGACGGGCTTCGTGCTGTGCGGCCGCGATGCGAAGGCGGCGCGGGGCGTCGGAGTTGGCGACGATGCCGAATCGGAGCGCGTCGCCGGGGTGGCGCACCGCGAACTGAGCTGCTGTGAGGTGCGCGTTCATGAGGACCTCCCTGCGGGTCGACCCGGCGGTGAGGCTTCCGCCCGACGCCGGGCGGGTTTCGCGAGAAGCGTGCCGCACACGGCCGCCCGACCGCATCAGCGTGTGCGCGGGACCGAGATCCGTAGTTACCCGCACCGGCGTCGGCGGACAGCAGCGGCGGGCTCCTTACGGAGGCAAAGGCCGCACGTTCTTCACAGTTGCCTAGTAGGTGGCGGCCGGGCGTGTCCACGGGTCGCGCTGGCGGGCAAGCACAACCCCGGCAGCGGCCTCGTCGCCGCTAGACGTCGACGACGCCGACGGCCGACTCGTCGAGCCACCTCGCGGATGCTTCGGTCGCGGTGCGGGTAGCTTCTACGGATCGATATTCGGTATGCGCCCTGATGTTCGACCGGCGCCGTGTGGGTAGCGTGGGGAGATGGCGGAAGGGCACGCGGTGGTGTGGTGCGAGTCGGACGGACCCCGGTTTGTGGGGAGGCTTAGTGTCGAGGATGCCGGGTTGCATCTGCGGGGGGCCTCCGCCGAGGGGGAGTTCTGGGACCGGGTTCTGGGGCCGGATGACATCGTCCGGGTGCGGCTGGTGCGTCCCGGGCCGGATGACGTCGACGGCCCGCGTTCGGTGGTTGTCGAGCAGCGCGACGGTTCCTGTCTGAGCGTCGTGACGCTGGACGGAGCGGGGAGGCTGTTTGAGATCGCGAATCTCGCGACGGAGCTGAGCGGGAGGGCGCGGCGGATGTCGACGGGGGTGGCGGTGGAGGTGCCGATCCGGCGCGGCCACCGAGATCGCGTCCGTGAACTCGTACGCCACGGCCCGCCGTTTAACCCCGTCGCGGTGCCCGAGTTGGAGTCCCATGACGTCTATGTCGGTCGCAACCATGTCATCTTCATCTTCCGGGGTGAGAACGTCACGGATGCGGTCGAGAAGCTGACGCACACCCCAACGGTGTGGACGGCCGGGGCCGACTGGAGGCGGTCGATCGCCGGCCGGCCGTACGTGCTCGAACACGGATACGCATGGCGCCGTCACGGCACATAGGATGGGTTCGCGATGGTGGCCGATGGTCCCGAACTGCCTGGCGGATCCGGTCGCGACCGACTGAGGGTGGCGATCGTCGGTGGCGGCGTCGGCGCCTTGGAGGCGATGCTGGCGCTGGGTGATCTGGCTGAGGGGCGCGTCCCGCACCCTGAGTTGTCGCCGCAGTCGCGGCACGTGTAGCAGGCGCCCGTGCGCACCTTGCGGCCGCCGCACTTCGCGCACTCGACCGCGTCCTCCCAGGCGTTGAAGAGCGCCGTCTGGCCGACGCCGGGTGCCGGCGTGCCGGTCGGGCCCGACTCGTCGGACGGCACCGCCGGGGAATGGCCGTTGCCGTTGGCGAGCTGCTCGCGCACCGCCGCGCTCATGATGCCGAGCTCGGACTGCGTCTCGGCGTCGAGGAAGCGCTTGCCCATCCAGCGGAAGATGTAGTCGGGGATGGACTTCGCGATGCGGATGTCGGGATCGTTCGTCATGCCCGACGGCTCGAACCGCATGTGGGCGAACTTCGACACGAAGACCTCGAGCGGCACGCCGTACTGGATGCCGACCGAGACGGCGATCATGAACGCGTTCATCAGGCCGGCGAGGGTCGTGCCCTCCTTGGCGATGTCGACGAAGATGTCGCCCGGGTCGCCCTCGGGGAAGAGGCCGACGTGGATGTAGCCCTCGTACTCGCCGACCTGGAACTTGCGCCCGATCTCGTTGCGCTCGATCGGCATCATCCGCCGCGACGGCTTGGCCTGGAGCAGCTGCTCGGAGCCCTTCGTCTGGAGCGGCTGGGCCACCTTGCACCCATCGCGGTAGATCGCGATGGCCTTCACGCCGAGCTTCCACGCGTCCATGTAGAGCCCCGCGATGTCGTCGACCGTCACCTCGGTCGGCACGTTCACCGTCTTCGAGATGGCGCCGCTCAGGAACGGCTGCACGGCGGCCATCATGTTGACGTGGCCCATGTGGTGGATGGCCCGGTCGCCCACGGCGACGTCGAACACCGACAGATGCTCGCCCTTGAACCCGGGCGCGCCGACCACGGTGTTGTGCTCGTTCACGTGGGCGACGATCTGGTCGATCTCGTGCGGCGCGTAGCCGAGCTTCGCGAGCGCGACCGGCACCGTCTGGTTCACGATCGTGATGTCGCCGCCGCCGACGAGCCGCTTCGACTTCACGAGTGAGAAGTCGGGCTCGATGCCGGTGGTGTCGCAGTCCATCATGAACGAGATCGTCCCGGTGGGCGCGAGCACCGTCGCCTGGGCGTTGCGGTAGCCGTGCTCCTCGCCGATCGCGAGCGCGTCGTCCCAGGCGCCGCGGGCCGACTTCAGCATGTCGTCGGGCACGAGCCCGCCGTCGATGTTGCCGACGGCCGCGCGGTGCTTTCGGATGACGCGCAGCATCGCGTCGGCGTTGGGCTCGTAAGCGTCGAACGCCCCGACCCGACCGGCCATCTCGGCGGACTTGCGGTAGGCGCGCCCGGTCATGATCGCGGTGATCGCCGCCGCGTAGGCCCGCCCCTCCTCGGAGTCGTAGGCCAGGCCGCGCGCCATCAGGAGCGCGCCCAGGTTGGCGTAGCCGAGGCCGAGCTGGCGCATCGCCCTGGCGTTGGCATCGATCTGCTCGGTCGGGTAGCTCGAGTTCCCGACCAGGATCTCCTGCGCCATGAAGATGATGTCGACGGCTCGCTCGAACCGCTCGACCTGGAACTCGCCCGTCTCGGCGTCGCGGAACTTGAGCAGGTTCAGGCTCGCCAGGTTGCAGGCCGAGTTGTCGACGTGGACGTACTCCGAGCACGGGTTCGACGCGTTGATGCGGCCGCTCGCCGGGCACGTGTGCCAGTCGTTCATCGTGGTGTCGTAGTGCATGCCGGGATCGGCGCACTTCCACGCCGCCTCCGCGATCTGGCGCATGAGGTCGCGGGCACGCAGGGTCCTGACGACGGTGCCGTCGGTGCGGGCGGTCAGATCCCACTCCTTGTCGTCGAGCACGGCGCGCATGAACTCGTCGGTGACGCGCACCGAGTTGTTGGCGTTCTGGTACTGGATCGAGGCCCAGTCAGGCGAGTCGAGGCTCATGTCGTAGCCGGCCGACTGCAGCACGCGGGCCTTCTCCTCCTCGTGCTGCTTGCACCAGATGAACTCCTCGATGTCGGGATGGTCCACGTTGAGGACGACCATCTTGGCCGCGCGGCGGGTCTTGCCGCCCGACTTGATCGTGCCCGCCGACGCGTCGGCGCCGCGCATGAACGACACGGGGCCGGAGGCGTAGCCGCCCTTGGCGAGCTGCTCCTGCGACGAGCGCAGCTTCGACAGGTTGATGCCCGACCCGGAGCCGCCGCGGAAGACCAGCCCCTCCTTGCGGATCCAGTCGAGGATCGACTCCATGTTGTCCTCGACCGAGAGGATGAAGCAGGCCGAGCACTGCGGGTGCTCCTCGAAGCCGACGTTGAACCACACCGGCGAGTTGAACGCCACCATCTGGTGGAGCAGGAGGTGGGTGAGCTCGGCGCGGAACGTCTCGGCCTCGTCGGTGTCGGCGAAGTAGTCGTCCTTGATGCCCCAGGCCGTGACGGTGTTGGCGACTCGGCCGACCATCTGGCGCACCGACCGCTCCCGCTCGGGCGAGCCGAGCTTCCCGCGGAAGTACTTCTGCGCCACGATGTTGGTCGCTGTCTGGCTCCAGAACGCCGGGAACTCGACGCCGTTCTGCTCGAACGACGGGCCGTCCTTGCCGGCGATGAGCGCGTCGCGCTCCTCCCACTCGACGAGGTCGAAGGGGTCGGCTCCGGGCGTCGTGAAGTAGCGCGGCACGCCGATGCGGACATCCTCCTTGCCCTCGGCCACCTGCGTCTCGGCTCGCTTCACGTCCGTCGTCGCCATGCCGTCCTCCTCGCTTCCTCGCATGCTTGTAGTGTACCGATCATCGAACAGATGTTCGCGCCCGGGGCTCGAGCGATTCGAGCTCGTGCTCGAACTCCTCGATGTCCTGGAAATCGCGATAAACCGAGGCGAACCGCACGTAGGCGACCAGGTCGAGGTCGCGCAGGACCCGCAGCGCCTCCTCGCCGATCGCCGACGCCTCGACCTCGTCGCCGACCCCGTTTCGGAGCTCGGCCTCGATCCGCACCGCCGCCCGCTCGATCTCGGCGAGCGGCACGGGTCGCTTGACGCATGCCCGCACGAGGCCCGCCAGGAGCTTCTGGCGGTCGAACGGCTGGCGGGCGCCGTCGCGCTTGATCACGTGCAGAGGGGCGTGCTCGACCCGCTCGAACGTCGTCATCCGCTGCCCGCAGAGCAGGCACTCGCGGCGGCGGCGGATGGCGCCCTTGCCGGCCACGCGGCTGTCGACGACCTTCGTCTCGCCATGTTCGCAGTACGGGCAGTTCATGCGGCGTCCCTCAACATCTAGTGGGTCGCCCATCCGCTCGGGGCCACATCTTGTGGCTCGGGCGGATCGGGGGAATGGAAGTCTTGCGCACGGGTCGGACGGACCCCGTCAGCACAGGTGGATCGCCGGGCGGCAGACGTCCTCGGAGCGCTCCAGACCGACGACCCCCGTGGGGCCAGGCCCCGGACGGGGCCTGGCCCCGGTGGTCCGCCCGCCTCGGTCGCTCGAGCCTGGGTTCAGGCGCGGAGCTCGGCCAGCGTCAGCTGCAGGCCCTCGGCGAAGCCGACCTCGGCCTGCCACCCGAGCTCGCGCTTCGCCCGGCCGCAGTCGAGCGCGCTCCGCGAGAGCTCGCCCAGCCGGGCCGGCCGGTGCTCGGGCGAGACCGCCGTCCCCGCGGCGTGCTGGCACGCGGCCAGGAGCTCGAGGACGTTGGTCTCGGTCTCGGTGCCGATGTTGAAGACCTGCTCGGGCCCGGCGTACTCGAGCGCGGCCAGGTTGGCGCGGACGACGTCGCCGACGTAGACGTAGTCGCGCGTCTGGAGCCCGTCGCCGAAGACCAGCGGCGCCTCGCCGGCGGCGAGCTTGCCGAAGAAGATCGCGACGACGCCCGCCTCGCCGTGCGGGTCCTGCCGCGGCCCGTACACGTTGCCGTAGCGCAGGATGACGTGTGTCGTCCCGTAGAGCCGATTCGAGAGCTCGACGTAGTGCTCGCCGCAGAGCTTCGAGATGCCGTACGGCGCCATCGCCGCGCACGGCGTCGACTCCGGCGAGGGGATCCGGTCGACCTCCCCGTAGATCGCCCCGCCGGTCGACGAGAAGATCACCCGCGCGCCGGTTGTCCGGGCCGCCTCCAGCACCTCGGCGGTGCCGCGCACGTTCACGTCGGCGTCGAAGCCGGGATCGGCCACCGACACGCGGACGTCGGCCTGCGCCGCGAGGTGGAACCAGGCCTCCGGCTCGACCTCGGCGGCGAGCTCCTTGAGCGCCGCGCCGTCGCGGATGTCGAGCTCGCGCAGGTCCGCACCGGCGGGCACCCGCTCGCGCCGGCCCGACGAGAGGTTGTCGACGACACACGACCGTGTCGCCGCGCGCGAGCAGGCCGTCGGCCACGTGCGAGCCGATGAAGCCCGCTCCTCCGGTGACGATGGCGCGGAGTGGCACGGCGCGGGAGGATAACCGCCGAGGGGCCGGGCTACGCCGCCTGCGTGGCGGCCTCGGTGCCCTCGTCCTCGCGCTGCACCTCGACCGTCTGCTCCGGCGTCAGGACGAGCCGCCCGCGGAACGGGCCCTTGCGATCCTTGAAGTCCATCCAGTCCGAGGCGCCGTTCTCGATCACCTGGCGGGCCTCGTCGATCGAGATCTGGCGGCCCTTGGTCGACTTCCAGATGACGAACCCGCAGCCGGTCTCCTTCTTGCTCTTCCACGACGAGCAGCCGTAGGCGCGGCTGTTCTCGCGGATCTCGCCGTCGCACTTCGGGCAGTCGGCGATCTTCTCGCGCGGCCCGGCGGGAGCGTCGAGGCGGGTGCCGTCGTCGGCGATGAGCTGCACCTGGTTTCCCTCGGCGAGCACGAGCCGCGCCCTGCTGGGCCGGGTCTTGAACCCGTCCAGGAGCTCGGTCTGGCCCTTCTGGAGCAGCTCGCGGGCCTCGGCGGCCGAGATCGAGCGGCCCTTCTGCTGCTTCCAGATGACGAAGCCGCAGCCCGGCTCCTCGCGGCTCTTCCACGACGAGCAGCCGTAGGCGAGCCGGTTCTCGCGGATGGTGCCGTCGCAGTTCGGGCACGGGCCGATCTCCTCGCGGAGCGCCCGCACGTCGTCGGAGGAGAGCTCGCGGAAGTACTCCACGACCTCCGAGGTGAAGTTGCGGATGTCGGTCATGAACGCGTCGCGCGCACCGGCGCCGTGCTCGATGTCGGAGAGGCGCTTCTCCCAGCGCCCGGTGAGGTCGGCCGACGTGAGCGCGTGGTCGCCCAGGAGGGCGATCGCCTGGCGGCCCTTCGACGTCGCGCGGAGCTGCTTTCCGAGCCGCTCGATGTAGCTCACCCGGATCAGCTTCTCGATCGTCTCGGCGCGGGTCGCCGGCGTCCCGAGGCCGGCCTCCTTCATCGCCTGGCGGAGCTCCTCGTCCTCGATCTGCTTGCCGGCCGTCTCCATGTCCTTGAGCAGCGAGGCCTCGGAGTAGCGCGGCGGCGGCTTGGTCTGCTTCTCGAGCACCTCGGCCGACTCGCACGTGCCCTTCTCGCCCTCCTCGACCTTCGGCAGCGTCTGGCGCGGCTCGTCGTCGTCGCCCGCCGACGGCTCCTCCGCGGCGGCCTCCTCGCCGAACGCCGCCGCCCGCCAGCCGGCCTCGATCAGGCGCCGGCCGCGGGTGCGGAACCGGTGGCCGCCGGCCTCGGTCACGATCTCGGTGTCCTCGAACTTGGCGTCGGGGTGGAAGACGGACAGGAACCGGCGCACGACGAGGTCGAAGACGCGCGCGTCGTCTCCTGTGAGCTCCTTACGAGGCAGCTCGCCGGTGGGCACGATCGCGTGGTGGTCGTCGACCTTCGCGTCGTTCACGACCCGGGCGAGCGGCAGGACGTCAAGCCCGGCCACGTACTCGGCGGCGGCCCGCACCGCCGGGATGGCGGTCAGGCTGCGGGCGGTCGACTTGAGCGTGGGGATCTGGTCGGACGGGAGGAACTGCGAGCGCGTGCGCGGGTAGGTGAGGAGGGCGCCGGCCGTCGATCCCTCGTAGAGGCGCTGGGCGGCGGCGAGCGTTCGCTGCGCCGAGAGCCCGTAGCGGCTGTTGGCGTCGCGCTGGAGGCTCGTCAGGTCGTAGAGCAGCGGCGAGCGGGTCTTGCGCTCGGTGCGCTTGACCGTCGCGACCAGGGCGTCGGCGCCGCCCGCGGCTGCGGCGACGGCGTCGGCGACCTCCCGCTCGGAGGTGCGGTCCTCCTTGCCCTCGAACCAGCGGCCGACGTACGACCGCGGCCCGTCGAGCCCGAACCGGGCGTCGACCTGGAAGTAGGTCTGGGGCTCGAATGCGTCGATCTCGAGGTCGCGGCGGACGATCAGCGCGAGCGTCGGCGTCTGCACCCGGCCGAGCGACACGACGCCGCCCAGGGAGCGCCCCTTCACGGTCGCCGCGCGGGTGGCGTTCATCCCGACCAGCCAGTCCGCCTCGGAGCGCGAGCGGGCCGCCGCCGCGAGCGGTTCCATCTCCTCGCCGGGCCGCAGGTTCTCGAAGCCCTCGCGGATCGCGTCCTTGGTCATCGACGAGACCCACAGGCGCTGGACGGGCTTCGTGGTCTTCGCCACGTCCATGATGTACTGGAAGATCAGCTCGCCCTCGCGCCCGGCGTCGCAGCCGTTCACGATCTCGTCGATGTCGTCGCGCTTGATCAGGCGCTTCAGGACGTCGAGCTGCTTCTTGTTTCGTGCGTCGGGCCGGAGCTTGAATTGCTCGGGGAGGACCGGCAGCGTCTTGATCGACCAGCGCTTCAGCGACTCGTCGTACTCCTCGGGCTCGGCCAGCTCCACGAGGTGGCCGATGGCCCACGAGACGAGGTGCTCTTCCGACTCCAGGTAGCCCTCATGCTTCTGGAAGCCCCCGCCGAGCGCGCGCGCATAGTCCTGCGCCACAGACGGCTTCTCGGCGATGACGAGCTGCTTTCCCATGTCGGGGCGGCAGGGTAGCACGGGGGTTTTCGGGCATTTCAGCCGCGGTCCCAATTGTCACACACGCGCGTCAGTCGAGCCCGAACGCCGCGCGCATGCTCGGGGCGGCCGCCGCCTGGCCGAGAAACGGCAGGCCGAGCAGCTCTTCCTGGGTGCGAAGGAGCGAGTAGTGCGTGAACGCATCGCCGGCCACGGTGCCCGGCCGCACGGACGGGGCGACGACGACCGTGTACACGCGGTTGTCCTCGGCGTGGTCGTCCTCGTCGTAGGTGATGAAGAGGACGGTCGTTCCCGCGCGGTAGGCGGGCGAGTCGACGATCCGCGGGACCCAGCGTGCGAGCCAGCGGTCGCCGTCGGAGATCTGGCAGTCGTGCTCGTCGGAGCACAGGTTGGGCGTGATGAACGTGTACGGGGCGAGGGCGCCGCTCTGGAGGTCGGAGCGGAGGGGATCGAGCGGGAGGTCGTTCGCGGGGCACTGTGCCGCGACCTGCGTGAAGTAGAGGGGTGGGTTGTGGCGGGGCGCGTAGTCGCCGACGTTCCGGTCGACGCACGGGCCGGGCATGCTCTCGGCGTAGGCCCGCCAGGGGGTCTGGGAGAAGATGCTGGGCCCGTCGCTCTGGCAGCCGGCCCCGGGCGAGCAGTCAGAGCCGTCGAGGCCCTGCGTCGAGCCCGAGACGAGCGCCAGGTAATTGGGAAGCGACGGATGGGTGACGGCGCGGTAGGCCGTCGCCAGGCCGCACCTGCCCGCGAGGGCGTTCAGGAACGGCGAGTGACCCTGGATCTGCGAGAAGCCGTGGTTCTCCATCACGATCGTCACCACGTGCTCGTAGTGCGCGGGCGGCGCGGCGCCGGTGCACGGGTTGCCGGCAGCCGCGGGATGGCCCGGCGGTCCGCCCCCGTGCTTGCACGCGCCGGCAAGCGCGGCGACGACGACGGCAGCTCCGATCAACCGATGCAACGACGGGGTCAGACCCCAATGTTGCATCGCCCGGTTACGCTTTGCCGCGATGGCGGACTCAAACACCGACGAGACCACCCTGGCGCGCTGGGCCGGAGCGCACGGCCTCACCGCCTCGCAGCGCGAGCTCAAGGGCGAGACCCCGCTCCTCCGGCAGGGCCTCGTCGACGTCGCGACCGATGTCCACGAGGGCGAGCTCGACGGCCGGCCGGCGCGGATCTTCAGCCTCTACGTCGACGCGCCCGGTCTCCCGCTGTTCGGCGACACGAGCACGACGACCGCCTCGTTCACCGTCCTCCTGGTCGCGGTCGATGCGCCGGCGTGGCCGCGTGTGACCATCCACCCGGCGGACTTCCCGGAGGACAACTGGCTGACGCGCGTCCTGCGGCACGACGACCACCGCGTCCGCGACCTGGGCCCGGCGTTCGACGAGCGCTTCCGGGTTCGGGTGGCCCACTCGACGCCCAAGGACGCCGTCGACCGCCTGGCGTCGTCGGAGCTGATCGCCTGGTGCCTCGGGCAGCCGGACCTGATCTTCGACCTCGAGAACAACGTCGACACCGGAGACTCGCTGGTCGTCGCGGCCCCCGGCGACGACGTCGACGAGGCCGCCCTCGACCGGCTCGCCGAACAGGCCGGCTGGCTCGCGCGCTGGTTCGAGTCCTAGAGCCAGCGCTTGCGGCGGAAGTAGATGAGCTGCGCGACGGTCGTGACGATGATCAGGCCCCACGACCACCAATAGCCCCACGACCACCCGAATTCGGGTACGCCGCGCAGGTTCTGCCCGTAGACACCGACGATGAACGTCGGGACGAGCAGGACCGAGGCCACCGCCGTCAGGCGCTTCACGACCTCGTTTTGGTCCTGGGCCACCATCGCCTGGTAGTAGTCGCGTGCCCCGGCGACGAGGTCGCGGCAGAGCTCGAGCGACTCCGACGCGCGCAGGAGCTTGTCGTACGCGTCGGCGAAGTGCAACTCGACGTCCTGCGAGAACACCTCGACGTCGCCCTCGAGGTCGAGGCGGTTGTCGACCACCCGCCGGACCGCGTCACGGGTCGGCGCGAGCGTCCGCCGGATCTGGAGCATGTCATGGCGGAGCGCCGACAGGCGCCCCCGGATGTGCGGGCCGGTCCAGCTCTCGATCGCGTCCTCGAGCTCATCGATCTCGTCGTTCAGGTCGTCAACGAGATCGAGGTAGCTCTCGGCGACGTCGTCAACGAGCTGGTAGGCGACCATCCCGGCGCTGTGATCGTCGCCGATCGCCTCGCGCACGCCCTTGGGATCGAACGGGGGGCGGCCTGGTGGCGTCTTGCGGACCGTCACCAGCCGTTCCGGGGTGAGGACGATGTCGACCTCCTGGTAGTACACGGTGTCCTCGTCGGGCACCGCTACGGCCACGAGGAACACGCCGAAGACGTAGCCGGTGTGCGCCTCGAGCGTAGGTCGCGGCTCCTTGCCGCGCTCCGCCGGCGCCACCAGCCGATCGAGCGCGCGCGGATGCAGCGTTCCCGGGCACGCGTGCCGAAGGGCGTCGCCGTCGGGATCGAGAAGGTCTGTCCACGTCGCGCCCACGGCCGTCCGGGAACGCTACTTCGGCCATCGGCTACCGTCTGCGCGATGGACGGCGCGCACGACCTCGGCGGCAAGCAGGGCTTCGGCCCGGTGGTGCGCGAGGACGACGAGCCGCCGTTCCATGAGCCGTGGGAGGGGCGCGTGCACGGCATCAACCTGAGCTCCGACGTGGGCCCCGCGTTCCGCTATTCGATCGAGCGGATGGGCGCGGTCGAGTACCTGACGACGTCCTACTACGAGCACTGGCTGTCGTCGATGGAGCTGAACGGCGTGGAGTCGGGCGCCTTCACCCGCGAGGAGCTCGACGCCGCCGCGACAAGGGTCGAGGCGGGCGAGCCCGTCCCCACGCGGTTCGACGCCGACGCCGTCGCGGCCGCCCGCCGGCGGATCACGCCCCACCCCGAGCCGGGCTTCGACGCGCCGCCGCCCCGGTTCGCACCGGGCGACCGTGTCACCGCCTCGCGGCGATCGCCGCCGGGGCACACCCGCTGCCCCGCCTACCTGCGCGGCGCGCCCGGCGTGATCGAGTCGGTCCACGCGCCGCGGCCCATCCTCGACGTCTACGAGACCGAGGGCGGCCGCGAGGTCCCGCAGGCCTGGTACACGGTCGCGTTCCGGTCGTCCGACCTCTGGGACGACCCCGGCCGGGGCCACGTGGTGCTCGTGGATCTGTGGGAGACCCACCTCGAGTGACAGCTATGATCGTCCGGTGACGGCTTCCGGGGTCTTGCACCGGATCCACAACCCTCGTGGACGTGATTGCGGCTGCTCGCCGGAGTGTTGGTGCCAGCGCACGCGGCTGGGTCGTCTTGTCCGCTGGTGGTTCCCGGGCCGCTTCTTCGGCATGCCGCACCACTCCGTGTCCCCGGAGTGGAAGCGTCAGATGTTCGAGCGAGCAGCCCAGCCGCCCGATACCTGACCCAGCGACGGCGGCTCCAGCGCCGCCGTGCCCTGGCAACGCTTCGCAGCATCGCGGCTGATCGGCCGGCGATCCCCCTCGAGGAGATCCTCGAGCCGCTCGGGATCCCCCTCGAGTCGCGTCCTCAAGCCGTCCCGCCGTGCGTCCCGCCGGTGGTGGTCTCGATCGCTCCGACGACACGGGTGCACGTCGCGGCCCGGGAGCAGCAGATCGTCCTGACCGGGGACGTCCGCTCGTGCGTCCGCCGCCTGTCGCACCGGCCGTCCGACATCCCGCCGATCCTGCTCGTCTGCTCCGAGGGCAAGCTGTTCCTGAACGACGGCCACCACCGGCTCGTCGCGGGCCGTCTGCTCGGCGTACCGATCGCCGCCGAGGTGCACGGACTGGCGGACTACGCTATGCGCTCCGAGCCATGAGCGACTCCCACAGCCACGCCCGCCCGAAGACGCCGCAGGAGCTCCGCACCGCCGCGCTCGAGACCGTCCTGATCGAGAAGGGGCTCGTCTCGACCGACGCGATCGAGGAGATCGTCGACGCCTTCCAGAACCGGATCGGCCCCCGGAACGGCGCCCGCATGGTCGCCCGCGCCTGGGTGGATCCGGAGTACCGGGCCCGCCTCCTCGACGATGCCGCCGCCGCGGCGGCGGAGTTCGGCTACGGCGGGATGGAGGGCGAGCAGATCCGGTGCGTCGAGAACACGCCCGACGTCCACAACGTGATCGTGTGCACGCTCTGCTCGTGCTACCCGTGGCCGATCCTCGGCATCCCGCCCGTCTGGTACAAGAGCCCGCCGTACCGCTCGCGGGTCGTGCGCGAGCCGCGGGCCGTCCTCGCCGAGTTCGGGCTCGACGTGCCGGACGACGTCGAGATCCGCGTCTGGGACTCGAGTGCCGACCTGCGCTACATCGTGCTTCCGATGCGCCCGGAGGGCACCGACGGGATGTCCGAGGAGGAGCTCGCCGACATCGTGACGCGCGACTGCATGATCGGCGTGGCGGTGCCCCGCGTCGGGGCGGCGGCCGCGTGATCGACCGCGAGGCCGACGAGCCCTTCACGGAGCCGTGGCAGGCGCGGGCGTTCGCGATGGCGGTCGTGGCGGCCGAGCGGATGGGCGTCGACTGGGACGAGTTTCGCGACCGCCTGAAGGCCGCGATCGCCGAGCGTCCCGACCAGCCCTACTACGAGAGCTGGCTCGACGCGCTCGAGGACCTCACGGCGGCGCCGGCTTCCAGTCCGCGCTGACCCGCAGGTCGATCGCGGCCCGCGTCTCCTCCGTCTCGTCGGCAGCGCGATGCACGCGGACGCGGTAGGGCAGGTCGCCGCGCGGGCTCGTCACGCGGCCGTAGAGGCCGCTGGCCGATGCCCGCACGACGTCGTCCTTCACTCCGGCGCCGACGGTGACCCACTCGCCCGGCCGGTAGAGGTTGAACCGCACCTGTGCGTAGACGATGTCGTCCATGCCCGGGCCGCAGCCTCGCACATCGCAACCGGCGGCGAATCCCCCGATCGGGCGGTCATTGCGCCCACGGCGGAACGAACGGCTCACCGCCTGGAATCGTCGCCCGTCCGCCCACCGGCATGACGGCGACGGCCTCGAACGGCTCGTCGTGGGGGTTGGCGAGATCGAACGTCTCGCCCGCGGGCACGATCAGCGCCTCGCCGGCCTCGACCGGCTGCTCGCAGCCGGCGACCGTCGCGACGGCCCGGCCCGCGAGCGCGATGAAGATCTCCTCGCGATCGACCGAGTGGGGGACGCCGGCCGTCTCGGGCGCGACGGCGATCCGCCAGACGCTGGTCTCGCTCGCGCCGCGGCTGGGAGCCGCGAAGCCCGTGACGGTGAGCCCGGGGATGGTGAATGTGGGTGCGTTGTCCTTGGCGATGTGGGGCACGTCCGCTCCTTCCGATATGATGAACTCGAGATTATCATATACTGAGGTTTAGTTTGTGAGCGACGACCCCATCGACTTCGGCATCCTGCTCGGCCTGGCGTTCCGGGCGTTCGTCGACGAGATGCACGCCGACCTTGCGGCGCGCGGGTTCGACGACCTCGGGCGCTCCTACGGCTACGTCTTCCGCGTGCTCGGCGACGGCGATCGCAGCCTCAGCGAGCTCGCCGGCCTGCTCGGGATGACCCTCCCGGGCGCCGGCAAGATCGTCGACGAGATGGAGCGGCGCCGCTACGTCGAGCGCCGCCCGGACCGCGTCGACCGCAGGGTCAAGCACATCGCTCTCTCACGCCGCGGCAAGGCCGCGCTGGCGGCGGCGCGCGCGTTTCACCGCGACTTCGAGCAACGGCTAACGGATTCAGCCCGGTTGCGCCGCGGGCTCGAGCGCCTGGCCGGCCAGACGAGCGCAGAGCCCCTCCCGGTCTACCTCCGCCCGCTGTGAGGGTGAAAGAACGGTGCCTGGCACCAATTTTCACGGCGCAACATTGGGGTCTGACCCCGTTGTTGCGGCGGTCGGTAGCATCACGGCGTGTTCATCTCCTTCGAGGGCCTGGACGGCTGCGGCAAGACGACCCAGGCCGCGCTCTTCGCCGAGGCGGCCCGCGCCGCCGGCCACGAGGTGGTGTCGGTGCGCGAGCCCGGAGGGACGGCCGCCGGTGAGCGCATCCGATCGCTTCTGCTCGATCCCGACGCCCGGATCGCGCCGTGGGCCGAGGCGCTGCTCTATGCGGCGGCGCGTGCCGAGCTCGTGGCCGAGGTGATCCGGCCGGCGCTCGACCGGGGCGCGACGGTTGTGGCCGACCGCTACGTCGACTCCTCGCTCGCCTACCAGGGCGTGGCGCGCGGGCTCGGGGTCGCCGAGGTGCTCGAGGTGAACCTGGCCGCGACGGGCCGCCTCCTGCCCGACCGCACGATCGTGATCGAGCTTCCGCGCGATGTCGCCGCGGCCCGCCTTGACGGTGCGGCCGACCGGATGGAGTCCGAGGCGGACGCGTTCCATGCGGCCGTGGCCGACGGCTTCGCGGAGATCGCCCGGCGCTTCCCCGAGCGGATCGTCGTCGTCGACGGCGCCGGCGGGCCCGAGGACGTCGCCGCCCGGGTCCAGGCGGCGGTGGGCGCATGACCGCATTCGCCGGCCTTCCCGACCAGCCGTACGCCGCCCGCCTCCTCGACGCCGCGCTGGAGCACCCCGCGCACGCCTATCTGCTCTCGGGGCCGGCGGGAAGCGGGAAGCGCCGCTACGCCGACCGCTTCGCGACCGCGGTCCTCGACACCGAGCCCGGCCGGGTCGAGCGCCGGACGCACCCCGACCTCTTCGTGCTCGAGCCGGAGGGGCAGGGCATTCTCGTCGAGGGCGCCCGCCGGCTCCGCCGCGACCTCCACCTGCGCCCCTACGAGGCCGCCCGCCGCGTCTACCTCATCCTCGACGCGCACCTGCTTCGGGACGAGTCGGCAAACGCCCTTCTGAAGTCGCTCGAGGAGCCGCCGGAGTACGGCGTGTTCGTGCTCGTGTCCGACCACGCGGGTCGGATGCTGCCGACGATCCTCTCGCGCGTCCAGACCGTCCCGTTCCGGCGCTTCGCGGCCGCCGAGCTCGAGCGGGTCGTGTCCGACCCCGTGGCTGCGCGCGCGGCCCTCGGGAACCTCGCCCGGGCCGAGGAGCTGGCCGGCGATCCGGCCGCGGCCGCCCGCCGCAGGACGTACCTCGACCTGGCCCGCGCATCGGCGTCGGACGACGCCTTCGACCCGGCCGCCGCCGCCGCGACGGTGCTCGCCTCGACGGGCGAGCGCGCGAGGACGGAGTCGGCCCGCGTCGGCGCAGTGGCGTCAGAGCGGCTGGCATCGGTCGACGATCCGAAGGAGCGGCGGACGCTCGAGCGGCGATTCGAGGAGCGGGCGAAGCGGGCCGGCCGCAGGGCCGAATGGGACGAGCTCCGCCTGGCTGTGGACACGGTCGGATCGTGGTATCGCGACCTCATGGCGGTCGGCCTGGGAGCTGGTGACACGGTGGTAAACTCGGATGTCGCCGGCGACATCTCGCCCGCCGCGGCGGGTGCTGCGGGGCACGCTGCCCGGGCGCTCGAGGTCGTGACGGACGTGCGCCGGTCGCTCGAGCTCAACATCCATCCGGGACTCGGGCTGGAGGCGATGTTCCACCGCCTTCACCAGGCCCGGTAGCACACACGAAGAGGACCGCACATGGCCACAGTCGTCGGCGTCGTCTTTCAGCCGGGCGGCAAGGTCTATTCGTTCGACCCTGGCGGGCTGGAGCTGCGCTGGGACGAGCGCGTCATCTGCCAGACGGCGCGCGGCCGCGAGTACGGCCGCGTCGTCGAGACCGAGCGCGAGGTGCCCGACGAGTCGCTGGCGGGCCCGCTCAAGCGGGTCGTCCGCCGTGCCGTCCCGGCCGACGAGCGGGTGATCGAGCAGAACCGGGTCGAGGCCAAGCGCGGCATGCTGCTCTTCCGCGAGCTCTCACGCCGGCACGGCCTCGAGCTGAAGCCGATCTCGTCGGAGGTCACGTTCGACGGCTCGCGCATCACGTTCGCCTTTTCGGCGGAGGAGCGGCCCGACACCCGCGCGCTTCAGACGGAGCTCGGAGAGCGGCTGAAGCGGCGCGTCGACGTCCGCCAGGTGGGCCCGCGCGAGCAGGGCCGGTTGTGCGGCGCCGTCGGCCTGTGCGGCACGAACCAGCTGTGCAGCGCCCGCTACCCGTGCCACGACCAGCCGATCACGCTGCGCATGGCCAAAGACCAGCAGCTGCCCATGAACCCGGGTCGCATCACGGGTCTGTGCGGGCGGCTACGCTGCTGCCTAGCGTTCGAACATCCGCTTTACCGGTCGTTCAGAGACCGAGCGCCGGCCGTCGGACGCACGGTGGCAACGCCGGAGGGGAAGGGTATCGTGCGAAGCTACGAGGTCCTTCGCGACGCGTGCGTCGTGGAGATGGACGGAAGGACGATGATGGAGGTCAAGCTGGACGCGGTCGTCGAGGTAGCAGGATGAGCGACGTCGCTTTCTGGGGGGCGGGCAGCGATCCCGCTCTCGAGCCGTTCCGTCGCGCGCTGCGCGCGGAGTGGGAGCGACGCGGCTACGAATTCGTCGACGGGCCCGACCCGATGGCGGCATGCGTCTTCAACTTCGTCGACCCAGATGATCCGAAGCCGTTTCGCCGCCGCCAGCGCTCCACCTACGTCATCGCCGTCCACCATCTGGCCGAACGCCCGGAGGACGTGCTGCGGTACGAGTACCCGATGCTGGTCCGTGCGCTCGCGAACATCGCGATGCTCGTCGTGCCCGGCGACGCCTGCTACTTCGTGACGCCGGAGCAGGGCTTCTACTCCGTTCCCGACCCGGGTGACCCCGAGGCGTGGGTGCGGGCCCTCTTCGACCGCATCGAGCCGCTGGCCACCTCGCGGCTCGTGATCGACAACCACTTCGAGACCGACCTCGAGCCCGAGCTCTGGGACGGCGACGCCCAGACCGAGGCGCTCTTCCAGGCCGGCCGCCGGCTCGACGCGCTCGGTCTCCTGCCCGCCCCGTTCCCGCTCGAGGATCTGGTCACGCCCGACGACATGCGCTGGATCAAGCTCGTGTACGGGATCGGCGGACTGTCGTACGGCAACCTGTCGGCGCGCAAGGATGACCGCCGGTTCTGGATGTCGGCCTCGGGCGTCGACAAGTCGAACCTGCGCGAGGTCGGCCGCGACATCCTGATGGTGACCGACTACGACCGCGCGGCCGAGCGGATGGTGCTGTCGGTGCCGCCCGGCGTCGAGCCGCGGCGGGCGTCGGTCGATGCGATCGAGCACTGGATGATCTACCGCGAGCACCCGCAGGTGGGCGCGATCGTCCACGTGCACGCGTGGATCCCGGGCGTCGAGGCGACCGAGTTCAACTTCCCGTGCGGCACGGCCGAGCTGGCGACGGCGGTCGCCGACATCATCCGCCGCGCGCCGGATCCGGGCCGGGCGATCGTCGGGCTCAAGAACCACGGCCTCACGATCACGGGGCCGAGCCTCGACGACATCTTCACGCGGATCGAGCCGGTGATCGAGACGCAGATCCCGATGATCGCCTAGAGCGTTTCGTCCGGTGCGGGCGGGGGCTCCTGCGGGGCCGCTGCCGGCGCGGGCGCTGGGATGAGCGTGCCGTTCCGCGCGCGCTCGGCGATCACGCTGGAATCGCGCAGAAGCCCGCCGTCCTCGAACTCGATGATGGGGAGCGCCTTCGGTCCCCCGGTCATCTCGGCAACCTCAGGGCGCCGGAAGCGCAGGCCCGAGTGCAGGACGAGCTCGTACTCGACCCCTGCGTCGTCGAGCGCCTTCTGCGCCTTCCAACACGGGTGGCCGTTGATCTTGACCCACATCGCACTGCACCGGTGGAACTTGACTGCTGCCATGGCTCTTCCTCCTCAGTGGCGGTGGTATCCGTCTGTGAGTAGCCAGTTCGCCGTGTCGCGGATTGTCTCATCGAGCGGGCGCGTCTCGAAGCCGAGCTCCGACCGCGCTTTCGCCGCCGTATAGAACCACCATCGCGAGCTGGATGCGAGCTCGTCGGCCTCCAGCGGAAGTGGCAGTCGAAGGGCCGTGCCGGCGCGGAGCAGCGGAAGCAGGATGCCCTTCGACAGGTGCAGCTGGCGGCGGGGCTTGCCGGTCACGCTGCCGACCCGCGCGAAGAAGTCGCGGTGCGAGAGGTTGCCCTCGTCGTTCGTCAGGATGTAGCGCTCGCCGGTCCGCCCCTGCTCCTCGAGGAGCAGGAGGCCGACGACGATGTCGCGGGCGTCGACGTAGGAGAGCCCGCCGTCGATCGTGAAGCGCAGCCGTCCGCGCAGGTACTCCTCGACCGCCCACGACGACACGCGGTGGACGTCGCCGGGGCCGATCGCAAACCCCGGGTTTGCGACCACCAGGTTGAGGCCGTCCGCCGCGGCCTCGAGGGCGAGCTGCTCGCCCGCGGCCTTGGTGCGCGCGTAGCGGAAGTCCGGCCGGCCGTCGTCGCCGTCGATCATCCAGGCGCCCTCGTTCCGGGGGTAGGCCGGAGTGGCCGCCGGGCCGACGGCCGCGACGCTCGAGACGAAGACGACTCGCTCGACTCCCGCCGCTGCGGCACGCGGCGAGGGCGTTTCGGGCGCCGTCCACGTTCACCGTCCGCAGGCGGGCGTCGTCTCGCGCGCGGTGCGCGACCACACCCGCCAGGTGGAAGACCCGGGTCACGCCGGCGAAGACCGGTGGCAGGGAGTCGGGCACGGTCACGTCTCCGCGCACGACCTCGGCGCCGAGGCCGTCGAGCCGGGCCGCGCCGGCGTCCGACCGCGCCAGTGCGCGCACCTCGCGATCCTGCGCGCGCAGGGCTCGGACGAGCTCCACGCCCAGATAGCCCGTGGCGCCGGTGACGAGCGTGACCATCCGGCGGACCTTATCGGGGCGGGGGCGGCGCGGGCGCTGGGGTATCCTTTCGACCTGCGCCGCCGTAGCTCAGCTGGCAGAGCACTTCACTCGTAATGAAGGGGTCCGCGGTTCGAATCCGCGCGGCGGCTTCCACGAATCCCCTGGGAAGAGGCCAAGAGGCGCACCAGGGGAGCGATTCAAGTCGAGCGCATTCTGGCCCGATGGAATCACCTCCGGATACCACGTGCGGGGACGCGAACCGGCGCCTTGCAGGACGTAGAATCTGACCATGGCATCGATGCTCGTACGGCTCCGCAGGGTCCTCCGACGGCTCGGCCCGCCCGGGAACCGGGCGCCGCTCGACGACTCCTATCGGCAACCGAACGGCGGTGACGGCGGCAACGTCGCGCCGTTTCTCGGGGGGCCGAACATACCGACGAAGACGAAGGACTAGCGCCGGGTCGCCACCCCGAAACTGCGGCCGCGCGGGGCTAGAACGCCTGAAGCACGAGCACGTCGAGGGTGAGCATCAGGACGATGCCGATGATGCCGATGCTGCCGACGAGCAGCACCACAACATTGTCCTTGGCCTCCGCGGCGTCGGCGTCGACCGCCAGTGCTCTCGTTCGGTCCACGGGGACGACGGTATCCAGGAGCCGCCGCCATCGCCTCCCCCAAAAGGGGCATGCTGACGCGGGCCGCGGAGGGAAGAGGACACCCTCTGCAGGCGTCTTGTGCACATCTGTTCGTTCCCTGAGGAGGAGAGCCAGATGTTCCGTATGACCCGTATCGTCCCGACCACCGTCCTGACCGTCGCCGCCCTCGCGCTCGCGGCGCCCGTCGCGCAGGCCAAGCCGCTCATCGCGCCGTCCGGTGGGACGACGTTCGCGAGCCCGAGTGTGCAGTCGACCCAGGACTTCAACAACTACAGCACGCAGCGCGTGCATCGTGACGTCGGCGCCGTCGTCGTCACGACCGGCGACACGCCGCTCGCCAATCCTGTGCAGCTCCCGACGACCACTCCGGTCACCGTCCCCGACTCGTCGGGCAACGGCTTCGACTGGACTGCGGCCGCAATCGGTGCCAGCATCAGCGGCATCCTTATGCTGATGCTCGCCGCTGGCGTCGGCTTCCGCCGTCGCGGACAGCTGGCCGCCTGAGCCGAAGGCTCGCCAGAACCTAAGGGGTCCGGCCTCAACCTCCCCACAGGCCGGGCCCCGTTCTGGCGGACCGCTTGCATCTCGCTCTCGGACGGCGATCCTGGTTGCGCCGCCTGGGTCGAGCGCGTCGACGCGATGCCCCGCGTCGGCTAGTCGCCGTGCGGCCACACCTCATGGCGACGGCTGAGCGGCATCGCGTACCACAGGACGACGATCAGCAGCGCGACGCCGACCGTCAGCGCCAGCGCCCACCGGATACTGATCACGTAGTCGACGACCATGAACACGCACAGGGAGATCGAGATCGCCAGGAACACCATGCCGATTATCAGGAGCCGGTTCGAGGTGAACAGCATGTGGCGCTTGTGGGGCTGCCGGAACAGCAGCCGGTGGTAGCTGGACGGCGCGATCATGAACACGATGGCGATCGCAGCGGTGACGACGGCGCACACGTAGAGGTTGCGCTGCAGCTGGGTCGTCTTCCCCCAGCCGTTCGCGAACGGCACCGTCAGCAGGAACGCGAACAGCACCTGGACGCCGGGCAGGGCGACCCGAACCTCGTTGAGAAGCTCGATCAGCTCCCGGTTGACACGCTCCTTGGGAGTCTCGCCCTCGACGTCCTGAGTGGCGTCGTCGCACACGGTGGCAAAGATACAGACCCGATGAGGTGGAAGAGGGTGCAGCGGGGAGGACGGCCTGCGTCGACTGCAGATTCGCTCCACTGCTCGCGCCTACGCAGGTCTTCGCCCTAGAGCTCGAGCGCGAAGTGCCACTCCCGGCACGGCTCGCCGTTGAACTCCGCCTCGGTCTCGGCCTCGAGCTCCATTCCCAGCCGCCGGAGCAGGCGCGCGCTGGGTGCATTCCGGGTGTCGGTGATCGCGATGAGCCGGCGCACCGCGGTGTGGGCGCGGAGCCCGTCGATCAGCGCCCGCCCGGCCTCCTCGGCGAGCCCTTTGCCCTGCGCCGCGCGGGCCAGCGTGATCCCGAACTCGGCCTCGGCCCCGGAGGCGGCCACGAAGAGGCCGAGATCGCCGAGCAGGAGGTCGTCGGCCGCATCGGCGATCGCGATCTGGAGCCACTCGCCGAGCTGTCCGAAGGGCGCCTCTGCCATCTCGACCAGGAACGCGCGCGCCTCGTCGTCGGAGGCCGGGCTTCCAGCCCTGGTAGCGGCCGACCTCGGCGTCGTGCCGGTAGGCCTGGAAGCGCGGGAGGTCGCCCGCGCGCAGCCGGCGCAGGGTGAGCCGCGCCGAGTGCCACGGCAGCGGATCCCTCGTCACCACGTGCCGATGGCGGTGCCGCCCCACTCCTCGGGGTCGACGTCGCGCACCGTCTGCGTGAGCTCCCAGCGGTGGCCGGCGAGGTCCTCGACCATGCACGATCGCTCGCCGTAGACATGGGTCATCGGCTCCTCCACGACGGCGGCGCCGTGGTCGCGGGCCCGGGCGAAGGCGGCGTCGACGTCCGGCACGCGCAGCTTGATGAGCTGGGTCACGACCCCGGGGGTGGGTGGGACCTGCTCCCGGCGGACGTCGGCCACGACGACGGCCCCGTCGTCGCCGGCGCGAAGCTGGGCCCGATGCGCGTCGCCGATCCGCACCCGCTCCTGGAAGCCGAACGCCGCCTCGAGCCACGCCACCGCTGCCCGGACGTCGGGATAGATCAGCACCGGGGTCACGGTCGCGGGCGGCGCAGAGCGGTTCGTCAGCACGGGCTCGCGCTACGCCGTGCGGCTGCGTGACCGGCCGGCGCCGGTGACGAGCACCAGGAGCGCGGCGATGACCACCGCCGTCAGGAACTGGCCGAACCATCCCAGGTCGAGGACGTCGTTCGCGACGATCCCGCCGAGCAGCGCGCCGGCGATGCCGAAGAGCGCCGTCTCGACGAGCCCCAGCTCCTGGCGGCCCGAGACCAGCAGCCGAGCGAGGCCGCCGATCACGAGGCCGACGATGCTGTACCAGATCAGCGACCAGAAGACCGAGAGCGCGAATCCGAGCAGGCCGAATCCGAACGCCATGAAGAACACGATCAGGATCAGCGCTATGAGTGCAGCCGACACGCCCGCAAGCATATCGCCGCCATCACCCGGCGCCGGCGCATTTCTTCACAGCCGTCTCATGATTATCTCACCCCCCGCTGCGAGCTTGCCGTGATGCGCCGGAGCCCACGAGTCGTCGCGAGCGTCGTTGCGTGCCTCGCCGCGACCCTCGTGATCGGTGCGGCGCCGGCCGAGGCCCGCGTGCCGCGCCTGCACCACGCGTGGGTCTTCGTGATGGAGAACCACAGCCTCCATCAGATTCTGGCGAACCGGAAGGCGCCCTTCCTGAACCGCGTCGCACGCCGCTACCGGGTTGCGACCCGGTTCTACGCGCCCGCCCATCCCAGCCTGCCCAACTACCTGGCGATGGTCTCGGGCTCGACCCACGGGTGCTCGAGCGATCACTGCAAGGTCGGCATTCGCGGCCCGAACCTTGCCCGCCAGCTGACCGCGCGCGGTCTCGGATGGCAGGGGTATTTCGAGGGCCTGCCGCACCGCGGCTATGTGGGAGGGAACCGAGGGCAGTACATCCGCCACCACAACCCCTTCGTCTATTTCAGGAGCGTGACCTCGAGCCATCGCCAGCGCCGCCACCTGCGAAAGATGGGAGCCTTCGCCCGCAGCCTGCACAGCCCTCCGGCGCTGAGCTACGTCGTCCCGAACAACGCCCACAACATGCACGACGGCCCGATCCGGGCCGGCGACCGCTGGCTCGCCCACTGGGTGACGCGCGTGATGCACTCCCGCGCCTACCGCCACGGCGGCGTGATCTTCATCGTCTGGGACGAGGGCCACAACGACCGCTCCGGATGCTGCCTGCCAGGCGTCCACGGCGGCCGGATCCCGCTCTTCATCATCTCCCGCCACACCCGGCACCACCGCCACCGCATGACGGGCCCGCGGACGACGTACTCGCTCCTTCGCACGCTCGAGACCGGGTTTCGGCTACCGCACCTGGGCAGGGCTGCCCTCACCAAGGCGCTCCCCCGGGTGTGGTAGCAGCCCCAGCACGAGCGTCATGCGGGCGCCGCCGCCCGTGCGGTTCTCGGCCGTCACCGTACCGCTGTGCGCCTCGGCGATCGCGCGGACGATCGCCAGGCCCAGCCCCGAGCCGTCGCGACTCTCGTCGCCGCGCTTGAACGGCTGAAAAGCAACCGCCAGCTCGTCAGGGTCGAAGCCCGGCCCGGTGTCGTCGACCTGGATGGTGACCGCGTCGGGCGTGGCCGCCGCCGTGACATGCACCTCGCCGCCGGGGAGCGTGTGGCGTAGCGCGTTGTCGAGCAGGTTGTCGAGCGCCTGGCGGATCCGGGTGCCGTCGACCTCGACCATGGCGTCGGGGGCCTCCACCGCCAGCGTCACGCCCCCGGCTTCGGCCTTTGCGGCGAACGCCCGGCGGCTCGCGTTGACCAGCTCCTCGAGCGACACGCTCGTCCGATGGGTGGGGATCCGGCCCCGCTCCGCTCGGGCGAGCACAAGCAGGTCCTCCGCGATGCGGACGAGGTGGTTGACCTCGCCTGAGGCTCCCCTGAGCGCCAGGCGGAGGTCGTCGAGGCTGTGCCCCTCCATCAGGGCCGAGTCGACCTCGGCCTTCAGGATCGTGAGCGGCGTGCGCAGCTCATGACTTGCGTCGTCGACGAACCGGCGCTCGCGCTCGAGCGCCGCCTGGAGCCGATCGAACGTGAGGTTCAGGGTGACGGCGAGACGGGCGAGCGTGTCGTCGGTCTCGGGCACCGGGAGCCGGCGGGTGGGATCCGATGCCGAGATCGCCTCCGCCTCGCGCCGCATGCGCTCGACCGGGCGGAGGGCGGCTCCCGCCAGCAGCCAGCCGATCAGCGATGACAGAAGCAGCGCGACGGGGAAGGCGACGGCGAACCGCATCAGGGCTTCGTCCAGCGCCTCCTGGCTGTCGCTGAGCGTGGCGCCCACGACCACGAACGCCCGGTGCCCCGCGGCGTTGACCGGGACGATCAGGAGCCGCGACTGATCGAGGCTGGGGGGGCGGTCGTCCACGAAGGTGGGCCGTCGGAGGCTGGCCAGCACGTCCGCCGGCACGAGCGCCGCCCGGGCAACTGCCGGGGTCGTCTCGACGATCCGTCCCGAGGGGCTGAGCACCTGAGCGAAGGCCTCGTCGGCATCGATCAGGCGGCGCCGGCCGCCCAGCGCCGGATCGGCGTGCGCGGCGTTGGCGGCGATGACCTGCGCGCGGGACTGCAACCCGGAGTCGACCGACGCCCGCAGGTCGGTTCGCAGGCTGAGGTAGACGAAGACGGCGACACCGGTCAGGACGACCGTCATCCCCGCGGCGAACGCCAGCGTGAGCCTGACCCTAAGCGACGTCTGCGGCCGGCGGATCCTCACGGAGCCGGTACCCCACTCCCCTCACGGTCTCGAGCACCGCCATGCCCGATCGTCCGTCGATCTTCGTGCGCAGGCGGCCGACATAGACGTCGACGACGTTCGAGTCGCCCTGGTACGTGTAGTCCCACACGTGCTCGATCAGGCGACTGCGCGTGAGCGCCTGGCCGGGGTGGCGCATGAAGTACTCGAGCAGCGCGAACTCCTTCGCCGTCAGGTCGAGCGCCGTCTCCCCGTTCCACGCGGTATGCGCGGCGGGGTCGAGCACCACCCGGCCGACGACGAGGCTCGCGGGGCGGCGCAGAGACCCGCGGCGCACGAGCGCCCGGATCCGCGCGAACAGCTCCGGAAACTCGAACGGCTTGGTCAGGTAGTCGTCGGCGCCGATGTCCAGCGCGCGAACACGGTCGTCCACGGCATCGCGAGCGGTCAGCATCAGGATCGACGACCACGAGCCCGCGGCGCGCACCCGCCGGCACACCTCGAAACCGTCGACGTCCGGAAGCCGGATGTCGAGCACGATCGCGTCGTACGGAACGACCGCCGCCAGCCTCACGGCCGCCTCCCCCGTGGCGGCGCCGTCGACGCCGTAGCCCTCCTGCCGCAATCGCCGCGTCAGGATCTCGAGCAGCCGGGCGGCGTCCTCAACCACCAGCACGCGCAGTGCGACCACCTCCTCTCGCTGATCGTAGGGCGGCCATCGCCGGGGTGCACTTCTTGCCCCTCCGAATTTCACCTGCCTTTCAGAATCCCCTGGCTAGCGTCGAGGCCAATGCGACGGAAGGAGCTGTCCATGAGCCTCAGGAACCTCACCCGTATCGGCGCGGTGTCGGCCGCCATCGCGGCGCTCGGCACGGTGCCGGCGGCGGCGATCTCGTCCAGCGCGACGCCCGCCGTCGACCCGCACGACTTCGTCCGGTCGATCACGAACCCGTATCTGCCCTACCGGCCGGGGACGGTGTACGTCTACTCCGGCGTCAAGGACGGGAAGACCCAGCGGGACGTCGTCCGCGTCACGCGTCGCACGCGGACAGATCCTCGGCGTGACGTGCACCGTCGTCACGGACGTCGCCACCCATGGCCGGACCGTGCTCGAGCAGACCACCGACTGGTATGCCGAGGACGTGCATGGGAACGTGTGGTACTTCGGCGAAGCCACCAAGGCCCGGAATCCCGACGGGACCTACGACACCTCCGGGTCATGGCTGGCGGGAGCACACGGCGCCCGGCCCGGCATCGTGATGACCGCCCACCCGCGCGTCGGTGACGCCCACCGCCAGGAGTACTGGGCGGGGCACGCCGAGGATCAGTACTGGCTCGTCGACGTCACGAGCTCCGTGAGCGTCCCGCGCGGAACGTTCCCTCACGCCGCCCGTACGCTCGAGTGGTCGCGCCTGGAGCCCGGCGTGATCGACGAGAAGTTCTACGTCAGGGGCATCGGAGTGGTGAAGGAGCTGGCCGCGAGCGGCCCGGTCGAGGTTGCACGCCTGACGCGGTTCACCGCGCCGTGAACGGCTTCAGAAGGCGCCGTCCCGGCGTCAGCGCGTGGAGAAGACCCGGTGAACGGGGCTCGACGCGCCGCCTGGACCGTGCGACCATCGAACGAACGGCGTCGCGACGATTGGGGGAGCGTCATGTCAGTGGGCAACGGAGTGAGACGTGTGGTCCGGGGGAGGGGCGCGGTCGTGCTCGCGGCGATCGCCTCGGGGGCAGTGTTCGCGCTGCCGGCGGCGGCCGGTCAGATCGCCGGTCCGCCGACCGCCGACCTGGGCGTGGTCTCGATCAAGGCGAACAAGGCCTCGGCCGCGCACGGCACCCGCGTGACCTTCACCGAGGTCATCCGCAACAACGGGCCCGAGACGGCCGAGCTCGACACGGTGCCCCAGATCACGGGCGGCGTGCTCGTCGGCGAGGTGTGCGATCTCGGCATCTCGGCCGACACGCCGTTCTGCGAGTACGGCGACGTGGCGCCGGGCACGAGCCTGACGACGAAGTTCATCGTCAGGGTCACGGCCACTCACGGATCCGTCGACCGTGAAGGGCGGCGTCACCTCGGAGGCGCCTCTCCAGGACGACAACCCGTTCAACCAGTACCGCACGGCCAGCGTTCGCGTGGCGGGCTAGACGGCTGCCCGAAGAGCGCCCGCTCGGCCGTCTCGACCAGGACATCGGCCGGCCTCGTCGGCTGAGAGCCCCCTGCCCGTGAAGAGCAGGTCGAAGGCTGTCGAAGCTCGTGAGCACGAAGAGCAGGTCGGCGGCGGCCTCGGCGGTGACGCCGGGCCGGAGCGCGCCCTGCTCGGCGAGCCGCTCGGGCGAGGTCGGCCATGCCCCGCGGCCCGGTTCTGGTCGCGCGCTGCATGGTGCCCCCGACGGCGTCGGGGTCGAGCTGCGCCATGGAGATGAGTGCGCGGAACGAATCGCGGTCGGCCGCGAACATGTGCGCGCCTCCGCGGATGCCGCCCCGGACGTCTCGCGCGCATCCGGGTCGGCGACTGCCCTGACGATCCGGTCGAATCCGCCCCGGTCGAGGAGATCCCGCGCGACGGCGTCGAAAAGCCCGGCGCGCGATCCGAAGATCAGGTAGACGGTCGAGCGGGCCACCCCGGCCATGCGGGCGACCTGATCGATGCTCACCTCCTGAGACGGCGCCTCCCGAGCCGCTCGAACACGGCGTCGAGGATCCGGCGGCGCGTCTCGTCGGCGGACTCCGCCCGCTGCCGCTGCTCGTATCTGCGGGGCGCCATGCAAGGCATCGTAGCATTTCACTTGACAAGATGTCCGATAGAAGACATACTGTCCGACGAAATCGAATCCAAGGAGCACATGCAATGCACGATCTTGAGACAGTCGAAGTGAGCGTCCTCGTCGTCGGCGGCGGGCCGGCCGGCCTGACCGCGGCCGGCGCCCTCTCCAGGCTCGGGGTGGACTGCCTCGTCGTCGAGCGCCGCGACTCGCTCTCCGCCCTGCCGCGCGCGACCTCGGTCAGCACGCGGTCGATGGAGATCCTGCGGTCGTGGGGGCTCGAGGACGAGGTGCGGGCCGGCGGCGTCGACGACGTGGAGTGGCTGATGCTGAGCTGCGAGACGCTGGCCGACGCCGCGCATGCACGGGCGGTGCCGATCGGCCTGCCGACGCGCGAGCAGAGCCTCGTCATCAGCCCCACCTCGCCGGCGTGCGTCCCGCAGGACCACCTCGAGCCGGTGCTGCTCGCCCACGCCCGGGCGAACGGCGCGCGGGTCGAGCTCGGCGTCGAGGTGACCGGCGTGAAGCAGGTGAGCGACGGCGTGCGGGCGACGCTGCGGGACGTTGCGACGGGGCGCGAGCGCCACGTCCGCGCCCGGTACCTGATCGGGGCCGACGGCGCCCACGGCCCCGTGCGGACCGAGCTCGGCATCCCGGCCCAGGGGCTCGACGGTCTCGGCGAGGCGGTGAGCGCTGTGTTCGACGCTCCGCTGTGGCCGCTGCTCGGCGAGCGCCGCTACGGGATCTACGACATCACCCATCCGGACGCCCGCGGCGTGCTCCTCCCGGCCGGCCGCGGCGACCGGTGGCTGTACGGCGTCGTGTGGGGCCCCGGGCAGGACGGCCGCCCCGGCTCCTGACACCGACTGGTTCACGCGCAGGATCCGGCTCCTGGCCGGAGCTCCCGACCTGCCGGTCACGATCGAGCGCACCGGGCGCTTCCGGTTCTCGACCCTGCTGGCCGACCGGTTCCGCGAGGGGAGCGCGTTCCTGGTGGGCGACGCCGCCCACCGGGTCACCCCCCGGGGCGGGACCGGCATGAACACGGCGATCCACGACGGCTACGACCTGGGCTGGAAGCTCGGGTGGGTGCTCCGCGGCTGGGCGTCGCCCGCGCTGCTCGACACGTACGAGCGCGAGCGGCGGCCGGTCGCCGAGCACAACATGATCCGGTCGGCCGACCCGGCCGGCTCCATGCGGAACGCCGATCTGGCGCTCCACGCCGACCTCGGCGGGCGGATCCCGCACGTCCGTGTTCACACGGACGCCGGGCCGATGTCGACCCTCGACCTCCTCGGGCCCGGGCTGACGGTCTTCATGGGCCCCGACGGAGGTCGCCTGGGAGGCGCCCGACGGCGTCGCGGCCAATCGCATCCCCGTCGCCGTCCACCGCCTCGACCCGATCGCCGCGCGCGCTCTCGGGCTGCGCGGCGGAGACGCCCTGGTGGTCCGCCCGGATGGGACGCCGGCCGCCGCGGCGGCCGCTCGCGCGCGCCCGCAAGCCGCCGCCGCGTGAACGGCGTCAGGCTGCGATCCGGCCGGCCTCCGGCTCGCGGTCGCGTCTGAGCCAGTCGGCCCACGTCGTCGTGCCGCGATGACCGCTGGAGGAGGTGTTCCCGGCGGTCATCGCGCGCTCGGCGCGGGCCGGCAGGCCGATCTCGCGGATCCGCTTCTCGAGGCCGCGGGCGGCCATGTACTGCTCGGCCATCTCGCGCATCGTGAGCGCCTCGGGGCCGGCGAAGTCCATCCGCTCCCCGCGCTGGCCGTCGACGACGCAGGCGACCAGGAACCGGGCGAACTCGTCGGAGTCGACGCACTGCATCTTCACGTTGCGCGGCAGCGTCACCGTCCGCCGCTTCACGGCGTCGTCGAGAAAGCGCTCGAGCAGCCAGTAGAACGGCGTCGCGCGGGCGATCGACCACGGCACGCCGCCGCTCCTGACGAACCCCTCGGCGCGGAGCTTCACGCGCGAGTACGGGAGCCGCGCGGTGTGCTCGAGGCCGACGATCGAGACGTGCACGATGTGATCGACGGACGCCTGCGCGGCCGCGCGCATGAGCGCATCCGTGCCGTGGATGTCGACGTCCTTGGGCGAGCGCACCAGGTCGCGGGCCTTGAACCGTCCGCGCTGCGCCGCCGGCGAGTGCGTCGCGGCGTGGACGATCGTGTCCACCCCGCCGACGGCCTCGGCGATGCCCTCGCCGGTCGCGAGGTCGCCCTTGACCCAGTTCACCGACCTGTCTCCGCCCGGATGTCGCGCCAGCACCCGCACGCGGTGGCCGTCGCGCAGGAGGAGCTCCACCACCTTTCGCCCGAGATGCCCCGTGCCTCCGGTGACCAGAACCGTCATTCCATCCCCTTCCCTCGTGCCCACTGGGCATGAGCCGCGCGACTACCCGGGTGAAGGGTGGGTAAAACGCGGGCCGCAGAATCCGCAAACTGCGCAGTTGCGTGACGCCTCGGAATGCATCCGGCCGCCGAAAGGCATACCCTTCCAGTGTGGGCGGAGAGGAGGAACGTTGGAGCACACCCTCGAAAGTCTGCTGGAAGCCGGCCGAAACGGCGAGATGACCGCCGACGACCTCTGGGAGGCCGTGATGACGGTCGACCGGTCGACGTGGTCGCGAGAGGACTACGCCGAGCTCACGGAGCTCTTCTACTCGCTGGGCGGCGAGAGGGTCGCACATGCACAGCGCGCCGTGTGGGAGACCGTCCCGTACGGCCGAGCCCATCGCTGACGCAACAACGGGGTCAGACCCCAATGTTGCACGCGCGTTCGTCCCGCCGTGATCGTGGGTACGATCACGGCATGGCGAAGCGGGTCGTGCTGACGGTGGGGACGCGCAAGGGGTGCTTCTTGCTCGAGAGCGGCGACGCCCGTCGCGACTGGCAAGTGCGCGGGCCCTTCTGCGACGGGTGGCCCATCTACCACGCGCTGCTCGATCCCGACTCGGGGAGGATCTACGCCGTCGGCGGCCAGCGAGTGGCACGGCGCCGGTGTCTGGCGGAGCCGAGACCTCGGCGAGTCCTGGGAGATGTCGAGCGAGGGGCTGCAGTACCCGGAGGGCGAGCTCAAGCTGTCGAGGGTGAGCGGCCTCTCCGTCGCTCACGGCAAGGTCCGCGTCGGTGCCGAGGCGGCCGGCGTCTTCGAGAGCGGCGACGGCGGGGCCACCTGGTCGCTCGTCAGCACGCTCGACGACCAGCCCGGCCGCGGCTCGTGGAACGACCCGGACAAGCAGCCGCCCGGCCATCTCGGGATGACGGCGATCCTGCCGCACGCCGAACGAGCCCGACCGCTACATGATCATCGTCCAGGGCTACGGCATCTTCGAGACGCGCGACGGCGGCGGCTCCTGGGAGCCGTGCAACGCCGGCCTTCGGGTCGAGTGGCCGCTGGAGGACGAGCGGGTCGGCTACTGCGTCCACAAGCTCGTGCGATCGCCGGCCGACGCGACGCGCTACTTCCAGCAGAACCACTGCGGCATGCACCGAAGCGACGACGGCGGCCACACCTGGACCGAAGTCACCGACGGTCTGCCGACCGACTTCGGCTTCGTCGCCGCGGCGCACCCGCACGACCGCGACAGCTTCTACGTGATCCCGCTCGATCCGGGCCACGGCCGCACGATGCCGGACGGGCGCGGCGGCCGTCTGGCGGACGAGCGACGCCGGCTCGACGTGGCAGCGGCTCGCGAGCGGCCTGCCGCAGCAGAATGCCCACATCGGCGTCCTGCGCGAGGGGCTCGCGATCGATTCGCTCGACGACCCCGGCCTCTACTTCGGGACCAGCACTGGGCAGGTGTTCGCGAGCGCCGACGAGGGCGAGTCGCTGGACCGAGATCGCGAGCTACCTGCCCGGCATCTCGTCGGTCGAGGTCGCGGTGGTCGAGGCATAGCGATGGCGGAGCTGCACCTCCCGCCGACCCTGCCGTCGCTCTACACCGACCTGCCGCGCCACGTCGACGTCGACGCCGCGACGGTCGCCGAGGCGATCGACCGGCTGGAGGAGCCGCTGGCCCGGCCTGCGCGACCGGCTGTGCGAGCCCGGGCCCGGCCCTCCGCCGCCACATCAACGTGTACGTCGACCGCGAGCGGGCAGGGCTCGACACGGCCCTCGAGCCGGGCTCGCGGGTCGACGTGATCGCCGCGATCAGCGGCGGCTGATAGCGGCTGACCGGAAGCACTGGGTCAGATCGCCGATCCAGGGAACGCCGTCGCGCGGCGGCGCCGGCGGGCCGTGCGCGGCCCCTCCCGCGGCCTCGTTGTTCGGGCCGCCCGGGCGTCCGCGTGTCGAACCTGTGGTTCACCGACGCCAGCGTGGGGAGGCCGAAGCGCGCTCGATGAGCTTCAGGATCGACGCGTGCTCGAAGACGGTCGTCTCGAGGTGCCCGGGCTTGGCGTGCGGCGAGATGACCCAGGTCGGGACACGGATGCCGAGCCCGTAGGCGTCGGCCTGCGGCGGCGGCACGTGGTCGAAGTACCCGCCGTGCTCGTCGTAGGTGAGGATGTAGGCCGAGCGGTGCCATTGCGGCCCGTCCATGAGCGCCTCGATCATCTGCTTCTGGAGCCGCATCCCGACCGAGACGTCGGCCGGCGGGTGCTCGTCGACCCGCAGATTGAAGCTCGGAACCATGACCGACACGTGCGGCAACCGGCCGTTCGCCGCGTCGTCGAGGTAGTCATCCTTGGTGGCCCGCGCCCGCTCGTCCTGAGCGAACCGTGCGAAGAAGGTGTAGACGTTGTCCTCCGGGCGGAGAGCCGGGTCGTCGAGGCCTCCGAGGTTGTAGACCTTCCACGAGACGCCGGCCGTGTCGAGCAGGTCGAGGATGCAGGGATAGTCGAGCAGCCCGAGCCCCGCGACGTCGTTCGTCGTGACGCCGCCGGACGTCCCCGCGGCGAGGTAGAGGTGGTTCGGGTAGGACGGCCCGAGCACCGAGCAGAAGTAGTTCACGCAGAGCGTGAAGTCCCGGTGCAGGCCGTAGTAGAACGGCAGGTCCTCGCCGGTGTAGTAGCCCATGCAGTCGATCCCGTCGGCCGTGAAGAAGCCGTCCATCCGCCCGCCGTTCCACTCGGCGTGGATGTCCGGCCAGAAGTGGCGGATGTCGTTCGTCGTAGAGGCTCGTGAAGTGGAAGGGCGCGACGGTTCCGCCCGACCCGTCCGGCTGCGTGTACCCGTCCGGCACGCCGTGGCCTCCGACGAACGGGGCGAAGCCGTAGTAGTGGTCGAACGAGCGGTTCTCCTGGCAGTCGACGACGATGGTGTCGATGGGCGGGCGCTTGCCGGGTCGGGCCGCGGGCGGCAGTCGCCGCCGGCGGGGATCCGCACGCCAGGCCCGCAATGCCCACGAGCGCCGCTCCGTGCCCGAGCAACCTCCGCCGCGTGCCGCTCCAGGCCCCGTTCATCGCCCACCCCTCCGCTGGAAAAACGGGGCCAGACCCCAATTTTTCAGAGGGGCAGGTCGAGCGCCACGTGGCTCGACACGACGATCTCCGCCATGCCGGCCATCGCCCGCCGGACTTCGGCCAGGTCGTCGTCGCCTGCGGCATAGCGGTCGAGCAGAAGCCGCCCCAGGCCGACGTGGAACTTCTCGTCCTTGATGATCCCCTCGTACGCGCGCACCACGTTCGGGAGCTCGTAGCGCCGCCCCGCCTCGACGATCCCCTCGAGCGTCCCGGTCGCCGCCGTCTCGCTCATGTTCCAGGCCGCGATCCCGCCGAGCGGATGGCGCTCGAGGCTCTCCCAGAGGAACGCGCTCCACGCGCTCGGCCGACGGCGGCGGGGCGGTCGGCACCTCGCCGCCGAGCTCCTCGATGATCCGCCCGACGGCCTCGTAGTGCTCGGCCTCGTCGTGGAGCTGGCGTGCCAGGGCCGTCACGTGCTTTCGCTCGAACCGCATGCCGTAGCGGCGGAGCTCCTCGCCGAGCATGAACACGTAGTCGATCTCGCGCCAGCACCGGGGGACGAACCAGGCGGCGAGCTTGGCCGGGTCGCGCTCGCGCTCGTACTCCGCCCAGAAGGCGTCGGCGCGGGCCCGCACCTCGGCGGTCGCGGCACGGCACAGCTCGTCGACCTCGTCGCGGATCGGGTCGAGCCCCTTGCGGCCGTTTCGGTCTTCCCGCATACGCCGATGATACGGCGCGTCAGGCGGTCGCCGGCCGCGGGGCGCGCGTCCGGATGCGCGTGACCGCGAACGACGCCCCCATGCACATCGCCCCGGAGAGCAGGAACGCCCAGTGGTAGCTGCCGGCGTCCGTGCGGATCCAGCCGGCGCCGTATGCGGCGAACGCCGCGCCGAACTGGTGCGCGGCGAAGATCCAGCCGAAGAAGATGCCCACCCGCGCGCGCCCGAACGCGTCGGCCGTGAGCGCCACCGTGGGCGGCACCGTCGCGACCCAGTCCAGGCCGTAGAAGACGACGAACGCCAGGAGGCCGAGGTTGGGCGAGCCGAGCACCGAGTGGAGGGCGAGCAGCGAGAGGCCGCGCAGGCCGTAGTACCAGAAGAGCAGGAGCCGCGGGTCGTAGCGGTCGGTGAGCCAGCCGGAGAAGGTCGTCCCGATGATGTCGAAGACGCCGATCGCGGCCAGGTACGACGCGGCCGTCACCTCGGACACGCCGTGATCGTGGGCGGCCGGGATCAGGTGCGTCCCGACCAGGCCGTTCGTCGACGCGCCGCACACGAAGAACGAGCCCGCGAGCAGCCAGAACGTGCCCGACCGCGCGCCCTCGCGCAGCCCGCCGAGCGCTGTCCGCACCGGCCCCGCCACGGGGGCCGCAGGCGTCTCGATCTCCTCGCCGCCATAGGGCGGAAGGCCCATGTCGCGACGGGTGGTCGCGCATGATGAGCGCCGCGAGCGGGACGACGACCAGGAGCGCGACGACGGCGACCGTCGCAGACGCCCACCGCCACCCGGCGGTCGTGACGATGGTGGCGAGGACCGGCAGGAAGATCAGCTGCCCGGTCGCGTTGGCCGACGTCATGATGCCCGTGACCAGGCCGCGGCGGCGCACGAACCAGCGGTTGCCGACGATCGCGGCCAGCGGGATCGAGACGGCGCCGGTCGCCGTGCCGATGACGACGCCCCAGAGCAGGCGAAGCTGCCACGGCGCCGAGATGAGCGTCGTGGCGGCGGAGGCGGCGGCGACGACGAGGAGCGCGGTCACGGTCACGCGGCGGACGCCGAAGCGGTCGTGCAGGGCGGCCGCGAACGGCGCGCCCAGCCCGAACATGATCAGGTTGATCGACACCGCCGAGGACACGGTCGCCGCGCTCCAGCCGAACTCGTGCTCGAGCGGCACGATGAGGATGCCGGCGGTCGAGCGGAAGCCCGCGCTCATCACGAGCACGAGGAGCGTGACCCCCGCCATGGCCCACCCGTAGTGCACGCGCCCCGGCGCCAGGATTCGCGCGGCGAGGGGGCGGCTCTCGGCGGTCACGGCGGCGATGCTACCAGAAGCGTGTATATACTCGTTTCATGTCCGTCGAGCCGGCCGAGATCGCGTGCGTCTGCGCCAGCGCGCGCATGGCGGCCCGTTCCCTGACACGCGTCTACGACCGCGCGCTCGAGCCGGCCGGGATCCGAACGAGCCAGTTCTCGATCCTCGCGCGGCTCCTCGAGGAGGGCCCGCTCTCGGTGACCCACCTGGCGGGCCGCCTGGCGATGGACCGGACGACGCTGGCCCGCGACCTGCGCCCGCTCGAGCGGCGCGGGCTCGTCGCGATCTCGGTCGGCGCCGACCGGCGAGTGCGCATGGCCGAGCTCACGGCGGACGGGCACCGGCTCGTCGACGAGGTGCGGCCGCTGTGGAAGCAGGTCCAGCGCGACGTCCGCGCGCAGCTCGGCGCCGACCATGTCGCCCGGCTCATGGACGAGCTGCGGGCTGCGACTGCGATCGCCGTCTCCTGAGCGATCAGCCCTTCGGCTGGCGCTCGACCGAGCCGATGTCGCACCCGGCTCCCCGCGGACGAGGCAGGTTTCGCTGATCGGTCGTCCCCGAGGCGGGGCAGGGCGCCGCGCCGATGGGGATCGCGTCCACCGCCAGGGATGCCGGCCGGGGCACCATCGTCTTGGTCTGGCCGCCGACCTTGGCCAGCGCGTTGAGCACCGGGTCGTCTGCGATCACGTCGGTCGCTACGGCGCTGTCCGCGCAATCGGCACCGAGGAGGTTGTAGCCGCCGGACGTGAAGAGGCCGGCGCAGTTCGTCGGGTCTCCGTCGAACGTATTGCCGCTCACGATGCTCGCCGTCATCGTCATCCGGCCGGCCCCGCCGGTCCGAATGCCTCCGAAGGCATCGCCATCGTTGCCGCTGATGGTCGATCGGAGGATGGTCATCGTGCCCGCGTTCAGGATGGCCCCCGGGTGACTCGTTCGCGGCGACGTTGTTCGCGATCGTCGACCCGATGATCGTCACGTCGCCGGCCTCGTTTCTGATTCCCGCCCCTGGCACTGGGGACTCCCTGTTCCCGCTCACCGTCGAGTTGACGAGCCTCAAGGAGCCGCCGCTGTTCTGGATGCCTACACCGTTCCGGCTGTCGGCGATCGTGCTCTGCTCGACCGTCGCGGTGCCGGTGTTGTAGAGGCCGCCGACCGTGTCCTGCCCGTCGTTCGAGACGACGGCTGATCGCGTCATGGTCAGCGTCCCGTAGTTGGAGATGCCGCCCACGGCCTCGCCGATGTTGTGGCTGACGGTCACCTGGTCGAGCCGCAGTGTCCCCCGGTTCTCGACCGCCCCGCCGAGATCCGCCGCAGTCGGAGCCGCGGAGTACGCCCCGGTCACAGTGAGGTTCTTCACCGTGACGCTCCCAGAAGCGATCGTGAGCGCCGGGTCGGACGGCGGTCCGGTCGGCGACGTTCGGGCATCGATCACCGCGGCCGATACGCCCTTCAGCACGAGGTTCTTCGCGATCGTGAACTTCCCGACGCAGGTGCCGGTGATCGCGAGGACGGAGCCGGGCTTCGCCGCGTCGATCGCCGCCTGCAGGCTGGCCCCTTGACCGCAATCGACCGGGATCGGCCCCTTTGCGAGCGCCGAGGCGTCGCCGATCGCGAGTGCACCGATGACTGCCGCGCCGAGCATCCGCCCGGTCCTCGGAATCCGCATACCGCCCCTCGCCCCCCTACGTTTGGTGAGGATACGGGACGCGGAAGAACTTGACAAGTACGCTGCTACGAGCCCTGCGCCGGCTCCTCGGACATGATCGCGAGGGTCGTGCCGTCGGGATCCTTGAAGAAGCCGATCCAGAGCTCCGTGTCGCCCTGGCGGTGAACGACGTGCGGCTCGCTCGTGAACTCGACGCCCCGCCGCGCCAGCTCGGCTCCTGCCTCGCGCGCCGAGTCGGCCCGGAAGTAGATCAGCGGCTGTGACGTGAACTCGGGCGCCTCGGCCGCGCCGAGGTAGAGGCGGACGCCCTGGCAGTCGAAGAACGCCATCGACTGTCCGGGCACCTCGAAGAGCAGCGGCAGGCCGAGCACGTCGCGGTAGAACGCGACCGACCGGCCGATGTCCGACACGGTCACGTGGAGCTGGCCGATCGCCCCGGTGAGCGGCCCGCCGCCCTCGGGCATCAGCCCGCCTCCGCGACGGCGCGGCTCACGGCTGCCACCGCGGTCTCCTCGGCCTCGGGGCTGTGCCGAGCCACGGGAGCGATGATACCCATCACCGCCCGCGCCTGGCCGTCGACGTCGAGGACGGGCGAGGCGACGGCCCACCCGCCCACGGTGGCCTCCTCGCAGCTTCGGGCGTGGCCGGCCCGCCGGACCGCCTCGAGGTCGCGCAGAAGCGTGTCGCGGTCGGTGATCGTGGCCGGCCCGACCTGCGGGAGCGGGCCGGTGACGACGCGCTCGATCTCGCGCGGCTCGAGGTGCGCCAGGAGCGCCTTCGAGGCCGCCCCGGCGTGGAGGGGGACGACATGGCCGACGTCGAGCGCCACCCGCAGTCGCTGCGGCGACTCGATCCGATCGAGGATGAGGAGGCCGCCGCCGGCCGGGTCGCGGATCCCGACGAGAGCCGTCTCGCCGGTCTCGGCCGCCACCCGCTCGAGTGCAGTCCGCAGGCTCGGCGCGACCGCCTGGTCGCTGGCCCGCCGGCCGAGCGCCATCGCGGCCGGCCCGAGCCGGTACCGGCCCGACCTCGTCCGCACCACGTACCCCCGGCCTCTGAGCGACGCAAGCAGGCGATGCGCCGTCGAGGTCGGGAGATCGAGCGCGCTCGCGACCTCGTGCTCGGCCCATTCGGGCCGGTTGCGATCGAAGAGCGCCAGGATGTCCAGCGCCTTCAAAAGAACCTTCGCCATCCGCCTCGCTCCGCTGCTCCGTGCCCCACGTTTCCCGCGCGCAATGCTATCCCACGCGCGGCAATGCCATCCGTTTCCGGTCACCGTGCATACTCCCCCTGAGCCGCTGCCGACCGACACAGGGAGCTCCGCATGATCCGGACAGGCGATGACTACCGCGAGTCGCTCCGCGACGGGCGCGAGGTGTGGATGAACGGCGAGCGCGTCGACGACGTGACGACGCACCCGGCGTTCCGGCCGATCGTCGACGTGCGCGCCCGGATCTACGACATGGCCCGCGAGCCGGCGCATCGCGAGACGCTCACCTACGACGAGGACGGGGAGACGTTCGCGGTCGGCCTCAAGCTGCCGCGCACGCAGGCGGACTGGTGGGACAAGCGCGCGGCGGTCGACGCGGTGATGGACGAGGTCGGCGGCGTCGTGACCCGGGTGGGCGACGAGACGGTCGGCGAGATGTGGTCGCTCTTCGACGGCCAGGACGTCCTGAACGAGGTCGATCCGCGCTTCGGCGAGAACATCCGCCGGCACATCGACCGCGTCCTTCGCGAGGACCTGTTCCACGTCTCGGCCAACACCGACCCGAAGGGCGACCGCTCGAAGCGCCCGCAGGACCAGGATCCCGACATGCTGCTCCACGTCGTGCGCGAGACCGACTCGGGCATCGTCATCCGCGGCGCGAAGTACGAGACGGCCGCGGCCTACGCCAACCAGGCGTTCGTGAAGCCGACGATCGCGAACTGGGGCGACGCCGAGCTCTCGGACTACGCGCTCGGGTGCATCGTCGACATGGGCTCGCCCCGGCTCCGGCACCTGTGCCGCACCGGCTTCGCCGGCCGGGGGCCGATCGACGACTACCCGCTCTCGAACCGGTTCGACGAGGTCGACACGCTGATCGTCTTCGACGACGTCGAGGTGCCGTGGGAGAACGTCCTCTTCTACCGGCACACGCGGGCCGCGGCGTTCATCCGCGGGACGCTCCACCGCTACAGCGCCTTCCCGTTCGTCCAGCGCATCCTGCGCTTCGCCGACATGCTGATCGGCGTCGCCCTCCACAACGTGCGCCAGACCGGGCTCGAGCGCCAGCAGGCCGTGCAGGAGAAGCTCGCGACGCTGGCGTGCTACCGCGAGGGCATCAACGCGCATCTGACCGCGGCGATCGCGCTCGCGGAGCCGTCGCCGGCGGGCCTGCTCATGCCCAACCAGTCGCTGCTCTACACCGGCCGCGTGCTGGCCTGCTCGCAGCTTCCGGCGATGATGCACGTCGCGAGGGAGCTGTGCGGCGGCCAGATCTGCGTCACGCCCGACCACGCGATGTTCGCCCACCCCGAGACGGGGCCCTGGATGGAGAAGTTCTACAGCGTGAACGAGGAGTGGACGGCCGACGACCGCCGCCGCCTCCTCGCGCTCGCCCGCGACCTCCTGAACTCCGACTACGCCGGCCACCGGCTCACGTTCCAGCTCTTCGCGCAGTCGCCGCCGTTCGCCCACCTGGGCGCCGTCTACCGCAACTTCGACTTCGCGGGGCCGCTGGACGTGGTGCGGCGCGCCGCGGGCCTCTCCGAGCGGGTGCCGGTGTGAGCCACCGCCGCATCCGCCCGTTCAACACGCGCGACACGTATCCCGAGCAGCGGCTCGCGAACGACCTCGCCCAGGCGGTCGTCGCGGGGAACACCGTCTACCTGCGCGGCCAGGTCGCCCAGGACCTCGATACCCGGGAGTCGGTGGCGATCGGCGATCCGGCCGGCCAGGCGGAGCGGGCCATGGCCAACGTGGCGCTCCTCCTCGAGGAGTGCGGCGCGCGCCTGGAGGACATCTGCAAGGCCACGATCTACCTCACCGACATCCGCCACCGCGAGGCCGTCTACGGGGTGCTCGGGCGCTGGCTGGAGGGCGTCCATCCGGTCTTCACGGGCGTGGTCGTCACCGCGCTCGCCCGGCCGGAGTGGGTGGTCGAGGTCGACGTCATCGCCGTCATCCCCGACGAGCGGGCATGACGTTCTCGCTGGTCGGCCGGTGCGAGCGCACCGGGATGGTCGGGACGGCGGTCACCTCGTCGAGCCCGGCGGTCGCGGCCCGCTGCGCGCATGCCCGGGCCGGAGCCGGCGCGGCGGCGAGCCAGAACGTCACCGACCCGCGCCTCGGCCCGGCGATGCTCGACCTGATGGCCGAGGGCCGGACGGCCCAGCAGGCCGTCGACGCCGCGCTCGCCAAGGCGCAGGGCGCGGCCTACCGGCAGGTGACGGCCGTCGACGAGGCCGGATCGACCGGGGCGTTCTCGGGCGCGTACACGCTCGGCACCCACGCCGTCGCGCACGGCCCGGGCGCCGTCGCGGCCGGCAACCTGCTGGCCTCGCCCGACGTGCCGGCGGCGATGGTCGCCGCGTTCGCCGCCGACCCGGAGGCGCACCTGGGCGCTCGCCTGATCGCGGGGCTGCGCGCCGGGCTCGCGGCCGGCGGAGAGGAGGGGCCGGTTCGCTCGGCCGGCCTGGTCGTCTGCGACCGGGTCGAGTGGCCGGTCGTCGACCTGCGCGTCGACTGGGACGACGACCCGATCGCGCGCCTCGCCGAGGCGTGGGCGATCTGGGAGCCGCAGATCGGCGACTACGTCACCCGCGCGCTCGACCCCGCGGCCTCACCGGGCTTCGGCGTCCCCGGCGACGCGTGAAGGCCGAAACCACCGGGTGCCAGGCCACCGAACGGTGCCTGGCCCCATGGGGTTCGCCTACTGCATGCACTGCGCCCAGACCCGCAGCGTGTTGCCGCCGGCCGCCTTGGCGATCTCGTCGTCGGAGTAGCCGTGCGCGACCAGCCAGCGGACGATGTTCGGGAAGTCCCCCGGGTTCTCGAGCCCCCGCACGTGCGGCACGCGCACCTCGTCCTCGGGCTCTGACCCCGACGCGAGCAGGTCGGTGAAGACGTCGTACGACGCCGAGTGGTCGCCGAAGAACGTGTCGGGCCCGAACGTCACGTGCTCGATCCCGACCAGCGCGACGCAGTGCTCGAAATGGGCCATGACGTCGTCGAGCGTGTGCTCGGTGCCGCCAGACCGCATCGTCGTCCCCGGCGCCGCCTCGATGCCGATGACCCCGCCCCGCTCGGCGCATGCGCGGATGACGTCGTCGGGTTTTGCACTTCGAGATGGGCCAGAGCGCCCGCGCCCCGGAGTGCGAGATGACGACCGGAGCCGAGCTCTCCTCGATCGTCTCGAGCGACGTCCGGTCGCCGGCGTGGGAGACGTCGATGATCAGCCCGAGCGCGTTCATGCGCCGGACCGCGCGCCGGCCGAACTCGGTGAGACCGGCGTCCGAGCGCTCGCGACAGCCGGAGCCGAGCGCGTTCGACTCCGAGTAGGCGATGCCGAGCATCCGGACGCCCATGCCGTACAGGACGTCGATCCGGTCGAGCTCGTTCTCGATCGGCGTCGCCGACTCGAGCGCGGGGACGAGCGCGACCCGGCCCTTGGCGTGGGCGCGGGCGACGTCCTCCGGCCGCTCGCCCCGAAACGCGTAGCCCTGGTGGGCCCAGTCGCAGTAGCGCATGCCCATGTCGTGGATGACGTCCGTCCACTTCCAGCCCATCTTCGAGGTGATCGTCGTGACGCCGTCCTCGAAGTTCTCGAACGCCGCATCGAGCCCCGAGCGCGCGAGCCCCGCATAGCCCGTCGCGATCCGGCCCTCGCGGATCCACGCCTCCGTCTCGGCCGGCTCGAGCGGGTCGACCTCCAGATGGTCGTGAAGCGAGACGCAGACCGTCGCCTCGATCAGGCGCTCGAACCGCGCCTCCTGGTCGGCGCTCAGCGGGACGGGCTCCGGCTCGACGCGGTCGAGGTCGGTCGACAGCTCGAAGGCCCGGTAGTCGACGCCGGGGCGCAGGTAGTCGAACGAGCGGTAGCCGGTGTGCGCGGAGCCCTTCCCCACGCCGCGCAAGCTATCAGGCGGGCGGAGCCGTCCGGCGGCGCGCACACTCAAGATCCAGCCTGTGACAGCCGATACGACCTGGGATGCTTCGAGCCGTCCGCTCTCTGCCGATGTTGCGATTGGGGGTCGTTGCGCTTGCCTGCGCATTCGCGGCCGGCGCCGGCGTTGCGGATGCCGCCGCGCCGCTCTCGGTGACCCACGTCGACGCGAGCCACTTTCCGCTTGTGCGCGTGACGGTAAGCGCGGCCCGGCCGACTGCGCTGAAGGGCCTGACGCTCCTCGAGAACGGCCAGCAGATCCACGAGGTGAACCTGCCCGACGTGCATGCCACGACCGCCACCGCGCTGGCGGTCGATTCGTCACAGAGCATGCAGGGTCGACGCCTTCGCGATGTCGTTGGCGCGGCGTCTGCGTTTGTAGGTCTGCAACATGGCAACGAGTTCCTGGCGGTCTATGGGTTCGCGGCCCAGCCGTACCGGGTGTCCTCGTTCTCGCTCGAGCGGGCGTCCGCGGTAGGCGCTCTGCGGAAGGTCGAGGTGCACGGACCTCAGGGCACCGCCACGTACGGCGCGGTCGAGCTCATTGCGCACGACGTGAGCGATGTCTCCGCGGTGCGAAAATCGCTGGTGCTTGTGACCGACGGCCAGTCGTTCCGCGATCCGGCAACGCTCGACGAGGCGATCAGCGCCGCTTCCAAGGCGCAAATGGCGATCTACCCCGTCGTGATCCTGACGCCGACCACCGATCTCAAAGCGCTCGCCTCGCTGGCGGATGCAACGGGCGGCTCTCTGGTGACCGCATCGAAGACGAGTGAGCTGCGACGTGTCTATCGACGGCTGTCGCAGGAGCTCGGTGGGACATACACCCTCACGTACCACAGCCGCGGGTCATGGGCGAGCCCGAACCACCTGGAGATCACCGCTCCCGGGCTGGGTACGGCCACCGCCACGATGATCGCCCCGAGGCCCCGCGCCTCCACAGAGAAGGGTCCAAGCGTCAAGGCGCCGACGACCATGCTGGCTCGCTTCACACTTGTGTTTGGGTTGATTCTCGGCCTCGGCGTCGCCGCGATCGGCTCGTTGAAGGTTGCCGAGCTGGTCCGCCGGTAGCCCGGCTCGGACTCAGACGAACGCCCCGCCGACCGTGATCACCAGGAGCAGCACCGAGAGCGTGGAGGTCGCCGCGACCGTGAGGAATGCGATCAGGTTGAAGACGCGACCGTTTCGGTACTCGCCCATGAGCTCGCGGTTCGAGGCCAGCCGCCAGATGAAGACGAGCAGGATCGGCAGCAGCGCGCCGTTCACGACCTGGACGCCGACCAGGAGCGAGATGACGGGGACGCCGGGGATGATTGCGACGATGGTGCCGATCAGGATCAGCGTCGTGATGACGGCGACGAACACGGGCGCCTCGTGGGCTCGCCTGCTGATGCCCTTCTCGAACCCGAACGTCTCGGCGATCACGTAGGCGGCGGTCACGGGCAGGATGGCGGCGGCGAGGAGGCTGGCGCCCAGCAGTCCGACGGCGAACAGCAACTCGGCGTACTGGCCGGCGAACGGCTCGAGCGCCTTCGCGGCCTGGGAGGCGGTCGAGATGTTGCGCTCGTGATGGAGGTACAGCGTCGCGCCCGTCGCGATGATGATGAAGCTGGCGACGAGGTTCGCGAAGATCGACCCGGAGGCGACCTCGGCGCGCTCGGCGTTCAGGTCATCCACGCCCACCCCTCGCTCGACGACCGCCGACTGCACGTAGAGCTGCATGAACGGCGTGATCGTCGTGCCCGCGGTTGCGATGAAGAGGAACAGGTACTCGCTGTTGGCGTGGATGTTTGGCGCGACCACCGACGCTCCCACGCTTCCCCAGTCGGGATGGGCGAGGATCGCGGCGATCGGGTAGGCGAAGAACGGGATCGTCATGAGCACGAAGATCCGCTCGGCGACCTTGTAGGAGCCGCGCATCAGAAGCAGCCACACCGCCAGTGACGCAATCGGTACTGAGATCTGCGTTGGGGATGCCGGCCAGGCCGAGGGCGGCGCCGATCCCGACGAACTCCGAGATGCAGATCCCGACGTTGGCGATCAGCACCGAGCCGGTCGCAAACAGCGACCAGCGCACGCCGTACTGCTCGCGGATCAGCTCCGCCAGCCCCTTGCCCGTGACGGCGCCCATCCGAGCCGCCATCTCCTGCACCACGATCAGCGAGACCGTGATGACGACCATCATCCACAGCAGGTCGTAGCCGTAGCGCGCGCCGACCGCCGAGTACGTGGCGATCCCGCCGGCGTCGTTCCCGGCGTTGGCCGCGATCAGGCCCGGGCCGAGAAACCCGACGATCACGAGCAGGCGGGCTGCGCGGCGGCTAAGCCAGCCGTGGGGACGCAGTCGCGGGCCGCCTGAGAAGAGGCGGTCGCGCAACGCCCTGAGGGCCGGTACTCGGCCCGCCATCCACAGGCACCCGTGACTGCGTCGGCTCCATCACGCGGGGCAGCCTACCCCGCCCGACCTAGGAGATGACGCCGGTGACGGCCAGCGCGAGCACGACGACCCCGAGCACGATCCGATAGGCGACGAAGATGCCCAGGCCGTGCCTGGTCAGGTAGCGGAGCAGGAACGCGATCGACGCGTAGCCGACCACGAACGCGAGCACGGTCGCGATCGCCGTTGGCGCGGCCGCGGCCCCGCCCGGCTCGCCGATCTTCCGGAGCTCGAAGAGGCCGGACAGCACCACAGCCGGGATCGAAAGGAGAAACGAGTACCGGGCCGCCGCGGGCCGGTCGAGGCCCCGGAACAGGCCGGCCGAGATGGTGGCGCCCGATCGGGACACGCCTGGCACGAGCGCCAGCGCCTGCGCGAGGCCGATCGCGATGCCGTCATTGCGATCGAGGGTCTCGATGCCCCGCTCAAGCCGGCCCGTCCGGTCGGCCAGCTCCATGACGAGCGCGAACGCGATCAGCATTGAGCCGATCAGCTCCAGGTTGCGAGCGCCGGTCTCGATCTGGTTGTTGAACACGAGGCCGACGATGCCGATCGGGACCGTGCCCAGGATGATGTACCACCCCATCCGCGAATCGAGCGTGGCCCGCGCCTCGCGGTCGCGCAGGCCGCGCAGCCACGCCAGGAAGATGCGCAGAATGTCGGCGCGGAAGTAGAGCAGCACGGCCGCCATCGTGCCGAGCTGGATCACCGCCGTGAAGGCCGCGCCGGGGTCGTCCCAGCCGACGAAGGCCGGCACGATGCGGAGGTGCGCGGTGCTCGAGATCGGCAGGAACTCGGTGAGGCCCTGCACGACCCCGAGGACGACCGCTTCGAAGCTCGTCACTCGGTCACTCGCCGCCAAGCACGTCGAACCGCCGCCGCCACCCGCGCGGCAGCATCATCTCCAGCACATCGTCGACGGTAACCACTCCCATGACCTGCTGCCGGTCGTCGATCACCGGCACGACCGTGAGGTCGTAGTCCGTCATCACCCGTGCGATCTCCTCGACATCCGCGCCGGTCACCAGCGTCGGGGGCATGAACACCGCCACGTCTCCGAGCACCGAGCCGTCCTCCGCTCGGATCAGGTCGACCACGGAGATTCCAGCCTTCAGCCGCCTGTCCTGGTTCATCACGTAGATCCAGGCGAGCGAATCCGCCGCGGCCTGGCTCCGCCGGATGCGCGCGATCGCCTCGTCCTTGGTGGCCGTCGAGTACAGACAGATGAACTCCGGGCTCATCAGCCCGCCCGCGGTTGCCGGGTCGTACCCCATGAGCGCGCGCACGCGCCGCCGCTGGAGCGCCGGCAGCTGCTCGACGATCCGCTGCCGGCGCTCCTCGTCGAGCTCGCCGAGCAGATCGACGGCGTCGTCCGACTCCATCCGGGCCAGCACAGCCACGACCTCGTCATCGGCCCGTTCGGAGATGAATTCGCGCTGATGCTGCGGATCGAGCTCCTCGAAGACGTCGGCCTCGAGCTCCTCGTCGCCGCCGACCGCCTGCATGATCTCCCGCCCCTCCCGGTGCGAGGCGGCCTCGACGAGATCGGCGAGCTGGGCCGGATGGAGCCGTGCCAGCTTCGGATGAGGTACTCGCAGCCGAACGGTCGGCACGTGGCCGGTGAACGGCTCCACGCTCGCCCAGTCCAGGAACTCGATCCGCCGCAACCGATTCGCCGAAACGGCGCGGGACGACGCGGCGTGCGATGCCGCGCAGGCCCGTGTCGACACCGACGACGCGGTACCACCCGTCGACGCGGGCGATCTCGATGTCGTTCGCGCGCACGAGGCGGGCGCCGTCCACGTTGATCAGCTGCCGGTCGAGGACGTCCTTCTTGAGCAGGACCTCCTGCGGCCGGCGCTCGAACGGGCGCAGGTCGAGCTTCGCCGCTCCGAGATCCACCTCGTCATGCCCGATCTCGGCGATCGCGTCGGCCGGGACGAACACGCCTCGGCCTGCCACCTGCGCCAGGACGCCGCTCACCGGCGGGTACTCCTCGCCCAACCGGACGATCACGTCCTCGACCCGGCCCAGGATTCCGCCCGAGCCGTCGCGCAGGTCACCGCCGACGATCAACGACAGGTGCAGGATCGGGACGGCGGCGGGCACGGCCACGACCGAACCGTACCCTGGTGTGAGCGCGGAGAACTCCGACGGTGCAGGTCAGCCGTTGATGCGGCTGTGGCCGGCCATGATGTCGGCGCTGATCGCCGTGAAGATGCCGGTGAGCGAGGTCGCGTTCGGGTTCGAGTAGTAGTTCCCCGGGCTCGCGATCTGCTGCATGGCCGCGGTGGCGGAGATCGACGGCGACTCGTAGATCGTGCGGGCTCTCGTTGCCGGTCACGATGTGGTTGCCGATCTTGGCGCTGGGCGACGGCTCACACATGTCGGAGCTCGTCGTCGTGTAGGCGATCGTGTAGATCAGGACCTTGGCGGCCTTGTAGATCGCAGCCCGGTCGACCGCCGACTTGCACGGGTTCGTCAGGTACGGGCTCGTGTTCGCGTAGTACTGCGGCCCGTAGTTCGCGGCACCGTCCGACAGGAACACGATGACCTTCTGCGTTCCCGGGCGGCCATGCGCGACGAGCTCCTGGTAGGCCACATCGATGGCGAGCGTGTACGCCGTGCCGCCCGCACCGTGGACGCAGTTCACCGTCGAGACCAGCGGCGAGGAGTTGTCCAGGTTGCCGAGCGACGTCGCGTAGGTGTTCCCCAGCGGCACGAGCAGGTATGCCGGCGTCGTGTCGGTGTAGGTCTGGTCGTCGTTCGTGCTGCAGGCGTTTGCGAGGACTCGTCGCCGGCGGCAGGACCACCAGGCCGACGTTGTCGATCGCCGGATCCATGCCGCTCAGGAAGGAGAGGATGCCGGCCTTCGCGTTGGCGAGCTTGGACGACGGCTGCAGCATCGAGCCGGTGCGGTCGAGCACGATCATGACGTCGAGCGGGAGACCGCCGCATGGCGAGCACGCCTGCGCATGCACGCTCTCGGTGATCGTGTTGATGCCGATCAGCCGCAGGAAGTACGTCGGGATGTTCGCCGTCTCGGTGATGTGCACCGTGTTCGCCGGGTTGCAGAAGTTCGCGCTCGTCGAGCAGTCCAGCGTGATGTTGGCGGTCACGTTGGGGACGCCCACGATGCGGTTCTTCGCGGTGTTCTCGGCGCTCAGGTTGTGCGCGGCGGCGGTCGCGGTGGCGGTGTTGGGGAGGTTGCCCGCGCCGGCGGCGACGGCGGCGTCCGCGGAGGCCTGGAGGGCCTGCTTCACGCGGTACGCGTTGCCGATGTCGATGACCGCGCCGCAGAACAGGAGCAGCGTCAGCAGGAACACGACCACCAGCGGGAGCGTCTGTCCCGAGGTGGTTCGGCGGGTGGTGTCTTCGGTGTGCGACATGAAGTCCATGAGATATGCGAGGGGGGAGAGCCGAACGACCGATTCGGCTGCTTCACTCAACGTCGCCCATCGAGCACCTTCCGACCATCCCTCGAAAGAGGGCTCCTTGTGGCTCTTCAGGGGTGCCGTACACTGGCCCTGATGTCCACTTTCACCCGGCGTCAGCTGCTGTACCGAGCGGGAACGGCTGCTGCCGTGGCGCTCACCGCCGAGGGTGGGATCGCCTCCGCAGCGCGCGGAGCGCCCACCGTGCTTGTCATCGGCGGCGGCCTCGCGGGATTGAGCGCGACCCGGTCGCTGCGCCATCGCGGGCATCGCGTCCGCCTCTTCGAAGCGTCGGACCGGCTGGGCGGACGGGTGTGGACGCTGCGGGGATTCCTGGCGGGCGGCCAGGTGAGCGAGCACGGCGGGGAGTTCATCTCGAGCGAGCACAGCGCCATGCGCGGCCTGGCCGGCAGGTTCGGCCTCGGGCTCGAGAACACCCTGCGCTACCCGGCCGGAGCGCACGACCGGTACGTGTTCGGCGGCGGCCGCTATCCGCTCCCGCCGCCGGCCGACTGGGCGGAGGTCTTCCCGATCTTCCGCGCCGCCGTGCACGCCGCCGGCTATCCGACGACGTTCGACCGCCACACGGCCGCCGGACGGGCCCTCGACCGGATGACCGTCGAGGAGTGGATCGAGACGTCGCTCCCGGGCGGGCTCGGCTCGCGGCTCGGAGCGCTCGTCGCCAACTCCTGCGTCGGCGAGTACGGCGCCGACATCGACCGTCAGAGCGCGCTCAACATCGTCTACCTGCTCGGCTTCGACAGCCGCCGCGACTTCTCGCTGGCCGGCACCGACGAGAAGTTCCACGTCCGCGGCGGGAACGACCAGGTCCCGGCGGCGCTCGCCGCCGGCATCCCGGCCGGTGCGATCGAGACGGGCGCCGAGCTGGTGGCGCTGCGGCGGCGGCCGAGCGGCGCGTGCGTCTGCACGTTCGCCCGGCGCGGCGGCTCCGCACTTCGAGGCGGCCGCCGATCGCGTCGTCCTCGCGCTCCCCTTCACGATGCTCCGGCGGGTCGACCTCTCGCGAGCCGGGCTCTCGGCGCGCAAGCTCGATGCGATCCACCACCTGCCGATGGGGACGAACGCCAAGCTCCACGTCCAGTTCGGCGAGCGCTACTGGTACGGCCTCGGCGCCGACGGCACGACCTATGCCGACACCGGCTACGAGTCGTGCTGGGAGGCGACCACCGCCGAGCCCGGCCGCCAGGGCGTGCTCGTGCAGTACACCGGCGGGCGGCTGGGCCGGTTCCCGGGGATGCCTGCGCACGGCCCGGCCCGGCCGGCGCTCGTCCGCCGGTTCCTGCGCCGGCTCCAGCCGGTGCTTCCCGGAGGCGCGGCGCACTGGAACGGGCGGGCGTGGCTCGACCACTGGGCCGCCCACCCGTGGACGCACGGCTCCTACAGCTACTGGGGCCCGGGCCACTACACGCGCTTCGCCGGCTACGAGGGCGTGCCGGAGGGCACCATCCACTTCGCCGGCGAGCACACCTCGCTCAACTTCCAGGGCTACATGGAGGGCGCCGTCAGAAGCGGCCGCCGCGCGGCCCGCGAGATCGGCTGAACGAAGAACGCCCGGCTGGACGCGCGCGCCACGCGTCCGGCCGGGCAGCTTCGGGACGGAAGAGGGCGGGGAGTGTTGTCCCGCCGGGAGACAGGATCGGCGGCGGGCGCGGGGTGGGCGATCCGCATTTCGGGGGATCCGTCGACGGCCTGCTTGACATCGCCTGGCGAGGGCGCGAGACTGCCCGGCGCATCGCCTAGGGCATTGGAGGGGTGAGAATGCGTCGGTTTCTCGTGGCGGCCGTGGTTGCGGCCGCGGCCGTATCGAGCGTGAGCGCGCCGGCCGGCGCGGCTCCGTCGCTGAAGCAGGTGGTGCGGCAGCACCTGCACGCCCACTGGGTGTCGCAGGGCGCTCAGGCCTGGCTCAACCCGCCGCGTGCGGCCGGGGCCGCGCGGCACGCGGCGCCCGCGGGCTCCGTCACGTTGGGGACGAACGTCGACGCCGCCGATCCACAGGAGGATCTGGCGGCCGGCCAGAGCGAGACCGCCATCGACGGGACGTCTTCGGGGCGCGTGCTGGTGGCGTGGAACGACGCGACCGGGTTCGCCGTCCAGCCGACGAACCAGCGCCTCGCGTCGCTCACCGGCATCGGCTACTCCGACGACGGCGGCCGGTCGTTTGCCGACCTCGTCGGCCTCCGCAACCCCAACCCGAACCAGCAGTGGTCGGGTGACCCCACTGTTGTCGCGATTGATAACGGCGCGCACTTCATCGTCGGATCTCTGTACCTGCCGTCACCCGCCGCCTGCAGCGACGGCCGGCCGGCCCAGCTGACCATCGCCGTCGAGGTCGTGACGCCAACCGCGACCGGCGTCTCGATGGGGAAGCCCGTCGTGGTGAGCCCTGCCGGCAACGTGTGCTCGCTCCTCGGCGGAGCGGTGACGGCCTCCAACATCGCGTTTCTCGACAAGGACTTCCTGGCGTGGGACCAGACGAGCCGCACGCTGGTCGTGTCGTTCACCCGCTTCTTCATCAACGGCTCGCACACCGGCACCGGCGCGATCAACATCGCCCGCGCGCACGTCCCGGTCGCGGCCGGGCAGCTCGCCTCGGCCGACTTCCACACGATCTCCGTGTGGCACGAGGAGCCGGTCGACGAGAACGAGGGCGCCTACGCGGCGGTCGCCCCCGGCGGCGACACCTACGTCGCGTGGGAGCGCAACCTCGACTCGAACCTGTTCGACGGCGATCCGCGCGTCTACGAGCATCTCGCGCTCGTCCCGGCGCACGCGACCGCGCCGCTGGTCGGCGGGAAGGGGAACCCGGTCGTGATCACCCGGGGCCAGGTGAACGCCAGCCCCCTCGGCGGCGTCCGCTCGCTCGGAAGCGTCGCCATCGCCGGCTACAACCGCGGCACCGGCAACGACTTTCCGCGAATCGCCTGGAACCGTGCGGCCGGCCGTGTGGTGGTGGCCTGGAACGACGCCAGCCTGCACCCGCTGGGAGACATCTGGCTGCGGTCGTACTCCCCGCGCCTGGCGAACCCCAGCCCGATCGTGCAGGTGAACGACGACTCCGACTACACGCTGCACTTCCTGCCCGGCCTGTCGGTGCGCGCCAACGGCCACATCTGCACGTCGTGGTATGACCGTCGCCGCTTCGGGCCGGACTCGGCGCACACCGACTACTACGGCGAGTGCCGGGCGTCGACCGGAGTGCAGGGCTCCGACTTCCGGATCACCACCGGCGCAACGGACTGGGCCAACACGTCGTCGCTCATCACGCCGAACTTCGGCGACTACACCGATAACGCGAGCGCGGGGACCACGACGTACTACACGTGGTCGGACGGGCGTCTGGGGGTGCCGCAGCCCTTCGCGGACAGCCGCTAGGCCGGCGGGCCGTGGTGGACGGCCTCGATGTTGTTGCCGTCGGCGTCCTTGACGTAGGCGGCGTAGTAGCCGGGGTGGTACTGCGGCCGCAGGCCCGGCGCCCCGTTGTCGGTCCCGCCGGCGGCGAGCGCCGCAGCATGGAACGCGTCGACGCGCGCGCGGTCGGCCGCGTGGAGCGCGACATGAACCGGCGCGCTCGGAGCGCCCTGGTGCATCCAGAGCTCGGGTTGCTGCGGGAGCCCGAGAGCCATCACGCCGGGGAACTCCATGACGACGCCGAACCCGAGCGGCTCGAGCGCCGCGGCGTAGAACGCGCGGGCTGCGGCGAGATCCGTGACCGCCAGTCCGACGTGGTCGAGCACATGGGATGGATCCTGGGCCGCCATGGGACGACTCTACCGCGCGGGTAGGATCGGAGCTGTGGCAAGCCACGCGCGCCGCCGGGAACGACACCTCAGCCATCGCGCCGGCTGGCTGCGTGCGGCCGTGCTCGGCGCAAACGACGGGATCGTTTCGGTCGCGGCGATCATCGTCGGTGTTGCCGCCGCGGACTCGAGCCGCTCCGCGATCGTGACGGCCGGCGTCGCGGGCCTGGTGGCCGGCGCGGCCTCGATGGCCGCCGGCGAGTACGTCTCGGTCAGCTCGCAGTCCGACACCGAGCGCGCCGACCTCGCGCTCGAGCGACGCGAGCTGAGCAGCGACCCGATCGGCGAGCGCGCAGAGCTGGCAGGGATCTACCGTGAGCGAGGGCTCTCCCCCCGGCTCGCCGAGGAGGTGGCGGCCGAGCTCAGCGCCCGGGAGGATGTGCTGGCTGTGCATGCCCGCGACGAGCTGGGCATGACCGAGCTGTCGCACGCCCGGCCGTTCCAGGCGGCCGGGGCGTCGGCGGCCTCCTTCACGGTGGGTGCCGCACTGCCGCTCCTGGCGGTGATCGTGGCCCCCTCCTCGCTCCGAATCGCGGTGACCATCGCGGCGACCTTGGTGGCGCTCGGGCTGACCGGTTGGGTCGGCGCCCATCTCGGTGGCGCGCCGCCAGCTCGGGGAATGCTGCGTGTCGTCGTCTGGGGCGTCGCGGCGATGGCTCTCACGATGCTCGTGGGCCGCCTCGTCGGAACCGCCGTCTGAGCGACGTCGGGCCGAGAGGCTCGATCACGTCGCGAACTCCCAGAAGACCAGCGCGACCAGATAGATGGCCGCGTACGCGACCACGAACGCCTGCGCGGCCATGAGGCTCAGCTGCCGCATCGGCGGGCGCTCCTCGTGGAGCCAGCGCCACTTGATGAGCTCGCCGCCCAGCATGAGCGCGCAGAAGATCGAGAGCAGGCCGCCCGGGCCGGGCACGGCGAGGAGCGCGTAGAGCATGCTCGCGTGGGCGGCGTTGTTGAAGAGCACGAACCCGACCGCGATCAGCTCCCGCTCGATCACGCGGTCGACGATGGTCAGGAGGATCCCCAGCTCGGCGACGCCCAGCAGCACGAGCTCGGCGATCCGCACGCCTGACGGCGAGTGCAGGCTGCGGTCGAGCGCGTGCACGAACGCGACGTAGGCGACCACGAACGCGACCGCCTTCACGGCCGTCTCCGCCCACGCGAGCGGGTGGTAGTCGCCGATGTGCCAGGAGTGCTCGGTCGTCGCCGTCATGCTCGGTGTGCTTCCCGCGGCGCGGCCGTCGATCCGCGCACCCGAAGCTCCACCGGGACACTCACGTGACGCGGCCGCCCATCCGGGTCGCCCGTGATCCGATGGAGCAGCATGGCGACCGCTCTCTCCGCCTGGAGGCCAAGCGGCTGGGCAACCGTGGTCAGCGAGATCCGGCGGAGCGCCGACACGGCGATGTCGTCGAAGCCGACCACGGACAGGCGGCCGGGGACCGGGATTCCGACGTCCTCGCAGGCGTCGATCAGCGCGATCGCTGTGTGGTCGTTCCAGACGACGGCGGCCGTCGGCGCACCGGGTCCGCTGAGGGCATCCGACAGCGAGAGGGAGCGGCGGCCGACGCGCATCGCCCCGGATATCGGATCCCATGCCAGCGCTTGCGGCTGGATCCCGGCGCCTCGCAGTACGGACGCGTAGCCTCGGTAGCGGGCGCGGTCGCCGACAGCCTCGACGGTCGACGTGCGGACGTACCCGATGCGGCGGTGGCCGAGATCGAGCAGGTGCTGTGCCGCGAGCCGGCCCCCTTCCCGGTCGCGTGGGCCGACCGAGTCTGTCCAGTCCTGGCGCAGGCCGATCGTCACGGTTGGAACGCCGGCCCGCCGGAGCGACCCGGCCAGACGGGGCGTGCGCTCGATGAAAGCAAGGAACACGAAGCCGGCCACCCGCTGCTCCACGAGCGACTCCACCCCTGCGACGGCGAGCTCGTCGTCGCCTTCGATGTTGCAGAACATTGCGGTATGGCCGCAGCCGAACAGGGCGCGCTCGACAGCCTGCGCGAGATGTGCGTGATACGGATTCCCGAGATCTCCGACGAGCACCCCGACGATCGTCGTCCTGCGCTTCACGAACTGGCGCGCGACGCCGTTCGGCTTGTAGTTCAGCTTGTCGATGACCGCCAGCACGCGCCGGCGCGTCTCGTCCGACACCTCGTCGACGCCGCGGACGACGTTCGAGACGGTGGATTTCGAGACGCCGGCTTCGTGTGCGACGTCGAAGATCGTGATGCTCCGTCCCACGCGGACAGTGTAAAGCGGCATCGTTGGTAGCGTCCGCCCACGATGAGCGACGACTTCGAGCCTGTGCGGCTCGGCATCGCGGGCACCGGATTCATCTCCGCGGTGCACGCGGCCTGTGCGTTGCGAAGCCCGTCTGTGGAGCTCGTGGCCGTCGCCTCGGCCCGTGGCCGGGCGAGCCGCGAGCGGGTCGGCGCGCTCGATCCGGCGGTGGAGCTCCTGACGCTCGACGAGCTCTTCGCGACCGACGAGGTCGAGGCGATCATGGTGTGCACGCGGACGAACGACCACGCCGCGCACGCCGTTCGGGCGCTCGAAAGGAGTAAGCACTTACTGCTCGAAAAGCCCGGCGCGGCAACAGTTAGTGAGCAGTCACTAATCACAAAGACCGCTGCGGAGCATCCCGAGCTCCTCGCGAGGGTCGCCTATCACCGCCGCCACGACGCCGGCTTCCGCGAGGTGGCCGACCGCCTCGCGGCGGGAGAGATCGGCGAGCCGTTTGCGGTCCACCTGACGAGCCGCGAGTACTTCCCGCCCAGCGACGCCGACGCCGACGCCGGCGGGTTCATCATGGACGTCGGCGTCCATGACTTCGACACCGCGCGCTGGCTGCTCGGCCGGGATCCGACGGCGGTGTTCACCCAGGTGCACGCTCCGGTCTACCGCGACACCGACGTCGACAACGCCTACATCACGATCGCGCTCGGCGATGCCGCCGCGACCGTGCACCTCTCGCGGACTTCGACCTACGGCATGGACATCCGCTGCGAGGTGGTCGGGCCGGGCGGGTCGATCCAGATCGCCGAGCCGGCCGTCGGCGGCGGGATGGTGGTTCTCACGGCCGACTCGTCGAACGCCTTCCCGGCCGACTGCCGCGGCCGCTTCCACGATGCCTACCAGGCCCAGATGGACGCGTTCGGGCGGGCGTGCCGCGGCGAGGAGACGGCGGGCGCGACCCTCGAGGACGACCGCTGGGCGGTGGCGACGGCGGTGGCTGCGCGCGCCAGCGCCGCCCGGGGCGAGCGACTCGACGTGGGCCCGTCCTGGGACTGGAACGCGCCGGCCTCCGTATAGGCCGCGCCGTGCCTCGATCTTCTATCTACTCCCGACGAGCTCCGTCAGTCCTCGTCGTGGCTCCTTACTCGGATCTTGACGCCGAACACCACGCCCGCAGGCTGCTGCTGGTAGGTGCACGGCCCGCATCCGGAGAACGCGCCGACGCCGTTCTGGGCGTGCACCGTGATCCGGTTCTTCCCGTGGTGCAGGAACGGCTTGATGTCGAACGTCGTCAGCGAGCTCTGCGCGGCGAAGGCGGCGGTCGCGTCCGTCGTGCTGCCGATCGTGCCGGCGAGCGTCCCGTTCACCCAAACCTCGGCGAAATCGTCGGCCGCGATCGAGATCCGCCCGGAGACGAGGTGGCCGTGGATCCTGATCCGCTTCGAGAAGTAGTACTGCGCCAGCTCGGAGGGCGACGTCGCGCCGGTGATGCCGGGCGCCCAGATCCAGAACGCGTGCGGGATGCTGCCGAGCGGTGCCGGCCATCCGGCGCCGAACCCGTAGTCGGTCGCCCCCGCCGGGCAGTTCGCCGGCGACGTGGGCGCCGTGGCGTCCAGACACACGGTCTGGGCGTGCCCGAGCGGTCCGGTCGTCGGAACGCCCGTGAACGTGGGCCACGTCGTGTTCGACGAGAACGTGCTCGTGTGAATGCCGCTCGCGAACGCCGGCTGAGCGCCGACGATCAGGGCCGTTCCCAGAACGGCCAATGCCAGGATGCGCTTCATGACCCCACCTCCTCTGAAGGGACGCTGCCTCTGCCAGGCAGCAGCGACCGTGGGCGCCCCCAGCCGGCCGGTCGCCCTTCGCTCGACCCTTGCTGGGCGAACGCCGACCCTACGCCTTCGTGGCGTTCATTGCAAGCTGGGCTATCCGGCTCGTCGGTACAGGCTGAGCGTCCCCGACGTCGCATGCTCGTTCGCGTCGCCTTCCCCCACGAGCACGCAGCCGTCGATGGCGATCGGGCTCTGCCAGTGGCCGGCCTCGGCAGGCAGCGTCGTGACCGGGTTCGGCGAGCCCGGCCGGTAGATGTTGATGCCGCCGCCCGTCGGGTCGTAGACGTAGACGAGGCCGCCGGCGATCACCGGGCTCGTCCCGGCCGTGCCGTTCGACCACGTGTTGAGGAGCCTGGGCGTGCCGCTTCCGGTCAGGCGGTAGGCGGCGGTGCCCGCGGCCGTCGCGATGAACACGTTGCGGCCCCAGACGGCGGGCGCCGTGAACATCGACTGCGCGCCCGGGGTGGGCAGCGTCTGCACCACCTGCATCCGCTCGATGTCGATGAGCCGCAGGAGCGCGTCCTTCCCGCCCTGGATGCCGTACAGCCGTCCGTCGGCGCCGCGCACGAGCGCCGGGGCGGTCGAGCCGAGGTCGACGTCGCCGGAGTTGAGCTCCTCCTGGTTGGGCGGCGTCCAGCTCCCGACCAGCTCGCCGGCGTCGGGCGAGAGCTCGAGCACGCTGTCGCCCCAGGCGGTCTTCCCGTCGTACGGCGCGTTCCCGGTCGCGACCAGGATCCGCCCGCTCCCGGGCTCGACCACCGCACCGGCCCGCGCCCAGATCGCCGCGTCCGAGTCGGGGCAGCTCGACGGCTCGATGATCTCGTGCCGGTCCGAGCAGAGCGCGTTCCAGACGTGGACGATCTTCCCGCTGTCGCGCTCGATCGAGACCACGTGGCCCTGGTAGGGCGGCGCGTCGCCGATGTAGCCGCCGGTCGTCGCGAGCACGAGCCGGCCCGAGATGTTGAGCGCCGTCCCGAGCTTCTCGTGGGTCGGGTCGCGCGTGATGGTGACCGGCCAGCCGCCGTCGCTCACCTCGGAGCCGTCCGCGAGATTGAGCTTGTGGACGACGCCGTCGGGCGAGACGGCATACACGTGCTCGCCGTCGGGATCCGCCGCCGGCGACGCGTTCGTGATCTGGGCCGATCCCTCCCAGCCGTCGATCCCGGGCGGCGTGTACGTCCACAGGATGTGCCCGTCGGGCGTTGAGCGCGATCGTCTTGCCGTAGCTCGTCGTCACGACGAAGCGGCCGCCGACGAAGATCGGCGACGAGTCGACCGTCCCGGGAACGTCAATTGACACGCGTGCGAGGGTCGTTGCGTTCGACGCGGTGATCCCGGTCGGCGCCCGCGACACGTTGGCGCGGTCGGGCGTCACCCCGAACATCGGCCAGGTGCGCGCTCCCGCCCTGGAGCGGGATGGTCTGCGGCGCCGGCTCGGTCGTTGCGGTCGCCGTCCCGGTGCTGCTGTCGGTGCTGCCTCCGCTCGAGCAGCCGGCTGCGACCGCGAGCGCACAAGAGCAGGATTCCCCTTAACATCGCGCGCCCACGCCGAACCGCACGACCTGCCGCTCATGGCCGACCCGGAAGACCAGCGGGACGCAGGCGCCGCGGGTGCTGAGGAGGAAGCCGCCCGCGTACGCATTCCACACGCCGGACGGCGACGGGCACGGCGTGAACCGGATCGTGCTCACCGCCGGCCCGCCGTTTCCCCACGTGATGGCCGCGCGGTCCCGCCAATTGGCAGGGACGCTCACGTCGACCGGCCGGGAGTCGGCACGCACGACCATGCCCGCCTTCTCCCAGAACGGCCAGCGCGGGTCGGCGCTTCGCACGACCTGCGGGAGGTGGGCAGGCGGTGCTGCGATCACGCCGAGCACCCGCCGGTAGCCGCCCGCGAACGGCCGCGTCGTCCTGTCGATGACCTGGAGGCAGCCGACGCGCATCGGAGGCGCGGCCGCCCGTTCGGCCGTGGTGCCTTCGGAGCTCGCCGTGCAGCCGGCCGTCGCCGCGAGGGCCGCCGTCGCGACTGCGAGTGCGCATCTCGTGTCCATCCGGAAAGCCAATCTAGTACCCTCGTATCCCGTTGGCCGCGCCGCCCATCACGACGAAGCCGCTCGATCCGCTGACCGGGGACGAGATCGTCGCAGCGGTCGCCGTCGTGCGCGAGGCCCGCGACCTGGGCGAGCGGGTGCGGTTCGTGTCGGTCGAGCTGCGCGAGCCGGCCAAGGAGGCGCTCGCCGCCGGCACGCCGCCGCGCGAGGCGTTCCTCGTCATCCTGACGAACGACGACGGGATGACGCACGAGGCGATCGTCTCGCTGGATGACCGGCGCCTGGTCGACTGGCGCGACGTCCCCGGCGTGCATCCCGCGATCCACATCGACGAGTTCGACGACGCCGGGAACGCGATCGTCGCCGACCCGCGCTTCCAGGAGGCGCTCGCCAAGCGCGGCATCGAGCATCCCGAGATGGTCATGGTCGACCCGTGGTCGATCGGCTGCTTCGAGGACGGCGACCGCCGGCTGGCGCGAGGGCTCGCCTGGCTTCGCTCCGACCTCGAGGGCGACAACGGCTACTCGCGCCCGATCGGCGGCCTGGTCGGCGTCGTCGACCTGAACACGATGGAGGTCGTGCGGATCGACGACCACGGCGTCCTCCCGGTGCCGTCAGGCGAGGGCGGCGACTACCGGCCCGGCGCGATCGCCCCGCCGCGCACCGACGTCCGCGCCTACGAGATCACCCAGCCCGACGGGGCGAGCTTCACCCTCGACGGGCACGCGCTCGCGTGGCAGGGCTGGACGCTCGACGTCGGCTTCTCGCCGCGCGAGGGGCTCGTGCTGCACCGGATCGCCTACGCCGGCCGGCCGGTGTGCCACCGCGCGTCGATCGCCGAGCTCGTCATCCCCTACGGCGACCCCAACCCGACCGTCCACTTCAAGAACGCGTTCGACATCGGCGAGTACGGCCTCGGCCCGCTCGTGAACGCGCTCGAGCTGGGCTGCGACTGCCTCGGCGAGATCAGCTACCTCGACGCGTGGGTGAACGACTCGCGCGGCGGCGCCGTCTCGCTCCCGAACGCGATCTGCATCCACGAGGAGGACATCGGGATCCTCTGGAAGCACTTCGACTACCGCTCCGGCCGCACCGACGTGGCCCGCGCGCGGCGGCTCGTCGTCTCGTGCATCGCGACCGTCGGGAACTACGAGTACGGCTTCTACTGGTACCTCGGCCAGGACGGCACGATCGGGTTCGAGGCCAAGCTGACGGGCGTCCTGCACACGGCCGGCGTGCCGGAGGGCGAGCCGGGGCCGTACGCGACCGAGATCGCGCCGGGCGTCGCCGCGAGCGTCCACCAGCACTTCTTCTGCGCCCGGCTCGACATGGACGTCGACGGGACGCGGAACACGGTCGTCGAGATCGACGCGCTCTCCGAGCCGCGCTCGCCGCGCAACCCCGACGGGACGGCGTTCCTGACCGACAGGACCGTGCTCGACCGCGAGTCGCAGGCCCGGCGATCGGTGCACTCGGCGGCGTCGCGGCGCTGGCGGGTCGAGAGCGCGGAGCGGACGAACCGCGTCGGCGAGCCGACCGCCTACGAGCTCATCCCGGGCGAGGGGATCGAGCCGATGGCGCTCCCCGACTCGGAGTTCCGGCGGCGGGCGCGGTTCCTCGACCACCACCTGTGGGTGACGCCGTTCGCGGCCGACGAGCGCTACCCGGCCGGCGAGTACCCCAACCAGAGCCCGGGCGGCGACGGCCTCGAGCGCTGGACGAAGGCCGACCGCCCGCTCGAGGGCGAGGACGTCGTCCTCTGGTACACGTTCGGCTCGCACCACGTGCCGCGGCTCGAGGACTGGCCCGTGATGCCGGTCGTGCGCTGCGGGTTCGAGCTCCGGCCGGTCGGGTTCTTCGACCGCAATCCGGCGTTGGATGTGCCGCCGCCGGCGGCGCACTGCGGGAGGCATGAATGATCACGCTCTACTGGTCGCCGGGAACCGCAGCCATGGCGCCGCAGGCCTGCCTCGAGGAGGCGGGCGCGGACTACGAGATGGTGCAGGTGCACCGCAAGGGCTACACCGTGATCGAGCCGGAGGGCTACCTGGCGATCCAGCCCGAGGGGCGGATCCCGGCGCTCCGCGACGGCGACCTCGTGCTGCACGAGTCGGCCGCGATCTGCATGCACATCGCCGACCGGTTCCCCGGCGCCGGGCTCCTGCCGCCCGTCGGGACGGCCGAGCGGGCCCACGCCTACCGCTGGCTCACGTACCTCACGAACACGCTCCAGGCGACCTACCAGATGTGGTACCAGACCGACCGCTTCATCCACGATGAGGCGACCGAGGCAGGCGTGAAGCACGACCTCGAGCCGCGCCTGAACGAGATCTTCGACTGGATCGACTCCCAGATCGACGGCCATCCCTACCTGCTCGGCGAGACGTTCTCGGCGGCCGACCTCTACTGCTTCATGCTCACCCGCTGGGGCCGCAACCTGCCCCGGAAGGCGTGGACGCTCCCGTCGCTCGGCGACCACTACCGCCGCCTGGCCGAGCGGCCGAGCGTCGTCGCGATGCTCGAGAAGCAGGGCATCGAGGCCGTCCCGGCGTGAGCAGCGAGGAGGCCCTCGCGCGCCTCCGGTCGATCTGCATGGCCTACCCCGAGGCGGTCGAGCACGAGGGCGGCGTGGGGACTCCGAGCTTCACGGTGCGCGAGAAGATCTTCGCGATGCGCCACCCGCACGAGGGCCGCTCGTCGATGTGGTGCAAGGCGCCGCCCGGCATCCAGGGCGCGCTCGTCCAGACGAGCCCGGAGCGGTTCTTCGTGCCGCCGTACGTCGGGCACCGCGGCTGGGTGGGCGTGTGGCTCGACGTCGAGCTCGACTGGGACGAGGTCGAAGGGCTCGTCGACGACAGCTACCGGATGACGGCGCCGAAGCGGCTCGTCGCGCAGCTGGGCTGAGGGCACGCGAGCCGCTAGCCGCGGACCCGCTCGAGGCCGTCCAACACGAGATGGACGAGCTCGTCGGGGCGGTTCGTGATCCCGACCGCATCGCCCGGCGTTCCCCGATCGGGGTCGAGATCCCGGATGTAGAAGACGACCGGTTCGTGGTGCCCGGCCGCCCGTATTCGAGCCAGGAACTGCTCGCCCTCGTCGGCGTGTCCTCCCCGCTTCATGTTCGAGATGATGAGGTCGTAGTCGGCGCGGTCGAGAACCTCCACGCCATCGTCGGACGTCCGCGCCAGGTCGAGCATGATCCCGAGCGAGCGGAGCACTTTACGCTCGGGAAGGTTGCCGTCCGGCGTATCGTCAACCCACAGAATCCGCGCCCCCTCCGTGGTGGCGTAATCCCGGGTGGCCCGACGAAGCACGCGTCCGCGGGCGGCGTCCGACACGGCCTCCGGGGCTCGCTTGGAAATGGCGTCGTCGAGCTGCCCGCGGAAGGTGAATTCGATCCCGCCGGGGAGCTTCACGCTCGAAAACAGACGCGAGAACTCGTCCCGGCGGTAGTACCCGAACACCAGGATGATGGCGGCAAGCACGACCCAGAGGAGCGCTGCGACCTGTCCGATCATCCCTTCACCCGTCCTTTCTAACGACCCCTACGGCTCTTCTGGAGCCTCCCCAGGCTCCTCGGCGAGGCCCTCCGCCGGCGGCGGTTCTGGCATGGGCGGATGCTCCGGCGCGGCCGCGGCGGGCATCAGGTCCGGCGGCTCGAAGCGCGGGTGCGGTTCGACGATCGGGTGATCCAGGTCGAGCCGTTCGAGGGGCGCCGGCTCACCAGCAGCGTCGGGGGGTGCTGCCGGCGAGTAGGGCGCAAAGCGCTCTGTCGTGACGTCGCGGCGGCGGGCCAGGAGCCGCCAGCCGCAGGCAACGGGCTTCTTGGGCCGCTTCTTCCCGGCGACTCGGATTTCGAACGATCCGGCGTTGCGGCGGCTGACGTAGGCGCGCACCGGTGAATAGGGGGAAAGGAATACCTGGTAGTCGTCCAAGTCCGCGATGGCGGCGAGTCGGTCGTCGATCGTCACCGCTGCCACGCCGTCGACCAGTTCGGCCTCGCCGGCGTCTTCGATCCACGCCTCCGGCATCTCCGTGCAGTAGACCCGTCGATGTTCGCCGTCCGCGGTGACGACGGCGGCCGACTTGGCGCCGCCGACGACGATCAGATCGCCCGAGATCTCGACGTGCCCGACGAACTGTGCCGCGCGCGGGAGCTGGGTGACGCCCGTCCGCGTGGCCTCGACGAGCAACGGCAGCCCCGGGGTGCCGGTGGCGGGGTTCACGGCCGCCGTGGCGTGCACGCCCGTCCCGCCGCCCTCGGCGCGGGCGCGAACCGCGGTGCCCTGCCGGCTCACCGCTTCGACTCCGCTGCCCGTCGTGGACTCGCCGAGCACGCCGGGATGGTCGTCGCTCAGGCCCATCACGCCCGCGCGGACGATGTTCAGCGGGTTCGGCCCGCTACAGCTTCCCATCACGCCACTCGCCTGCTCCGACCAGGCGGCCAGCCCCATCCGGCGGGCGGTCACGTACAGGGCGTCGCCGGTCTCGGAGCGCGCATCCAGGGCACGGCCGTCGCCCGACCACGCCCGGACGGCGGTCCCGTGCTGCGCCGCCGCCGAGACGGCCGTGCTCGCCACCCCGCCGGTCGCCGTCGCCTGGACGGCGGTCCCGTTCGCCTCCGACGCCACTCCGATCTCGCCCTGCGCAGCCACGCCCGTCCCCGTCTCGGAATGGGCGTGGACGGCCGTGCCGACGGGGGAGTCCGCCTGCACGCCGGCGACGGCGCCGCGCCCTATAACGCCCGTGGTGCCGCCGAGCGCATCGACGCCCGTCACCGCACCGGCGCTCGCGACGCCGACGCCGGCGGTCTCGCCGTGGTCGTCCGGGCCGAACGCTCTGGCCCGGATGCCCGCCAGCCGCCCATTCGCCGTGACCGCCTCGTCTCCATGGATGATCGCTCCGAACTGGTTTCCCTGGGCCATGATGGCCGTCCGGCCGGTCGCCTGAAGGCCGTCGGACCAGATGAGATCCCCCAGTGCCATGACTGCCCACCCTCCGGACGGGGCGTCGAACCAGCTGCGGCCGACGATCGCGTTTCCGGCCCGGTGAGCCATCGGCTCGACGTAGAGGACGCAGCCGAGCGCAGAACGGGGGTCGGCGGACAGGATGGTGGCGTCCCCGAAGCCGACGTCGCCGCGGTTGACGTTCCCGACGTAGATCGGATCTCCGGTGGCCATGGCCTCGCCCTCCTTGGTAATGGGGAGGCGATCCTACCCGGAGGCCGAGGGCTGCTTACATCTACGCGATGCGGATTGTCATGAACTCCGCGGGAACGATGGGCGCGAAGCCCACGAGCACCACGAGGCGTCCGTTGTCGATGTCGTCCTGCGTCATCGTCGTCCGATCACATCGGACGAAATACGCCTCGTCCGGGCTCGTGCCCTGAAACGCACCCTGCTGGAAGAGCCGCAGCATGAAGTCTTCGACGGCCTGTCGCACGCGGCTCCACAGCGGTTCGCCGTTGGGCTCGAACGCCGCCCACCGGGTGCCTTCATCGATGCTCTGCTCGATGAAGAGCGCCAACCGCCGGACGCTCACGTACTTCCATTTCGCATCGTCGACCGAGAGTGTCCGCGCCCCCCAGATCCGGATCCTCGACTCGAGGCGGCGGATGGGGTTGATGCCGACGCTTGTGGCGTGTCCCGCCGCGTCGTCGGAGAGGTGACGGGTGACGTCGACGACGCCGTCCAGCCTTCCGTTTGATCCCGCCGGGGCCACCCACACCGCACGCTCGCGATCCGTTCGGGCGGCGGCGCCGGCGACCGCTCCCGAGGCGGCTGTCTCCGTCCCGTCGGGGAGGCGGAGCCGCGGCACGTAGACCGAGGCGTTCGGCAGCGATCCCAGGTCACGCGCCCATGCTTCCACGGCGGCTTGCGAGAGCGATGACGGAGGATCGACGAGCAGGAACCACCGCTGCCGCTCGCAGACAGCAGCGGCGCCGCCGACGCGGTTCGCGGCGTTGCCTGCGCTGAGGCCGCCCGTATCCGGAAGCGCGATGAGGCTGACGGGCACGTCCTCCAGCGCGGCGAGCGCGGCCACGACGTGGCTCTCGGCCCGCACGACATATGCGCGCCGACCGTCGTTCTCGAAGAACAGCCTGACGCCCTGTGCGAGCTCCCCGCCGGCGGTGCCGAACGTCCGTTGGTACTCGACGAAGCTCGTGACGAGGACGGCCTGGCCGTCGGGCCCGCCGCCGGTCGCGCCGACGAACCCCGCAGTCGATGTGCCGACCGCCAGGATCTCAGGGGCTTGACCAGGTGCAGCATCGTCCATCGGGTCAGCGCGAGTCTAGAGCGGCGGGCTTGCAAAGAATGCAAGCGTCCGCTTACTTGAGACCGGGTCGTCCTTTTCCGAACGAGGCTGGGGGTTCTCCGTGCCGCCGTTCTACGTCCAACTCCGGTTCCCGATGGAGGACCGGTGGGTCACTGTGGCCGTCGCCGATTCGCGTGGCGTGGCGGCCGCCTATGCGGGTGCCGCCTTCCGGCACGCGCGAAGCGACGACGGCTATCACGCCGACTGCGTCCGCATCGTCACCGAGCAGGAGCTCAAGGTGCTGGCCGGCATGACTGGGCCTGCGCGAGGCGCGGGCGGTGATGGCCGAGCAGGCGGTCGGCGGGTCGGATTCGTGACGGGATTGGAGCGGGTCGCGCGAGACACGTGACGGCCCTCGGCCCTACCGTGTGGCCATGGCATCCTTCACCGGCTTCGATCCCGCCGCCCTCGACTTCCTGCGCGACCTGGGCGAGCACAACGAACGCGCCTGGTTCGAGGCGCACCGCGCGGACTACGAGGGGCTTCTGCTCCTGCCCGCGCGCGAGCTGGTCATCGCGCTCGGCGATCGGCTCTCCGCGATCGCGCCCGGCGTGCGGGCCGACCCGCGCGTGAACGGCTCGATCCTTCGCATCAACCGCGACACGCGCTTCTCGAACGACAAGCGCCCGTACAAGACCCACCTCGACCTGTGGCTGTGGGAGGGCGACGGCCCGAGCCGCGGCTGCTCGGGGTTCTTCCTGCGGCTCGAGGCCGACCGGGTCGGCTACGGGGCCGGCATGCACCACTTCGAGAAGGGCGTGCTGGCGGCGTATCGCGCCGCCGTCGACGACCCCAAGCGCGGGGCGGCGCTCCAGCGTGCGGTGAAGAAGGCGACCGCATCGGGCGCCCTCGTCGGCCGCGAGCAGTGGAAGCGCGTGCCCGCGCCGTACGCCGCCGACCATCCCCGGGCGGAGCTCCTCCGCTACGGCGGGCTGGTCGCCGGCACGCGCGCCGCCGTGCCCGACGAGCTCTTCACCGCCGAGTTCCCGGACTGGTGCTTCGAGCGCCTCGGGCCCCTCCGACCGGTGCAGAAGTGGGTGGCTCAGGTGGTGGCGGACGCGCGGTCGACCGCCACCATGCGCAGCTCCGACACGTAGTGGTTGCCGTCGGCGTCGGCGAGCCAGCACTCGTCCGGCCCGGGCAGCATCTCGGTGAACTCCATGCGCGTGCCCGGGGTTTCCCGGGCGTGCCGTGCCTGGCGGCACAGGATCCGCGAGAGCGTCGGGCTCTCGACGTCGAGGTACATCGGCTTTCGCTCGAGCGGTGACTTCATGAAGACGCGGCGCGGCATGCCGCGGTCGCGGGCGAAGGCGGCGACGTCCTCGGCGCGCTCCGGGATCTCCGTCGCGGGGATGCTCCAGCCTTCGCGGCGGAGCACCATCCGCCCGATCGTCACGCGTGGCGCGTGCTCCTGTGCGGGCAGCAGGGTGAACGAGCGCACCGCGGAGACGAAGATCGGCATCGCGAAGACGTCGTCGATGGAGACGCGCACCTCACCGGAGGCGTCGGCGACCTCCCGGCCCTCAACATGGAGCTCGTCGGGGAGCCACGTCCGACGCCCGCCCTGGGCGCGGGTCGTGGGCATGACCGCGATGAGGATCGCGTCATCGGGGCTGACGGGCATCCCGCGCGACTCGACGAACATCCCGGGGCCCCACGGCGGAAGGAGGAACGGCATGCGCGGGCCGGCGGCCTCGGCATAGCGCGCGAGGTAGCCGGGCGGGTCGGGGTGACGGTGCGCGAAGACGCCCTGCATGAGCGGGTTGTGGCCGACATGGACGTCGCCGACGACACCAAGGAAGTCACCGGCGGCGAGCCCGGCCTCGCCGCGCGCGGCGATCTGCACGTCCACGGACTGGAACTCCCCCAGCCGCCATGTCGGCTCGCGATCCGCGAAGGCGGCCTCCGCGCGGGCGCCGATGGTGGTCGGATCGGGGTCGGCCAGGAGCTCCTCCGAGGCGGTCGTGGAGCTCCGCGACGGCGTCGTCCAGCTCCGGAGGCAGCTGCATGAGCGTCCGGACGACCTGCATCAGCACCGGCGCGAACGGCGCCCGGCCGTCCGCAGGGAGTGCGGCGTCGATTACACGCCGTCCGATCGAGTTCACTCGGCCGGCGTACCAGCGCCCGGCTTCGAAGAGCGTCTGGAGTGCAGGTGCGATATCGGTGACGAGCGACGGACCCATCGCCACATCGAGGTCGCGCATGCAGTCGAGGTAGCAGAGCGTGCGGGCGCCGTAGGCCATCCCGGGGTTGCGGGTCGCGTCCTGGTCGGTGAGCTCGACGAACGTCTCGTCGAGCGCGGCGAGGGCGGTGCGCAGCTCGTCCGGGCGCGCCGTGGCGACGGCGTCGCGGGCGGCGTCGAGCCGGTCGAGAGCGGCCAGGCCGCGTGTGCGGAGCTGCTGATCGCCGGCGGCCTCGAGGGCCGCGCGCAGGTCGCGCTCCGGGTGTGGCCCCGCCGCGATCCGGATCTCGGGGTCGAGCGTCTCGGCCAGGGCCTGCACAGGCCAGGTCTCGAAGTGGACGTGGCTGCTTCGGACGAGTCCGCCCGGCTGGGCGTGAAGCGGCGGGCCGGCGTCCTCGATTCGGCCCCACGCCAGGGGACCGAAGAACCCGATCGTGTCGTTCTTCCCGCAGTAGCGCTGCAGGTAGCTCGCGACGATCTCCTCGCGCCCGCGCGCCCGGCTGGGCTTGGTTGGCGAGCGCTCGGCGACCTTCAGGATTGCGTTGGCGAGGGCGGCCGGGTTCTGCCACGTCACGGCCTCCTGGAACCGTGCGTCTTGGGCGGCGCGGCTCAGGCGCTCGGACTCGTCCCCGGGGCCGAACACCTCGAGGCCCGAGACCGGGAACCCGGCGCTTCGGACGGCGAAGTCCCGCCACATCTCCCAGTCGCCGGCAAGGGAGATCGAGTCGAACACACGACGATGCTACAAGGCGGCGCGCTCGCGGACGAGCCGGACCGGCCGCTAGGCAACCGCCTTCCTCGGGTCGTTCACGACGATCGTGCTGATCATCTTGTCCCAGAGCTCCTGGCGGTTCTTGTCCCGGACGAAGGCCACCTGGGGGACGGTGTCTTGCGCGACGCCATCCTGAAGCCGCTGATCGGCTTCGGGCTCGGCTGGTTCTTCGGCATCGTCTACTTCTGGCTCCTTTGGGCGAAGCCGCGGCAGGCGCCGGTTCGCGCTCTCCGGGTGGGCGGCCCGACCCTGGTCCGGGTAGGATGGCCCCCATGCACAGCTCCTACGCGCTTTCAGCCGAAGACTTCGCGGTCGAGCGGAACGGCTCGTCGGAGCCGCTCGACACGCTCTGGCCCGGCGGGTGGCAGCCCGACGACCGCCTGGGCGTCATCCTCGCCCAGCCGATGGACGCTGTCGGCTGCTCGAACCTGATCTGCGGCACCATCACGCTCTTCTACGACCTCCTGCGGGAGAAGCACGGCACCGGCAACTTCTTCCGCTACTCCGACGTGTTCCTGTTCGGGGTGGGGTGCGAGCCGGGCGACTTCAACCAGCTCGACGTGTGGCCGCTGCACAAGTTCGTGTCGATCCTGCAGCCGTCCGCCGAGGCGCGTCATCGAGGCCGTGAACGACCGCCGCATCACGCTGCTCGCCGTCCCCGAGACGGGCGCGCGCTGCCGCGGCGAGGTCGTCCTCTCGACCTGGAACACGTTCCTCGCCCAGGTGCGCTCGGTCATGCTCTACTCGCCGCGCACGGGGAAGGCCCGCGACGGCGACGTCACCCTGGTCGGCAACAGGGTCGTCGAGAGCTACGTCGAGCAGGCGATCTTCTCGACGCCCGGCCTCGACGCCGGGTTCCAGACGCGCCTTCGCCGCCTGCGCCGCAACATCGACCGCGAGGAGAAGCAGTCGGTCGAGACGTACAAGAGCGTCGCCGGCCCGGCCAGCGTGCGCGGCCTGATGGGCGTGACGCAGGTGCTCCCGCCGGGGCACCAGGAGCTGACGCGACGGGCCACGCCGACCGTGATCATGCCGGTCGAGGTGCCGATGCCGCCGATCGAGGCGACCGCCGCCCCTTTCGACCTGGGCTCGGCCGCGACCCTCGAGATCGAGATGCCCCCACCGGCAGCGCCGGTCGCTACGGAGGGACTGCTTAAGACCGCGTTCGACCAGGTCGAGCGGCGGATGGGCGGGACCTTCGCCGAGTGGGAGGGGTGGGACTGGATCTCCGACTTCGGCGATCCGGTCGCCGAGCACCACGCCGTCCGCGAGGCGGTCGGGATCTGGGACGAGAGCCCGCTTCGCAAGTGGTTCTTCAAGGGGCCGGACGCCGTGCGCGCGGCCGACCGGATCTTCACGTCGGACATGGGCGCGCTCGAGGTGGGGCAGTGCCGGTACGGGCCGTTCTGCGACGAGAACGGGAAGATGCTCGGAGACGGCGTCGCCTACCGCGGCGAGACCGAGGACGACATGCTCGTCGTCACCGCGCTCGACACGGATGCGGATCACTTCCGCCGCGTCTGCTCCGACATGGACGTCGAGATCGAGGAGCACACGTTCCAGATCCCGCACCTCCAGGTGCAGGGGCCGCGGTCGCGCGAGCTGCTCTCCGGCCTGACCGATGCGGATGTCGCCGGCCTGCGCTACTTCCGCTTCATCCCGCACCCGGTCACGGTCGGCGGGGTGGAGGGCTGCTGGGTCTCGCGCACCGGCTACTCCGGCGAGATCGGCTACGAGGTGTTCTGCCCGGCCGAGGGCGCCGAGACGCTGTGGCGGGCGCTGCTCGACGCCGGCGCCCACATGGGCATCCGGCCGTACGGCCTGGCGGCGGTCGAGAGCCTGCGGATCGAGTCGCGGCCTGATCTTCCTGGGCTACGACTACTTCCAGGGCGTGACCAGCCCGTTCCACATGAACCTGGACCGGATGATCAAGCTCGACAAGGAGAAGTTCGTCGGGCGGAAGGCGCTCCGGGCCGAGGCCGAGGCCGGGATCACCCATCGCATGGTGACGCTCGTGCATCGGCGGCGAGGAGGCCCCGGACTACAACTCGCCGGTCGTGCGCGGCGGCCGCCACGTCGGCAAGCTGACCTCGCCGTCGGCGGGCCGCTCACCGACGGTCGACCGCCTGATCGGCATGGCGTGCATCGAGGCCGAGCTGGCCCAGCACGGGACGCAGGTCGACGTCACGATGGCCGACGGAAGGCTGGTGCCGGCGATCGTCGACCGGTATCCGATCTACGACACGGAGAAGGCGCGGCCGCGGGGGTAGCCTCGTTTTGCCGCCTCGTAGCCTCGTAACTTACGTGCCCTGATCTTCCTCATCGAAAGAGAGACTCGGAGCAGCGCTACGGCGCGCATCCGGTCGAAGCGACACGAAGCCTGAGCCTGCGTTACGGCGAGCCCTGTGGCGCGGCCGGGATCCGCGGCTGGCGCGTCCACCCGAAAAGCCTTCCGGGGCAAGCCCGATTTGCATTCACCAGGCACGGGTCGCGGTCTTTGTCGACGGCTGCTTCTGGCATGGCCACCCGGACTACTTCACCCCGGCAAGTCGGGCGCGTACTGGGACGCCAAGATCGCCCGGACCACAGGAGCGGGACCGGCTTGCGAACGAGGCGCTGGCCGCGGCGGGCTGGCGGGTACTCCGGTTCTGGGACTTCGAGGTCGAAGGAGGACCTGGGAGCTGCGTCGACCGAGTGTCATCGAATGCTGGCCGCTGGCCGAGCAGCTAGCGTCGGGCCTGCCGCCTGATCCGCAGCCGGGCCTTCCGGGGCCAGGGTTCCCACGCTCGAGTTTCCACTCGGTCTTCCGACGCGCGTCCGCGTCGTCCTGCATCGCGGGCTCGAACGCCCAGCCGAGGTGCCGAAGCTCGCGCATCCGCTTCTCCCAGTACCGCTGCCGCCTCTCGCCTCGGCGACGAGCTCCAGCAACTTCGTCAGGCGTCGTCCTGCCCTCCGAATAGAACGCCTTCAGGAGTTCGCCGATCCGCATGTGCACCGACTCGTAGCCCAATCGCGCGAGCGATGATCTGCGGGGCGACGGTGTCGAATGTGGCGTAGTAGGCCTTCTTCCCCTCGTTGCAGTCGGAGCAGAGCGCCTGGAGGTTCCACTCCTCGGTTGGGCCGCCCCATTCACGGGATCTTGTGGTCGACGTGCAGCCGGATGCCGTCTTCGGCCGGCGTCTTGCCGCACATATCGCAGCGCTGGTGACGCAAGACCTTTCGCCCGGAGGCGCCGTGCTGATCGTCGCTTCCGGCCGGCGCCGATGCTCGGACGCCCGCGAGCCGGTACGTGTACCCGCCATCGCGCTCCGTTCGGATGTCGAAATGGTCGCGAAGCTCGCGGAGCCGCTTGCTGAAATGCACCTGGTCGGCAGCCTCGTCTCCGAGCTCCGCCCGGACCGCCTCCTGCGTCTCCTGCATGGTCGGCGGGTCGCCCCGGCGCTCGTAGAGCACCCGGTAGATCGCACGGTGCATGCGGGTGGGTACGAGCTCCGGCAGCTCCCTGGCTGTCGGGCAGCGGCAGGGTCCACACGGCGAAGGCTATCCGCCAGTCGCCCGCCTGACTTCGATTAGGCCCGCTTGTACTACCGCGTCGAGTTCTGTTGGGTCTTCGCTGACGACGAGACCGCAGCGCCCCAGCGATCCTCGAGCCCGACGGCGCGGGCAACGGGCGGCGGGAACGCGTTGCCCACCTGGCGGTAGGCATGGGTCTTCTTGCCCCATGAACCGCCAGTCGGCGAGGGAAGCCTTGGACGACTGCGGCCATTCTGAACGGTCAGCGAGGGTCTCGCCTGCAAAGCCTGGCGGCGGGGCGCTGTATCGGCCGAGAGAGCTTTCCGTTCACGCCAAGTGCCGCCCATCGATTCGGGCGCGAGTGGCCCCCAGGTCAGGGCCGCCGTGCTTGGTCGACCCGCCGACAAGGGTCGGGGCGATCTTCGAACGCCAGGGCAGGCCCAGGCATCGGCGCCCTCCCATCCGCGTTCGGCCATCATCGTCTCGCGGGCGGGTCCCGACTGTTGGTGGCCTCCGCGGGCGGTTCCAGCTGGGGGGCCACTCGAAGTGTGCAGGCGGCGTCAGGCCGGAGCGCTACCAGGATGGCTCCGTGGGCGAAGCTGCGGCACACCGTAGTCCGCCGCCCTGGAGGAGCTTCCAAAATGTCCGAAGTAGCCCTCATCGGCGAGCTAAACGGTCGAGGTCGTCTCGGTAGTCAGACAAAGAGCGGGTCGTCAAGGAGCCCGCGCACGTTCTCCAGCATCACTGCCTTGTGGCTGGCACTCCCTTATTAGGCGAAGCGCCTGCGGGAAGAGATACGCGCTCGTCACGTCGCGACCGAGCTGCTTGCCCGACCTTCGAGAACGGCGGGCAAGGGCACGCCGCCAGCGAACAGGTCGATCCCGCCCCGGTGCCCATCGGTTGCGTGCCACTTCGTGACGTCGGCCCTGGATGGTGTTCCAGTAGGGACGGTTATGGGCGAAGAGTGGCGCACGAGTGGGGCTCTACCTCGACGACAGCGGCCGTGGCTAGAAGCCTGCCTGCTCCAATCCCAGGGCCTGTCCGCCCCCGCCCGCGCAGATCTCGATGGATGTGAAAGTCATCGCGTCGATCGTACCTGGCGGCCAGGACGTCCTTCGCTCACCGCCAGCGATCGGACAACGCTGTCCGCCGGTGGAACGGCGCTGAGCCTGTCCTACGACTCGAGCGCCGATGGACGGAAGCGCGTCACGGCTCGCCGGTGAGTGAGCGTGCCGAGGCCGCGGCATCGGCGACTCGCGGCGAGCCGCCGCGATCCGCTCGGTTATTTTTGTGGTTTTCTCGCCTCCCGAACTCGTCACTAGTATGGGGCTCCGAGCGGAATGCAGAGCGGTCTCGCACCCGGCTATGTGCCCCGATCACCGTGGTGCTAGCCGCGGACGGCGACCGGCAATGGCGTTCGCGTGACCCTCAAGCCCTCACCCCAGAACTCGCCGTAGGCGTCTTGCGAGGCTGGTGGATACCCGGTAGCCTTGCCGGTGTTCAGCGTCGCCTGGTGTGGGTCGATATGCGCTGGATGCGGGCCTGGGCCTGGAGGCCCGGTGGGTCTTGGGAGGGGCTCCACGACGCGAACGGAAGCGGCAGGAGGACGGACGACCCTTACCTACGGCGAGTGGGCACGGTTGCTCTGCGAGCGGTTCTTCAGCGGGGAGAGGGCCAACCAGCCGGTCACGCTGTTTGTTGATGAAGACCTGCTTGGTGAGCTCGAGGGGTCAGGTGTTCCGGCTCGCGGAGTCGAGAGCCTGGCTACGGCAGTGCGGTCGCGGCTAACCAAGGACTCATACGGGCAGCGGTTCTCGCGGATCGAACGCGAGTCGGTTGACTGGAAGGTGAGGGGAGGCGAAGGCGACCCGCCGGCACTGCCGTTGCTAGCTCTTGCGGTTCTGGCTGCTACGTACATGGGGGCAGCGGACGGTATCGCGCCGCATAACTACTGGAAGCGCTTCCGTGATTTGCTGGGATTCGAGCAGCGGGACATGAAGGGTCACGAGGGTGCCTTCAAGACGCTGTGGGGGCATCTTCATTGGTGGCTTGGCGAGTGCCACGAGGGCCGGCTTGGCGTCTCGACCATTCGGTCGCATCCCAAGTGGACGGTGATTGGGTTCGCGCTGTCGCAGGCGCTGTTCCGTGAGGCTGACCGCAGACGGATCACGGAGTTCTTCCAAAAGATTGGGCTGGAGCCTGGTGAGAGGGTGCCGCGGGCGGAACTTCTCATGTACTTCAAGGCGTGGGCTGCGGGTTCTTCGCTGAGCGCGACTGCCCGGGCGATGGCTGCGGATCCGGTTTACGAGGATTGGCTTGGTGCCGTGATCGAGGAGGAGGCTGCTCACTGGGACGGGGTGATTCGAGACGAGCATGGCCGGCGCGTCGCGCGGCTGGCTCTTGCCCTGCGGACGTTCCCGACTCCGACCTACTTCCTGGCTGCGGAGCGGCCCGACGCGTTCCCGGAGGCTGCGCTGTTTACCTCGCCGTCAGGTTCGGTGGAGCTCCCTGTGGCTACCAAATCCGGCGTGTGGTATGAGGAGTCCTTGCCGCTCAATGAGGGTTGGCTGGACGATGGCCTTCGGCTCGACCACGCAGACTTCATTCTGTCGTTTCGGCCGGGGAGCGTCATCGCGCTGGGCGAAGACGATGACCTGGGTTGCTGGGTGGCTGTGTCGCGTACCCAGCCGGGAGAGGACTATTACGTGCTCGCGCGCACCTCGCATCTGAGCGATGTGCGGGACTTTTCCGATCGTGGGACCTGGATGGAGATTGGCGGGAGATCAGCGGCACCCGCCGCGCACCCGACGGCTGGACGCTGGTGAGCGGTGTTGCAATCCGGCCGGTGCCGCCCGGCGCGAATGTCCCCGTATCGCTCCGGGCGCCGTGCCGACGTGCGCGAGCGACCTACGCTTCGGGGAGGCCTGCGGCTGAGCCGCGATCTTCCGCTCTACTTGCAAGGAGGCGAGCCGGACTTGTGGCTGCCATCGATGCTCGACGAGGCAATCACGGTGACGGTCGGCGACGTCAAGTTGAAGGCATCGCCGGGGGAGCGTATCGAGTTGCGCAGACTCGGCCTCGGCCCGGGCACCCACGAGGTCTCTGCTGGACCCGGGAGAGCCGCTCCGGTTTACGACAGCCGCAACCCTGGGGGCGATGACGGGCGAGGGCACAGGACGTCTTGGCCTCCCAATCGACGCCACAGACCAGGGGCCGCGCGCGGCGGCCAACGGTGCGGCGCAGGTGACCGGCGAGCAAAAGGGCCGCGTCTGGGTGTGCGGCGGCACGCTGTCCGGGGATCCGGCTGCGGTGCCGACCGTACGCGAAACCATGATCCTCCCGCTGCGCGCAAGTGAGTATGTCCTGCTCGGTGCGCGGCCTGGTGAGATCTGGCGGCCAGAGGAGCCCGGCAGGCCGACGTGGATGAGGTCGGTCGGGGCGGTCCGGGCCTGTTTCCCTACGGATTCGAGGTCTATCCGCCGTTCCCGCCGGTATGGGTGATCGTGCGTCGCGAAAACGGCGTAGCCGTGAGACTTCGCCATGATGTCGCCTCATCCGAATACCCTGTCAGTGAAGCCACAAGCGCGAGCATCACCGACTGGTGCGCGCAGTTCTCGCAGCATTTGCCGGGAGACAGCCGCCGAGAGGCTGAGCTGTGGGAGAAGCTACCGCAGAACCGCGGCAGAGGTGTGGCATGACGAACTACGAGCCGCTGTTGTTGTGGGCGAGCGGAGCGTCCGCCAGGCACGTGGGAAGAGTTTCCGCGATGCACACGACTGGGCACTTCAGCCAGATCCGGGCAAGCGGCGCCCGCTCCCGAGTACCACCGCCCATGCCTTCTCAATCCTTGGGCATATTGAGGTAGATTGGCAGGCTCAGGAGTGGTCTGTTGCACCGTCGGCCCTGACCATCCTGCCAGGCGCCGTGCCCACGCCGTGCTTCACTGGGACCGCGCACGCAAGCCCTGATTGACAGGCTGAATCAGCTAGCGGCGGAGTCCGACGAATTCTATTGCGACCCGTTCGCCCAGGCGTGGGGTCCGGACGTCCTGTTTATCGCTGCGGCTGACGAGACTGGGGTAGAGCGACTCGCCGATGACATGGGCATCAACTACGAGCCGTGCATCAGTGAGCGGTTAGCGCAGCTTCTGGCTCCGATGGACAGCCATCTTGCACTCGCCCAGTCCACACCGCCAGCCAAGGGTTATGGCGTGGAGCGGTTCAGCGATAAGACGCTGTACTTCAATGAAACGGTGAGCGACGCTGAGCCCGGCCTCTATAAGTACGGCGTTAGCTATCGGTCGGTGTTTCGGTGGCTCGACGACGATGGGAATGTACTATGCGCTTGACCGCGCTACCGCTATCTACGCCGAGCTTCGCAGGTGTGGCCGCGGCGTACTTCAGTATCAGCGCAACAACGTAAACGGCACGCTGATCGTGCCGTTCCATGCCCAGCTGCCGGCGCTTCAGGCGCGAACCGCGGCGATGTGCTGCGGCCTGATGCCAGCCCTGGCCGACCGTTACTGGCACTACGCGAACGTTCCTTGCAATACCGCCAAGCGAATCGCAGAATCGCTTGGCCAGGAGCTCGACATAACCCAGGCGCCGACACAAGGTATCTGCCAGTGGCTAACGCGGCATCGGTCTTTGACTCACTAAGAGACTATCTGTTTCGCTATTACGACACTCCGTTCGCCTTGCGAAATGGGGCTGTTCAGCGCGAGCGCCGGGCGCTCCTTTGACGATGACGGAGTCACCTGGCGAGAGCCGTGGCTGGAAGTACTCCGCGACTACGTAAGCACCGACGAGGAGTTTGACGCGTCGCTAGCGTCGGCCGGCGCGCATGCCGACCTAGCCGAGTTTGCCCGCGCAGGCCTGATTCCGGCCGAATTCCACGGCTCTACCTGCATCAGCACGCCGCCCTTCGTGCCGCCATCGAGGGAAGAACATGGTTATCACAGCCGGTACCGGTCTGGAAAGACGGAAGCATTCCCCCTGCCAGTCCTAAACTCCGCTGCGTAGGCGAGTCCGCGGCGTGGCCGGAGCCCAACACGCCGCACCAAGCGACTGGTGGAAAGGGTCCGGCGGATTTGTTGCACAGCGCAGCAGCGACCCGGCTGGGCGTGCCGCGGTTCGGTGCCTTGTCCTGTACCCAATGAATGCGCTGGTCGAGGACCAGCTGATGCGGCTTCGGCGGGCCCTTGACAGCCCAGAAGCACGCGCATGGCTCGACGAAAACCGCGCGGCCACCGCTTCTACTTCGGCCGCTACACCGGCATGACCCCGTCTCTGGGTCGCTCGGAAACAAGACCGCGCTAGAACGCTTCGCCGCGAGCTGGCCGAGATGAGCGCTGCGCGCCGCAAGAGCTGAGGCGGATGACTGAATGCGGCGAAGGCAGAACCGGAAGCCCGAAGTGAGCGCCGCGCAAGCGCTACTTCGTGCCGCGGCTCGACGGGGCCGAGATGCGCTCGCGCTGGGACATGCAGGCGCACCCGCCCGACATCCTGATCACGAACTACTCGATGCTCAACGTCATGCTGCTTGCGCGAGCGCGACGAGCCGTTCTTCGAACGCACGCCGCCTGGCTCGACGCGAGCCCCAACCACGTCTTCACCCTCGTCGTCGACGAGCTGCACATGTACCGCGGCACCTCAGGCAGCGAGGTCGCCTACCTGCTGCGCAACCTGCTGCACCGGCTCGGCCTGACCAACCGGCCCGAGCAGGTGCGCTTCCTCGCCGCAAGCGCCTCACTGGAGCCGGGCAGCGACGACGACTTCCTCGAGGGCTTCTTCGCCGCGCCCAGTCGAGTCGTTCGCGGTCGTCACTGGCGAGATCGTCGAACCCGCGAGCCGGCGCAGATCCCTGGATGCCGTTCCGGCCGCAGTTCATCGCAGCCGCGAAGACGGCGCCGGCGGTGGCGCCGAGCTACCGCAGCTGTTAGAGGCCGCGCACGCCGCGACGCGCTCGTCAACGCCTGCACGGACGACGGCTCGCCTGCAGCGAAGAGCATCTCCGCAGCTGGCCAGATCGCTGTTCCCCGACAGCGACAGCGGACCCGACCGGCGCAGACGCGCCCGACGGGCTGCTCGAGCCCTCGGCCGAGTGCGGCGGCAGACCTGCAGTGCGCGGGTGCGCGCTCACCTGTTCTTCCGAAACGTCCAGGGCGTCTGGGCATGCTGCGATCCGCTTGTGCCGCGGTCGCCGCGATGACAGTCAGCGACACGACCGGACGGTCGGCGAACTCTACGCCAGCCGCGCTACCGGTGCGAGTGCGGCGCACGGGTGCTCGACCTTCTCTACTGCCAGACCTGCGGCGACCTGTTCCTCGGCGGTTCACGGGCGGCCACCTGGCCGGCAAGAAACTCGACAGGTTCCTGCTTCCAGACGTCCCGGACCTTGAAAGCCTCCCGACCAGGCAGCCCTGTCCCGGAACGCGACCAGCTACCTCGTCTACTGGCCGCGACCGACAGCTCCCGGTGGACGAGGACTGGGACCGCGGCGACTACACATTCGAGTTCAAACGAAGCAGACTCGACCACGGCACCGGGCACCTGAGAACAAGGCCGCCGGACGCGACCGGCTGGTCATTCCACGTGCGCCGCAGAAGGCTCAGCGACTCCGAGCTCATCTCGCCGTTCCCGATCATCTGCCCGTCCTGTGGGGACGACTGGGAGATGTGGAAGAGCGGTGAAAAGGCCCGGCCGGTCGAGGACCAGGCCCGAACCCGCTCACCCGTTCGCACGATGCGAACGGGTTTCGAGAAGGTCACGCCAGGTGCTCGGCGACGCTCTGCTGCGCGACCTCGGTGGCGCCAGGAAGCTCGTGCTCTTCTCCGACAGCCGACAAGACGCCGCGAAGCTCTCCGCCGGCTTTGAGAAACGCCACTACCAAGACGTTGTCCGCCAGCTGATCCTTGAAGCACTCGAGAGAGCGTTCGCGGGCACGACCTTGAGCTGTTCGACGGTTTCGAGGCAAGAAGGCGCGAGCACCGAAGGCAAAGGACGGCTGGCAGCGTTTCCGCAGCCGCTACCCGGACGAAGCACTCGCCATTTGGCAGCGTGCTTGATGGGCTTGCCGGCGAGGCTGAAGCAGCCGGGCGGTCGCGGCCGCGTTCCAGACGCCCCGGCGACGCTTGAAGGCCTGATCGGGGGCGTCGGGACCGCTTGCTTGCGCTTCGGGCATCAATCCCGGCGGGCCGGACTGGACGCTTCAGGGCTATCCCCGCCGTGCAGGAGGACCGCAGCCATGGACGACGCTCTTCCAGCGGCTGGGAGACGGGCCCGCGGCAAAGAGGGCGGACGCGGATCTCGGGCAGGAAGCGCAGCAACTCCTCCTGGCGATCACGGAGTCGCTGCCGACGCGAATGTGTGCAGGCGGTCTACAGCGGCGCTGGCACGAGATTTCGAGTCGATTGGCTCGCGTGGTCGTCTCTTGATCCCGCAAGGCAGCTGCACGCGCGCCACGGGGCCCGACGACGCTGTTCGCAGGCGGTCGCGTCGACGGTCCGTGTCCTCGGCGACATGCGGCGGTTCCCGGGCACACGCTGGGGCGTGCAGACTACCGCCGGCGCGCCTTCGGAAGTATTGGGAGGCGGTCGCCGACCGGCACGGGCTCGAGTCTGGCGGCTTGCAGAGCTGCGGTCGAGCAGGTCATGGCAGGTGCTGTTGAGGAGTATCTGCTGAAGCCGGAGCGCTGTTCCTTCGCGCCCGCGGCGGGAGCCTGGATCTGCAGCGTTGCCGGCGCCAGCACCTGCAACTGCTGCAGATCTGCACCTTACTGCAGCGAACGGCTTGCCGGAGCCGGTGCCAGGCTCGACACCCGGAAGAGTGCGGACACTACTACGCGTTCCTCGCGACCACGGGCCGGCGCGCCGTTCCGCCTGCACTGCGAGGAGCTCACCGGGCAGACCGACCGCGCTAGAAGCCAGACAGCGGCAGGCGCTTCCAGGACATCTTCCTCGACGACGAGATCCGCTCGTCGACGCGATCGACCTTCTCAGCGTCACGACGACGATGGAGGCGGGCGTCGATATCGGCGGTCTGCAGGGCAGTGATGATGTCGAACATGCCGCCGATGCGGTTCAACTACCAGCAGCGGGTCGGGCGGGCCGGGCGCGACGCACTCGCTGTCGGCGCTGACGATCTGCCGCGCGCAGCCACGACGACTACTACTTCTCACAGCCCGACCGGATCACCGGGAGCCGCCCCCGCCCCGTACCTTGACCTCAGTCGGTCGAGATCTGTTCAGCGCGTCTTGCAGCCGAGGTGCTGCGGCGGCGTTCCGCCGCTTGCCGATGACGACCCGATTTCGAGGGCGGGAGCAACGTCCATGGCCAGTTCGGGACGTGTCGACGACTGGGCCGAAGCATCGCGGCGCGCGTCGCCGACTGGTAGCGGGAACGGCGCCGAGATCAGGCAGTCGCCGACGCACTTCTCGGACCACGTCGACGAGGAACTCGCAATCGCAGCAACGGGCCTCGTGGGCTTCGCAGCGTCGCTGATAGCAGGTAGACGCGATCGCGCTGACCAGGCCAGCTGCAGCGAGCTAGCGAACACCTCGCCGAGAGGGGCTACTCCCGATGTTCGGCTTCCCGACCCGGTCACGATATCTGTTCCACCGCTTCGGCCGCCACGCGTACCCGTGGCCGCCAGGGGTCATCGACCGCGAGCTCGCGATCGCCGTCTCCGCAGTTCGCGCCGGGCGGGCAAGTCATCAAGGACAAGGCGATACACACGGCCGTCGGCGTGGCTCTTGGGCTGCGCAACGCGGTGTCACGGTACGTCAGACGAGGATCCACCCGCTCGGGCCGCGCGACGTGGTCGCGCGTCTGCCGGAACTGCCTGTACCTCGCAGCCAAGACCCGGCCGATACGTCGCCACTGCCCAGTATGCGGCGAGGTGGCACGACCAGAAGTTACCGTATCGTCGACCTCGCCCAGCCGGTAGGCTTCCGCACCGACTTCCGGCCCCGGGACTTCGAGGGGACGCTTCGAGTGGTCCTCGCGGTCGCTTCGCCGCGCGCGTGCTCGCCGGATCCTGCATCGCTCACCGAGACAGCGTCGGCAACGCGGCGCTCCGTTCCGGCAGCGGGACAGATCTACGTCATCAACGACAACGGCGGCGGACTTCCCGCTTCGCGAAGGGCCGCTGACGAGGTGGATACCCCTGGGACGGGCCTCGTCTCCGCTCGACCTAGCTGAAGACCCCGGCACGCGCCGCAGACCTCGACCTGCCAGAATCGCCGAAGGCACTGAAGAGAAAGTCGCACTCGGAGCGACCTACGTAACCGACGTCTGCTCCTTGTCAGCGCGACAGCTCCCGGATGGATCGACACCTTGACGCCGTTCTCCACCCGCCGAAGCGGGCCGCGTGGTACTCGCTCGGGTTCCTACTGCGCGAAGCCGCGGTCACGGACACTCGATGTTCAAAGCCAGGAGCTGCGCGCTGGCTTCGCGTTGCGCGGACCAGCGACGAAGTGTACGTAACCGAACTGTTCCTCGCCGACTCACTCGAAAACGGCGCGGGCTACTGCACGCATCTCGGATCGCCACAGCCGAGTTTCAGCAGGTACTAACGGAGGCGAGCTCGTTTATGGCCGAGCTTGGATCGCCCCGCATAGCGAGCAGTGCGATAGCTCCTGCTACGACTGCCTGCGTGACTACTACAACATGGCATACCACCCGCTCCTCGACTGGCGGCTCGCGCGCGACATGCTCGATATCGCCCAGGGAAATTCGTACAATGGCCAATCGTGGGAAGACACCGAAGCCTCGCTAGCACGGTCATTCGCCGCCGATTTCGACGGAACCCCAGTAGCACTCGACGGATGGCGTTCTCGGTTCCGTCAGCTTGCCAGCCCCGTTCCCGCTGGTCCTGGTCGGTGACCCGTTCGAGAACACCATCAACGAAAATCTCGTTCCCGAGCGGTTAGCAGTCGCCATCGGCGATGCCGAAATGCGGGGACTGGCGGGGGGAGATCGCCCACCGGCTTTCGCCGACACGTTCAACCTGATCCGGCGCCCCGGATGGGTCGCCGCGACGTTGTTTCGCCTTGCATAATGCCCGCTCCCCAGCACGGGTCACACACGGTCAGCCAGCTCGCCCCCTCCCTCATTCGAGGCGATGAGGAGCTGCCGTCTCCGTACCGCACTCGCCCAGAGCGAGCAGAAAAGGAAGCGATCGTGGTCGCCCGCCGTCCTGCTAGGGCTGGCGGGCCACAACGCTCTCGACTCCCTCTGTGAAGAGCCACCGCCTTTTCACAAGTCAATTGGATGGAAGAGACCGAAGCGGCTTGGCAGCAAGCCATCAACGAGCTCATGGCGGAAAAGCCGGCGACGAAGGCTCCCCAGAGCGCCTCTATGGCTATCAGATTACACGAGTCCGCCTGCGTCAGGTGGCTGGCCGTGTTCAGGAACATAGTGGGAGACCCCGTGTCCGGCGCTCTTGACCTGATCACGGAAGCGACGCTGACCTCGCAGGGGAGAACCTATTCGCCAGCCCGACCTGATCCTGCGTGGAACGGCACACCGCATCGTCGACTACAAGAGCGGGCGAGTTGCCGACCGCCGGTCGGGCATCGTCCATCAGTCCTACGTACGACAAATCCGCAGCTCTACGCGTTCCTCGAATGGCAAACGTCCGGAGACTGGCCAGAATCTGCTCATCTGCTCCCCTTCAGCGGGGCACCAGTCGACGTCGACGTCGACGCATCTGCATGCGAGCGCCTTGCCGCCGAGGCCGTGGAACTGCTGCAGGACTTCAACGATGCAGTGCCCGGCGACCAGCCAGCAGCCCCGTCTGCACAGGCATGCGGCTACTGCCCGTTTCCGCCAAACTGCCGGGCATTCTGGTCGGAATGCGGCGCCAGCTGGCAGCAAGACATACTCGCAGTCGCGGGGACCGTAACATCTGTCTTCGTAACAGCCTCAGGTGACGTCACGCTGCGCATTAGAGCAGAAGCGGGTAACTGTGCCGAACCCGAAGCACTCTTGTGGAACATCTCTGTCGGAGACCATCCAGCTATCGCATCAGCCACGGAGGGATCGTTCGTAGCCGCAGTAAATCTCCGGACTGATCCCGACCGGTCGGTGTTCACTCTGCCCGAATGGGGCCGGTTGGCTCTTAGCCCTCCTGATGCGCCCCGACCATTCTTAGAGCGACACACAACGGCGGTTCGCGACAACGCCGCACCGTAACAGCGCGCAGCTTTGCGGCGTGATCGGCGGCCCCGTGGTTTGGCCTGGAAGGCCCCAAGTTCCAGCACGTCGCTACGGCGAGAAGGACGAGCATGCGTCGAGACTCTGCGGCGGAACTGGCCAGTACTGGCGAAACGTCGCCACTGGACGGCGGTTCCATCTGGAGTCCATAGCTATCCCGTCTCTGCGCGTGCTCCCCTCGATGAGTCCCCAGACAGGTTAGAAAGAGGCCGCTTGTGGCTCGCGCAATACTCCGTCCCATGCACCTCCGCGACGGCCACCTCTCTCTCGCCGTCCGACCTGACGGCCTACCTCGCCTGCCCGCACCTGACGACGCTCGCGCTCGAGGTCGGCGCGCGGCGAGCGCGAGCCGCCGCACGGCGCGAGGCGCTCGCGGAGCTCGTCGCCGAGAAGGGCGACCTGCACGAGGCAGCGCTACCTCGACGACCTGCGGAGCGAGGGCCGCGAGGTCGTCGAGATCGAGCTGCCGAGCGACGGCGCGTTCGACGAGGCCGCCACGCGCGACCGTGCAGGCGATGCGCGCCGGCGCCGAGGTCATCTACCAGGCGACGTTCGCGCGCGACGGCTGGCGCGGCCGCGCCGACTTCCTCGTCCGCGTCGACGAGCCGTCCGACCTCGGCGCCTGGAGCTACGAGCCGTAGGACACGAAGCTCGCGCGCTCGCGCGAAGCCGGCGGCGGTGCTCCAGCTCGCTTGTACGCGCAGGAGATCGCGGCGATCCAGGGGCGGCTGCCCGAGCGGCTGCACGTCGTGCTCGGGACGAGCGAGGTCGAGACCTACCGGCCGGCGACTTCGACGCCTATCCTCCGCATCGCGCAGCGGCGGCTGCGGACGCACGTCGAGGCAGCCGCCCGACGACCTACCCGTGGCCGTGCGAGCACTGCTCGCGCTGCGACTTCGTCTCCGTCTGCCGCGCAGCGCTGGGAGGACGACGACCACCTGACGCGCGTCGCGTCGATCCGGCGCGACCAGATCGGCAGCTCGACACGGTCGGCGTCGACGACGCTCGCCGGGCTCGCCGAGGCGCCGCCGGACCTGCGCGTCCGCCGGCTCGCGCCGCCGATGCTCGAGCGGCTGCGCGACCAGGCCGGCGCTTCAGCTCCACCGCTACCGCACCGGCGAGCTCACGCTACCACCTGCTCGAGCCCGAGGAGCGGCGCGGGCTCGGGCTCCTGCCGGCGCCGTCGCCCGGCGACGTCTTCTTCGACATGGAGGGCGATCCGTTCTTCGAGCCGGCCGCGCGGGCTCGAGTTCCTGTTCGGCGTGCTCTGGCGCGAGCCGACGGCAGCACGACGTACCAGCCGTTCTGGGCGCACGACCGCGAGGGGGAGCGCGCGCGCCTTCGAGCAGTTCGTCGACTTCGTCCACGAGCGGCGCGCGAGCTACCCGGACATGCACGTCTACCACTACGCCGCCTACGAGCCCTCGACGCTCGCGCGGCTGATGGGCGCGCACGCGACGCGCGAGGAGGAGATCGACGAGCTCCTGCGCGGCGAGGTGCTTCGTCGACCTGCTCCAGGTCGTCCGCCAGGGGCTGCGCGCCGGCGTCCGAGTCTACTCGCTGAAGGACGATCGAGCAGTTCTTCTTCACGCGCGCGGCCGACGTGAGCTCGGGCAACGACGCCGTGATCGAGTTCGAGCGCTGGCTCGACGACCGGCGACCAGGCGCTGCTCGACGCGATCGCGGCCTACAACGAGGAGGACTGCCTCGCGACGCTCGAGCTGCGCGACTGGCTGCTCGAGCGGCGGCCGAGGCCGAGGCGCGAGTACGGCGTCGCGATCCCGTTCCGGCCGCCGCCCGAAGGCGCGAGCCGAAGGTCGAGGACGACGAGGCGCTCGACCGAGACCGACGCGCTTCGCGACGCGCTGCTCGACGGCGGCGGAGGAGGGCGACGAGCGCTGGCTGCTGCGCGCAGCTCCTCGAGTACCACCGCCGCGAGGCGCGCCCGGGCTGGTGGTGGTACTTCCGCCGGCTCGAGATGACCGACGAGGAGCTCGTCGACGACGGCGAGGCGCTCGGCTGCCTCGAGCACGACGGGACGGAGCCGTCGACCTGCTCGCGAACCCGCGCGCAGTCGCTCGAGTGGACGTTCACGCTTCCCGCCGCAGCAGCACCAGTTCGACGACGGAGACGGTGGCGACGACCCGCGCGAGGAAGGCACGAGCTGGACCGTCGTCGGCGATCGACAACGCGCCGGGACGTCATCCTCGGCTGCGGCGAAGGCGAGCTGCGCGACGAGCGCGCTGCCGACCGCGCTCGTCCCGGGCGGGCCGTATCGACACGAAGGCGCAGCAGGCGGCGCTGCGCCGGCTCGCCGCGCTCGATGCTCGCCGGCGACGGCGCGCTACCCGCACCTCGAGCGGCTCCTTCGCCGCGAGCCTGCCGCTCGGCGGCGCGTCGCTGCAGTGCATCGAGCTCGACGGAGCAGCGGGCGCTCGCTCGACCGGCTCGAGGGCTCGTACCTCGTTCGTCCAAGGCCCGCCGGGCTCGGGCAAGACCTACCGGGCGCGCGGCTGATCACGCACCTGATCGCGCAGGGACGCAAGGTCGGCGTCACCGCGCAGAGCCACAAGGTGATCCACAACCTGCTCGACGAGGTCGAGACGCGCGGCCGCCGAGGAGGGCCTCGACTTCAAGGGCATCAAGCGCGGCGACCACTGGGTACGAGCGACGCACATCAAGCACGAGCGACTCGATCGACGACGTCGCTCGACCCGGAGGTCACGCTCGTCGCCGGCACCGCCTGGCTCTTCGCGCGCGAGGAGCTCGACCGGCAGCTCGACACGCTCGTCGATCGACGAGGCCGGCCAGTATCTCGCCTCGCCGACGCGCTCGCCTGCGGCACCGCGGCGCAGCGGCTCGTCCTGCTCGGCGACCCGCTCCAGCTCGCCCAGGTCACGCAGGGCGTCCACCCGCGACGGCTCGGGCGCTCGCGTGCTCGAGCACCTGCTCGGCGAGCACGAGACGATCCCCGAGGAGCTGCGGCATCTTCCTCGAGCAGACGCGGCGGATGCATCCCGACGTCTGCCGGTTCGTCTCGGAGGCGTTCTACGAGGGCCGGCTCGACTCGATCCCCGAGTGCGCCGAGCGGACGACCTCGGACGGCGTCGGCGTCCGCTGGCTCGCGGTCGACCACGAGGGCAACCGCGTCGACTCGGAGGAGGAGGCCGACGCGATCGCCGCCGAGATCGAGCGGCTCGCTCGGCCAGACGTTCACCGACGGCGACGGCGAGCGCGCCGCTCGCGCACGAGCGACGTGATGGTCGTCGCGCCGTACAACGCCCAGGTGCGGCTCCTGCGCGAGCGGCTCCCGGCCGGCGTCGAGGTCGGCACCGTCGACAAGTTCCAGGGCCGCGAGGCGCCGGTCGTCTTCTACTCGATGGCGTCGCTCGAGCGGCGAGGACGTCCCGCGCGGGCTCGACTTCCTGCTGTCCCGCAACCGCCTCAACGTCGCCGTCTCGCGCGCGCAGTGCCTCGCCTACGTCGCCTGCTCGCCGCGCCTGCTCGAGGTCGACTGCCGCACGATCGAGCACATGCGGCTCGCGAACGCGCTCTGCCGGTTCGTGGAGCTGGCGTCAGACGGCGAGGCAGGCGGGGCGGCCTGATGACGTCCTCTTCCTCGACGAGTCGGGACGGCCGAGCGATCGCACCTTCGCGGTCGGCGGCGTGGCGATCGCGGGCGATCGCTGGGCCGACCTCCGGGCGCGATGGGAGGCGGCGCTCGAGGCCCACCGCTGGCCGCTCGACCGCGAGGCGAAGTGGCACGGGATCCGCACCGGCGAGGCGCCGCCCCGCTCGCCGACGCCCTGTTCGCCGCCGTCGCCGGCTTCCCCATCACCTGCTTTGTCGTCGTCCTGCGGCCGCTCGCTGGCCGGAAGGAGCACGCCGAGTGGTTCGTGAGCGACGAGGACACCTACGCCACGGCGCTCACCTTCCTGGCGGAGCGGTTCCAGCCGTTCCTGGCGACGAAGGACAGCCACGGCGTGATGGTGGTCGACAGCCGCCGGCC
>CAWGEC010000012.1:0-244540 GCA_963821535.1 uncultured Actinomycetes bacterium | reverse complement strand
CGCCGAGCCTGTGGCCGGTTGTGAGGGACCAGCTCTTCAATCCGATGAACATCATGCTCCTGATCGTCGCGGTGGCGAGCTTCGCGATCGGCCAGGTCGCGACGGGGCTCGTCGTGCCGGCCTCGTCACGTTCAACGTCGTCATGGGCACCAAGCAGGAGCTCAAGGCGCTCGCCAGCGTCGAGGCCCTCGCGCAGCTCCAGGTGCCGCACGCGCGCGTCCGCCGAAACGGCGCCGTCGCGGACGTGGAGTCCACCGCCCTCGTTCCCGGCGACATCATCCTGCTCGAGGCCGGCGACGTCGTGCCTGCCGACGGGCGCATCCTCGTGTCGGCGACGCTCGAGCTTCAGGAGGCGTCCCTGACCGGCGAGAGCGCTCCGGTCCCGAAGGACGCGTCGGCCGTGCTCGACGCCGACACGGCGCTCGGCGACCGCACGAATCTGGTCTTCCAGAACACCCAGGTTACCCGCGGAACCGCGACCGCCGCGGTGACCGGCACCGGGCAGTCGACGCAGATGGGCCGGATCGCCGACATGGTGACGAGCGACGCACCGGTCGCGCTCGCCCCTCCAGCAGGAGCTCGACGGCATGACCAAGGCCTTCGGGCTCGTCGCGTGGCTCGCGGTCGGCATCATCGCGTCTTCGGGCATGGCCCGCGGGCAGGAGACCGAGACGCTCCTGCTCCTGTGCGTCTCGACGGCGATCTCCTCCATCCCGACGGGCCTGCCGACGTTCGTCCAGGCGATGCTCTCGTCCGGCGCACAGCGCCTGGCGGAGTCGAAGGCGGTCGTGAAGTCGCTGACCGACGTCGAGACCCTTGGCGGCACCACGGTCATCAACAGCGACAAGACCGGGACGCTGACCCTGAATGCCATGACCGCCACGACCATGCTGGCGGGTGGCGACTGGTTCAAGATCCAGGGCGGCGGCTACAGCAAGACCGGCGCGATCATCGGCGTCGCCGGCGCGGAGCCGCCCGACTTCTCGCGCCTCGCGCTCGGCCTCGTCCCTGTGCAGCGACGCCACCGTGGCGACGACGAGTCGGTGATCGGCGATCCCACCGAGGCGGCGCTCGTCGTCCTCGCCGCGAAGATCGGGGTCGACGCCGAGCAGACCCGGCGGAGCCTCCCGCGCCGGGCCGAGGTGCCGTTCGACTCCGAGTACAAGTTCATGGCGATGTTCCACGACCGTCCGGACTGGCTCTCGCGCGGGGTCCTGCAAGGCGCAGCACTTCATGACGGTCAAGGGCGCCCCGGACATCGTCCTGGACCGGTGCGGGAGCGCACTCGGCACGGCGAGCTGGTCCCGATGGCGGACGTCCGCGACGACATCCTCGCCGCCAACCAGTGAGCTCTCGGAGCGGGGCCTCAGGGTGCTCGCGTTCGCCGCCCGGGACCTGGACGACTCCCGTGGCGGCCGCGGAGCCGATCCCGATGGCGGCGGTGAACGACCTTATTCTGGTGGCGCTCGTCGGGCATCATCGACCCGCTCCGGACCGAGGCCAAAGACGCGGTGGCCGGCGCTCGCGGCCGGCATGGACGTACGCATGATCACCGGCGATCACACCGTCACCGCCCGGGCGATCGCCGACGAGCTGGGCCTCGGCCCAGGGGTGATGACAGGGGCCGAGCTCCAGCAGCTGTCCGATGAGGACCTCACGGCGCGGCTCCCCGAGCTGCACGTCTTCGGCCGAGTCGCGCCCGAGGACAAGCTGCGCCTCGCGCGGCTCATGCAGGAGTCCGGCGATGTCGTTGCCATGACGGGCGACGCCGTGAACGACGCCGCCGCGCTCAAGCAGGCCGATGTCGGCGTCGCGATGGGAAGCGGCTCGGAGGTCACCAAGCAGGCGGCCAAGATCATCCTCACCGACGACAACTTCGCAACGCTCGTGCGGGCGGTCGACCTCGGCCGCGACATCTACCGGCGCATCACGTCGTACGTGAAGCTCCAGCTGACGATCCTGTCGTCGGTGCTCCAGCTGATGCTGCTCGCGACGATCTTCGACATCAACGGGGGCGTCGCGTTGTTCCCGCTCCAGCTGCTCTTCTGCAAGTTCTTCGTCGTCGTGACCGTCGTGATCGGCTTCATCGTGGACGTGCCCGACCCCGGGGTCATGGAGCGGCCGCCGCGCAAGCCCGGCACTCGCATCGGTCAACAGGCCGCAGATCGTCCGCTGGGTGCTGAGCGGCACCGTCGTCGCCGTGACGGCGATCGGGATCCTGCAGTTCGGGCCGACGACCCGAGCACGACGACCGGGTCGGCCTCGATGACCATGGCCTTCGCCCTCGTCGCCCTGAGCGCCGTGAACCTTGGCCTTGTGATGCGCCGGGAGCGGGAGCCGGTGTGGTCGTCGCCGGTGTTCCCGTACCTCGGCTGGATCATCCTCGGCTGGTCGCTGACCTGGGCGGCGGTCGAGCTCACCATGCTTCAACGCCTGCTCGACACCGTGTCGCTCACCGGCGAACGAGTGGGTCGTGGTGCTCGCCCTCTCGCTCGTCATGCCGGGGCTCGTCCTCATCGACAAGACGATCCAGCTGCGTCGCCAGGCGGCAGCGGGAGGCCCAGCGGGACTTCATGCGGTCGGGGTGAGGCCACGGCCCGAGGCGTGATCGAGACTCGCTCGGGCCTACGACCGGGTGTCGACGGAGGTGTCCGGATGACGAAGCAGGAGAAGCGGATCCTGAAGTACGCCGACCTCTTCCGGGTCAAGCCGGGCGCGAAGGTCACGCTGGCAGACGACTTCGATCCGGGCTTCACGGCGGACGTGGTGCGCAAGAAGGACGCGCGGCCAACGCTCCGCCGGGGGGTCGCGCTCCTCGCCGACTACCAGGCTCGCCTGGCGGCCCAGGACACCTTCGGCGTGCTGGTCTGCCTCCAGTCGCTCGATGCCGGCGGCAAGGACGGGACGATCCGGCATGTCATGAGCGGCGTCAACCCGCAGGGGGTGGCGGTGCACAGCTTCAAGGTGCCTTCCCCCGAGGAGCTGAACCACGATTTCCTCTGGCGCTACGCACAGCGGCTTCCGGCCCGCGGCGAGATCGGCATCTTCAACCGCTCCCACTACGAGGAGGTCCTCGTCGTCCGCGTCCACCCGGAGAACCTCGACCGGCAGAAGCTGCCGGCGGAATCGAAGGGCGGCGCCGTGTGGGAGCGGCGCTACCGCGAGATCAACGACTGGGAGCACTACCTCACCGACAACGGCATCCGGGTCGTGAAGCTCTTCCTGAACCTCTCGAAGGAGGAGCAGCGGACCCGGTTCCTGAAACGGCTCGACCTGCCCGAGAAGAACTGGAAGTTCTCCTCCCACGACGTCAAGGAGCGGGAACGCTGGGACGACTATCAGGCCGCGTTCTCGCAGATGCTCTCGCACACGAGCACGAGCTGGGCGCCGTGGTACGTCATCCCCGCCGACCATAAGTGGTTCGCGCGGCTCGCGGCCGCGGTGGTGATCGCCAGCACGCTGATCGAGATCGACCCGCGGTATCCGCAGGTGAGCGCCGAGACCCGCGAGCAGCTCGTCGCCGCCAGGGCCGACCTCGTCGCGCAGGCGCCGAAAGGCGCCAAGCCCGATCCGTTCGAGGCCAAGGCGGCGCGCGAGCGGGAACGGGCGAAGCGGAAGGAGGACGACGAGGGCACCGAGCTGGTGGTGGCCGCGCTCGAGACGAAAGGCCGACGCAAGTGAGCACGGCCGCAGGATGAACCTGACCGCCGGAGCGGAGGCCGTCAGAGCGGCAGAGGCGATCGCCCGGCGCACCGACCATGCAACGACTCGAGGAGGTACATGATGACGACGGCGACCATGAGCCGCGACCCCGCGGCCGCCCAGCGGATCGGTCTCACCGGGTGGGGCGCCTTCGGCGCGGTGACGCTGATCGTGTTGGGAGGCCTGAACATCGTGAACGGGTTCACGGCGATCCATAACTCGCAGTACTTCACGCGCGACATCGTCTACCACAACCTGACGGCGTGGGGCTGGGTGTTCCTGATCTGGGGGATCCTCCAGGTGGTGTCCGGCGCGCTCGTGTTCGCGCACAGCACCACGGGCTATTACATGGGCGTGTGCCTCGCCGGCACGGCGACGATCCTGTGGTTCTTCATGCTCTTCGCGGCCCCCATCCCGGCGATGGTGGCGGTGATCGTGGGGCTGGTCGTGATCTACAGCCTGACCGTGGGGTCGCAGGAAGCGTTCTGATTCGCCCAGACGGGATGACATCGGCTGCGCCTGACCGGTCAAGGGTTCTCGTGTGGCCGAGCGCCTCGACCTGGGAATAGCGGTGAGCTGCACGGACGCCAAGCTCGGCGAGCTGGCCGATGTGGTGATCGACCCCAGGTCGAAGCGGGTCGTCGACCTCGTTGTCCGGGCGCACGGTGTGGGCGGCCCGGCGCGGCTCGTCCCGATCGAGATGGCCGAGGGCTCGAGCTGGCGCGATCACATCACGTTGCGGTGCACGACGGAGGAAGCCGGCCAGTTTCCGGCGATCGGGGAGGCGGCCGCCATGCGCATGGGGGAGATGCCCGCCGGAGACGCCGATTGGGACGTCGGGGTCCAGGACGTCGTGGCAATGCCGACCGGCTCCTCGATGGACATGTCGCCGACGCTCGATGGATGGGATCCGCTGATGGAGGTGACCTACGACCGCATCCCCAAGGGCAAGGTCGAGTTGCGTCACTCGAGCTCGGTGGTCTCCTCCGACGGCCATGTCGTGGGCAAGATCGACGCCTTCGTCGTCGAAGGCGACGAGATCACGCACCTGATCCTCGAGCGCGGACATCTGTGGGGTCGGCGCGATGTGACGATCCCCATCTCGCAGGTCGAGAGCGCCGAGACGGACGATGTGCGGCTCGCCATCTCCCGGGATGAGGTGGGTGAGCTTCCCTCTGTGCGGCTTCACCGCCGCTGGTTCAGGTAGGCCGACCCGGGCTCAGCGGGATGGATCACCTGGACACGATCGAGCGGCGGGTGGAGCGTCTGCACGAGCGGCTCGTGAGCGCCTTCGCATTCTCAGCTGCTGCGGCCGCAGTGAGCGTGGTCGTCTCGGGGGTGCGCGCCTATTTCGTGCTGGTGAGCCTGGGCGGGGCGGGATGGGTGCTGATCGAGGGCTTCCGGTCGCGCGTGGCGGCCGCCGACAGGGAGTCGGCGCTGGACGAGCTGGTGCTGGCAGGCTCGTCCGACCCGCGGTGCCGGCGCCGTCGCGCGGATCTCGGTTCGGCGCGATACCAACACCGCCTTGCGCAGATGCTGCGGCAGACCTGTGAGCAGTCGCACTGCTACCGCCCCGGTGCGGCGTGGCTGGTGGATCGGCAGGCCGTGCACGCGGTCGAGCGTGACCTCCGGGAGCTCGCAATGGTCTTCGACCACGACGCGGGGCATCTGCCGCCCGCAGCGGTCGCGCTCGTCCACCTCCTGCTCGCGTCCAAATCGAGCCCCCTGTACGAGATGCATCCGGACCCCGCATCCGAGCGACGCGCCATCCAGACCGCACAGGGCATCATCGCCCGCTGCCGCGCCGAGCTCGAAGACCGGCGCTAGCGCCGATCGAATTCGTCGTCGATGACCTGTTGGAGGGCGGTCAGTGGTTCGTCGTCGCCTGAGCCGTTGTAGGCGGCGTTGGTGGTGGCGACGACCTGGCGGAGGATGGCGATGTCGGCGCGTAGCGCTTCGGGGTTGGTGTGGCTTCGCAGGCGGATGGATTCTCCGGTGACGGTCCAGGCTTGGGCGGCTGATTGGGCTACTCGGACGGCGAAGATGGACATCCAGCGTGGATCAGCGGTTTCGCTGAGGGGGAAGTCGGCGAGCACCATGCCTGAGTCTGCGGGGTCCTCGCGGATCCCGGGCTTTCCGAGTTCGAGCTTGAGCTCTGCAGGCATCGCGTACCTCGAGACCGCTTCAGTCGCGCCGGGCACCCGGCACCGTACCTCCTCGATGCCGGCGGCGTGTGGCGCCCTCCCCGTCGCGCCCCCTCTTAGGAGGACCTAAGGATCACCCCTCCGGGGGATTGGGCCGTCACCCGAACGCGCGTACGTTTGGAGTGAAAGGCGGATCCACCTGACAGGCGAAACGAGGGGCTCCCCCGTCCCCTCGGTCGAACCGGACGGAGCCCCTGCGTCGTTTCGGGATGGTGCCCGGAGCCTGATGATGCCAGCCAGCATCGCAAGGAGGGTCCCATGAACCGCCGGCACAACAGGTTCGTGGTGGCCGCGGCCGTAGTGACCACGGCAGCCGTACTCGTCTCGCCCGCGGGAGCGGCGACGACCGCGTGGACGAGCCAGCACCTGACCAAGGCGGTGAAGAGCCTGGTCGGCTATCGGAATCTCGACAGCCGGCGCGACTCGCGCCAGGGCTGGAAGATCAAAGCAGTCGCCCACACCAACTTCCTCCAGACCGGCAAGCTGCACAGGCTGGCCGCGTTCCGCACGTCGGCGACCGGTCGCCTGTCCGGGCTGGAGGCGCAGAACGTGATCCAGGCGCAGCTGAACGGCGGCATCCTCGACACGGAGAAGACGGTCGAGCTGCCGGCCGGATCGCCCGGCGCGCCGCACGGCGGGTGGATGATGTTCACCCGCAACGGCGACTGCTACATCCTCTACAACGGCAGCCCCGGCGCCAAGGGCGGTGACGGTGCCAAGGGCGACCAGGGCGCCAAGGGCGACGCCGGTGAGAACGGCGCTCCGGGCCTCAGCGCCTACCAGGTGTGGCTCGCAGAGGGCAACACCGGCACGGTGGATGACTTCATGCAGGCCATCGCCGGCCCCAAGGGCGACCCCGGCGCTCCCGGCAAGGACGGCAAGGACGGCGTGAACGGCGCCGTCGGCGCGCCCGGCCTGAGCGCGTACGAGGAGTGGCTCGGGGTCGGAAACACCGGTACGATCGCCGACTTCCTGCACTCGATCGTCGGCCCGCAGGGGCCGAAGGGCGACAAGGGCGCCACCGGTGCGACCGGCGCTCCGGGCCAGTCCGCCTACCAGGCGTGGCTCGCGCTCGGGAACTGCGGCTCGGTCGCCGACTTCGTCCACTCGCTGATCGGCCCGCAGGGGCCGAAGGGCGACAAGGGCGCCACGGGCGCCACCGGCCCGCAGGGACCGCCGATCTCGACGCAGCTCACGACGGTGTGCGTGGTCGAGAAGGGGAACTCGACGCGTCTGGGCATCGGCGCAGAGTGCAACGGCCACACCGCGCTGCAGGTGTACGTGCCCGCCTCGTAACCGCCGCCCGCACCACCGCGAAGGCCCGTTCCGGCGGGCCTTCCGCTGCGCCAGACGTGGCAAGATGGCATGACTGCGTGAGCCAACCAAAGGATCCCGGGTGGATGACAAACGAGCAGGTGAGCTGCTCCGGGCGGAGCGGCAGCGAATCATGGATGAGCTCGCGGGCCTTGTCCTCGAGCCGATCGACGAGCTCTCGAGCACCGATCTCGCCGACGACGCATCCGACCTCTACCAGGAGGGGGTCGATGTGGGGCGCATCGACGAGCTCCGAGACCAGCTCGCGGCGGTCGAGCGGGCCGAGGAGCGCCTGCGAGACGGACGCTACGGGCTCTCCATCGAGAGCGGTGAGCCGATCCCCGATGAGCGCCTCGAGGTGGTCCCGACGGCCGAGCGCACCGTCTCGGAGGAGGAGCGTCTCGCGCACGGGGGGTAGCGGGCGCAACTCCCATGAGATTCTGGGGCGAACCACGGGGGAGCGCGTACGCTGACCGGCGAGAGGCCGGCCTGGTGCTGGCGGACCGTCTGCGTGAGGAGCACCTCGAGGGCGGCGTCGTCGTGGGATTGGCGCGGGGCGGGGTCGTCGTGGCAGCCGAGGTGGCACGACGCCTGGGGCTGCCGCTCGACGCGCTGGCGGTGCGGAAGGTACGGCATCCGTTCCAGCCCGAATACGGGATCGGGGCGGTCACTCCGGGCGGTGGCATCTTCGTCCGGCCGGATCTCGACGTGACCGCTGCCGCGGCCGGTGCTGCGGTCGCCTCGGCGCGGTCGGGTGCCGAGGCGCTCGATCGTCGCATCCATGCCGCCTGCCCGCCGGCCGCCCTTGCGGGGCGCACATGTGTGCTGGTGGACGATGGGCTCGCCACCGGGGCGACGATGGTCGCGGCAGCCCGCTGGGCCCGGAGCACCGGCGCCTCCCGGGTCGTAATCGCCGTCCCCGTCGGCCCCGCTGCGACGCTCGAACAGCTCCGCGCCGAGGCCGATCTGGTCGTCTGCGCCCAGACGCCCGCGACCATCTTCTCGGTCGGCGAGTGGTATGGGGACTTCCGCCAGGTCTCCGACGACGAGGTTGCCACGCTGCTGGAGGAATCGTCGACGGCGGGCGACTCAGCGAGCTGTCGTCGACGCAGACGGCATTCAGCTCGCGGGAGACCTCGCGCTGCCGCCGGGGGCGGGCGGGATCGTCCTCTTCGCCCACGGGAGCGGCAGCAGCCGGCACAGCCCGCGAAACCAGTCCGTCGCCCACCGCCTCAACGACGCCGGGCTCGGGACGCTCCTCTTTGACCTCCTCACGCCCGATGAGGCGCTCGACCGCGAGCGGGTGTTCGACATCCCCCTCCTCGGCGCTCGGCTGGGTGCGGCCACGCGCTGGGCCGGAAGCCAGGCGGAGGCCCGCGCCCTTCGGCTCGGCTACTTCGGAGCCAGCACCGGCGCAGCGGCCGCACTGTGGGCGGCCGCCGGCAACCCGTCGGTGCGGGCGATCGTCTCGCGCGGGGGGCGCCCTGACCTCGCCGGTACGCGCATCCCCGAGGTGCGGGCGCCGACGCTTCTGATCGTCGGCGGCGACGACGACGTCGTGCTCAGGCTCAACCGCGAAGCCGCGACCGCGATGCAATGCCCGTGGGAGCTGGTCGTGATCCCGGGCGCCACCCATCTCTTCGAGGAGCCGGGCGCGATGGACCGGGTTGCCGATCACGCCGCGGCCTGGTTCGAGCGCCACCTCGGCGGTCGCGCCGTCGAGCATCACGGTTGATGCGGGCCGCGTCAGACCGCCCGCATCGGCGCCCGCGCACCCCCACGTCGTTACGGTGCGGGGTGGGCGCCGGAGCCTCCCGGCGCCCACCCCGACTCGCTCGTCGAGGGCGAACTGGGGCGTCAGCGCGCGGCGATGCCGACCGTTCCGCTCGGCAGTCCACCCTGCCCTCCGATGTGGCGGAGGCTGCCGTCCGATCCGATCCGGAGCCCTTCGAGCCGTCCGAAGCCGTCGGCGAGGACGTAGAGGAAGCGCCCGCTCGGAGTCACCGCTTCGTCCAGCGGATGGCTGGCTGCCCCGAGGCTCGCGGTGTCGCCGCCCGGATCGAGAAGTGTTATCGATCCGCCGGCATGCACCCGGTAACCCGAGAGCGTCCCGCTGGCCGCGTTCGCCGTGTAGGCGAAGCGCCCGTCCGGCGTCACGGCGACCCAACAGGATGCCTGCTGATGGTTCTCGACGGCGCCCGACCGTGGAATGAGCGCCCCGGAGGCGCTGACGACCGAGTACGCCGTCGCGCCGCTGCTCGGCGGGATGCTGGCGTCCGACACGACCAACGTGCCGGAACGGGTGAATGCGAAGCCAAACGGTGTGCCGCCAACGGAGGCGTGCGAGATCGCATGTCCGAGAGCGCCGTCCGGTGCTATCCGAAACGTGTCGATCGTGTTCGACGTCTTGTTGGTGACGACTGCGACAGTCCCGGCGGGATTGACGTCGACCTGGGCTGGCCCCGCGTCGCCTGCGGCCAATCGCCGCCATGCGCGGTGGATTCGAGCGATTCCGCCGTGTGTCACCCTGAATCCGACGACGCTCGGCGACGGGCCTGCATTGAGGACATACACGTGCCGGCCGTGCGCCGTGACGCTGATTGGCAGCGCGCCGCCGGATCGGATGACCTCGATGCGGCGGAGCCACGTTCCGGACGCGCGGAACACGGAGATCGTGTTGCTTGCAGCATTGACGGCGTAGAGGCGCCGTCCGTCTGGGCTCAGAGCGATGGCGCCCTGTGATCCGAGGTTGGACCCTGTCCCACGTCCGTTCGTTGGGAATGAGCGTTCGCGATGCAGTCGGCCGGCCGGTCCGCGATGGAACACGATCACCGCATTTCCGTGCGAGCTATTCGAGAGCGTGTAGACCGCTCCGTCGGAATGCGCAAGCGCGTTGGCCGGCCAGGCGAGACCGACCACGCCCAGGAGAACCGCAAGGAATCGCTTCATGGTGCTGCCTCCGATCGAGTGGTTCGCTCCAGGCTAGGCACCAGCTGGTTTCGCAGGACTTGCGCGATTCTTAACAGACGCGGAACTCGGCCCCGGGCGGGTTGGGAACAGCCCGCACGCGCGGCATACTGAACGAATGTCCGAAGCTCGACTGGGCCGCGCTGCCTTCCTCTCGGTCGTCGGCCTCGGCGGCGTCGGACTCCTTGCGGGCGGCCGGATCGCCGGCGCCGCCTCGCGGCCGCTTTCGTCGGTGGGGTCAATCGTCCCGTCGGCCGTCAAGGATCTCGTCCCGGATGGATGGCGGATCTATGCGGTCAACCCCCCGTGGCCGTCGTTTCACGCAGCGACCTACCGGCTCGAGGTGGCTGGATTGGTCGATCGGCCGCTCGCATTGAGCTGGCCCGAGATCCGCGCCCTGGCCGCCGTCCGGCAGACGAGTGACTTCCACTGTGTCACCGGCTGGACGGTCGGCGGCGTGCACTGGGAGGGGCTCCGGCTTTCGACTCTGTGGGAGATGGCCGGACCGCGATCGGATGCAAGGTACGTGAACTTCGTCTCGATGGAGCAGCCGTACGCGGACACGTTGACGCTTCGCCAGACGATGCTGCCGAACGTGATGCTCGCGCACTCGATGGACGGGGCTCCGCTCAGCCGCGCGCACGGCGCGCCGCTCCGGCTCGTGATTCCCGAGATGTACGGCTATAAGAACGTCAAATGGGTGCAGCGGATCGAGCTTGTGTCACGCTCACACGCGGGATTCTGGGAGCAACGCGGCTATGACGTCGATGCCTGGGTGGGCCGGTCGAACGGCTACTGACGCCGCCGCATCGAGCAACGGCGATCTGCTTCGCCGTTTCAGCGGCGCCGAGCGATCGGTCCACTGGCTGCTTGCTTCGACGTTCCTGACCATGCTCGCCACCGGCCTCGTGCTCTACCTGCCGTCGCTTGCTCAGGTCGCAGCCGACCGCCAGCTCTGGAAATCGATTCACCTCGGCGCCGCAATTGCGTTCTGGGTTGGACTCACGTTGATCGTCGCCGTGAGCGGCGGCGAGCTTGGCCACACGGCATCCGAGATCGAGACCTTCGACGACGACGACCGCCGCTGGCTGGCGTGGAGCGTCCGCCGGCAGGCGCCCGCGCCACCGCAGGGACGGTTCAACGCAGGCCAGAAGCTGAACGCGGCAATCGTCGCAGGCCTGATGGTGGTGTTCACGGGAAGCGGCGTCCTGATCTACGCTCAGGAGACGGACGCGGCCTTCAGGGGCCAGGCAAGCGCGATTCTCGTACACGACCTGGCGACATTCGCCGTCCTCCCGATGATCCTTGGACATCTCTATCTGTCGCTGATTCATCCCGCGACGCGCCACTCGCTCCGCGGGATGGTGTTCGGCTCCGTGCGCCGTGACTGGGCTCGCCGACACCACGCCAAATGGGCGTGCGCCGCCGACGATGAGTCGTACACGAGGCCGGACGACATGGGTGCACCCTGAGCACCGGCGTCTCCTCCCCGAGAATCCTGGTCGTCGACGACGAGCCGATCGTCCGTGACGTCGTGTGTCGCTACCTGGAGCGTGAATGCTTCCGCACGATCGAAGCGGGCGACGGGGAGGAGGCGTACCGGCTCCTGCAAACCGAGGATCTCCACCTTGTCGTGCTGGATGTCATGCTGCCGGGGCCGGACGGACTCGAAATCTGCCGCTGGATCCGGGCGCGCTCAGACCTCCCGGTCATCATGCTGACCGGTCGCGGCGAGCTGACCGACCGGATCGTCGGCCTCGAGCTTGGCGCCGATGATTACCTCACCAAGCCGTTTTCGCCGCGAGAGCTCATCGCGCGGGTCAGAAGCGTCCTTCGCCGATCGACGGCGAACGCCGTGCGCCAGGCTCGGATCGAGCTGCCGGATCTGACGCTCGACCCGGCAACGCGAGAGGTCGAGGCGAACGGGAAGCCCATCAACCTCACAGCGCGAGAGTTCGACCTGCTCGAATTCCTCTGCCGGCATCCGCGTCACGTCTTCTCGCGCGATCAGCTCATGGACGCCGTCTGGGGGTACCACTCGGCGCAGGACACCGGCACCGTCACGGTCCACATCCGTCGCCTCCGGGAGAAGCTTGAAGCCAACCCGTCACGGCCCGAGCGACTCCAGACGGTGTGGGGCATCGGGTACCGGTTCGTTCCATGATCGATGTCGCGGTCGCCGCAACGGCAGTCGCATTCACCTTGGGCGTTGCGATCGCACTGCTCTCGACCAGGTTTCGCACGTTGCGGTCGCAGCTCGTTGCGTTCGGTGTCGCGATGCCGCTCATTCCGCTCGCGGTCGTCCTCCTCTCGGGCGCCGTCATGTTCGACTCCAACCACGACCTCGCCGTCCTCGGAGTCGCCGCGGCATCGTCGAGCGCCGCTGTCGTCGGCGCCCTGCTGTTCGCGCGATCGATCTCCGGCGGGCTCGCCGACCTCCGAACGACCGCCCTCGGACTCGCCGCCGGCCACCTCGACCTGCGGGCACCCACCAGCTCACCGGCGGAGTTCGCCGACCTCGCCGCGGCGGTCAACGAGATGGCCGCAAGCCTCGAGCGGTTGTTCGACGCCCGCCGAGAACTGGTGGCCTGGGCCAGCCACGACCTCCGTACCCCCCTCGCCGCCTTGCAGGCGATGCTCGAGGCAATCGACGACGGGCTCGTCCCTCCGGAGCACTATGTACCGGCGATACACGACCAGGTTCGGGCGATGTCAGGCCTGGTCGACGATCTGTTCGAGTTGGCGCAGCTCGACACGAACACGGTCGCACGGGACGGCGAGGCCGCGCTTCACCCGGTCATCGAGAACTGCCTGCGAGGGCTCCAGGCCGAGGCGCTGTCTCGGCGCGTGAGCCTCCGGGCTCGTGTCGACGATCGCCTGCCTGACGTCCGATGCGCCCCGAGCAGCGTCGAACGCGTCCTCCTGAATCTGCTCACAAACGCTCTGCGGCACACGCCGTCCGACGGAGCCGTCGCTGTGCTTGCGCACACGGCGACCGATGCGCCCGAAGTCGTCGTCACCGTCGAGGACAGCGGAAGCGGGCTCACACCGGAGGCGCTGCAACGCATGTTCGAGCGGTTCTGGCGTGAGGACGAAGCACGCCAGCGGCGAACCGGCGGCGCCGGACTCGGACTCGCCATCGCCCGCGGCCTCGTCGAACACCACGGGGGCCGTATCTGGGCCGAGAACCGTGACGGTGGGGGAGCGCGAGTCAGTTTCACGCTTCCGGTCGCGGACAAGGATCCCTTGAGGCTGCCCGAGTCGTTCGCCTCTGCCGGCTAACGCCTCCGCGCTCCCTCCTCGGATCGGAATGTCTCTCCGAGCGTCGCCACTCGGTGGCCGTGATACCGCCGTGATGCCGTTGTGACGTGATTGGCATGCACACGGGGCCGATCGTTATGCGCCCGTGAGGTGATCGGTGCGACCTTGTGAGTGATGGCTTCTCGCTCACCAGTGGTTCGACGGCATGTGGTTCGGCCGGCTCCCGCGCTCGGCCGGAGCGCGCTCGTCGCGTCGGCGTACCCGCGCATGGGCTCCGGGATCTACCTGGCTCTCGGCGTGGTCGCGCTCCACGGGCTCGGACTGACCCCGGTTGCGCTTGTCGTGGCCGGGCTGGTCGTCGCCACGGTGGCGTTCGCGTCCGCCGAAGCGGCCTCGGTGTTCCCCGAGGCGGGCGGCTCGGCGGCCCTGGCCCGGCACGCGATGAACGAGCTCGCGAGCTTCGTGACCGGCTGGGCGATGTGCCTCGCGCTCGCCGCGATGGCCGCGCTCTCGGCGGTGTTCGCGGCGCGATACCTGAGCGTCTTCTGGGATCCGCTCGCGTCCGGAGCGTGGTCGGCCGCCGGCGCCCTCGTCGTGATCGGCCTCGTGGCCGCCGCCTGCATCGCCGGCATGAAGCTCTCGGCGGGCGTCGCGGCGTTCGCCGGGATCCTCGACCTGGTCGTGCAGGCGGTGCTCGTGCTGCTCGGCCTGGCGTTCGTCTTCCGTCCCGAGGCGATCCAGCAAAACGTCCACCTCGGGACGGCACCGTCGTTCGAAGGGCTGATCGTGGCGTGCGCGCTGGCGCTGGCCGCCTACACGGGCATGGAGGCGATCGGCGGGATGGCAGCCGACGCCCGCGACCCCGAGCGCGACCTGGCGCCGGCCGCGGCGGGGCTGGTCGCGTCGGCGGTCTCGGTCGCCGCGGCCGTCTCAGCTCGTGGCGCTGATGGCGGCCCCGGTCGTCACGTCGCCGGACGGCGGCTTCACCTCGCCTCTGGTCGAGCCCGCGCCGCACGGCTACGCGGCGTACCCCGTGCTTGCGATCGTCGGAGCAATCCCGCTGCACGTCGCCGCGACGGGCCTCCAGTATCTCGTCGGGCTGCTCGTGGCGGCCATGCTCGCGTTCGTCGCATACACGGCGCTCACCGGCTGCTCGCGCCTGGCCGCCTGGCTCGCCCAGCATCACCAGCTCCCCGGCGTCGTTGCCGAGTCCCATCCCACCAGCCAGGCGCCGTTCGTGGCGATCGCGGCCTGTGGATCCGCGGCGGCGCTCCTCGCGACCGTCCAGGCGGCGGCCGGCGGCGCAGAGATGCTGGCCGGGACCTACGTCTTCGGCGCGCTCCTCGCCTTCACGAGCGTCCACGTCTCGGTGACCGCGCTTCGCTGGCGCGACCCGGGCCGCTACCGGCCGGTCGAGGCGCCCCTGAACATCCCTGTCGACGGCCGCCGGATCCCGCTGACCGCCCTCGCCGGCGGCGCGTGCACGGCGATCCTCTGGCTCGCGGTCGTGCTGCTCCAGAGCGACGCCCGCTACGTCGGTGCGGCGTGGATGGCGATCGGCGTGGCCGGCTATGCGGCCTACCGCAGCCGCCTGGGCCTCTCACTGACGGAGCGGACGCCGGCGGAGGCCGCCGCGCGGCGCGGGCCGGGCGTCGAGGTCGAGTTCCATACGCTCCTGATTCCCGTCAACACCGCGGCGGCGACCGCTCCGACAGACCTGGTCGAAGTCGCGGCCCAGCTCGCCGCGGAGCGGCGGGCGTCGCTCGTGCTGCTCGCGTTCACCGAGATCCCGCTTGGAGAGGAGATGGACATGGAGATCGACGACCTCGACGGTGTGGTTGAACGCCTTGCAGCGGCCGGGCGGGCGATCGGCAAGCAGTACGGCATCCATGTCCACACGAGCCATCTGCGAACGCGCGATCCGGCCGAGTCGATCCTTGCCGAGGCGGACCGGCGCGACTCGCAGGTGATCCTGCTGCGGGCGGGCGGCCTCCAGCGCCTGGACGTCCGCCGGGTGACGCACGACCACGCGGTGCGGCGGATCGTCGCCGAGGCGCGCCAGCGCGTCATGATCGTGCGGCCGGAGGTCGGGACATGAGGCATCACATCCTGATCGTCTGCGCCGACTCCCGCGTCGAGCCCCAGCTCCTCGCCGGCGCGATCGACGACGCCGTACGCCGGGCACCCCGCGACGGGATCACCGTCGTTCGGGTCATGATCCCCGCGGTCCTTCCGGCCACGCTGCCGATCAGCGCCTGGCCGCCGCGGCTGGCCGCCCGGCTGAACGGGCTCCGCGAGGCCGCCGAGCGGGCCACGGGCGCTCTGAGCTCGCCCTGCCGGGTGGAGATCGTGCCGTGCCGCAGCGTCCCGGCGCTCCTGAACGCGGTCTGGCCGGTCGACGCGCTCGTGCTCGTGGGCAGCGCGGGGTGGGGCGTGCGCCGTGCCGCCCGAGGCGTCGCGCCCGATGTGGTGATCATCCCCTCCCGGCAGGCGGGCCGCCGCCGGCCGATTCCCTCCGCGCATCCGAAGGCCCTCGCGGAGTAGCCGGTGGCGAGGCACGGACATGAGCGTGGCGGCGACCGAGGGCGTTCTCAGCCCTCCGTCACGCCGGCGAGAGGCGGGAGGGCATGCGGCCGACGGCCGGGCGGAGGCGCATCGAGCCTCCCGTTGGGCCCCGCTCGCGCTGTCCCTGGGTGCGCTGGGCGTCGTCTACGGCGACATCGGCACGAGCCCGCTCTACACGATCCAGCTGATCTTCAGCGGCGACCATCCGATGGCGCCGTCCCCCGTTCGCGTCTACGGCGCGCTCTCGCTGATCTTCTGGGCGCTGATGGTGGTCGTCACGCTGAAGTACGTGCTCCTGATCCTCCGCGTCGACAACCACGGCGAGGGCGGCATCATGGCGCTGGTTGCGCTGATCGAGCGCGTGACGAAGACGCGCCGGAAGACCGGCTTCGTGATCATCGGCGTGCTCGGCGCGTCGCTCTTCTACGGCGACGGCATGCTGACGCCGGCCATCTCGGTGGTGTCGGCCGTGTCGGGGCTCAACGTGGCGTCGCCCACCCTGGCGGCGCAGATCGTCCCGTTCTCGCTGGTGATCCTGATCGCCCTCTTCGCGCTCCAGCGGTTCGGCACGGGGGCGGTGGGAGGGCTGTTCGGGCCGATCATGGTGGTCTGGTTCCTCGTGCTCGGCGCGCTGGGCCTGAAAGAGGTTGCCGCGAACCCGAGCATCCTCCGGGCCGTCTCCCCGACCTACGCGGCACAGTTCGTCGTCGGCGACCCCAAGATGGGGTTCTTCGCGCTCGGCTCGGTCTTCCTCGCCGTAACCGGCGCGGAGGCGATCTACGCCGACATGGGCCACTTCGGCCGAAAGGCGATCACGCGGGCCTGGCTCTGCCTGGCCTTCCCGGCCCTGCTCCTGAACTACATGGGGCAGGGAGCGCTGATCCTGGCCCGCCCCGAGACGGTCTCGAACCCCTTCTTCTTCCTCGTGCCCGGAGGACAGACGGGCCAGAAGGCGATGGTCGTGCTCGCGACGGTGGCGACGGTGATCGCGTCCCAGGCCGTCATCTCGGGCGCGTTCTCGGTGACCCAGCAGGTGATCCAGCTCGGGTTCCTGCCGCGGATGAGCATCCGCCACACGTCCAAGCGCATCATCGGGCAGATCTACATCCCGGTCGTGAACTGGCTCCTGCTCGCGTCGGTCATCGTGCTCGTGCTCACGTTCCGCTCGCCGACCGGGCTCGCCAACGCCTACGGCATCGCGCTCAGCGCCATCTTCGCCACGAACACCCTCCTCGCGTTCGTCGTGTTCCGCGTCCTGTGGCGAAAGCCCCTTCGGATCGTGATTCCCGGCGCGGCGTTCTTCATCCTGATCGAGCTCACGTTCTTCGCGGCGAACCTGACGAAGATCATGAGCGGCGGATGGTTCCCGCTCGTCGTCGGCGCGATCTTCTTCACGATCCTCACGACGTGGCATCGGGGCCGGCTCATGCTCGGCCCGCGCGATGAAGGAGGACCGCGTGTCGCTGCGCCGGTACATCAACCGGATGATCGACGAGCAGCCAAATCGCATCCCGGGCACTGCCGTCTTCCTCACGCCCTCGCTCGACACGGTGCCGACCGCCCTTCTCAACAACGCCGAGCACAACGGGATCGTCCACGAGCGCGTCATCCTCGTGAAGATCCACACCGTCGGGGTGCCTCACGTCGACGAGTCCGAGCGCGTCACGATCGAACGGCTGCGGCTGGGGTTCGTGGCGATCACCGCCGCGCTACGGCTACCAGGACGAGCCCGACGTCGTCGCCGCGCTCGAGCTGGCCAAGCGCAAGGGGCTGGACCTCGACCTCGACCGCACGTCCTACTACGTCGACCACGTCACCATCCTCCCGACCGGCCGTGCGCGCATGGCCGGCTGGCGGAAGCGCCTCTTCGCCCTCCTGCATCAGAACTCGACGCCGGTGGCGCGCTCGTACCACATCCCGCCCGACCGCGTGTTCGAGGTCGGCGCCTACGTCGAGCTGTAGTCACGACCTCGACGCCGTAGTTGCCCGAACCCAGGTTCCGCGAACTCACCGATGCGCCGGCACGCTCCGCGTGCTGAAACTGGACCCCCACGAGAGCATGAGGGGAGTTCGCGATGGCGATCGGTTTCAGACATGGCGAGCACACCGTGACGCGACCGGCTGAGGCCGGCGCCGAGCCGCGAACCGCGATCGGCGGTGGGGCGATCGTCGAGGCCCGGTCGGTCGAGAAGCGCTACGACACCGGAGAGGTGCAGGTGGCAGGCCCTCCGGGGTGTGAGCTTCGGCGTCAACCGGGGCGAGATGGTCGCGATCATGGGCCCGAGCGGGTCCGGGAAGACGACGCTCCTGAACTGCCTCTCGGGGTTGGACGCGATCGACGGCGGAGACGTCCTGATCGAGGGCGTCTCGCTCGGTTCGATGTCCGACGACGAGCGAACCGACTACCGGGCTCAGCGGATGGGGTTCGTGTTCCAGTTCTACAACCTGATGCCGGTGCTGAGCGCGGTCGAGAACGTGGAGCTGCCGCTCCTGGTGAGCCACGTCCCGGCGAAGCAGGCGCGCAGGCGGGCGCTCGAGGCGCTCGAGATGGTCGGCCTCGGCGAGCGGGCGGCGCACGTCCCCGAGGAGCTGTCCGGAGGGCAGCGCCAGCGGGTGACGATCGCCCGCGCGCTCGTGAACGACCCGGCGATCGTGTGGGCCGACGAGCCCACCGGCGACCTCGACAGCGAGAACGCGCAGGAGATCGTCGCGCTGATGCGCGACCTGAATCGCGCGAGGGGCCTGACCTTCCTCATCGTGACGCACGACATCGCCGTCGGCCGGTCGACCGACCGGATCGTGCGGATGGTGGACGGGCAGATCGTCGACGAGGAGCTCTTGGAGGTGGCGGCATGATCGCGCGAGTGACACTTGGCGGAGATCGACGTGGTGCGCATGGGACGTCGACGACGCCGTGGCGGTGTTCCGGGAGTCGGTCGTCCCGGCGCTCCGCGAGCAGGACGGCTACGAGGGCGTGTACGTGCTGCTCTCGGACGAGGGCAAGGTGCTGGCGTGACCTTCTGGGAGACCGAGGAGGCGGCCGACGCCGGCATCGTGGGCAGCCGCAGCTTCTACGCGGAGCAGATCGAGAAGTTCGTCACCCTCTACCGGTCGCCGCCCGGGCGTGAGATGTACAACGTCGTGCTCGCAGACGCCCCGGCGGTCGCGATCGGCTAGGAGCCGACTGTGGCCAAGCTCTTCGGCATACCGATGGGGATTCTGGCGGTCGTTCTGGTGAGCATGCTCGTCGCGGCGCTTTCGGCGGTGGCCGTCGTCGCGGCCCGAAACCGGGTCTTCCTCCGGCTCGGCGTGCGCAACGCCGAGCGGCGTCCGGGCCGGAGCGCGCTGATCGTCGTCGGCCTGATGCTCGGGACGGCGATCATCGCCGCCGCCCTGGCGACCGGCGACACGATGTCGCAGACGATCCGCTCCTCGGCGGTATCGTCGCTCGGCCAGACCGACGAGCTCGTGTCCGCGCGCGGCGCGACGCCGACGGTCGAGGCGCAGAGCGGCGCGGCGACCGGCGTCCGGTACTTCCCGCAGGCCGACTTCGCCGCCGTCCGGCGCGCGGTGGCCGGCTCGCCGCTCGTCGACGGCGTCGCCCCGGCGATCATCGAGCCCGTCGCCGTGCAGGCTCCGCGGCAGCCGGCAGACCGAGCCCCAGGTGGCGCTCTTCGCAAGCGACGGATCCGCGCTTCGCGGGTTCGGCGCGATCACGCGCACCGACGGCCGCGAGGTCTCGCTCTCGGCGCTGGCTCCCGGCTGGGTGTACCTGAATCGCACCGGCGCCGACAAGCTGAACGCCTCGCCGGGCGACACGCTGCGCCTGTTCGCGGGGCCGTCGGCCGCAGAGCGTGCGCGTCAAGGCGATCGTCGACTACGACGGCGCCGGCACCGACGGCGCCGCCGTGCTGATGCCGCTCACGGCGGCCCAGCAGTTCCTGCACGAGCCCGGCCGGATCAAGTACGTGCTCGTCTCGAACCGCGGCGGCTCGACGTCGGGTGTGGCCGCCACGGACCAGGTCGTGAGGATGCTCCGCCCGGCGCTCGCGCCGCTCGGCCTCCAGGCGAACCCGACCAAGCAGGACGCGCTCGAGACCGCCGACGCGATGGGCGCCGCCTTCGTCTCGATGTTCACGACGTTCGGCTCGTTCTCCATCGCGGCCGGGATCCTGCTCATCTTCCTGATCTTCATCATGCTGGCCGCGGAGCGGCGCGGCGAGCTGGGGATCGCGCGCGCCGTCGGAACGCGGCAGCGAAACCTCGTCCAGATGTTCCTCTTCGAGGGCGTCGCCTACGACCTGCTCGCCGCCGCGGTCGGAGCGCTGATCGGGATCGGGGTTGCCTACGTGATGGTGCTGATCATGGCGGGCGCGTTCGCCGAGACGAGCACCTTCCACGTCACCTACTCGGTCACGCCGCGGACGATGGTCGTCGCCTACGCGATGGGCGTGCTGCTCACGTTCGTCGTGGTCGGGGCGTCGGCGTGGCGCGTGAGCCGGATGAACATCGTGACCGCGATCCGGAACCTCCCTGAGCCGCCTGCCGAGCGAGGCAACCGCAGGCACTGGCTGATCGGCGCGGCCGGGATCGTCCTCGGCGCTGCTCCTCATCGCCTCGGGCGTGAGCGCCGAGAACGCGATCACGCTCGGGTTCGGCGTCTCGCTGCTCCTCCTGGGCCTGGTCCCGGTGACCGAGCGGCTGGGGGTGCCCGAGCGCCTGGCCCGCACCGCGGCCGGCCTCGGGCCTCGTGATCTGGTTCGTGCTTCCCATCAGCCGGTGGCTGTTCGGCGACCTGAAGATGGACTTCTCGATCTTCATCCTCTCGGGGCTCATGATCGTGATCGGCGCCAGCTGGACGATCATGTACAACGCCGACCTGCTCGTGGGCGCGGCGTCGCGTGGCGCTGGGCCGGTTCCGGGCCTTCGCACCGGTGCTGCGGATGTCGATGGCCTATCCGCTTCGAAACCGGTTCCGCACGGGCGTCACCCTCGCGATGTTCACGCTTGTGGTCTTCACGCTCGTCACCGGAGCGACCACGACCACGTCGTTCGTGAACGGCCTGAACGACATGGGGACCTACGGCGGCGGGTTCGACATCCGGGCGACCGTCTCTCCGACGGCGTCGATCGCCGACATGCCCGCGGCGCTGCAGCAGGCGCCGCGGCATCGATCCCGCCGACTTCCGGGTGGTCTCGAGCCAGTCGTTCCTGCCGGTGAAGGCCCACCAGGCGGGTGCCCCGGGCGGGCGCCGAGGACTACGTCGTGCGCGGCCTCGACACGCGCCTTCCTCACCAACACGACCTACGGGCTCGCGGCGCGGGCGAAGGGGTTCGGCTCGGATGCCGCAGGTGTGGAGGGCGCTCGAGGCGCGGCCGGGCCTCGCGGTGATCGACCCGCTGGTCGTGCAGCGCCGGAGCAACTTCAACTTCGGCGCGCCGCCAGAAGTTCCAGCTTCGCGGCTTCTACCTCGAGGACAAGCGCTTCACGCCGGTTCCCGTCGACGTGCGCGACCCGCAGACCGGCCGGCACGTGCGCCTGACCGTGATCGGCGTCCTCTCCGACACGGCGCCGCTCGAGATGGCCGGGATCTCGACCTCGCAGCGCACGCTCGCGGGGACGTTCGGAGACCGGGTCAAGCCCACCGTCTACCTGTTCTCGCTCCGGCCCGGCGTCGATGCCGACGCGACCGCGCACGATCTCGAGTCGGCGTTCCTCGCCAACGGCATGCAGGCGGACTCGCTCTCCTCGCTCCTGGCGGACGCCGTCGCCGGCTCGCTCACCTTCGACCGCCTGATCATGGGCTTCATGGGGCTGGGGCTGATCGTCGGCGTCACCGCGCTCGGCGTCATCACCGCCCGCTCGGTCGTCGAGCGGCGCCAGCAGATCGGCGTCCTGCGCGCGATCGGGTACCGCCGGCGGATGGTGCAGATCAGCTTCCTGCTCGGAATCCTCGTTCATCGCGCTCACGTCGATCGTGCTCGGCACCATCCTGGGCCTCGCGGTCTCCTTCAACGTCATCCACGACTCCCAGCAGCAGCCGAGCTGGGCCAACCTCAGCTTCGATCCACCGTGGCTCTTGATGGGCCTGATCTTCCTCGTCGTCTACGCCGTCGCCATGGGCACGACGTATCTGCCGGCGGTGCGGGCGGCGAAGGTCTATCCGGCCGAGGCGCTGCGCTACCAGTAGCCGACCGCGCATGCCGGGCCGGAAGATCGGGCATGCTTCGTGGTGGCATGGGACGAGTGGGCGATTCCATGGCGCGCGTCGGCGTGGTGCTCGCGGCGGTCATGGTTGCGAGCTGTGGGGGCGACGGAGCCGCCGATGCGCCGAAGCTGCCGCACGCGCTGGGCGCGTCGCTGGCCGCCCAGGCGAGCGCGGTCGAGGCCAGCCTGGCGGGCGGCGACGGATGCGCGGCCGCCGGCCAGGCGACCCAGCTCCAGGGGATGGTCGCGGACGCGATCGCCGCGGGACGCGTGCCGGCGAGGCTCCGGGCTCCGCTCTCGAGCTCGGTTGCTTCCCTCGCCGACGAGATCACCTGCGTCCCATCGCCGCCCGCACCGCCACCCGGCAAGAAGCCCGGCCACGGCCCCGACAAGAAGCATGGCCACGGCCCCGACAAGAAGCACGGGCCGGGCCATGATAAGAAGCCCGGCCACGACGGCGACGGAGGCGGCGATTAGCGCGCCGGGCACCGCACTCGGGCGCTTCCGCATCGACGGCACGCTGGGCCGGGGCGGGATGGCCGTCGTGCACCTGGCGCAGGACACCGAGCTGGGCCGGCCGGTGGCGCTCAAGCTCATGGCCGACCACTGCGCCGACGACGCCGCGTTCCGCGCCCGCTTCGCGCGAGAGGCGCAGGCGGCCGCCCGGCTCAGCCACCCGAACATCGTCCAGGTGTTCGACATCGGCGAGGAGGCGGGGCTGCCGTTCATCGTCATGGAGTACGTCGAGGGCGAGACGCTCGGCGACACGCTGGCGCGCGAGCGGCGGGTGGCGCCCGAGCGGGCCGTCGAGATCGCCCGGGAGTGCTGCGCCGGCCTGGCCTGCGCCCACGCCGCCGGCCTCGTGCACCGCGACATCAAGCCGCAGAACCTCCTCGTGACGACCGACGGCACGATCAAGATCGCCGACTTCGGAGTGGCCCACGCCCTCGACCAGACGCGGCTCACGCTGACCGGCAGCATCGTCGGCACCGCGCGGTACCTCGCACCCGAGCAGACGGCGGGAGGCCCGATCACGCCGGCGGCGGATGTCTACGCGCTCGGCGTCGTCCTGTACGAGCTCCTGGCCGGACGGCCGCCACACGAGGGCACCTCGCTTCCGGAGCTGGCGATCGCGAAGCGCGACGACCCGGTGACACCGCTTCTCGAGCTGCGGCCGGAGGTGGGGCCGGAGCTCGATGCGGCCGTCCTGGCCTGCCTCGCCGTGTCCGCGGCCGATCGTCCCACGGCGGATGGACTTGCCGCCCGTCTCACACCTCCTCGATCTCCACGAGCAGCCGACCAGAGTCCGCGCGCCGACCGCCGCCACCCTGCCGAGGAGCGCGCGGCCGGCTCCCGGGAGCCGGCCTCGACGTGTGCTCGCCGCCGTGATCGCAGCGGCGATCGTGGTGGTCGTCCTCGCATTCGTGGTCGGGTCGCTCCGGAGCCACCCGGCGGCGCCGGCCCCTCAGAAGGCCCCGACCGGGCCGACGCCGGCGCAGCACGCGCACAACCTCGCCGAGTGGATTCGCGGCCACAGCCGCTAGCGGCTCACAGCTCTTTCGGCACCACGAAGCCCTCGAGCGTCGCGCTCTCCCAGGCGAGATCCGCCCAGGCCGCGTCGATGACCAGGGTGGCGAGCGCGCCGGTCGGGTACTTGGTCTTCATCCTGTCGATCGCGGCCGCGGAGCCCGCGCTGGTCAACCCGATTGCCAGCCCTTCGATCGCGGGGTTGTGGCCGATGATCAGCACCGAGCCCACCGTCTCGGGGAGCAGGTTGAGCCGGTGAAGAAGCGATGCCGCGCCCGCCTCGTAGAGCTCCGCAGAGACCTCGACGGGCGTGCCCGGAGGGAGTCCGCTTCGGATCTCCTCCCATGTCGCGACCGCTCGTGTCGCAGAGGAGCAGAGCACCAGGTCCGGCGCCACTCCCGTGGCGGCGACGTGCCGGCCCATGCGCTCTGCCGCCCGGCGGCCGCGGGGCGCCAACGGGCGGTCGTGGTCAGGAAGGCCGGGGTCATCCCAGCTCGACTTGGTGTGGCGGAGAAGGTGGATGTGGTGTCTCACGCGATTCCTTCCGGTCTGGTGCCCGCCCCCGGGCTACGCCCGCAGGTCGCGGTCTCGGAAGCCGAGGACGGCGACGACCGTGAGCGCGATCGTCGCGACCGCCAGCACCGCGAGGTCGGCCACGTCCACGCCGTTTCGGATCGGGTCGTGGCCCTCGTAGTAATAGAAGAGCGAGAGGTACTTCAGCCACTCGAGGGCGCCCACGAGCGGCGCGAAGCCGTTCACGAGGAATCCGAGGAGCGCGACCGCGGCGGCGCCCCCCGAGGCCGCGGCCTTGCGCCCGGTGGTCGCGGCGATCGCCAGCGCCAGGGCACCGGCCGTCCAGCCCAGGAACGTGAGATGCACGGCGAGCGCCGTGAGGTTGCCGGCGCTGATCCCGCCGCCTGCGACGGCGACGCCCACGATCAGGCCGAGGAGCGTGCCGAGCGCGACCAGGACGACGCTGATCGCGACGGCGCCGGCCTTCGCGAGCAGCAGCCGCGAGCGCTCGATCGGGTAGGCCAGCGTCAGCCCGAGGATGCCGCCCTCCTCCTCGCCCGCCGTCGACGTGACGGCGACCGAGATGCCGGTGTACGCGATCACGAGCGGCCCGTACACCGACCCGATCTCGCTCCGCATCCACCCGGTGATCGTTCCGTAGTCGGCCCCGCCGAGCAGCGTGGCGACGCCCTTGGGGAGGTCGAGCTTGCCGATCGAGTCCCCGACGGCCGGGAAGAGCGCGCCGACCATGACGATGACGAGCGCCATGCCGACCGCCGAGAGCGCCGTCGCCAGAAGGCGCAGCCGGATCGCCATCCTGAGCGCCGGCACGCTCATGCGCCGTCCCGGTAGTAGTGCAGGAAGATCTCCTCGAGGTCGTCGTCGCGGCTTCGGATCGAGCGCACCTCGTGCGTCGCGATCACCTTGACGAGCGCATCCGCCGAGCCCTCGAACGCCACCACGAGATGCCGCCCCTCGACGGCCGCCTCGCGGACGCCGGGGACCGCGCGGAGCTCCTCCGCGGAGGGGGCGTCGCCCGCGAACTCGATCTCGAGCCGCTGGACGGCGATCCCGCGCAGGCGCTCGAGCGAGTCGACGACCACGAGCCGTCCACGGCGGAGGATCGCGACCCGGTCTGCGACCCGTTCGACCTCCGACAGCGTGTGCGACGAGAGGAAGACGGTCCGCCCCTCCGCGGCGACCTCCTGGAGAAGCGTGTGGAAGCTCTGCTGGACGAGCGGATCGAGGCCCGCGATCGGCTCGTCGAGGATCAGGAGCTCGGGCTCGTGCATGAACGCCTGGATGAGGCCGAGCTTCTGGCGGTTCCCCGTCGAGAGCTCGCGCAGCGGCCGGTCGAGCTCGGCGTCGAACCGCTCGACGAGCTCGTCGCGCAGGCGCCGGTCGACGCCGCCGCGAAGCTCACCCAGGTAGTCGAGCATCGCCGACCCGGTGAGCGTCGGATAGAGGACGAGGTCGCCGGGCAGGAAGCCGACGCGCCGCCGCACCTCGAGGCTGTCTGCCCGGCTGTCGAGCCCGAGGAGCATCGCCGACCCGGAGGTCGGCTTGATCAGGTCGAGCAGGAGCCGCATCGTCGTCGACTTGCCCGCGCCGTTCGGGCCGAGGAAGCCGAGGATCTCGCCGCGCCGGACATCGAGGTCGAGGCCGAAGAGCCCGCGGCCCTCGCCGTAGTCCTTCGTCAGCCCGGTGGTCTGAATCGCGGCCGCGTCGTCCACGAGGGGAATTGATGCCGCTCCCGGCGGAGGCGTGCGCTACTCGTCGGGCGGCACGACGAGCACCGGGCGGTGGGCGTGGTTCACGAGCCCGTGCGAGACGCTGCCCAGGATCGCCGAGCGCAGGCCGCCTCGCCCGCGCGAGCCCACGACGATCGCCTCGGCGTGGATGGAGTCGGTGTAGTCGAGGATCGTCTGCCACGTCGATCCCTGTGCCTTGACGGCGACCGGCTGCGAACCGGGGACGAGCCCTGCGCCCTCGTGCGCGAGCTCATGGCCGTTGCGCTCGGCTTCGTGGTCGAGGTGGTCGACCACATCCGGCTGGACGCTGGCGAGCGCCATGGACCCGGCCTCGTCCCATGCCGACCGCCAGACCGTGATCACGCGCGCCGGCCGGCCCGAGAGCAGGTTCAGCCGAGCGCTCCAGTGCCCGCCTGGCCCCGTCCGAGCCGTCGTAGCAGAAGACGACCGGGCGCCGGTCGTCCGCGCTCATCGACCACCCTTGGCTGACGTGATGCCGCGCGACTTGTCGTTTCCGACGGACGCCAGGAAGCGGCGAAGGGCTTCGGCGATGTGCGGCGAGCGGGGTCTCTGCACCATGCGCCGGATGAGCAGCCGGCGCCGCTCGGGCTCGACGTCCACGATGTCGGAGGCGGGGACGGCACGACGCGAACGATAAACAGTCCCGTCGCCACATGGAGCGTATCGGGAGCACTCGGGCTCGCCTCGGACGAGACGCTCTTCACGTAGCCCACCCGGCCCTCGGGCCCGTCCACCCTGAACCCCTCGACGCCGGCCAGGCGCCGGCGGGACGCGACGACGTCCGGGTTGAGACGGCCGCGCTATCGGGAGCGTCGACCGGCACGCGTGAATGGGTGTTCTTCGACCCCATAGCAGTGTCACCCTAGGTTTCGCGGGCGCTCCGGGCATCGGTGCCCACCCCTATCTCCAGGCGGGCGGCAGACAGGGAAATCCCTCATCGCGGTCCGGCTGCCACGAGACGGCGTCTCGGCGAAGATCCAGCCGTGCCGCGCGCCGAAGCAGGGCCTGCCATCACGCCGCCGATGCGAGCCGGCCTCCCGCAGGCCGAGGCCGAGCGCCGCCTCATTCGTGACGGGCCGAACGAGCTGGTTCGCCAGAGAGCGACACGGTGGCCCAGGGAGCTCGTTCGACAGCTCACCCATCCGCTGGCGCTGCTTCTCTGGGTCGCCGCCGGGCTCTCGGCAGCCACGGGAAGCACGACGCTGGCCGTCGTGATCCTGGGCGTCATCGCGGTGAACGCGGCGTTCGCGATGCTCCAGGAGCAGCAGGCTGAGCGGGCGGTCGAGGCTCTGAGCGCGTATCTGCCGCCGGTGGCGACCGTGTTCCGAGACGGCGTCCGCCGCGACGTCGAGGCGCGGCTGCTCGTGTGCGGCGACGTCCTCGTCCTCGCGGAAGGCGAGAAGGTCCCGGCGGACGCGCGCCTGATCGAGGGCGCGCTCGAGGTCGACATGTCGGCGCTCACGGGGGAATCGATGCCGGTGTTTCGCACCGCGACGCCTCGATCCGAGCGACCCCGGGCTGCTCCAGCGTCCCGATCTGGTCTTCAGCGGCACGTCGTGCACCGGAGGAGAGGCGCTGGCCGAGGTGACGGCGACCGGGATGGGAACCCAGCTCGGCCGCATCGCCGGGCTCACCGAGCGCGTTCACCGCGAGGACAGCCCGCTCGAGCGCCAGGTCAAGCGCGTCGCGTGGCTCATCTCGCTGGTGGCCGTGGGCGTCGGCGTGACCTTCGTCCCGCTCGGGATCGTGGCCGGATTGACGCCGACCCAGGCGGTCGTGTTCGCGATCGGGCTCCTGGTCGCCAACGTGCCGGAGGGCCTGCTCCCGACCATCACGCTTGCTCTGGCGACGGGCGTGCGCGTGCTGGCCCGCCAGGGCGCTCTTGTCAAGCGTCTCTCCGCCGTCGAGACGCTCGGCTCGGCGACCGTGATCTGCACCGACAAGACGGGCACGCTGACGATCAACCGCATGCGCGTGACGGAGCTCTGGACCGAAGGCGGCTCGCTCGCGTTCGATCCCGTCGATTCCTCCCCGACGACGTCGGAGCCCACCGATTCCGTCCTGCTCCTCGCCGATGCCATAGCGCGTTGCACGAACGCGCGCCTCGGCGACAGCGACGACGGGACCGGCGACCCGACGGAGATCGCGCTGCTCCTTGCGGCGCGCGGGCTCGGTCTCGCGATTGCACCCGACGCGCGCGACGCAACCCGGCTCTCGCAGTTTCACTTCGATCCGACGCTTCGGATGATGTCGACCATCGACCGGGCCGCCGACGGACAGGCGTGGGTGCACGCCAAGGGCGCGCCCGAAGAGCTCCTCAAGCGGTGCAGGACGATGCTCGGCGCGGACGGGGCCGCTCGGCCCCTGGGGGACGCCGACCGGGCGAGGATCGACGCGGCGGCACGAGCGCTCGCGCAATCCGGCCTACGCGTGCTCGCAGCCGGCCGCCGTCCGGTCGACGCGGCCGAGGCGATGGAGACTCGTGACCGCGTCGAGCACGATCTGTGCTTCCTCGGGATGGCCGCGATGGTCGACCCGCCGCGGGAAGAGGTCGCCGTGGCCGTCCGGCGCTGTCACGAATGCCGGCGTCCGCGTGATCGTCGTCACCGGCGACCACGGTCTGACCGGCGCGGCGATCGCCCGCCAGGTCGGCATCGTCGGCGACCGGCCGGCGATCGTGACCGGTGAAGAGCTCGAGCACATGGCGGACGCCGACCTCGAGACCCTCCTGCGCGACACCTCCGACCTGGTGTTCGCCCGCAGCTCTCCCGGACACGAAGCTTCGCATCGCGCAGGCGCTCCGCGGTCAGGGCAATGTGGTCGCGATGACCGGCGACGGCGTGAACGACGCCCCGGCACTCCGGCGGGCGGATATCGGCGTGGCCATGGGGAAGTCGGGCACGGATGTGGCCCGCGAGGCGGCGACCATGATCCTGACCGACGACGATTTCGCCTGCGTCGTGGTCGCGATCCAGGAGGGCCGGCGGGTCTATGACAACGTCCGCAAGTTCATCGTCTACGTCTTCGCGCACGCGACACCCGAGATCGTGCCGTTCCTGCTCTTCGCGCTCGGAGGCGGAGCGATCCCGCTGCCGCTGACCGTGCTCCAGATCCTCGCGATCGATCTCGGCACCGAGACGCTTCCGGCGCTCGCGCTCGGGCGGGAGGCAGCCGAGCCCGGCCTGATGGCGCGGCCGCCGCGTCCACCCGTCGGAAGGCGTGGTTCGTCCCGGCATGCTGGTTCGCGCCTGGCTCTTCCTGGGCCTGATCTCGGCGGTGCTTGTCACCGCCGGCTTCCTGGTGACGCTCACCCGGGCCGGATGGAGCCCGGGCGATCGCCGTCGGAGCCGGCTCGCCCCTGCACCAGGCGTACCTCGAGGCGACGACCATGACGTTCGTCGGGATCGTCGCCTGTCAGGTGGGGACGGCATTTGCCGCGCGCACCGACCATGCGTCTCTCCGTTCCATCGGCGTCTTCAGCAATCATCTCCTGCTCTGGGGAATCGCGTTCGAGCTCGCGTTCACCGCCGCGCTGCTCTGGGTGCCCCCGCTTCGCGACCTGTTCGGCACCCAGCCGCCGCCGCTGGACGACCTCGCGCTGGTCCTGCCGTTTCCGTTCATCGTCTGGGGCGCAGACGAGCTCTGGCGGTGGAATCGCAGGCGCCGGCTCGCCCGGACGTGACCGGCCCCGCCACCGTACTTCACCGCACGGGAATTTCGTGGACGCCCCGATGCCGGGCCGCGCCCCTGGATCATGATGGCGGGGAAGGGCCAGACGTCGCCAATCCCAGCGCACCGCAAGGCCGAAGTGGGGGACCGGCTCGTGATCCAGAGCCATCACGAGGGCGAGCCGACGCGTGATGCCGAGATCCTCGAGGTCAAGTCGCGACCGTGTGCGGTGGCAGGACCGGGCACGAGAGCATCTACTACCCCGGCCGACCCGCAGCCCTGCACCGCAAGGCCGGACGGCGCGAGGGGAGTCATGCCCACGATCATCGCAGCCACTGACGGATCACCCTCGGCCAACGCGGCCGTCGAGCAGGCGCTGGCCGAGGCGCCGCATCGAACGCCACGCTCGATCTCGTCGGCGCGTGGTCGGCGCCGCCCAACGGCACGCTCGGGGCGCCCACGTACATGTCCGAGGAAGTGTTCTACGCCGGTCGCGACTCGACCGCCAGGATCCTGGAGGACGCGAAGGCGCGCGCCGCCGGGGGCGGCATCCAGGTCGAGACGCACCTCGTCGCCGGCAATGCCGCCGTCGAGATCTGCAGGCTCGCCGAGAAGCGGAATGCCGACCTGATCGTCATGGGATCGCGTGGCCACAAGCCGCTCGCGGCGGCGCTGCTCGGGAGCGTCGCCACGCACGTCGTCCGCCACGCGCACTGCCCGGTCATGGTCGTGCCGGACCCGGACCGCGTGAACGGCCACAAGTAGGCTGGTGCGTTCCACGTGCGGTCATCCCCGCTATTGGGGAGGGGTGCCTCGCGTTCTGCGGCAGAGTTGCGAATTGGGCGGATCCCCTTTCTGTGGCATGCGCGGCTACCCAATATGCCCGATCTTGAGAGGAATGTCCGCTCGCCCGAGCGGACAACGTGCTCCCCTTCCCCCCAAGAGGATCCCATGACTCGCACTCATCTCTCGCGCCTTGCCGCCGTTGCCGTGACGGGCCTGCTCGTCGCCGGCGTCGCGGCCTACGGCGCCTGGTCGGTCAGCGGCAGCGGCACCGGCTCCGCCTCCGCGGCGACCGCCACCACCCTCACGCTCACGCCCGGCACGCCGGCGACGGCGCTCTACCCCAACGGCGGCGCCGACGTGGCGACCACGATCGCCAATGACAACCCGTTCCCGGTCCACGTCTCGAGCATCGCGCTCGACACGGGCCAGGGCACGAACGGCTTCTCGGTCGACGCCGGCCACAGCGGCTGCGACCTGAGCACGCTCTCGTTCGCGTCCCAGAACAACGGCGGCTCCGGCTGGGACATCCCGGCGAACGACACGCTGGACGTGGACGCGACCGACGCCGTCTCGATGAGCGGCGCCGCCGGCGACCCGTGCCAGGGCGCCTCGTTCACGCTGTACCTGACCGCGACCGCCGCGAGCAGCTAGGCCCGACGCCGTGCTGCCGGCCCGCCTCAGGGGCGTGGCCCGCCCCCGATCTCTCGCCGTCGTCGCCGTGGTTCTCGTGACCACGGCGGCGCCGGCGGTGGCATCGTGGACCGTTCCCGGCGAGCGGGAGCGGTGTCGCGCAGGCCAGCCCCGACTTTCACGCACCCGAGCGTGAACAGCGCCACGATCGCCCCGGTCGGGATGACCGCGGCGGCCGGCGGCGTGCGGGCCGGCGGCCAGTTCGTGGTCTACGCGAAGATCACCGATCCGGGCGGGACCGGAGTCGCCTCGGCGCTGACCGACGTGTCAGCGCTGGCGGCGGGGTCGACGTCGGTTGTGCTCACACCCTGCGTCGCGTCGTGCACGATCGGGTCGACGACGTACACGTGGTCGAGCGCCCCGGTCACCGCCGATGCCGGCCTCACGCGAGGGGACGACGTCGTTCACCGTGTGGGGCACCGACAACTCCTCGAACACGGGCACGCCGACCTCGTTCTCGGTCATCGCCGACAACACGAGCCCGACGGTGTCGGCCGGGGTCATCGTCGCCTCCGCGACATCCGGTGTCGGCTACGTCCGCCAGGGCGGCACCTACGTCGTCTACGCCAGCGCGTCCGACGCGCGGCTCGCCGGCGAGCGGCATCGCGACGGTCACGGCCGACGTGAGCGCGCTGAACGCAGGCGTCACCGCGCTCTCCCTCCCCAAGTGCACGTCGAGCTGCACGATCGGCGGCGTCACGTACGGCTACAAGAGCGCCGTGACCACCGCCGGGTCGCCGGTCGCGCAGGGAGCGCTCTCGTTCCCCGTGACGGCCACCGACAAGGCGGGCGGCACCGGCACGTTCACCGTCTCCGGCACCGTCGACAACACCGCCCCGGCCGTGAGCGCCGCCGCCGTCGCTGACGAGCGCGATCGAGCACGCCGGGCTTCGTGAAGTCGGGCGGCAGCTACATCGTCTACGCGAACGCCGCCGACGGCGGCGCGCCGGCCGGCGGCATCAGCACGGTCAAGGCCGACGTCAGCGCGCTCACCGCCGGCCAGACGGCGCTCACGCTGAGCGCCTGCGCGTCGAGCTGCACGATCGGCGGCGTCACCTACGGCTACAAGAGCTCGAGCAAGACCGCCGGCACGCTGAGCGCCGGCTCGATCGGGTTCACGGTGACGGCCACCGACAAGGCATCGGGGGCGACGACGGGCTCGTTCTCGGTGGCGGTCGACAACACGGCGCCGACGGTCACCGCGCTCGCCGTCGCGACGACCACGACCAGCGTCCCCGGCTGGCTGCGGAAGAGCGGCGCATACAACGTCTATGCCAATGCGACCGACGCGGCGAGCGGCATCTTCACGGTCAAGGCGAACGTCTCGACGATCACGAGCGGCCAGACCGCGCTCGCGCTCTCGGCGTGCGCCACCGGCTGCACGATCGGCGGCGTCACCTACGCGCTACAAGAGCGCCAACAAGACTGCGAGCTCGACGCTGGCCGCGGGCGCCGTGAGCTTCACCGTCACGGCGACCGACAACGCGGGGAACGCGGGCACGACCAACGGCAGCGCGACCGCCGACAACACCGCCCCGACGGTCTCGGGAGCCGCCGTCGCGACGGTCGTGACCAATGTGCCGGGCTACGTGAGCCAGGGCCGCGACTACGTCGTCTACGGCGACCCGAGCGACGCGGCGAGCGGGATCTGGAAGCTCACCGCCAAGGCCAGCAACCTGACCACGGGCCAGACGGCCCTGGCGATGCCGGCCTGCGTTGCGTCGTGCAGCGCGGGCGGCGTGGCCCACGGCTACACGAGCGCCGCAACCACGGCCAACGCGACGCTGAGCGCCGGCTCCAAGACCTACACGCTCACCGCGACCGACAACGCCGGCAACGCGACGACCACGTCGAACCAGACGGTCATCGTCGACAACACGGCGCCGACCGTGTCGATCACGTTCCCGACGGCCGGGTACGCGGGCGGCTGGGCCGCGGGCTGCGCGACGGCCGGCATCGCCGACGTCTGCGGCACGGCGACCGACGCCACCGCCGGCGTCGCCAAGGTGCAGGCCAGCTTCCGGCAGTCGGCGGCTCCGAGCCTCTACTGGGACCCGGGCCTCCTGACGTTCTCGTCGGCGACCGAGGTGCTCTCGAGCGCGACCCTCGCGCTCCCGTCGTGGTCGCTCCCGATGGGCGCCGCGGCGTTCACGAACGCCACGGGATACACGCTGCGGGCCGTCGCGACGGACGCCGCGGGCAACACGGCGACCACATCCACGACCTTCACCTTCTCTCCGTAGCCATGCGCCTGATCGCTCTCCTCATCGCGCTCGTCACCGCCTCCGCCGCGGTCGCGTCGGTGACGCACGCCAGGCACACGGGCCGGGACGGCCGCGACCTCGAGCTCATCGCATCGGTGAAGAAGGGGTTCGGGGTGAAGGGCGCTGCCGGTCACCGGCCTCTACCCGGGCGCCAGCCGTCCGCTCAAGATCACGATCACGAACACCTACGCGTTCGCGATCCAGGTGGCAGCACCGACGGTCAAGGTCGCCGCGGCGACCACCAAGGCCGGCTGCACGGGCACGGCGGCCAACCTCAGCATCGCCTCGGCCGGCCTCCGCCGCCTCTCCATCCGGGCGCACAAGCAGAAGGCCCTCACCCTGCAGGTCGTGATGCCGTCCACCGTGGCGAACGCCTGCCAGGGGGCGACGTTCAAGATCTCGTTCCGGGCCCGGGCCACGCGCGCATAGAGACGCCGCTGCGCCGGTCCGTCCTTGACAGGCTCGGGCGCGGTGCTGTTCGATCTGCGGTCGACGGACATCGACAGCAAGGGGAGTGGCCGGATGAGCACCATCGAACGTCGACCCGCGAACGTGTCCCTCGAGGAGTTCGAGTCCATCTTCGAATCCGTCAAGAACTGGGGGCGCTGGGGTGACGACGATATCCGCGGCACCCTGAACCTGCTGACGCCCGCGCACGTGCGGCGCGCGTGCGGGCTCGTGAAGTCGGGCCGCCACGTCTCGATGGCCATCCCGATCAACACGGTCGCCGGCCCCGACAACCCCAACCCCGCCGTCCACCACATGACCCAGATGCACGACTGGGACATCGGCTCGGGGAAGCTCCGGTTCTCGATGTGCTACCTCGGCATGGAGAGCCACGGCGACTGCCACACCCACATCGACGCGCTGAACCACATCTCCTACGACGGCAAGCTGTACGGCGGCCGCTCGGCCGACACGGTCAAGAGCAAGGGCGCCCAGGTGCTCGACATGGACGACTACGCGACCGGAGTCATCGGGCGCGGCGTCCTCTACGACGTGCCGCGCCACCGCGGCGTGCCCTGGCTCGAGCCGGGCGAGGCCGTGACGCGCGCCGAGCTCGAGGCGGTCGAGCAGTCCCAGGGCGTCCGCGTCGAGGAGGGCGACATCTTCGTGTTCCGCACCGGCCACCACCGCCGCCGGCTCGAGCTCGGGCCCTGGGACAACGGCTACACGGGCGAGGGGAAGGCCGGCCTGCACGTCGACACGATCCCGTGGATGCACGAGCGCGGGATCGCCGCGTTCCTGCCCGACGGCGACGGCGAGACCGTCCCGAGCACCGTGGACGGCATGCTGTACCCGATCCATCCGCTCCAGGTGACGGCGATGGGGATGGTCGTGTCGGACAGCCTCCAGCTGGAGGACATCGCGAAGGCCTGCGAGGAGGAGGGGCGGTGGGAGTTCCTCGTCATGTGCTCGCCGCTTCGCATCCAGGGCGGAACGGGGTCGCCGTTCAACCCGATCGCTGTTCTGTAAGCGTCCGGCGGAGCGCACCCATCTCGTCGCGGAGGGCGTTCTCGAACACCCACACGTCGGCGTAGGCGAGGATCTGGAAGCCGAGGGCCGCCGCCGCGGCACCGTCGGCGGTCGAGGCGATCATCTGGCCGAGCGGCTTCTGATGCCGCCGGCAGACGTCGAGCAGGTGGTCGACCGCCTCGGTGAAGCGGGGATGGCCGAACTCGCCGGGGATGCCGAGCGAGAGCGAGAGGTCGAACTGCCCGAGCCACACGGCGTCGACGCCGGGGACAGAGACGATCGCGTCGGCGTTCTCGATGCCGGCCGGCGACTCGATCTGGGCGATGACGAGGTTCTCGCGGTTGGCGCGCTCGGTCATGGCGGCCGGCCCGCCCTCCAGCTCGTCGCGCATGATCACGCCGAAGCCGCGCCTCCCGACCGGTGGGAACTTGGCCGACTCGACGAGGAGCCGGGCCTCGTCGGCCGACTCGAGCATCGGCGCCATGATGCCGCGCGACCCGGCGTCGAGCGCCGTGGCGATGAGCGTGTACTGGGCCCGGACGACCCGGGTGATGGGGTAGACGCCGGTTCCGAGGCCGGTGGCGTAGAGCGTGCGCAGCGTCCCCGCGTCCCAGGCGGTGTGCTCGAGATCGAACAGGGCGAAGTCGACGCCGGCCGATGCGAGGATCCGCATCACGCGCGGCGTGTCGAATTCGTAGAGCATGGCGCCGACGGCCACGCCGCGCTCGGCGATCGCTCTCGAGACCGGGCTCTCGGTCATCGTCTCCTCCGGATGCTTGACATGGCGTCCCCCGCTCCGCCATCCTACAGGGCTGCTCAGCGGACCAGTGAGGAGGGGCGCGCATGAAGAGCCTTGAGGGACGGGTTGCCGTGGTGACCGGAGCGGCCAGCGGCGTCGGCCTGGGGATCGCCGAGGTGCTGGCGCAAGAGCAGGCCCGGGTCGTGGTCGTGGACGTGGACATCGCCTCGGCGGAGCGGGCCGCGGAGTCGCTCAAGTCCGAGGGCGGGTGCGCGCTCGCGGTCGAGGCCGATGTCGTCGACCGGGCCGCGATGGACGCGATGGCGGCGAAGGTGCTCGACCGGCTCGGGCGCATCGACATCGTCGCCGCGAACGCCGGCATCTACCCCTCGGTCGCGATCGACCGGATGGTCGACGCCGACTGGGACCGGGTGATGGACATCAACGTGAAGGGCATCCTCCACACCGTGCAGGCGTGCCTGCCCTCGATGCGACGGCGGGGATACGGGCGGATCGTCCTGACGTCCTCGATCACCGGGCCGCTGGTCGGCGCGCCCGAGCTCGCCCACTACGCCGCGTCCAAGGCGGCGATCCTCGGCCTCATGCGCAGCGCCGCGCTCGAGGTGGTCGGCGACGGCATCACCGTGAACGCCGTCCAGCCGGGGAACGTCCGCACTCCGGGCATCGAGCAGTTCGGCGAGGAGTTCGTGAGCGACATGATCAAGTCGATCCCGATGAAGCGGCTTGCCGAGCCCGCAGATGTCGGCTGGGCCGTCCGGTTTCTCGCCTCGGAGGAGGCCGGCTACATCACCGGCCAGACGATCGTGATCGACGGCGGCCAGGTGCTGCCCGAGGGCGCGCTCTATCTTTGAGCCGACAACCGGGGCCTGGCCCCGAACGGGGCCAGGCCCCACGGGTTTTTCGCCTGGCCGACTCGCTTGACAAACCGGATCGGCCTCTGAGAATATCGCCTGAGCCGGTGATCAGACCAGTGAGCCGGGTGGTCCCGAAACCCCTGATACGTGCAGCACTCGCCCGAATACGGAGAGGAGAGGTATGACGGACGAAGGCACACCTGCAGGCCCTGATTTCGTCGAGACGCCCGGTGATGTATGGGTTGCGGAGACGCAACTGCGGTCGGGAGCCGTCACGCTCGTCGGAGCTGATCATGCAGAACGTCACGCACATCGCTCCGGCGATCGCGGCGTTCTTCTTCACGCAGACGATCGTCGGGTTCTCCGGAGCGCACGCTCCGCTCGCATACCTGATCGGGTTCATCATCGTCCTCGCCCTGGGCATGTGTCTCGTCCAGCTCGCGAAGAAGTTTCCGTCCGCCGGCGGCTACTACACGTATGTGAGCCGCACCGTCGGTCCCGCGTCTGGGCTTTCTCACCGGATGGATGTACGCGCTCTACTCACCGATTGTCGCCGGGCCGGCACTGGCGTTCCTGGGCCTGATCTTCGAGGGCGAGTTCCAGTCGAACTACGACTGGACATGGTTCCACTGGTGGATGCTCGTCATCGTCGGCCTCCCATGATCGCCGCGATCGGCTACTCGGGGATCGCGCTCTCGATCGAGACGATCGTTGTCGTCGGCGCTGCCGAGTTCCTGATCGTGCTCGCGCTCGGGCTGTGGGGCCTGGTCGACCCGGGGCCGGGCGGGTTCACGCTCCAGTCGTTCACCTACGGCTTCAACCCGGGCGACATCGCGACCGCGACGGGGTTCTCGCTTGCCATTGTCTTCACGGTTCAGGGGCTGACCGGCTGGGAGGCAGCGGTCCCGCTGGCGGAGGAGACCGAGAACCCGCGCCGCAACGTGCCCCGCGCGACGATGGCGTCGATCGTGATCGTCGGCCTCATGCTGGTGCTCGTGATCTGGGGCCAGGTCATCGGGTGGGGGACGAAGGACCTGACCAACCTGACCACGTCCGAGGAGCTGCCGGCGCTCGTGCTTGTCGCATCGGTTCTGGGGGAGCCTGTGGTGGCTCGCCCTGCTCGCGATGTTCACGTCGGTGATCGGCGCGAGCCTGGCCTGCCAGAACGTCGCCACCCGCATGTGGTACGGCATGGGCCGAAGCGGCGTCCTGCCGTCGGCGTTCGCCGAGGTCCATCCGCAGCGGAAGACCCCGACCCACGCGATCACCGCGCAGTTCGTGCTGTCGCTCGTGCTCGGGCTCGGGCTCGGACAGTGGCTCGGCCCGGCCGACACGTTCATCCTGTTCCTCGGGTTCGTGCTCGTGATCTCGGTGATCTTCGTCTACATCGTCGCGAACCTCGGCGTCGTCCTCTACTACTGGCGTGAGGCCCGCAGCGAGTTCAACTGGATCTTCCACGCGATCTTCCCGATCGGCACGAGCCTCGTGCTCATCTACTCGCTCTACAAGTCGTTCGACCCGTTCCCGGCGCATCCGTACAACTGGTCGCCGTTCATCTGCGCCGGTTGGCTGATCGCCGGGATCGGCGTGCTGCTCTGGTTCAGGTCGCGCGGCGAGGAGGGGTGGCTGGCCAAGGCGGGCGCCATCGTCGAGGAGCGCATCGAGACGACAGACGAGCTCCAGCACCGACCAGTTCTTCAACGTGGGGGAACCCATGGTTCCCCCACGAGCCCCCTCCTTCGGGGCTGACCAACGCGGCGGTACGTCGGCGAGAGCGCGGTCTCGCCGACGCCACGACAGCCCGGGACATTCAGCTGTATCGAGGCTGGGGGACGCATGGTTCCCGGACGTCACAACGTCAAGACGTTCCGCCTCAGAGATCGCGGGATATGGGGAGCGCTGATCCGCGGCTCGAGATCGCGCGCCGGCTCATCGGCAGTCCGCGCGATGCGCCGCCGACGCCGGCGCTGATCCTCGACCTGCCGACGGTGCGAGCGGAACATCGCCGAGATGAAGCGGCGCATGGACCCGCTGCCGGCGAGCCTGCGGCCGCACGCCAAGATCCACAAGAGCCCGATGCTGGGCCGGATGCAGCTCGAGGCCGGGGCGATCGGCCTCACGACGGCCACGGTCTGGGAGGCGAGCGCGATGATCGACGCCGGCCTCTCGCCGCTCCTGATCGCCAATCAGGCGGTCGGCCCCCACAAGGCCGCCGAGCTGGCCCGGCTCGGCGGCCTGGCGGAGGTGATCGTGGCGGTCGAGAGCGCCCACAACGCCGAGGAGCTCTCCGAAGCTGCGCGGAGCGTGGGCAGCGAGATCGGCGTTCTGGTGGAGTACGACGTCGGCCTTCACCGCTGCGGCGTTCGCAGCGTGCCCGAGGCGGTCGCCCTCGGCGGCGCTCGTGGAGCGGCTTGCCGGCCTCCGCCTGCGCGGCGTCCTCGGCTATGAGGGGCACTGCATGCTCGAGCCGGACCGGGCCGTCCGGATCGAGAAGTGCAGGGCGGCGAACGACGCCCTGGTCGAGGTGGTCGACGAGTTCGACCGTCACGGCCTCACCACGGAGATCGTCGCCGGCGGCGGCCTCGGCACCTGGGACCTGACCGGTGCGCACCCGCGCTACACGGAGATCCACGCGGGCTCGTACATCTTCAGCGATGCGTTCCATACGAAGCTCGCGCCGGGCTTCGACCCGGCGCTCACCGTGCTCGCGACGATCATCTCGAGGAGCGGCACGATGGCGGTGCTCGACTGCGGGCGCAAGTCGATCGGTATCGACCGCATCCTGCCGGAGGTCGTGACCGGCGAAGGTGTGATCCGGTATGAGCACGGCGAGCACTTCATCCACGAGGAGCACACCGCGCTCGACCTGGCGCCGGACTCGAACGCTCGAGGTCGGCGACCGCGTCGAGCTGATGCCCGGCTACTCGCCGACGACCGTGAACTTCTACGACATGTACTACGTGGTCCACGACGACCGAATCGTCGACGTGTGGCCCATCCTCGCCAGGTACGGAAGCGCGACCGCGGGCGTCGGGCCGGCGTTCGGGGCCGCCTACAGCACCATTCCAGAAGGAGCGAACGCATGACGGAGCGGACAGTTGTGAGGTCGTACAGCACGCAGTTCGAGCGCGACGAGGATCCGCTCTCCGAGGACGGGATGTGGGTCCAGGGCCAGACCGACGGCATCGACTGGATCGACGTCATGACCAGGGACGGCCGCGTCTTCGGGAAGGTCTCGCGCATGAACTCCGCCGAGAAGCGCGCCGAGCAGAGCGACCTCGGGGCCGGCGCCGAGGAGGGCGCCGCCGAGGGCGACTACGACGATCCGACCGCCGTCCTGTCAGGCGAGTGGGGGCGAAACCAGCACGCCAAGGCGACGGTGTTCTGCAGGAACCCCACCAACGAGTACTTCCAGGAGGTCGAGCTCCGCCTCCGGAGCACCATCACGCCAAACAGCTGCACGGGGTATGAGGTCTTCTGGCGCGCGCTCAAGACCGACGAGGGGTATGCGGAGATCGTGCGCTGGAACGGCGCGATCGGCGACTTCACCTCGCTGGAGAAGCGCATCGGCGCGGAGTTCGGCGTCAAGGACGGCGACGTGGTCGAGGCGACGGTCGATGGCAACGTCTTCAAGGGCTACGTGAACGGCGTCGAGGTCATCTCGGCGACCGACGACGTGTTCCAGGACGGCGCGCCCGGCGTCGGCTTCAACTTCTTCGTGGGCGACACCAACGTCGACCACGGCTTCACGCTCGTTCGAAGTCGAGACGTGGGACGACTGAGGCGTTACGCGGCGCCGACGACGCGGTAGCGCCGGGCGAGCTCTTCGATATGCTCGCGCATCAGCTCGGCGGCCAGGTCGGCGTCGCGATCGCGCACGGCCTCGAAGAGCCCGCGGTGCTCCTGGAGGTCCCACTCGCCGAATCCCTCGAGGCTGTAGATGCGCGGGCCGCGCTCGACCATGAGCGACACGAACGACTGGATCATCGCTCCGCAGCACCTCGTTGTGCGCTGCGGCCGCGAGCAGGACGTTGAACGACGCCGCCACGTCGACGAGTGCGTCGATGTCGCCGCGCAGCCGCGATTCCTGCACCTCGAGCGCGGCCGCGAGCCGCGCCAGGTCCTCGTCGGTGCGCCGCCTGGCGGCGAGCCGCGCGACCTCCACCTCGACGATCAGGCGCGCCTCGATGAACTCGTGTGTCACTCCGCGCTCGAGCGCGGCGGTGATCGCCGAAGGCTCGTTCGACTACTGCGGCGGGCTCGCTGGTAACGAACACGCCCTGCCCGTGACGGATCTCGACGACGCCGAGCATGGCGAGCCCGTTCAGCGCCTCGCGGACGGTCGAGCGCCCTACGCCGAGCTCGCTTCGTCAGCTCACGTTCGGACGGCACCTTCGTACCCGGGGGCAAGCTCGCGGATCGCGGCGAGGAGCTGCTCGGCAACGGTCTCTGTCAGCTTTCGGCGCGGCGCCGGCGACAGCGCGACCTTGGAGATCGGCTCCTGCATCGCACTAGGATAGACCAGCCGCCCGTGGTGTGCTACGTTCAGCGGGTGATCAGACCAGCTCACCGGCGGCGGCTGGAGCTCCAGTGACCGACCGCGAGCACATCACCCTCGGTGCCGGCTCGAGCATGGGTGGAAGCGAGCCCGTGATCGCCGATGCTGTCCGGTTCGGCGACCTGCTCTTCCTCTCCGGCCGGGCGGCCGTCGACCCCGCGACGCTCGAGATCGTGGGCGACGGCTTCGAGGAGCAGGCCCAGATCGTCCTGCGCGACATCGGCGCCGTGCTCGAGGCGGCCGGTGCCGGCTGGGAGCACGTGATCCGGATCGAGGCCTTCCTGGCCGATGGGGCCGACTTCCCCGCCTGGAACCGGATCTGGTCCGAGCGGTTCGCGCCGCCCCGCCCGGCCAGGACGACGGTCGTCACGCAGTTCGCCGTCCCGGACATCCTGATCGAGCTCCAGGTCACAGTCGGGCTTCCGGGCTCCGGCCGGTGAGCGACCGCGTCGTCATCGTCGGGGGCGGCGTCGCCGGCCTCTGCTGCGCCTACTACCTGCGCCGCGAGGGGCACGACGTGACGGTCGTCGAGAGCAACCGGGTCGGCTCCGGCGCGTCGTTCGCAAACGGCGGCTGGCTGTGCCCCGCCCAGGCCGGGCCGCTGCCCGAGCCGGGGCTCACGCTGTACGGCATGCGGGCCCTCTTCGACCGCGACTCGGCCCTCTACTTCAAGCCGGGCGACCTGCATCGGCTGGCGCCGTGGCTCCTGCGGTTCCGGACGTACTGCAACGAGCAGCGACCACGCGCACGGGACCGCGGCGATCGCGCGCCTCGGGCACGACGTGTTCGACCTGGTCGAGGAGATGCGGGCCGACGGCGTCGAGTTCGAGCTCCACAAGCAGGGGATGGTGTTCGCCGCCGCAGCGCCCCGACGACGCCCGCTCGGAGCTCCGCAAGCTGACCCCGATGCGCGAGCATCGGATACGACCTGCCGGACGACATCGTCGTCGGCGACGAGCTCCACGAGCTCGAGCCGGCGCTGGCCCCGGTCGTGCGGGCCGGCTTCCTGATCCGCCAGCACTGGCACGTCAGGTCGGACACGTTCACCGCCGGCCTGGCGGCGGTGCTGCGGCGCGACGGCGTCGAGATCACCGAGGGCGCCGAGGTGTTCGAGCTCGTGAGAGCAGGGCCGGCGGCTGACCCATGTGCGCACCGCGGCCGGCGACCTCGAAGCCGGGACGGTCGTGCTCGCGGCCGGCGCCTGGACGACGCCGCTCGCGCGCCTCCATCGGGATCCCGATCCCGATGGAGCCCGGGAAGGGCTACAGCTTCTCGATCCGGCCGAGCGTCGTGCCCGCAGCATGCGATCCTGCTCGTCGACGTCCACGTCGGCTGCACCCCCTTCGGCGATCGCCTTCGCATCGGCGGCACGATGGAGTTCAGCGGCATCAACAACCGCCTCGACCGGCGCCGGATCGCCTCGATCGTGGCCGGCGCCAGGCAGTCGTTCCTGCCGTGGAAGACGCCCGAGATCGAGGCGGAGTGGGCGGGCATGCGGCCGATCACCGCCGACGGGCTGCCGATGCTCGACCGCGCCGGCGACCTCGAGAACACCTACATCGCCACCGGCTACGCGATGCAGGGCGTCACGCTGGCGCCGACTGCGGGCCGGGCTGCTGGCCGAGATGATCACCACCGGGCGCCGGCCGCTCGCTCCTCGAGCCCTTCCGGCTCGACCGCTTCCGGCGGATGCCGCTTGCCCGGCGCGATGCGCCGGGCCCGCAGCCCGCTGCGCGGCATGAGCCCGGACCGCCGGCCGCTGCGCGTCGCGATCATCGGCTCCGGCAACATCGGCACCGACCTGCATGATCAAGGTCGAGCGCAGCCCCGCTCTCGAGCTGGCCGGCGTGGCCGGGATCGACCCGGAGTCGGACGGCCTCCGGCGGGCGCGCGAGCACGGGCACGTCGTCACCGACCGCGGCCTGGCCGCGCTCCTCGACCTGGTCGACGGCATCGACCTGGCGTTCGACGCGACCTCGGCGCACGCCCATCCCGAGCACGCCCGGCTCCTGGCCGCGCGCGGGATCACGCAGCGTCGACCTGACGCCGGCCGCGCTCGGCCCGGCGGTCGTGCCGCCGGTCAACCTCGACGAGCACGCGGGCGCGCCCGAGGTCAACCTGATCACGTGCGGCGCGCAGGCCACGATCCCGATCGTCGCGGCCATCAGCCGCGTCGCGCGCCGTCGCGTACGCGGAGACCGTCTCGACGGTCGCGTCGCGCTCGGCCGGCCCGGGCACGCGCCAGAACATCGACGAGTTCACGTCCGCGACGGCGCGCGGCGCTGGAGACGATCGGCGGCGCGCGACGAGGCCAAGGCGATCATCATCCTGAACCCGGCCGAGCCGCCGATCATGATGCGCAACACGATCTACGCCGAGCTCGACGACCCCGACCGCGACGCCGTCGAGGCGGCGATCGAGCGAGGCCGTGGCGGGCGTCGCCGACTACGTGCCCGGCTACCGGCTGACGACCGACGCCGCTGATCGCCGACGGCCTCGCGACGCGTCATGGTCGAGGTCGAGGGCGCCGGCGACAACCTGCCGCCGTACGCCGGCAACCTCGACATCATGACCTCGGCGGCCGTCCGGGTCGCCGAGCTCCACGCGGAGGTCGCCGGCATGAGCGGAGCCGGCCGGTCCGGTTCGTCGACACGACGCTGCGCGACGGCTCGCACGCGATCGCGCACCAGTACCGCGTCGACCAGGTCGAGACCGATCGCGCGCGGCGCTCGACCGCGCCGGCGTCTGGGCGATCGCCGTCGGCCACGGCGACGGCCTGGGCGCGAGCTCGATCCAGTACGGCCGGCCGCTCCACCCCGACGCCGAGCTGCTCGCGGCGGCCGCCGAGGTCGTCGAGCGGGCGCAGATCGCGATCGCGATCCTGCCGGGGATCGGCACGAAGCAGGACCTCGAGGAGGCCCGCGACGCCGGCGCGACGCGTCGCGCGCGTCTCGACCGTCTGCACCGAGGCCGACATCGGCATCCAGCACCTGGGGCTCGCGCGCGAGCTCGGCATGACGGCCCACAGCCACCTGAACACCGCCCACCTGCTCGACGGGCCGGGCCTCGCGGAAGCAGCCGCGCGTGGTCGCCGACGCCGGCAGCCAGGGCGTCTTCATCGTCGACTCGGCCGGCGCGTTCCTGCCCGACGACGTCCGCCGCCGCATCGCGGCGATGCGCGCGGCTCTGCCCGACGACGTCGCGGTCGGCATGCACGAGCACAACAACCTGTCGCTCGCCGTCGCCAACTCGGCCGCCGCGATCGCCGAGGGCGCGACGCTCGTCGACACCTCGCTCGCCGGCCTCGGCGCCGGCGCGGGCAACTGCCAGACCGAGGCGCTCGTGGCGGTGCTCGAGCGGATGGGCATCGACACGGGGATCGACCTCTGGGCGCTCCAGGACATCGCCGACGAGGTCGTGCGCGCCGAGGTGATGCAGCGGCCGATCGTGATCGACCGGCTCACGGCCACCATGGGCTACGCGGCCGTGCCCGGCCAGCTACCTGCTGCACGCGATCCGCGCCGGCGAGCGCTTCGGCCTCGACCCGCGCGAGATCATCGTCGAGCTCGGCAGGCGCCGGGTCGTGGTCGGCCAGGAGGACGCGATCATCGGGATCGCCGCCGAGATGGCCGCGGGGCGGCGGCGACGGCGTGATCACGGTCGTCCTGGACGACGACCCGACCGGCACGCAGGCGGTGAGCGACGTCTCGGTCGTGCTCGACTGGAGCGACGCGGCGGTGTGGTCGGCGGTCCAGCCCGGCGACCGGGCGGTGCACGTGCTGACGAACGCCCGGGCCCACTCCGGCGCCGAGGCGGCCGAGCTGGTCGCGTCGGCGGCGGCGGCGGCGCGCGCCCGGTTCCCCGGCGCCCGCCTGATCCTGCGCGGCGACAGCACGCTGCGGGCGCACGTCTGGGAGGAGTACGACGCGCTTCGCTCGGTCGTCGCTTCGGGCCGCGCGGGCGTGCCGCTCCTGCTCGTGCCCGCGCTTCCCGCGGCCGGCCGGGTCACGGTCGGCGGTGTCCACATGCTCGAGCGCGACGGCGCGCGCGTGCCGCTCCACGAGCACCGAGTACGCGCGCGACGGGGCGCTCGCCTACTCGAGCGCCGACCTGGCGGCCTGGGCCGACGAGCGAAGCGGCGGCCGATTCGCGGTCTCGGACGCTGTCGAGATTCCGCTCGCGGGCCGTCGCCGGCGAGGTTGCGCGGGCTCTCGGCGCGGCCGCCGCGCTCGGCCGCCCGGCGGCGGTCATCCCTGACGCCGAGACGGCGACCGACCTCGAGGAGATCGCCGACGGCCTGCGGGCCGCCGAGGCGGACGGGGTCCCCGTCATCGTCCGGTGCGCCCCGGCCTTCGCCGCCGTCCTGACCGGGGCCGGCGCGTCGGCGCCCGCGGAGCCGCCGAACGGCGAGGGCGGCACGCTCGTCGTGTGCGGCTCGTTCGTGCCGGCCTCGACGGCCCAGCTCGACGAGCTGGCGCGCGCGCATCCGGATGCCGTCGTGACGGCGCACGTCGCCGCGCTGGCCGGGGCCGCCTGGGACGACGAGGTCGCGCGCGTCTCGGCCGCAGCGCGCGACCGGATCGCCCGCCACGGCCTCGCGGCGGTCGCGACCGACCGCGAGCGCGACCCTGCGCTCGTCGGCCCGGACGCGCAGCAGCGGGTCGCGTGGGCGCTTGCCCAGGTCGCCGCCCGGGTGCGGGCCGGCGTCGTGATCGCGAAGGGCGGCATCACGGCCGCCGTGACCGCTCGGCGACGGCCTCGGCGCGCGGGCGGCCCGCGTGGTCGGCCCGATCCTGCCCGGCGTCGCGCTGTGGCGGCTGCTTCCGTCGGAGCTCGCGTACGTGGTCGTCCCCGGCAACGTGGGCGGCCCGGAGCTCCTGGCCGACGTTGTGCGCGCTGTGCGGCGCGAGGTGCCGGAGGCGGCAGAGAGGTGCTGACGTCGTTCGCGGAGCTCCTCGCCTCGCGCCGCGAGGGGACGGCGGTGGGCGCATTCACCTGCTACGACCTCGAGGCGGCGGGAGCGGCGCTCCGGGCCGCAGCCGACGCCGGCACCGGAGTGATCCTCCTGATCGGCGGACGGTCATACATCGGCCCCGACGGCGGCCTCCTGCTGGCGGCGCTCGTCGCCGCGGCCCGGGCTTCGGACGCCCGCGCCCTGCGTCCAGCTCGATCACTGCGCGGACCTGGCGGTGATCGAGTCGGCGCTCGAGGCGGGCGCCGGCGCCGTGATGGCCGACGGGTCGGAGCTCCCGTACGAGCAGAACGCGGCGTTCGTCGAGCGCGCGGCCGAGCCTGACCCGGCGGCACGGCGCGGGGGTCGAGGCCGAGCTCGGCCATCTGAGCGGCGACGAGGACGTCGCGACGGCGGTCGCCGCCGGCGCGCTGACCGACCCCGGCGAGGCCGCCGATCTCGTGGATCGCACCGGGGTCGACTGCCTGGCGGTCTCGATCGGGAACGTCCACGGCACCTACCGCGCGCCCGCCGCGGCTCGACTGGGACCGGCTCGAGACGATCCGGTCGGCGATCGCAACGCCGCTGTCGCTCCACGGCGCGTCGGGCATCCCGGATGAGATGGTGCGGCGAACGATCGCGACGGGGGTGGCCAAGATCAACGTGAACACGGAATTGCGAACCGCCTATCTCGGCGCCACGGCGGACGTCCTGCCGTCGGTGCTCGAGGGCGGCCGACTGAACGCCCTCCACGCCGCCCAGTCGGCCGCCGTCGAGCGGGTCGTGTCGGCGAAGCTCGCCGCCTTCGCCGCTAGAGGCGGCCCATGATCCGCGCCCTCGACCACGTGGCCGTGGTCGTCGCCGACACGGAGGCCGCGCTTCGGCACTTCCGCGACCGGGTCGGGCTCGAGGTGGTCGCCGTCGACGAGCCGCCGGAGGTGCCGGTCAGGCTCACGTATCTCGACCTCGGGAACACCTACCTCCAGCTCGTCGAGCCGCTCGACCCGGAGCATCCGCTGGCGGCGTGGGTCGCCGAGCACGGAGACGGCCTGCACCACATCTGCCTGGGCGTCGACGACGTCGAGGAGGAGCTGCGCCGGATCGGCCCGCCCGGCGTGCCGCTGCCGCCGCTCGGGAGCGGCCGCGGCCGCCCGGCCGGGTTCCCCGCCGGCGATCCGCCGCACGGCGTGCGGATCGAGTGCACGACCTTCCAACCGAAAGGCTGAGACCATGCCACTGCTCGAGGGAAAGCGCGCGATCATCACCGGGGCCGGGATGGGGATGGGCCGCGCCGCGGCGATCCGCTTCGCCGCCGAGGGCGCCCGGGTCGGCCTGATCGACCGCGACGAGGAGGCCGTGAGCGGCACCGCCGCCGAGGTCGAGGGCGCGGGTGGAGAGGCGATCGTCCTCCTCGCCGACGTGACCGACGAGAATCAGGTGGCGGCCGCGGTCGAGCGGGCCGTCGGCGAGTGGGGCGGGCTCGACGTGGTGGTCGCGAACGCCGGCGTCCAGCTCGCCGGCCAGGACGACCGCGCCGACCGGCTCGCGCTCGAGGTGTGGCAGCGCACGATCGACATCAACCTCACCGGCGTCTTCCTCACCTGCAAGCACGGGCTGCGCGCCCTGCTCGCCTCGGGCGGCGGCTGCGTCGTCTGCACCTGCTCGCCGACAGGCCAGTACGGCGTGGCGCCGGGCTACGACGCCTACAGCTCGAGCAAGGCCGGCGTGTACGGCCTCGTGCGCGTCATGGCGGCCGACTACGCCTCGGAAGGGATCAGGGTGAACGGCGTCATCCCCGGCTACACCCACACCCCGATGACGAACTGGGTCACGCCGGCGGACGCCGAGACCCTGCTTCGCGGCATCCCGCTGGGTCGGGCCGGCGAGCCCGAGGAGGTGGCGGCGGTGATGGCGTTCCTGGCCTCCGACCAGACCCCGTACGTGACGGGCGCGGTGTGGGCGGCCGACGGCGGGATGACCGCCGTGTGACCACCGGGGCCAGGCCCCGTACGGGGCCTGGCCCCATGGGGTTCGCGGGCTCCGTGGCGGCCGGGTGGCGCACCAACGGGTCTGACCCCAGGGTGCCTGACCCACGAGTGACCACCGGGGCCAGGCCCCGTACGGGGCCTGGCCCCATGGGGTTCGCCAAGCTTGACGCTCGGCCGTCGGCACTACCACCTTCGCCGCCCCGCCCGGCCTACCATTGTGGCGTGACGGCTTCCGAGCAGCCGCTGATCGAGGCCGCAGGCGTGACGAAGCGGTTCGGGCAGGTGACGGCGCTCGACGACGTGTCGACGTCGGTGACGAGCCCCGCGCTCGGCCTGCTCGGCGCGAACGGCGCCGGCAAGTCGACGTTCATGAAGGCGATGCTCGGACTCGTCACGCCCGACTCCGGCCGGGTGCGCGTGCTCGGGATGGACGCCGCCCACCAGGCCCGCGAGATCCGGCGGATGCTCGGCTACATGCCCGAGAACATGTGCCTCCCGATGGGAATGACCGCGCGCGACTTCATCGTCCACATGGGCGAGCTGCGCGGCCTACCGCGCCGGGTCGCGGTGCTGCGCGCGTCGGAGGTGCTCTTCCAGGTCGGGCTCGAGGAGGAGCGCTCCCGCCTGATCCGCACCTTCTCGATCGGCATGAAACAGCGCACGAACCTGGCCCAGGCGATCGTCCACTCGCCGAGCCTCGTCATCCTCGACGAGCCGACGAACGGGCTCGATCCGGCCGGGCGCGAGGAGATGCTGACGCTCGTCCGCCGGCTCTCGGCCGAGCTCGGGATCGCCGTCATCATGTCGTCGCATGTGCTCGAGGACATCGTGCGCACGTGCGACGCGGTCGTCGTCCTCCGCCAGGGCCGGGTCGCCGCGACGCGCACGCTCGCCGACTCGTCCGGGGCCAGCGAGCGCGAGGCGCGCGTGGTCGTGACGGGCGACACCGCCGCGTTCGTGGCGCGCCTCGAGGCGGCCGGGATCGCAGCGTCGCTCCGCGACGACCACGTCCTCGTCTCGGGCCCGGATGCCGACTCGATGCTGCGCGCCGTGCGCGACGCGGCCGCCGACACCGACGCCGGGCCTGCACGAGCTGCGCCCCGCCGGCCCGACGCTCGAGGACGCCCTGATCGGAGACCTGACGTGATCGAGGGGAAGGTCCACGACGTTCGCTTTCACCGCTACGACGGCCCCCGCAGCGGCCGGCTGGCGGCGCTCTGGTCAATGACGCGCTGGAGCGCGCTTCGGGCGCTCGGCGCCAAGCGCGGCTGGAAGGCGAAGATCGTCCCGATCGCCCTCACCCTGATCGCCTTCTTCCCGGTGCTGATCGTGCTCGGCCTGCGGGCGCTCTTCGCGTCGAGCATCAACGACAACCTCGCCACGGTGCTCCCCTACAGCGACTACGCCGGGATCGTGGGGCTCGTCATCCTGGTGTTCGCCGTCGTCGTCACACCCGAGCTCCTGTGCCCGGACCGGCGCGACGGGACGCTCGCGCTCTACTTCGCGACGGCGATCAGCCGCACCGACTACGTCGTCGGCAAGGTGCTGGCCGCCCTGCTGCCGCTGATGCTCGTCACCGTCCTTCCGCCCGCGATCCTCTACGCCGGAAACGTGCTCTTCGCGACTCATCCGCTCGGCTACGTCCAGGCGCACACGCACGACATCCCCCGAATCGCCGCCGCGGGCACCGCGATGGCGCTGTTCTTCGCCTTCGTCGGCCTCGCGATCGCCTCGCTCACCGGACGCCGGGCCTTCGCGATCGGCGGCTACCTGGCATTCCTGATCGTGCCGACGATCGTCGGCGGCATCCTCTCGAACAACGTCCAGCACGGCGAGAACCTTCGCCTCATGGCGTTCGCGGCCGTCCCGATCCACGTCGCCGAGAGCCTCTATCCGGTCACTCCTGACCCGGGCGACCCGTCGAACTCCGCGTGGGTCATGACATGGCTCGCGCTGATCGCCGTCTCGGCGCTCGTGCTCGTGTGGCGGTTCCGAGGGGATGAGTCGTGACGGACGTCCCGGCCATCGAGTTCGCGGGCGTGTCGCGCTGGTACGGCGACACCGTCGCCGTCGCCGACGTGACGTTCGCGGTCGGGCCGGGCGTCACCGGCCTCCTCGGCCACAACGGCGCCGGCAAGTCGACGACGCTCAAGCTGTGCGCCGGGTTCACCTCGCCCAGCGCCGGGGCGGTGCGCATCTTCGGCGTCGAGCCGCGCCGGCACCCCGACGTGTACGAGCGGATCGGCATCGTCCCCGACCAGAGCCCGCCGTGGCCGTTTCTGACGGCGCACGAGGTGGTCGAGCTCATCGCGCGCCTGCACCGGGTCGCCGATCCGGCCGCGGCCGCGGCCCGGGCGCTCGAGACGGTCGGCCTGAGCGACGTCGCCGGACGCAAGGTGGGCGGCTTCTCGCACGGCATGCGCCAGCGAGTGAAGGTCGCGCAGGCGCTCGCCCACGAACCCGACCTGCTCCTGCTCGACGAGCCGCTGAACGGGCTCGACCCGGCCCAGCGGCGCGACATCATCGAGGTGCTGCACCGGCTCGGCGACGAGGGGCGCACGGTGATCGTCTCGTCGCACGTGCTGCACGAGGTCGAGCGGATGGCTCCCCAGGTGCTCGTGCTCGTGAACGGCCATCTGGTCGCCGAGGGCCAGACGAGCGCGATCCGTCAGCTCATCAGCGAGCGGCCGCGGACGATCCGGGTGGCGGCCGGGGGCGACGGCCGTCCGCTGGCCGGCGCGCTCGTCGACGAGGGGGCGGTCGACGCCGTCCGGTTCGACGACGGGACGGTCGAGTTCGAGACGGGCGACGTCGAGCGGTTCAGCCGCGCCCTGCCGGCGCTGGCGCAGCGCACGGACACGCTCATCCGGCGGATTGAGCCTGTGGGCGACGACCTCGAGAGCGTCTACGCCTACCTGCACGACCGGGCCCGGGGGGCGGGGCGGTGATCATCGGCCCCGTCTACCGGCTGACGCTCAGGGCGCTCCTGCTCCAGCGGCGGACGATCCTGCTCCTGCTCTTGGCGCTCGCGCCGGTGCTGGTGGCGTTCGTGTACGCGGTGGCCGCCAAGCAGGGCGCCCACCACTTCCGGTTCTACTCGCACATGATGCAGGAGCTGTTCGTGCCCACGATCGCAGCCGTCGTGGCGCTCGTGATCGGGGTGAGCGCGCTCGGCGACGAGCGCGAGGACGGCACGATCTACTACCTCGTCGCCACCCCGCAATCGCGCCTGGGCCTGATCGTGACCAAAGTCGCGGCGGCCTGGACGGCGACGCTTCTTCTGCTCGTCCCCAGCGTGGTCGTCTCGGCCGTCCTGATCCTCAAGGGGGGCGTCGACGCGTCCTCGATCCTGTGGCCGGTCGCAGGCGTCGCCCTCGCGACCCTGGCGTACTGCGGGGTCGCGGGCTGGCTCTCGCTTCGCACGCGCCGGCCGATCGTGATCGGCGTCCTCTACATCCTGTTGTGGGAGGGCTCGATCGCCACGTTCGCCGCCTCCGCGTCCAAGCTCTCGATCGCCGCGTACGGTCGCGCGCTCGTGGCCGAGCGCCTGCCCGAAGCGGCCGCGCCGGTCGTCGGGCCCACGCCGGCCGTCGTCGTCCTGGCGGCTGTGGCAGCGGTCACGTGCTGGCTGGGTGCGCGGGCGCTCGTGCGGGTCGAGCTCTGACCTGCCAGCCCGCGCCGAGGAGCGCCGTCGCCGCGAGCGTGAGGGCGACCAGGCTGACGGCGATGGTGAGCGAGACCCGGACGTCGAGCACGCCGCTCGCCAGGACGGCGCCGCCCACCAGCGCGTAGATGCAGCTGATGAACGCGGCGGTGACCTCGCCGCGGTGCTGCGGCGGGGCGATCCGGTTCAGCTCGTCCTGGGCATTCATGAAGGCGACGCCGTGCCCGGCGCCGACGGCGATCGACCCCCGCCAGGATGACCGGCCGGCGCCCGAACCGGTCCGACACCCGCCCGAAGACGAGCAGCGTCGGCACGAGGACGACGGCGTACGTCGTGAAAATGGCCGTCAGCACGAAGCTCGAGAACCCGAACCGCTCCGCGTAGACGGCGTAGAGCGGGGCGGCCACGTTCGCTCCCGCCATCAGGACGAGCCACATGCCCCAGACGGTGAAGAGCGGTCGCAGGTCCCCCATCCGATCGCCGCTACCCACGACGCGCCGCGGCGGAAACATCCGACCCTCTAGGGTTGCGACCGGTGCAGCGGCATCCGCGGTACACGCGCGATCGGATCGCCCAGGTCGGCGAGCGCATCCGCGCCCTGATCCATGCGGACGCTCGCGATCCCGACTCGCTGCGGGTCGCGGGGCCCGTCGACCGCATCCCGCCTGAGGACGCCGAGGGGCTCGAGTACCGCGACGCCGAGCTGGGCGACCGGTTCGGGCCGCTGTGGGCGACGTACTGGTTCCGGGTCGAGGCGACTGTCCCGGAGGAGTGGGCCGGCGAGCGCGTCGACCTGCTCTGGGTGAGCCACAGCGAGGCGACGCTCTGGATCGGCGGGCGGCCGGTCCAGGGCCTGAACTCGAGCCCGGAGGGCGCCCGGATCGACGCGCCGGTCCTCGAGCCCGCGGCGGGCGGCGAGCGGCTCGACCTGCGCGTCGAGCTGGCCTGCAACGGGAAGTTCGGGGAGCTGCCGCGGCCCTACACGTCGCTCGAGCCGGTCGTCCTCGACCGCTGCCGGATCGCCCGCTTCGACCGCCGGGCCTGGGACCTGCACCACGACTTCGATGTCCTCCGCCGGCTCGAGGCCGACGCCGTGCACGGGCTCGACGAGTCGTGGGCCGGCCGGCTCCTCTCCGAGCTCAACCGCTTCTGCAACGTGTGGGTCGAGCGACGACCGCTCGACCTGGGACGAGGCCGAGGCGATCCTGAAGGCGCTCCTCGCCAACCGAAACGGCTCGCACGTCCACCAGATCTCGGCGATCGGCCACGCCCACATCGACACGGCCTGGCTCTGGCCGCTGGCCGAGACCCAGCGCAAGTTGGTGCGCACCTGGAGCTCGCAGACCGCCTACATGGACCGCTACCCCGAGTTCCGGTTCGCCTGCTCGCAGGCCCAGCAGTACGACTGGATCCGCGCACGGAACCCCGACCTCTACGAGCGCATCCTGCGCCACGCCGAGGCCGGCCGGTGGGTGCCGGTCGGCGGCACCTGGGTCGAGCCGGACTGCAACCTGCCGTCAGGCGAGTCGCTCGTCCGCCAGTTCCTGCACGGCCAGCGGTTCTTCGAGCGTGAGTTCGGCCGCCGCTGCCGCGAGTTCTGGAACCCGGACGTGTTCGGCTACAACGGCCAGCTCCCGCAGATCATGCGCGGCGCCGGCATCGGCCGCTTCCTCACCCAGAAGCTCTCCTGGAACCGGTTCAACCCGCCGCCGCACCACACCTTCACGTGGCAGGGGATCGACGGCTCGGAGGTGCTCGCCCACTTCCCGCCCGCCGACACCTACAACGCCACGGTCGAGGTCGAGGAGCTCCGCCGGAGCGCGCGCGACTACAAGGATCACGACCGCTCGGGGCGCAGCCTGCTCGTCTTCGGCTACGGCGACGGCGGCGGCGGGCCGACGCCGGAGATGCTCGAGACGCTGCGCCGCGTGCGCGACCTCCAGGGCGTACCGCGCACGTCGATGGTCTCGTCCGACGAGTTCTTCGACGCGCTCGAGGCCGACGCCGGCGACCTGCCGACCGTCGTCGGCGAGCTCTACTTCGAGTACCACCGCGGCACCTACACGACCCAGGCTGCGGTCAAGCGCGGGAACCGGGAGGGCGAGCGGGCGCTGCACGACGCCGACCTCCTGGCGGCGCTCGCCGCGCGCGTGGGCGGCGCCGAGCATCCCGAGCGGACGGCTGGGCGAGCTGTGGCGGCTCCTGCTCCTGAACCAGTTCCACGACATCCTGCCGGGGTCGAGCATCGCGCTCGTCTACGAGGACGCGGCCCGCGACCACGCCGAGGTGCGGGCCGGGGCGGACGCGGTCGCGGACGCGGGGCTGGCGGCGCTCGCGGGCGACGGCGGCGGCCCGACGCCGTTCAACACGATCGGGTTCGCGCGGGCCGAGGTCGCCGCCGGGCCGGACGGCGAGCCGGCTCTGGGTCGAGGCGCCGCCGTACGGGTTCGGCGCGGTCGGATCGGCGCCCGGCGTCTGTCTCGGTCGCCGAGACGGGCGACGGGATCGTGCTCGAGAACGGCCTCCTGCGTGCCGAGCTGGGCCGCGACGGCCTCCTGCGCTCGCTGGTCGAGCTCGGAACCGGGCGCGAGGCGCTCGCCGGGCCGGGGAACGTCCTCCAGGTCTACGACGACCGCCCGACGGCGTTCGACGCCTGGGACGTCGACCCGTTCCACCTCGAGACGGTCGCCGACTGCCCACCCGCGACGTCGTGCGAGGTGACGGCGACCGGGCCGCTGCGGGCCGAGGTGGCGTTCGAGCGGCCGGTCGGGCGGGCCAGCACGATGCGGCAGGTCGTGCGGCTCGACGCGGGCGCGCGGCGGCTCGAGCTCCACTGCGAGGTCGACTGGCGCGAGTCGCACACGATGCTGAAGGTGCTGTTCCCGGTGGCCGTGCGCAGCCCGAACGCGACCTACCAGATGCAGTTCGGCTGCACCGAGCGGCCGACGCACTACTCGACCAGCCACGACCTGGCCCGCTACGAGGTGCCCGGGCACCGGTTCGCCGACCTGTCCGAGCACGGGTTCGGCGTCGCGCTCCTCACCGACTGCAAGTACGGCTACTCGACCTACGGGAACGAGATGCGGATCAGCCTCCTGCGCGCGCCGACCGAGCCCGACCCGCAGGCCGACATCGGCCGCCACGTGTTCGCCTACGCCGTCATGCCGCACGCCGGCGGCTGGCGCGAGGCGGGCGTGGTGGGCGAGGCGGCGCGGTTCGAGACCCCGCTCCGCTGGGCGCCAGGCGCCGCCGAGCCGCGCTCGTTCCTCTCGGTCGACGACCCGAACCTGGTGCTCGACACCGTGAAGCGGGCAGAGGACTCAGACGCGCTCGTCGTCCGGCTCTACGAAGCGCACGGCGCGCGCGGCACGGCGCGGCTGCGCGATCGGCGTGCCGTTCACCGAGGCGGTCTCGTGCAACCTGCTGGAGGATCCGGGCGAGCCGCTCGAGACGGACGGCGACGAGATCGTCCTCGCCTACCGGCCCGCACGAGATCGTGAGCGTGCTGGTGCGGTGAACCACCGGGCCAGGCCCCATCCGGGGCCAGGCCCCAAAGCGTTCGACCACCGGGGCCAGGGCCCGGATGGGGCCTGGCCCCACGGGGTCGTCCGCCGTCAGCGAATCGCCTCGCCCGTCTCCGGGTCGAAGAAGTAGAGCCGGTCGCGGTCGACCGCCAGCCGCGCCGTGTCTCCCTCCTGGACGTGGGCGGCGCGCTCCAGCCGGGCCGTGATCTCGACGCCCGGCGCTCCGCCGTCCAGGTACGCCATCAGCTCCGAGCCCAGCGACTCCACCCGGTTCACCTTCAGCTCGACCGTCCCGTCGCCCGCTGAGCGGAAGTCCTCGGGCCGGATGCCCAGCACGATCTGCGCGGCCGGCGTAGGCTGCCAGGCCCGGCCGGGCGGCCGTCACGGCGGACGGCACCTCGAGGCGCGTGCTGCCGAACGACGACGCTCGTGCCCTCCAGCCGCGCCGTCGATCAGGTTCATCGACGGCGAGCCGATGAACCCGGCCACGAACATGTTCACCGGGTTGTCGTAGATCTGGTCGGGCGTGCCGAGCTGCTGGAGCACGCCGTCGCGGAGGATCGCGACCCGGTCGCCCATCGTCATCGCCTCGGTCTGGTCGTGGGTGACGTAGAGGGTGGGCGCGGCGATCCGCCGCTGCACGCGGATGATCTCGCCGCGCATCTCGACCCGGAGCTTCGCGTCGAGGTTCGAGAGCGGCTCGTCCATCAGGAACGCCGCCGGCTCGCGCACGATCGCGCGGCCCATCGCCACCCGCTGGCGCTGGCCGCCCGAGAGCTGGCGCGGCTTGCGGTCCAGCACTCGACCAGCCCGAGCATCGCCGCCGCCTCGTCGACCCGGCGGCGGATCTCGTCCTTCGGCATCCGCGCCATCTTGAGGCCGAACTCCATGTTGCCGCGCACCGACATGTGCGCGTAGAGGGCGTAGTTCTGGAACACCATCGCGATGTCGCGGTCGCGCGGCGGCAGCTTCGTCACGACCTTGTCGTTGATCCGGATCTGGCCGCTCGTCACCGGCTCGAGCCCCGCCACCATCCGAAGCGCGGTCGTCTTGCCGCACCCCGACGGGCCGACCAGGACGAGGAACTCGCCGGGCTCGACCTCGAGGCTCAGGTCGTCGACCGCCACGACCCCGCCCGGGAAGTGCTTCGTCACGCCCTCCAGGCTGATCGTGCCGCTCACGACGACCCCGCCAGCATGCCCGTGATCCGCTTGTTCAGGAGGAGCGCGACGAGCGCGGGCGGCAGCAGCGCCAGCACGCCCGCCGCGGCCAGGATCGGGTAGTTGGTCGTGTACTTGCCGACGTACTCGGTGATCTGCACGGTCACCGGCTTGGCGTTCATCGTCGAGGTGAGAAGGAGCGGGATCAGGAACTCGCCCCACACCGACAGCACGAGGATCGCCGCGACGGCCGCGATCCCCGAGCTCATCTGCGGGATCACCACGCGGACGAATGCCTGCCAGCGGCGGCAGCCGTCGATCAGCGCCGCCTCCTCGGGCTCGGGCGGCATCTCCTTCACCTGCGTGTAGAGGAGCCAGGTCGCAAGCGGCGTCAGCGTCGAGACGAACACCAGCACCAGGCCGCGCTTGGTGTCGATCAGGTGCGCGTCGGCGAGCACCTGGAAGAGCGAGATCACGATCACGAAGATGGGGATCACCATCGTCCCGACGAGCAGCGCCAGGACGGCGCCCGCCGAACCGGAACCGCAGCCTGCCGAACGCGTACGCCGCCATCGTCGAGACGATCAGCGTGATCGCCGTCGTGAGCAGCGCGAGCTGCGTCGCTGTTCCACATCGAGCGGCGTGAAGGTGCCGGCCTCGGTGACCGTGCCGCCCGCGGCCCGGCTGCTCGTGCCCTGGAGCAGCTCGTGGTAGGCCTGCGTCGTGGCGTCGTGCGGAAGCCAGTGGGAGGGGACTGACGGCACGTCGCGCTGGGTCGAGATGCTCGTGAGGACGCCGAGCACGATCGGCCCGACCGACCACACCACGATCGCGAGCACCGCGACGGCCTTCAGGACGCCGGCCGCTCAGGGTCGTCATACCGTCGCCCTCCGCAGGAGGAGCGCGTAGCCGCCGCCGAGGACGGCCGTGAGCGCGGCGAGCAGGAACGCGAGCGCCGTGCCGTGCGCGAAGTCGGCCGTCGACGAACGTCGTGTTGTAGACCTGGATCAGGATCGAGCGCGTGTTGAGCGCGGTGCCGTTCAGGACGTAGATCTCGTCGAAGATCGAGATCGCAAGCAGCGTCCCGACCGTGAGCGCGATCGCGACCGACGGCCGCAGGAGCGGCAGCGTGACGTAGCGGAACTGGCGCCACGGCCCGGCGCCGTCGACCGCCGAGGCGCTGTAGACCTCGTCGGGGATGCTCTGGAGCCCGGCCAGGAAGATCAGGCTGACCAGCGGCAGGACGCCCCAGACGTGGACGAGCGTGATGTAGACGATCGCGCCGCGACCGCTCGCCAGCCAGACGTGCGGCTGGCTGATGACGTGGAGGTTGCAGCAGCACGCTGTTCAGGAGGCCGTTGTCGGGATCGAACACGCGCCGCCAGAGGACGCCCGAGACGACCGACGGCAGCGCCCACGGCAGGATCAGGATCGCCAGCACGATCCCGCGGCCGCGGAAGACGCGGTGCAGCGTGACGGCGACGAAGATGCCCAGCACCACCTCGAGCGACACGGCCAGGAGGACGTACTCGACCGTGTGGCGCATCGCGTCGCGCGAGGTCTGGTCGCTCAGCACGTCGCGGTAGTTGCGCGCCCCCACGTAGCCCGGCACCTCGCCGAACAGGAACCCGCCCGAGCGGATGCTCTGCTTGAACCCCTGGGTCAGCGGATAGAGGACCAGCGCCGCCACGAGCAGCATGGCCGGCGCGACGAGGATCCACCCCAGGATCTGGGTCTCGCGGGCGGCCCGGTCGCCGCCCTCGCGGCTACGGCGGAAACGCACCGCTACTGGTTGTGAGACTCGGCCTTCGACGCCAGCTGGTCGAGCGCGTCGGCCACGCTCATCTGGCCCTTCACCGCCGCGTTCAGGAGGCCCTGGGCGTCGGAGCTGAACTGCGAGTACCAGATCGGCGCGCCCGCCGGGAAGAGCGGCGAGACGTGCGGCAGCTCCGGCGTTCAGGACGTCGCCGCCCTGAAGCTCACCGCTGTCGGCGAGCTGCTTGATCGTGGACGCTCCGCAGGGCAGGCTCCCCTGGGTCTTGTAGATCGCGATCGCGTTCTCGGGCCGCTCCCACCACTCGATGAACGCCGCGGCGGCCGCCTTGTGCTTGGCCGTGACCGGGATCGAGAGGCCCTCGGGCAGGCCGAACGACGCGCCCGGGCCGTCGACGCCGGGCACGAGCCCGAGCGCCGCGTCGCCGGCGATGTTCGACTGGCTCTTGTCGTTCGCCGTCGCCATGTTGCCGGGGCCGGTCGCGAGCACGATCGCGGTCTCGCCGGCCGTGAACTTGTCGAAGGCGACGGCGTCGTCCATCGACACGGAGCCGGGCGACACCCAGCCGTTCTTGACCGCGTCGGCCTCCCACTGGAGCGCCTGGTAGCCGGCCGAGCTCGGGTCGGAGAACGTCGGCGCGAGCTGGTCGTCGAAGAGCTGTCCGCCCATCGCGAGCGTGAGCAGGTACCACGGCGTGACGCCGCCCTCGGTCGCCGCCATGGGGATCGAGAGCGGGTACTGGACGCCCGACGCCTTCAGCTTCGCGACGTCCTGGCCGAGCTCGTCGAACGTCTGCGGGAACTCGGTGATCCCCGCCTTCTCGAACATCTTCGTGTTGTACATCGAGACGCGGAAGTCGTTCGAGTAGCAGGCGGCGTAGGTCTTGCCGCCCGAGATGAACGCAGCGTCCGTGCTCTTCAGGTCGTCCAGCGTCGAGGCCGAGACGAGCCCGTCGAGCGGCTCCACCCAGCCGGGCGCCGGCGAACTGGCCGGTGAACGACCAGTCGAACTCGGCGACGTCGGCGATGTAGCTCTTGGCCTGGTTCGCCACGAGGAGCTTGTTGTGGGTCGCGTCCCAGCCGGTGCGGACGTAGTTCACCTTGACGCCGGTCTCGGCGGTGAACTTGTCGAGCAGCTCCTGCGGCATCGCGTAGGGGACGAGCACCGTGATGGTCTGGCCCCGGATCGACTCGGTCGCGCCGCCTCCGCCGCTTGAGCTCCGAGTTGCTGTCGCTTCCGCCGCAGGCCGCTGCGAGGGTCAGGACGGCCACGGCGACGCCGATGAGAACGCGCTTGGATCGCTGCATTCCGCGATACTACGGACTGGATGGACGGAACACAACACGCGCGCCGCCGCCCATCCGCTCGACCCCCTGACCGCCTCCGAGGTGGCCTCCGTGGCGGCCACCGTGCGGGCGCTCCGACGCCTTCCGCGGCCAGAGCGAGCCGGTGCCGGTTCATCACGGTCGCGCTGCAGGAGCCTGCCAAGGACGCCGTGCTCGCGTGGGAGGCCGGAGGAGGCGCGCGGCCGCCGCGCGAGGCCGAGGTCGTGCTGCTCGACCGGCGGCCGGGCCGAGACGGTCGAGGCCGTTGTCTCGCTCGACGACGGCGCCGTCGCCGCGTGGCGGACGCGGACGGGCGTCCAGCCGATGGCCGTCGTCTCGGAGCTGATGGAGGCCGAGGAGCTCCTGCGCCTGCACCCCGAGTTCCAGGCGGCGCTCGCCCGGCGCGGGATCACCGACCCGAGGCAGATCCAGGTCGACGCCTGGCCGGCCGGGCACTTCGGCGCGCGCCGAGGAGTCCGAGCGGCGGCTCGCCCGGGGCGTGGCGTTCGTGAAGCCGAGGCCGGGCGACAACGAGTGGGCGCACCCGGTCGACGGCGTGATCGCCCTGGTCGACCTGAACACGCTCGAGGTGCTGCGCGTCGAGGACCACGGCGTCGTGCCGGTGCCGCCGGAGAGCGGCAACTTCGACGCCGCCGCCGGCGCGCCGCTGCGCGACGACATCGCCCCGCTCGAGATCACCCAGCCCGAGGGGCCCGGCTTCTCGGTCGAGGGCCGGGTCGTCCGCTGGCAGCGCTGGCAGCTCCACGTCGGCTTCACCCCGCGCGAGGGGCTCGTGCTGAACCGCGTCGGCTACGAGGACGGCGGCCGCCTGCGGCCGATCATGCACCGGGCGTCGCTCTCGGAGATGGTCGTGCCCTACGGCGACCCCAGCCCGACGCACTACTTCAAGAACGCCTTCGACGCCGGCGAGAACGGGGTCGGCGTGGCCGCCTCGCCGCTCACCCGCGGCTGCGACTGCCTCGGCGAGATCGTCTACCTCGACGCCGTCGTGAACGACGCCGCCGGCGAGCCGGTCGTGATCCCGAACGCGATCTGCATGCACGAGGAGGACACGGGCGTCCTCTGGCGCCACATCGAGTGGCGCGACGGCACGGGCGAGGTGCGCCGCTCGCGCCGGCTCGTGATCTCGTCGTTCTCGGCGATCGGCAACTACGACTACGGCTTCTTCTGGTACCTCTACCAGGACGGCTCGATCGAGTTCGAGGTGAAGCTGACCGGCGTGCTCTCGACCGGCGCCGTGGCCCCCGGCGTGCGCCCCGAGCACGGCGTCCTGGTCGCCCCCGGGCCTGAACGCGATGGTGCACCAGCACTTCTTCGGCATGCGGCTCGACCTCGACGTCGACGGCCTCGAGAACGCCGTCGAGGAGGTGTGGACGGAGTCGCTTCCGCCCGGCCCGGGAAACCCGGTCGGCAACGCCTTCCGGCCGATGCGGCGGCGGCTCGAGACCGAGCTCGAGGCCCGGCGGCGGCTCGACCCGGCGTCGGCCCGGTGGTGGGAGATCGTCAACCCGGGCGTGCGCCACCGGCTCGGCGAGCCGGTCGCCTACCGGCTCGTGCCCGGCGAGAACGCCGTGCCCGTTCGCCCAGCCCGACGCGCCCGTGAGCAAGCGGGCCGGCTTCATCCACAACCATCTGTGGGTGACGCCGTACGAGCCGCGGCGAGCGCTACGCGGCCGGCGAGTACCCGAGCCAGCACCCCGGCGGGGCGGGGCTTCCGGAGTGGACGAGCGCCGACCGGCCCGTCGCGGGCCGGGACATCGTCGTCTGGTATACGTTCGGCCACCACCACGTGCCCCGGCCCGAGGACTGGCCGGTGATGCCGGTGGCGACCATCGGGTTCATGCTGAAGCCGGTGGGGTTCTTCGAGCGCAATCCGGCGCTCGACGTGCCGCCGTCGCGGCCGCACGCCGACGAGCTGCTGACGAAGAAGGGAGTCACCCATGAGCGGAGTCGAGGGCCGCGTCGCCCTGGTGACCGGAGCGAGCAGCGGGATCGGCGCCGCGACGGCGCGGGCGCTCGCGGCGGGCGGGGCGCAGCGTCGCGCTCGCCTCGCGGCGGCGGCGACGACCTCGGGCATCGAGGGCGCCCTCGCGCACGCCTGCGACGTCCGCGACCCGGAGCAGATCGAGGCGCTGGTCGCCGCATGCGTCGAGCGGTTCGGCGGGCTCGACATCCTGGTCGCGAACGCCGGCGTCGGCGCCTACGGCGACTTCCTCGACCTGAACCCGGAGTGGCTCGACGAGATGATCGACACCAACGTGAAGGGCTTCCTCCACACGATCCGCGCCGGCCTGCCGCGGCTGCTCGAGAGCGCCTCGGCCGACCTCGTGGCGGTCACGTCGATCGCCGGCCAGCGCGCGCCCGAGGGCGAGGCGGTCTACGCCGCGTCGAAGCACGCCCAGATCGGCTTCATGCGCTCGCTCGACCACGAGCTCTTCCGCCGCGGCGTGCGCTGCTCGATCCTCGCGCCCGGCGGCGTCGAGACGGCCTTCGCGATGGGCCGCGGCCGCACGCCCGAGGACCCCGACCTGCCCGGGATGCTGCGCGCCGAGGAGGTGGCCGACGCGGTCATGTACGCGGTCACCCGGCCGCGCACCGGCCGGATCTTCGAGGCCTCGATCCTTCCGATGGCCGACGACTCGATGGGACTAGAGTGAGCACCATGGGATCCAAGGTCACGATCATCGGCGGCGGCAGCTCGAGCTTCGTGCCGCTGCTGCTGCGGCGGCTGATCCAGTCGGGGTCGCTGCGCGACTCGACGGTGACGCTGATGGACATCGACGAGGGCCGGCTGGGCGTGATGCAGGAGCTGGGCGACAAGCTGATCGCCGGGGAGGGGAGCCCGCTCACCGTGCGCAGCACGCTCGACCAGCGCGAGTCGCTCGAGCGGCGCCGACTTCGTGATCGCCGCGATCTCGGTGGGCGGCTTCGACGCCTGGGCGCGACGACCTCGAGATCCCGGCCGCTACGGCCTCGTCATGCACGTCGCCGACTCGGTCGGCCCCGGCGGCATCATGCGCGCATTCCGCAACGCGCCGGTGCTGGCCGAGGTGGCCCGGAACGTGGCCGAGGTGGCGCCCGACGCGCTACGTCTTCAACTACACGAACCCGGCGCCCGACCGAGGCGCATGGCGATGCGCGTCGCCGCGCCGTCGGTGAGGAGCTACGCGCTGTGCTCGTGCACGGGGCATCCGTGCGAGCCCGGAGTGGCTGGCCGAGCAGGCCGGCGTCGAGCCGGGCGAGATCGCGATGCCGCCGGTGGTCGCCGGCATCAACCACTGCGCCGCGGTGCACCGAGCTTCGCCTGCGCGACGGCACGCGACGCCATGCCGCTCGTCCGCGAGCACGCCGACCAACCCGATCGTCGCCTGGGCGCTCGAGACCTACGGCGTGCTGCCCTACTGCTGGAGCCACTGGGTCGAGCACTTCCCGCAGATGCAGCGGCTCGAGGGCGAGTACGCCGGCACCGCCCAGGGCGTCGCGATGCGCTACGGCATCACGACCCACGACATGGCCTACGAGAAGGCCCGCGTCGCCGAGCTCGAGGCGCTGGCGGCGACGTGGACCGCGCCGGGCGCCGGTGCCGTCACGCTGGCCGACCTCCCGCCGGGCGACGAGGACTGGGGGATCGAGGTGATCGACATCATCGAGGCGATCGTCGAGAACCGAAACCAGACGTTCGTCGTGAACGCCCCCAACGACGGCGCCATCCCGAACCTGCCCGCCGACGCGATCGTCGAGGTGAACACGGCCGTGAACGGCTACGGCATCCGGCCGATCTCGGCCGGGCCGCTGCCCGAGCCGCTCGCCGCCCACCTGCGGGGCTACGTCGACTTCCAGCAGCACGTGGTGAAGGCCGCGCTCACGGGCGACCGCGGCCGCGGCGATGCACGCCTTCCTGCTCGATCCCAACATGCAGGCCCGCCTGGAGCTCGAGCAGATCGGCGAGCTCCTGGACGAGATGCTGCGGGCGAACGAGGAGCTGGCTGCCGCTCTTCCGGGCGGCCCGGGTCTAGGCGGACCACCGGGGCCAGGCCCCGTCCGGGGCCTGGCCCCATGGGGTTCGGCCCTTAGACCGGCCGGCCGAGCGCCAGCGCCCGAGCCAGGTCGGTCATCGAGATGATGCCGACGAGCCGTCCCCGGTCGAGGACGATCCCGCGGCCCACGCCGCTTGCGACCAGCTCGTCGAGGGCGGCCATCGCCCGCGTGTCGGGCGAGAAGCACGGGACGTCGTCCGCGCGGACGACGTAGTCGCGCACCCGGCGTGCCCACAGGTCGGATCCGCCCGTCTGCGCCAGGGCGTGGAGGGGGAGGAGCCCGATGACCGTCCCGTCGTCGAGCGCCGGATAGGCGTTGTGGCGCGGCGTTCCCGCGATCCGGTCCGCGACCTCGGCGAGCGTCCAGTCGGCTCCGACGGTGACCGGCTTGCTGGGTCATCAGGGTCGCGACGGTCACTCCGGCGAGCGCGTGACGGGTCTCCGCACGCTGCTCCTCGGCGCGGCCGGCCTCGAGGATGAACCACCCCAGCACGGCGAGCCAGATGCCCTCGGTCGCCCCAGCGAGGGTCTCGATGATGCCGATGGCGATGATCGCCGAGGCGAGCACGGCTCCGATCCTCGTCGCCCGGTGCGTGGCATCCGAGAAGTCGCGACTCCGCGCCCAGAGCGCTGACCGCAGCACCCGGCCCCCGTCGAGCGGCATCGCCGGAACGAGGTTGAAGACGAGCAGGACGAGGTTGATGTACCCGAGCCACTCGAGCTCGGTCGGCACGGCCCCGGAGCCCGGCCACGCCACGGCGCAGCCCACGAACCCGAGGCCCAGGAGGAGGCTGACGAGCGGCCCGGCGATCGCGATCCGGAATTCGGCTCCCGCCGAGGGGAACTCGCCGGCGAACTTGGCGACGCCCCCGAAGAGCCACAGGGTGATCCCCTCGATCTGCATGCCCTCGCGACGGGCCTGCATCGCGTGCCCGAGCTCGTGCAGGACGAGCGAGGTGAAGAACACGGCCGTCGCGGTGACTCCCATGACGGCGTAGGCCCCCCAGCTTCGACCGGGGAGGACGTCGGGGAACTGGACGGCCGAGAGCGACCAGACGATCAGGCCGAACACGATTGCCCACGTCCAGTTCAGGCCGATCTCGACGCCGGCCACGCGACCGAGCGTGATGGTCGACGAGAAGATGCCGCCCGATCGCCGGGGCCTGCGGCCGGCGTTCCCGCCGCTCCGGGCCGGTCCGTCGATCGGATGTGCGCTCGACGTCATGGCAGCCTGAAGGATCGCCGTCATCCGCGGCTTGGGCATCCGGGAATCCGCGGCTCATAAGCAGGGCTGAATTCTAGTTATGAATTGACTAGAAAGAACCTCTCTAGTATGGTTACGATGAATGCCGAACCGAAAGCCCATCCAGCGCTCGTCCCTCGGCCTGATCGTGCTCTGGCTGCTCGTCGAGGAGCCCATGCACGTCTACCGGATGCAGAAGCTGATCGAAGCGTTCGGGAAGGACCGGGTCGTCAACGTCCGCTCGCGCGCGAGCCTCTACCAGGCGCTCGAGCGGCTGACGCGCCACGGTCTGGTCGAGGTGCGCGAGACCGTCCGGTCGGAGGGCTACCCCGACCGGGTCGTCTACGCCATCACCGAGACCGGCCGCCAGACGGCCGAGGAGTGGCTGCGCGAGATGCTGCGCACCACCGGCGGTGAGTTCCCGGAGTTCGTCGCCGCAGTCTCGGTGCTCTTCGGGCTCGAGCCCAACGACGCCCGCGCCCAGCTCGAGCAGCGGGCCGAGCGGCTCGCCGCCGACGTGGCCGAGATCGAGGCGCTCGTCGCCGAGAACCCGGCGCTGCCGCGGCTCTTCCTGCTCGAGGAGGAGTACCGGCGGGCGGTGGCGACGGCCGAGCTGGAGTGGGTCCGCGCGGTCGTCTCCGACCTCCGTGCGGGCGAGCTCACGTGGAGCGATGAGTGGCTGCGCGGGCTCCAGGAGGCATTCGTTCCCCCGAAGGACACGGCACGAAAGGACGCACCATGACGCAGAACGACATGGACACCGAGCGCTACGCGGAGCTCAGCATGCAGTGGTACGGATGGGGCTCGCCCATCGGCCTCGGCATCGGCCTCGTCTTGATCGGCGGCTTCATCGCCCTTCTCGCCGCGGCGTGGTCGCTGGTGGTGTAGGCGAACCCCATGGGGCCAGGCACCATGCGGTGCCTGGCCCCGGTTGTTGGCGCCCGTGGTTCGGTACGGTGCCGGAAACGACCGAGGAGCGACCGGCATGATCACCGTCGAGCACGTCGACTTCATCTCCATCCCCACCCGCGACGTCGCCCGGGCGAAGCGGTTCTACGGCGAGACGCTCGGACTGCCGCTCGAGAAGGACCGGCCGACGGGCGCCGAGTACCGGGCCGGCCAGGTGACGCTCGGGATCTGGAATCCCGAGGATCAGGGGCTCGAGTTCAGCCCCAACCAGTCCGGCTTTGCCCTGCGCGTCCCGGACGTCGCCGAGGCCCGCCGTGAGCTCGAGGAGCACGACGTCCAGTTCGACATGGAGACGTTCGACACCGGTGTCTGCCACATGGCGCTCATGCGCGACCCCGACGGCAACCAGATCATCCTGCACCGGCGTTACGCGCCCTGAGACGGCACATCCGAAGTGCGGTTCCGCCGCTGGGGCCCCGCGCCTGGCGGCTCCTGGGATGCGTCCTCCTCTTCGAGGTCGGCACCGGGATGACGCTGCCCATCGTCATCGTCTTCCTGCACGAGGACCGCGACCTCAGCCTGGCGTCGGCGGGCTTCGCGCTGGCGGCGGCGGGCGCGGCGGGCTTCGTGGGCACGGTCCTGGCCGGGGTCACGACCGACCGGTTCGGGGCCGGCCGCACGACGATCGCCGGCCTCGCGCTCTCCGGAGCAGGCACGGCCGGGTTCCTGGCCGTCCACTCGGTCGGCGTCGCGGTGCTCATGGCCGGCCTCCAGGGGGCCGGGTTCGCGATCACATGGGTCGGGATCTTCCCGATCCTCATCCGCGCGGTCGACGACCGCCGCCGCGAGGACGTGCTCGGCGTGACGTACGGCGCCATCAACCTCGGCCTCGGGGTCGGGAGCCTGATCGCGGGGACGATCCTCGCGGTCAGCCCGGACGCGTTCGACGTGCTGTTCGTGGTCGACGCCGCGTCGTACGCCGTCTTCGCGGCGCTCCTGATCGGGCTTCGGGAGCTGCGGGACGAGCCCCGGGGAGGAGCCGCCGTTGCGAGCCTGGCCGCCTACGGCCCGATCGTCCGCGACAGGCGGCTCCTGGCGGCGACCGCCATCAACCTCCTGCTCGTCGCCGCCGGCTACAGCCAGATCACATCGGCCTTCCCGGCCTGGGCGACCGGGCCGGCCGATGTCAGCCGCAGCATCGTCGGGTTCGCGTTCGCCGCCAACACCTGGGCGATCGTGGTCGCGCAGCTCGTCGTCCTGCGGCTGGTGCGAGACTGGCGCAGGACGCGGGCGGTGGCCGTCACCGGGCTCGTCTTCAGCGCCTCGTGGATCGTCGTCCTGGCGGCGGGCCAGGCGTCGAGCCGGACGCTCGCGGCGGCCGGACTGATCGCAGGCATGGTCGTGTTCGGCGTCGGCGAGACCTTCCTCTCGCCCAGCCTGCCGGGGATCGTGAACCGGCTCACCGGGGACGAGACCCGCGGCCGCTACGTCGCGTTCTACGGCCTCTCCTGGCAGGCGGGCCCGATGATCGGCCCGCTGATCGCCGGCGCGGCGCTGGGCGCGGGCCACGGAACGGAGCTCTTCCTCGGGCTGGCGGCGGCCTGCGCGCTCGCCGCGCCGGCCGCGCTCGCGTTCGAGCGGAATCTGCCCGACGCCGTCAACCGTACTGTTCCGGAGACCCCATGAGCCCACGCATCGCCTACGCCGCCCTCACCGCCGTCCTGGTCGCCGCCCTCGCGGTCGAGGTCGCGGCGACGGACACGCCGTGGTGGATCGTCGTCGTCTTCCTGCTCGGGCCGGACATCGCGCTCCTCCTGGGGATCGGCTCCGGCCTCGAGAAGGGCCAGCTCCATCCGCGCGCCGTTCCGCTCTACAACGCCCTGCACCGCTACTGGGGGCCGGCCGCGCTGGCGCTCGCGTCGCTCGTGCTGCCGGAGGGCTGGCTCGCCGCCGCGCTCGCCTGGGCGCTCCACGTCTCGGTCGACCGCACGGTCGGATACGGCCTGCGGACGCCCGACGGCTTTCAGCAGCCGTGACGAGGCGGGTCAGGCCTCGGCGCTGAGCGCCCGGAGCGCACGTACGGCGCGAACCGGGTGCGCGACCCGCACCGCGATCATCGCGGCGCCGACGCCCAGGATGACCTGGAGCCCCATCAGCGCCATCTGCATGCCGAGCGAGAACGCGACGATGCTGCCCGCGGCCGCGGTTGCCCCGAGCGCATAGACGAGGACGACCTGCTGCGCCCCCAACCCGCCCGGGCTCCCCGGCATCAGCCCGGCAAGGCCGCCGGCGACCACGACGATCGCAGCCGACCCCAGCGTGGGCCGCAGGCCGAACGCGGCGAGCAGCGAGCCGGCAACCCCGAGACGGCACACCCAGGCGGCGAGCTGCGGCGCCGCGACCTCGAGCGCATACCGGCGCGGTTGGCGCACGATCGCCAGGCTCGCCGAGATTCCGTGACGGACCGTCGCCAGCGCGCCTCGGAGCCGCGGTGCCCGGCTTGCCACGACGACCGCCACGGCGACGGCCGCAAGTGCCGGGACCGCCCATCCCGGGATCGAGAGCAGGCGGCTGGGATCCAGCCCGGGGACTGCGCCGGTGAAGAGGACGACCGTCGTGATGATCGAGCCGACGACGAGATCCAACGCGCTCAGGACCCCGAGCGAGGCCGCCAGGGTGGCGGCCTCCGACCGCTCGACCTGGAGTCGCGCGGCCCCGATCTTCACCAGCTCGCCGGCCTTCGCAGGGAGCACGGCGTTCGCCGCGACACCGGCGACGTACGCCGCCCCCATCCCGACCACAGGAACGCGTCGATCCGGGTACGCGCCGCGCACGATGTTCCGCCAGGCGAAGCCGCGCAGGCCGAGGCTCGTCGCCTGAAGCGCCATGCCGGCGAGAAGCCACGGCAAAGCGACGTGGGACAGGCGCTGCGTCGACCCTGCGAGAGCGTCGAGGAGATGGATGTCGGCGGTCACGAGGTGGCGCTGCCCAATGCCTTCGGACGGTCGGTGATCAGCCCGTTCACGCCCCATCCGGCGAGCCGAAGCGCGCTCTCGCGCGTGTCGACGGGCCACGTCATCACGAGTGCCACCCGCGTCCGCAGCTCGGCCGCGACTGCCGGCGTCACCAGGCGGCGGTGAAGTGCGACGCCGTCGAGCGGCCGCGAGGCCAGGTGCCGCCACACGGAGCGAAGCTGCGCCCGATTGGCGACCGAGCGGACCAGGCGGACTCGGGGCCGGCCCTCGAACGGGGTGAGGTGCCCCCAGTGCCTCGAGCACAGCGTCACCCGAGCCTCGGGATGCCGTTCGAGCGCCGCGAGCACGGCGGCTCCGATGCGGCGGTTGAACCCCTTGAGGTCGAGCATCAGCTCGGTTGCCGGATGGGCCGCGTCGAGCAGCGTGTCGAGGTCGAGGGTGACTGCTCCGGGCCCGCACAACCGCCACCGGTCCCAGTAGATGCGGATCGGGCCGAACGTCTTCAGATGACGGACCTCGAGCCGCCCCCGGAAGAGGTGAACGTCCGCTTCGACCGCGTCGACGCCGAGGGCCTCTGCCGACCGGAGCGCGTCCAGGTCGTTACCCGCTCGATGCGCGAGGACGAGCGGGTGGGCCGGACGAACGTCCGGGGAGTCGAGGCGGGCGGCCGGCGAAACCATCAGTTGCAGTGTATTCGGCGTACCTTGGGCCGCTCCAACCTTCCCGGTCGTGCGAGACGATCCGGGAGGCGACGGCGAGACCGATGAGGGCGACGGCCGCCCCGGCGGCGACGTCGATGATCCAGTGGTTCGCGGTCAGGACGACGGCGAACGCCATCGCAAGCGGCATCGCGACGCCGAGCGCGCGGCCCGCAAGCGAGCGCGCGTTGGACACCAGCGCGATCCCGACGAGCAGATCCCAGCCGAAATGCAGGCTCGGGAATGCGGCGTACTGGTTGACGATCGACGGCGGCTGCAGCGCGCGGTACGCGTGCGAGTAGCGGGCGACCGTGTCCATGAAGTCTGCGTTCACGAGTCGCGGCGGGGCGACGGGGTAGAGGATGAAGAAGGCCATCCCGATCGCTCCCGACACGAAGAACGCCGTGCGCGTCAACCGGAACTCGTCCGGATGGCGGGTGAACAGCCACACCGCTACGCATGCGATGAGCGGCCAGTGGCCCCAGATGTAGACCCAGTTCATGAGCGTGACCAGCCAGTGCTGGTCGGTGATCGCGGCCTGGAGTGACGCCTCCCAGTAGATCCCGAGCGATCGCTCCAGGCTGATCAGGGTGCGGGCGTGCTCGACGGCGGCCGCATGGCTGCCCTGCGTGACCGCGCGAACTCCGAAGTAGACGAGGAATCCGGCGGCGACGAGAAGCAGCTCACGACGACCGCGCGAGTTCATACGTCGAGTATCGCCGCGCCCGGCCGGGCCGGCATCGGTTGGCGCGCGGAATCAGGCACCCGTAGTTTCCCGAAGCCGGCACAGCGGGCGTGGCCGAGATCACCGGTGCCTGCCCGCGAGCTTCCAGGTCTCCGCGACGGCGAAGGGCACGAGCGCGAGGAGCGCGGCGCCCAGCGCGGCACCGGCGCCGAGCGGCGCGGTCCCGAGGGCGTCGTTCGCAACGGGGAGGTAGACGCTCAGGATCACGACGGAGACGGAGCCGGCTACCGCTCCCGTCAGCCGCCAGTTGGGAGGGCCCTGCCAGGCGGCACGCGTCGGCGAGCGGAGCGAGTAGACGATGAAGAGCTCCGTGAGGGCGACGGTGACGTACGCCATCGTCTGCGCGTGCGGAGTCGCGTCGCCACCGCCCAGCGCATACGCCGCCCCGGCCGCTGCCGCGACCATTGCACCAACCACTGCCAGCCGGCGCAGCCCGCCGGTGACGAGCAGCCCGGTCGGCGGCAGCAACCCGCGCGTCATCGTCTCGGGGGCGAGCGGGTCATACGCGAGCGCGAGCGCCGGTAAGCCATCGGTGAGGAGGTTGACGCCCAGCACTTGGACGACGCTCATCGGCGCGCCCGCACCCACGAGGACGCTGATCATGAACAAGAGCACTTCACCGAGGTTCGCGGATAGAAGGAACGTGACGAAGGCGCGCATGTTCTGATCGATCCGCCGCCCCTCCTCGATCGCCGCGACGATGGTCGAGAACGCGTCGTCTGTGAGGACGATGTCGGCCGCCTCGCGTGCGGCCTCGGTTCCGTCCCGGCCCATCGCGACACCGACGTCAGCGCGCCTGAGCGCCGGCGTGTCGTTGATGCCGTCGCCGGTGACCGCCACCACCTGGCCGTCCGACTGGAGGGCCGTGACGAGCCGCAGCTTGTCCGCGGGCGTCACCCGGGCGAAGACGGCGTACGCACGCTGGCGGGCGCGCAGCTCCCCGTCGCTCAGGGCGGCCAGCTCGGTCCCGGTCATGAGCGGCTCGCGCTCGAGCCCGAGCTGCCCGGCGATCGCCGCGGCCGTGGCCGGCTGGTCTCCCGTGAGCATCACCACACGGACACCGGCCGCTCGGGCGCGCCGGACGGACTCGACGGCGCCCTCGCGAAGCGGATCCTCGAGGCCGACAACGCCGAGCAGGTCGATCTGGGCATCCAGGTCGTCATCCGGGACGCCGACGGTGCTCTTCAGGTGGATCTCGCCAACCGCCAGCACCCGCAACCCCCGGGCCGCCAGCCGCCCGTTCGCGTCGACGACCGCGCGGAGCGCCGCCTCTGGCTGGTCGGCCCGGGCGATCAGCACCTCGGGCGCCCCCTTCACGACGACCCGCACTCCCTCGTCGTCGGCGTATGCGGCGGTGAGCCGTTTCCTGTCGGGGTCGAACGGCACGAGCGCCAGCCGCCGCGGCGCGTCGCCGTTCGCACGCCCGGCCGCCAGTACGAAGGCACGGTCGACCGGATCGCCGACCATTCGTGGATCGGCGTCGCCCACGTCGACGGCTTGTGCGGTCGAGGCCAGGGCCCCGGCGGCCACGACTTCCGCTGGGGTTCGCCCCGGCAAGGGCTCGACCGTCACGACGCGAAGCTCGTTCAGAGTCAACGTCCCCGTCTTGTCGGTCGCGACGACCGTCGCGGCGCCGATCGTCTCGACGGCGGCGAGATGACGGACGATCGCGCGTCGTCGCGCCATCCGTCTCGCGCCGGCCGCGAGGGCGACCGTGATCGTGCCCGCCAGCCCCTCGGGCACCGCGGCGACGGCCACCGAGACGCCTACGAGGAACGCCTCGTGGGCCTGCGCGCCGTCCCAGAGCATCTCGCAGAAGAGGAGCACCGTGATTCCGACGCCGGCCGCGACCATGATCCGCGACAGGCGTCCCATCCGCCGTTGGAGCGGAGTCGGGGGCCGCTCCGCAGTGCCTGCCATGCGGGCGATCAGGCCCATCTCGGTCTCGCCGGCCACGCTCGTCACGATTGCCCGCCCCTGGCCCAGCGTGATCGAGGTCCCGGCATACAGGATGCACGTACGCTCCGCGAGCGGCGCCTCCGGTGCCACGGCTTCTCGCAGCTTGTGGACGGGAGTCGACTCGCCGGTGAGCAGGGACTCGTTCGCCTCGAGCCGATCGCTCTCGATGACCCGGAGGTCGGCGGGGACACGGTCGCCCTCGCGAACGGCGACGACGTCGCCGACCACGAGCCCCTCGCTCGCGATCAGCCGCGCCCTGCCGTCGCGCATCACGGTCGCCGTCGCCCGGACGGCGTCGGTCAGGGATGCGATCGCACGCTCCGCGCCCGCCTCTTGGGTGAACCCCAGGAGCCCGTTCAGGATCAGGATCGCGCCGATGACGAGCGCATCGAGCACCTCCCCAATGGCGGCCGACACGACCGTCGCGGCGATGAGCAGCCCGACGAGAGGATCGCCGAACTGGCGGAGCGCGATCCGCAGGTTTCCGACGCGCTTGCCGCGCGGGATGACGTTCGCTCCGGCCTCGGCCAGCCGTCGTCCGGCCTCGGCCTCCGTGAGCCCGCGGGCCTGGTCGGAGGCCAGCCGCTCGACGACGCGGGATGGCTCCAGCGCGTGGGGGGCGGGGTGTACGTCGCCAGGCGGCCGGCCTGGCCGGGCGCCGTCAGGTCGCGACCGCGCCATCGACGGCGACCGGCTCTGCGGCGTCCCGCCCGTCCGCCGCGTTCCGGCCGTCGAGCATGCGGACGGTGCGGTCGGCGCGCGAGGCCACCGAGTTGTCGTGTGTCACCATCACGACCGTCAGGCCGCGCCGGGACCGGAGCTCCGAGATCAGGTCGAGGATGCGGCGGCCGGCATCGGAGTCGAGGCTGCCCGTCGGCTCGTCTGCGAGGAGCAGAGGCGGGTCGTTGGCCAGGGCCCGGGCGATGGCGACGCGCTGGCGCTCGCCGCCCGAAAGCTCGGCGGGACGGCTGCCTGCGCGGTCTCCCAGGTCGACCAGCTCCACGAGCTCGAGCGCCCGGCTGCGGCGCTCGTGCCGGGAGCGGCCTGCGCCGAACATCGGCACCTCGACGTTCTCGGCCGCCGTCAGGCTGGGCAACAGGTTGTGGAGCTGGAAGACGAGGCCCATCGACCGCCGCCGGTAGAGGGCAGCGTCGGCGACCCGATCGAGGTCGTTGCCGTGAACGTGGATGTGGCCGGCGTCGGGGTGGTCGAGCGCCGCGATGAGGTGGAGAAGCGTCGACTTGCCGCAGCCGGACGGCCCCACGATCGCGACCCATTCCGCCTCGCCCACGTCCATGGACATGCCGTTGAGCGCACGGATCCGGCCGTCCTCGTACGCCTTCTCGACGTCCCGGACGACGATCGCGGGAGGGGCCGCCCGGTCACTCATGCCGCAGCGCCTCCATGGGCGTGAGCCGGGTGGCGCGCAGCGCCGGGTACGCGGCCCCGGCCAGCCCGACGACGAGGGCGATCACGACGGCGCGGACGAACACGTCCGGCGCGTAGACGGGCGAGAGGAGGCTCGAGATCGACGGCACGAGCATGATCGCCCGGGACGCTGCGACGCCCAGGAGGACGCCGACGACCGCGGCCAGCGCGCACAGCGCCACGCTCTCGCCGATCACCGTGCCGAGGATCCTGCGCCGGCTCCATCCCACGGCGCGCAGGATCCCGATCTCGCGGGTACGCTCGAAAACCGACATCACCATCGTATTGGTCACGCCGATCGCGCCGATGCCGACGGCCAGCAGGGTGATCGCGAGTTCGACGGCGTCCATGATCGCTACGCCCTGATCGACCTTCCCGTAGTCGGCGACGCTTGCGATCGACGCCAGCGTCGGCTCGTCGCGCTCGATCGTGGCGGCGACCTGCACGGGATCGGCCCGGGGGGCCACCTTGACGTAGACGGCCGTGACCACCCCCGGCTTGCTCGCGATCCGCTGCACGGTGTCGAGCGGCATGTAGCCGCCGTTGTTCTCATACGTGCTCGACGACCGGAAGATGCCGGTCACGCGCCGCGGCCGGCCGCCCAAGTCGACCGTGCCGCCGACCGATGCGTCCAGCGTCGACGCGGCGCCCGCGCCGAGCACGACCTCATTCGGCGCGCCCGAGAGGAGCCGGCCGGTCTCCGGCTTGCCGATGATCCCGGCGAGCTGGTCGGGGCGCACTCCCATCTCGGGGAAGTACGCGTTGCCGGGGACCGACGCGAAGTTGTAGAGCACGCCGACGGCCGACGCCACGTCCGGGCGGCGCGCGATTCGCGTCCAGTCGGATTCCGGGACGGTGCTGAAGCTGAAGTCCGAGGCGCCGTCCTGGGCCACCATGAAGTCCGCGCCGCCCGTTCGGATGAGGTCGCCGGAGGTCTGCTTCATGCCCTCGGTGACCACACCGAGCGCGACGACCGTGGTGATCCCGACCGAGATCCCGAGCACGGTGAGAAGCGTCCGCACCCTCTGCCGCAGCAGGTTCTTCACGATCAGGCCGGTGAAGGTCATCACCGGGAGCATCGCCCGCGGCCGCGCGGAGGGCATCGGGGAGTCCCCCGCATTCACGTTGCGGGGCGCTACGGACGGATCATCCACCAGTTGACAACTACACAGTTGTACAGTAGTGTACATGTCGATGACCACCACCCATCAGCTGACCGACCCGCTGATCGAGCTGGTCGCCCACCGCTTCCGTGTCATCGGCGAGCCGCTTCGCATCAAGCTCCTCGACCGGCTTCGCGGCGGCGAGGCGTCGGTCGGTGAGCTGGCCCAGGCGCTCGCCGCCAACCAGCAGAACATCTCCCGTCATCTCGCGGTCCTGCACGGGGCCGGCATCGTCTCGCGGCGGAAGCGGGGGACGAGGACTCTGTACTCGATCGCCGATCCGACCGTGTTCGCGCTGTGCGAGATCGTCTGCGGAGCGCTCGAGCACTCCGCCGCCGAGCTTGCCCACGTGCTCGACGGCACCGTCCGGGAGGCGGCCTCGTGAGCATCGTTCCCACTCGCAAGCGCCGGCCGTCGCTCGAGCGGGTGCTCTTCGGTCTCGCCGGTACCGTGGTGCTGGTCGGAGCCGCGCTCTCGGCGCTCGTCAGCCCGTGGTTCCTCCTCCTCATCGCCTTCGCCGGCGTGAACCAGTGGGCCCACGTCCTCGCCGGCGACTGCCCGGCCTCGCTGATCCTGCGCCGCGTCGCCGGGCTCGAATCGAGGTGCTCGCAATGACCGCCGAGGTCGGCCCGCTGGGGCGGCTCGGGAGGCTGGCAGCGACCCACGTACGGGCGGTCGTCCTCACCTGGGTGGCCGTCGCCGTCGTGCTCGGAGCGATGGCCCCCCGCGTCGAGACCGCGCTCTCCGGTGCCGGCTGGCAGGCGAACGGGTCGCAGTCCGTCGCGGCGCGCACGGTCGTCCAGGAGCGGTTTGCCGGCCGCAGCTCGAGCGCGTTGCTCGTCGTCGTCCACTCGCCGACGTTGCAGACAACCGACCCGGGCTTCGCGGCCGCGATCACGGGCGTCGCGGACACACTCCGGGCGGATCCCGCGATCGCATCGGTGACCCCGCCCAGCCCCGGGATCTCGATCTCGGCCGACGGGCACAGCGCGCTCGTCGTCGGCGGCGCGGCTCGCAATCCCACGCAGATGGTGGCGGCCGCCGACCGCCTCAAGGCGCCGCTCTCAGCGCTCTCAACCTCCCAGGTGCAGGTGACGACCACCGGCGCGTCCGCGATGTGGTCCGACTTCAACGAGGCCAACCGCACGGCGATGATGCGCTCCGAGCTCTACAGCTGGCCCGTGACGCTGGCCATCCTCGTCCTCGCCTTCGGGTCGCTGGTCGCGGCCGGCCTGCCTCTGATGCTGACGATCACCGGGCTGGTCGCGAGCGCCGGCGTGCTCTTCCTGGGCACGCAGCTCGCCGACATCTCGATCTGGGCGATGAACTTCGCGCTCATGTTCGCCCTGGCGCTCGGAATCGACTACGCGCTCTTCATCGTCGCCCGCTTCCGCGGCGCGCTCTTCGGATCCGGGCTCTCGCCGGTCGATGCGGCCGCCGTGACCATGGACACCGCGGGCAAGGCCGTGCTGTTCTCCGGTCTCACCGTCCTCATCTCGCTCTCCGCCGTCATGCTCGTCCCGAGCCCGGCCTTCCGGTCGATGGCGCTCGGGATCATGGTCGCGGTCGTCTTCGTCCTCGGAGCGGCGCTCAGCCTCCTGCCCGCCGTTCTGGCGTGGCTCGGGCCGCGCGTCGACAAGCTCGGCCTCTCGTGGGTGCACTCCGGCGAGCACCGGTCACCGCGGTTCGCGGCCTGGGCCGAGCGGGTGTGGCGGCGCCCGCTGCTCTTCGGCGGCATGGCGCTTGCGGTGCTGGTCGTCCTGGCGGCTCCGCTTATGGGAATCCGGACGGGCATGCCCTCGATCAAGGTGGTGCCGCAGGGCGACGGGTCGCGGATCGGCTACGCACGGGTGGCGCACGACTTCGGCCCGGGAGCTCCCGGCACGCTTCAGATCGTGACGCCGATGGCCCAGGCCGGCCGCGTCTCGCAGCTCCTCGCCGCCGACCCCGGGATCGCGCAGGTGACGCCGCCGCTCCCAGACGCCGCCCAACAGGTCGCGTTGATCCAGGCCGTGCCGGGCACCGACCCGTCGAGCGTGGCGACCGGAGCGACGATCGACCGCCTTCGCAGCGTCCTCCCGGCGGGCGTGCTCGTCGGTGGGGCGGCTGCCGAGAACCACGATCTCGAGTCCGCGCTCTCGCGCGCCACGCCGCGCGTGATCGGCGTCGTGCTCGTCCTCGGCTTCGCGCTTCTCCTCGTGGCGCTCCAGGCGCCCGTGCTCGCCCTGGTCGGCGTCCTCACGAACCTGCTCGCGACCGCCGCCGCGTTCGGCGTGGCTCGGCTGATCTTCCAGGACGGCCACGGGGCATCGCTGCTCGGCTTCCAGTCGCAGGGTTTCCTCGATGCGTGGGGGCCGGTGTTCTTCTTCGCGATGATCTTCGCGATCTCGATGGACTACACCGTGTTCCTGCTCGCGTCGGCGAAGGAGCATTACGACCGCTCCGGAAACCCGCGCGAGGCGATGATCGGCGGTGTGGCCCACTCCGGCCGCGTGATCCTGGCCGCTGCGGCGGTGATGGTCGCCGTCTTCTTCACGTTCGCGCTCTCGGGGCCGCTCCCGCCGAAGGAGATGGGGGTGATCCTGGGCATCGCCGTCCTGCTCGACGCGTTCCTGGTGCGCCTCGTCATCGTCCCGGTCGCGCTCCGGCTGCTCGGCCGGTGGGCGTGGTGGCTTCCGCGTTGGGTCGACCGGCTGCTGCCGGACGTGCGCTTCGGACACTCCTGACCGGCCGGTCGGCCTCAGCCGACGCGCCGGGCTGCCGTCTCCCAGACGAGCAGCGCGGACGCCGCTCCGGCGTCCTCGTGGCCGCGCGAGCGCTCGCTCGCGAGCCGGGCGCGGCCGTGGCGGGGCTCGAGCGCGCGGGTCGCCGCGAGCCCGGCCCGCGCGGCGTCGCACGCCTCTGCCGCCGCCGTCGCCGGATCGGCGCCGTTCGCCGCTGCCGCCGAGAGCGCCCTGGCGGCCGGCGCCATCACGTCGAGGAGGGTCTTGTCGCCCTCGGCGCACCTGCCCCGGTCGGCGATCCCCTGCGCCGCCGCCTCGGCCGCCGCGGCGACCGCCGCGAGGTCGGCCGTCTCGGCTCCGCCCAGGCTCTGCGCCGCGCGGAGGAGCGCGGTCCCCCAGAGCGGCCCGGTCGAGCCGCCGACCGAGGCGAACCTGGCCGCGGCGATCCGCAGCAGCTCGGCCGGCGCCTCCTCGTTCTCGGGCAAGGCCTGCGTGACGGCCCTGAGGCCCATCACCATCGTGGCGCCGTGGTCGCCGTCGCCCGCGACCGCGTCGAGCCTGTCGAGCTCGGCCTGATGCTCCTCGATCGTGCGCGCGACGTCCGCGAAGACGGCGCGCACATCCGCCCCGCTCACCATGAATCGGTCCCAAGGCTGGGCGCGCACAGCGGCCGCGCCGGCGCGTCGACCAGCCGCCGCAGCTCCGGGTCGAGCGCCGTGACGGTGAGCGAGAGCCCGGCCATCTCGAGCGACGTGACGTACTCGCCGACGAGCGCACGGTGGAGCTCGACGCCCATCGCCCGGAACCGCTCCGCGACTCGCCGGAGCACGATGAACGCCTCCATCACGGGCGTCGCGCCCAGCGTGTTCACGAGCACCAGCACGGGATCGCCGGTCTCGGTTGCGCCGTCGGCGAGGATCAGGTCGAGGAGCTCGTCTGCGACGTCGTCTGCGGGGGCGGTCGGCGCGCGCCGAAGGCCGCTCTCGCCGTGCACGCCCATGCCGATGTCCATCTCGCCGTCGGGCAGCTCGAACGTCGGCACGCCGGCTGTCGGGACCGTGCACGGGCCGAGGCACACGCCCATTGTCCGGGTGCGGTCGTTCGCGAGCCGGGCGGCCGCAGCGACGTCTGCGAGCGACGCGCCCTCGTCGGCCCGCGCCCCGGCGGCCTTGAGCACGACGACATCGCCGGCGACGCCGCGCCGCCGCTCGCGCTCGGCCGGCGGCGCCGACGAGACGTCGTCGGTCACGAGCACTGTCTCGGACGTGATCCCGCGGTCGGCGAGGAGCTCGGCGGCCATGTCGAAGTTCATGACGTCGCCGCCGTAGTTGCCGTAGAGGAAGAGCACCCCCTCGGGCGACGCGAGCCGCTCCGCTGCCTCGATCGGGGGCTCCGCCGAGGGCGACGCGAACACGTTGCCCACGGCCGCGGCGTCGGCCAGGCCTGAGCCGAGGTATCCGAAGAAGGCCGGCTCGTGGCCCGAGCCGCCGCCGATCACGATCCGCGTCCGGCGATCGGCGGTCGGCCCCGTGTAGACGAGGCCGCGCCCCGACGGCGTCGCCTCGACGAGCCCCGGGTAGGCGATCAGGATGCCGCCGATCATCTCGTCGACGCAGGCGAAGGGGTCGTTCAGGAGCTTCCGCACGGCCGCCTACCCTACCGCCCGTCCAGAGATGATTGATTCCACGCCCCCGCGCGCCTGGACGTTCATCTGTGATGGGTTGTCGCGCTGTGGCGGGGCTGCGGCTGCGAACCGTCGCCTCGCGGCGTCCTCGGTCGGCCCGATAGGTCGCTATCGGGCCTCCCTGCGTCCTAGCGACGCTCGGTTCTCGCCGCCCAGGACGTCACGGCGGCGTGGAATCAATCATCTAGCCCGAGGGCCGCGAGGACGGCCGGATCGAGCAGCGACCCGGCGGTGACGTCGGCCTCGAGCGCGACGGTCGACACCGACGGCACCCCGATCGTCCGCATCCCGGCCGCGCGCGCCGCGGCGAGGCCGGTCGCCGTGTCCTCCAGGGCGACGGCATCGGCTGGGTCGGCGCCGAGGCGGCGGCAGGCCTCGAGGTAGATGTCGGGCGCAGGCTTCGGCCGCTCAACGTCGTCGGCGCTCACCGCCGCCTCGAACCAGTCCGCCACGCCGGCGGCGGCGACCGCCGCCTCGAAGACCGGCCGCGGGGCGTTCGAGGCGACCCCGAGCGGCGCCCGGCCCCGGAGCATCCCGAGCAGCTCGACCGCGCCCGGCATGGGCGCGCAGCCGGTTTGCTCGAGCTCGTCGACGACCAGGGCCACGAGCTCGTCCGTGAGGTCGGCCCCGCTCCCGGGCCGGCCCAGGAACCGCTCGTAGATCGGCCCGGCCTCGGCCATCGACCTCCCCACGAGCGCCTGCTTGTGCTCGGGCTCGAACGCCCGCCGGTGGCGCTCGAACAGGGCGATCTGGCCGGCCGACCAGCAGCCCTCGGTGTCGAGCAGGAGCCCGTCGCAGTCGAGGACGATGGCCGCCGGGAGCATGGCGCCGAACGGTAGATGTGTTGACATGCAGCGGTCCCGAGCCTACCGTCTTACGTCATCCGGTGCGTACAACCTGTCGACCGAAACCGGTCGCGGTGACGCGGCTCGACGAGATCAAGTCGGCCGTGCTCGCGGCGAACCGCGGCCTGCCCCTGAACGGGCTCGTGACCATGACCTGGGGCAATGTGAGCGCGATCGACCGCGAGTCCGGCCTGGTGGTCATCAAGCCGAGCGGCGTCGCCTACGAGGACCTCACCATCGACTCGCTCGCCGTCTCTCCCTGAGCGGCGAGCGTGTCGATGGGGGGCTCCAGCCGTCGTCGGACGCCCCCACGCACCTCGTCCTCTACCGCGCGCTCCCTGCGATCGGAGCCGTCGTCCACACCCACTCGCGCTGGGCGACCGCCTGGGCGCAGGCCGAGCGGCCCATCCCCGCGCTCGGGACGACCCACGCCGACTACTTCCGTGGCGAGATCCCGTGCACCCGCCCCCTCACGGCGGCCGAGATCGAGGGCGCGTACGAGGAGGCGACCGGCGAGGTGATCGTCGAGGCGTTCGCCGGCCGCGACCCGGAGCGCGTGCCGGGCGTGCTCGTCGCCCGCCACGGGCCGTTCGCCTGGGGGCCGACGGCCGAGGTCGCCGTCGAGAACGCCCGCGTGCTCGAGGAGGTCGCCGCGCTCGCGCCGCACACGGTCCAGCTCGCGCCGGACGGCGGCCCGATCGATCCGGCGCTGCTCGACCGGCACTTCCTGCGAAAGCGCGGGCCCGGCGCCTACTACGGTCAGCCCGACGGCCGGCGGTCGCACCGCTCGTCTAGGTAGAGTCGCGGCCGTGCAGCTGCGGCCGGTCGGCGCCACGGGGATTCGCCTGTCCCCGATCGGCCTGGGCGGATACGAGCTGGGATCCGACCCGGCCGACGTCCCCGCCGCGCGGGCGGCGATCGAGGCCGCGCTCGACTCGGGCGTGAACTGGCTCGACACCGCCGAGGCATACAGCGACACCGCCAACGAGACGGTGATCGGGCAGGCGATGCGCGGGTGCTCGACCCAGCCCGTCGTCTCGTCCAAGGCGGATCCGCACGAGGACAACTTCCGACGCGAGCCGCTCCACGCGGCGTGCCGCGCGAGTCTCGAGCGGCTCGGCGTCGATCATCTCGACCTCTACTTCCTCCACTGGCCCGACGAGCCCGGCGGCGTGCCGCTCGACGAGACGTGGGGCGCGATGGCCGAGCTCGTCGACGACGGGCTCGTGCGGGCGATCGGCCTCTCGAACTTCACGCGCGAGCAGGTCGAGGCGTGCCACGCATCGCGCCGGGTGGACGCCGTCCAGGACGGCCTGTCGCTGATCGACCACCTCGAAAACAGGGAGCTCTTCACGTGGTGCGCCGAGCGGGATATCGCGGTCGTGGTCTACGAGCCGCTGGCGGGCGGCCTCCTGGGAGGCGGTCCGATCACGCTCGAGGGGTTGCGCCGGACATGGGGCGATCTGGAGGAGTGGTCGTTCTACGAGCGGCTGTGCGCTCCGGGGAAGCTCGAGCGAAGCGCGGCCGTGGCCGCCGAGCTCACGGAGATCGCCGCGCGACTGGAGGTGCCTGCGGCCCAGGTCGCCGTCGCCTGGGTCCTCGCCCAGCCCGGCGTCTCCTCGGCGATCTGCGGCAGCCGAAACCCGGCCCACGTTCGCGAGAACTCCCAGGCGGCGGAGCTCAGCCTCGACGCCGAGACGATGGCCCAGCTCAAGGCGGCGATCCCGCTTGGGCCCGCGTTCGCCTCCTAGAGTTCCCCCTCCAAGACCGGCAGCACGACGCGCGACGGCCGGGCCGCGTCGTGGAACACCGTCTGGACGGCCACGCGGCCGGCGGAGGCGCCCTCCTTGCCGATCGGTCCGCCCGAGTTCAGGTTCCGGTCCCACATCGGGAAGTCGGAGCTCGCGATGTCGACCCGCAGGCGGTAGCCCTGCGGGATCCGGATCCCGACCGGTCCGAGCCGCAGGCGGTACTCGACCGGCTCGCCCGGCACGAGCGGCTCGGGAGCCTCGTACCCGTTTCGGTAGCGGGCGCGGACGAGCCCCTCCTGGAGGTTCCGCGAGATGCCGTCGCGGTCGACGGCGCACAGGCGGGCGACGAAGTCGGTGTCGACGGCGGTCGACGCGGCGTGCAGCACGACCTCGACGCTCCCGGCCAGCGTGACGTCCCCGGCCAGCGGCTCGCTCGTGTAGACGAGCACGGCCTTGGTCGACTCGGCCGCGTCCTGCGGCTCGGGCCCCATCGGCGTGACCGACGCGTCGCAGCAGGAGTGGCCGCCGGCGCTCCACGTGGGGAGGTCGGGATCGTAGGTGTAGACGTCGGCCGGCTCGTCGCCGGGGGGCTCCGCCGAGAGCGCCCCGTCGCCGTGGCGCGAGTTCGCCCGTCCGCCCGAGCGCAGGTGGAGCTCGCGAGGCCGCGTCCCGGGCGGCGGCCAGTCGGGGAAGTCGCGCCAGCCGTCGTGCAGGATGTAGGTGCTGACGGCCGCCTCGGCCTCGTCCGATCCCTTCAGCAGGCGGTCGAACCAGGCCAGGTGGACGTCGTCGGCGCTCATGAACCCCAGGTTCGAATCGTCGGAGCCCCAGACGGGCGTCCACGGCTCGTGCGTCCACGGCCACACGACCAGCCGCTGCTCGGCGTGCCCGGCCGCGCGCAGGCCGGCGTAGTTGTCGACCGTCCCGCGCAGGAAGCCGTCGTACCAGCCGGTGAAGTGGAGCGCCGGGACGGTGATGCGCGAGTAGTCGGCGTCGATGCTCCAGCGCCGCCAGTAGTCGTCGTAGGTCGGGTGGTCGAGCCAGTCGCGGTAGTAGCTCGGAAGGCCGCGGGCCTCGAGCGGCGCCAGGTCGCAGAGCGGGAGCGTCCAGTACTCGTCGGTCACGTGCAGGAGCGCCGAGCGGACGGTGCGGAGCACCTCGTCGTCGCCGTTTCGGCGGGCGGTGTCGTGGGCGAGGAAGAGCGCCCATGTCATCGCCCAGCCGAGGAAGATCGCGCCGTGTGAGTAGATCCAGCCGTCGTAGGCCTGCGAGGAGGTGAAGCCGGGGCAGATGGCGGCCAGGCTGGGCGGCCGCGTCGCCGCGGCGAGGAGCTGCACGAGGCCGGGATAGGAGTAGCCGTACATGCCGACCCTGCCGCTCGACTCGGGCAGCGCGGCCGCCCACTCGATCGTGTCGTAGCCGTCGTTGGCCTCGTTCAGGAACGGGACGAAGTCGCCGTCCGACGCCCAGCGCCCGCGGCAGTCCTGCACCACGACGACGTAGCCGTGCGAGGCGAACCACGACGCATGGTGGTAGCCGCTCTCGCTCTGGGAGTGCGTCTTCCCGTACGGCGTCCGCATGAGCAGGACCGGGTACGTGCCCGGCTCCTCTGGCCGGAAGATGTCGGCCCGGAGGATCGTGCCGTCGCGGACGGCGCACTCGGCGTCATGTTCGACACGGACCGCCGGGAGGCCGGCCCGCACGCCACCGCTCACAGTGCCCCCATCAGGCAGTCGCCGCCGTCGACCCGCAGGACGACGCCGTTCACGTAGGCCGCCCGGGCCAGGAACACGAACGCCTCCGCCACGTCAGCCGGCTGTCCCAGCCGCCCGAGCGGGTTGGCCTCGGCGAACTCCGCCAGCTGCTCTGGGGTGTGGGCGTCGGTCGCCATCGACGTCTCGATCGTGCCGGGGGAGATGACGTTCACGCGGATGCGGCGCCCGCCGAGCTCGGCGGCCAGCGACCGCGCCAGGCCGAGCTGGGCCGTTTTCGTCGCGGCGTAGACCGCGCCGCCGGGATGGGCCTGGAGGCCCGAGATCGACGACGTCAGGATCACGGCGCCGCCGGGGCGGACATGGGGGAGCCCGGCCCGAAGGACGTTCACGACGCCGCGGAGGTTCACGTCGATCAGGAGGTCGATCGCGTCGTCGGGCGTCTCCTCGAGCGGCCGGTCCGGCCCGACGAAGACGCCCGCGTTGGGGCAGAGCACGTCGATGGCGCCGAACCGCTCGACCGTCTTCGCGACCATCGCCTCGACGGACGCCCGGTCGCGGACGTCGGCGACGACCGTCAGGAGCCGGTCGGCGGGGATGTGGCCGGCGAGCGCGGCCAGCCGCTCGCCGCTGATGTCGGCCGCCGCGACGGCGTGACCGTCCGCCGCGAACGCCTGCGCGGCGGCCGCTCCGATCCCTCCGCCGGCGCCGGTTATCAGGACGATCTGATGTCCGGACATCTTGTATATTCGTATCGGAGCCGCTCTCCGGCTGTCAAGATCGAGCCACCCAGGGGAGGCCCGTGCCCATCTACACCGCGCTCGGCCCGATCGAGCCTTCCGACCTCGGCCCGACCAGCATGCACGAGCACGTCTTCGTCGACTCGCGCATCTGGCTCGAGCCGTCCACGGAGCCCAACGCGCCGCCGCCGACGGCGCCCGTCTCGCTCGAGACGCTCGGCTTCCTGCGCTGGAACCCGCACAGCCTCGCGGACAACCTGATCGTGGACGACCCCGAGGTGTGCGTGAGCGAGCTGCGGCGCGTCGCCGCCGCCGGTGGGTCGGGCATCGTCGACATGACCAACATCGGGCTCGGCAGGCGCCCGGCCGACCTGCCCGACGTCTCCCGCCGCTCGGGCGTCCACATCATGGCCGGGTGCGGGTTCTACGTGCACGACTCGCACCCCGACTGGGTCGACGCGACGTCCGACGCCGGGCTCGAGGCGATCATGGTGCGCGACCTGGTCGACGGGATCGACGGGACGGAGGTGCGGGCGGCGCTGATCGGCGAGATCGGGACGTCGAGCCCCGTCACCGCCCGCGAGGAGCGCGTGGTTCGTGCGGCCGGACGGGCCGGGGCCCGGACCGGCGCGATGGTGAACATCCACCTCGACGCGCGCGGCGCCCACGCCCTCGAGATCCTCGAGATGCTGACCGACGCCGGCCAGCCCGCCGGCTGCGTCGTCTTCAGCCACCTCGACGAGCGGCTCGACCTCGGCTATCACCGCGAGATCGCCGCCGCCGGCGCGGTCATCGAGTACGACACGTTCGGCCAGGAGTACTACCTCCCGAACTTCAAGGACCCGACCGACGAGGAGCGGTTCGTCGCGCTCCAGGCGCTCCTGAAGGACGGGCTCGCATCGCAGATCGTGCTCGGCTGCGACGCCTGGATGAAGGCCGTCGCGACGGCCTACGGCGGCACGGGCATCGAGCACCTGTTCATCCGCGTCGCGCCGACGCTCCGCTCCCGGTACGGCATCGGCCAGGACGCGATCGACCAGATGCTCGTGCACAACCCGCGCCGGCTGCTCAACCGTCCGGATTCGGACCGCTGTGATTGATACCGTCCACCCGCGGAGGGACCGTACGGACGAGCGAACGCCACAGCGCCTCATTCCGGCGGGCGACGAGTCGACCATCGATCGCGGCTCGCCCGTCCCGCTCTACTTCCAGCTCGCGCGCCTTCTGAGCGAGGAGATCGTGCAGGGCCATCGAGCGCCCGGGGAGCGGCTCGCATCGGAGCCCGAGATCGGCTCCCGGTTCAGGGTCTCTCGCCCGACGGTGCGACTCGCGCTCCAGCGGCTCGAGTCGGAGGGGCTCATCGAGCGCATCAAGGGCCGCGGCACGTTCATCGCCGACTCGCGCGAGCGCTCCTGGCTCCTCCAGTCACCGGAGGGCTTCTTCCACGAGGAGGTCGAGCGGCTGGGGTTCGCCGTGTCCGACACCGTGCTCAGGGCGGAGGTGGCCCAGCTCCCGTCCTGGGCCGCGGAGGCGCTCGGCCTCCCGGAGGGGAGCCACGGCGCGATCCTGGAGCGGCTGCGCTACGTGGACGGCCGCGTGGCGCTGCACGTGTCGGACTTCCTGCCGGTGCATCTCGCGGCCGCCGCGCTCTCCCTCCGCGAACGGGGCGGCTCGCTCTACGAGCGGCTCGAGGAGCGGGAGGGGGTCACCGTGTACGGCGGGCGGCGCACGCTCGAGGCAATGCTGACCGGGCCGGAGATCGCCGAGATGCTCGACGTCCGGCCGCGCACGCCGATCATCTTCATCGAGTCCGTCGCCTGGGGAGCCGATCTCCAGCCCTTCCACTGCTTCCAGACGTGGCTTCGGACGGACCGGATCCGCATCGAGGTGCACGTCGCGCAGTCGTCGGGGCCGGTGCCGCGGCAGGCGTCGCCGCGTGGCTGAGTACGACCCGTTCCTCTTCTACGAGGACCCGTATCCGATCTACAGACGCCTGCGGGACGAGGCGCCCGTCTACCTGAACCGCGAGCGATCCATCTGGGTGCTCTCCCGGTTCGACGACGTCCAGGCCGCCGGCCGCGACTGGCGCACGTTCTCGAGCGCGGAGGGCGTCGACATCGACGACTCGCGGCTCGGGCCGGGGAGCTTCCTCGACGCCGACCCGCCCCGCCACGACGACCTGCGGAAGATCCTCCACGCCGACTTCACGCCGGCGAGCCTGACTCGCCTCGAGCCCCTGATCGCGGCGAAGGTCGACGCGCTCGTGGCGGCGCTCCTCGAGCGTGGGCGGGTGGATCTCGTCGACGAGCTGGCCCGGCGGCTGCCCGTGTCGGTGGTGTGCGACCTGCTCGGAGCCCCGGCCGAGGACCATGCCCAGCTCGAGTGGTGGTACGCGGACATGCTGTACCGCGAGCCGGGCCGGTCCGACGTGCCCGAGATCGCCGAGCGGGCGACCCGCGAGATGCGGGGGTACATCGTCGCCGCCGTGACCGATCGGCTGCGCTCGCCCCGCGGCGATCTGTTCAGCACGATCGCGGCCGCCCACGGCGAGGGCCGCCTGTCGATGGACGAGGTCGACGGCATGTGCCGGCTCCTGCTCCTGGCGGGCGTCCACACCACCTCGTCGCTCATCGCCAACGCGCTCATGCTGCTCGAGGATCGGGCCGGCGATCGCAGGGCGCTTGCCGAGGATCCGGGCCGGATCCCGAACGCGATCGAGGAGCTCCTGCGCTACCTCGCCCCGGTGCAGTCGGGGGCGCGGGTGACGACGCGCGGCGTCGAGCTGCACGGCGTGGCGATCCCACAGGGGGAGCGCGTGCTCCTGCTCTGGGCATCGGCGAACCGCGACGAGCGCCGGTATCCCGACCCCGACACGCTCGACCTCGGCCGGGCCCCGATCCGCAACGTCGCGTTCGGGGAGGGGATCCACTTCTGCCTCGGCGCGCCGCTCGCGCGGCTCGAGGCCCGGATCGCCTTCGAGGCCCTGTTCACCCGCATCCCGGAATATGAGATCGTGGGCCCTGTCGAGCGGCATTTCACATTCCTCGAGCGGGGGATCGCGAGTCTCCCGGCCGTGGTGCAGGGCAGCGCTTGACACTCCGGGCGACGGCGCCTATCGTCGAGCCTGTCCGTACAAGAGAACATGTCTGGAGGGGGAGTGGAGGCCTCAGGAAGGATCGATCGCCAGTCGCCCGTGCCGTTCTACTTCCAGCTCGCGGCGATGCTCGAGCACGAGATCACGGGCGGGCGGTGGCAGGCGGGGGCGCAGATCCCCTCCGAGCCCGATCTGTGCACGGCGTACGGCGTCTCCCGCTCGGTGGTGCGCCAGGCGCTTCAGCGGCTCGAGCAGGAGGGCTTCATCGTGCGCCGCAAGGGCCACGGCACGTTCGTCGCCGAGGCCCAGCCCCGATCGTGGCTCCTCCAGTCCGCCGACGGGTTCTTTCAGGACGAGGTCGACCGCAGCGGGCGCCGCGTCACGTCGCGGATCCTCCGCCTCGAACTGGCTCCGCTCCCGAAGTGGGCGGCCGACGCGCTCGACGTGCCTGAGGGGTCGAGCGGCGTCACCATGGAGCGCCTGCGCTGGGTGGACGGCCAGGTCGCGCTGCACGTCTCCGACTACCTGCCCGAGCGGCTCGCCGACACGGTGCTCGGGCTGAAGGACGACCACAGCGAGTCGCTTTACGAGCGGCTTCGCCGGCTCGAGGGACTCGAGGTCGCGGGCGGCCGCCGGGCCGTCGAGGCGGCGTCCGCCGGCCCGAAGCTCGCGACCCTGCTCGAGGTGGAGCGGGGCGCGCCGCTGGCGTTCATCGAGTCGGTGCTGTGGGACCGGACGCTCCGGCCCTTCCACTGCTTCCAGTCGTGGCTTCGCACCGACCGCATCCGGATCGAGATGGAGGTCGCATCGACGCGGCGCGCCGCGGGCGAGATCCTGCCTTCGTGGCCGGACGGCGCGGGCGGCTAGTCCGGGCGCAGGCGGGCTTCGGCGGCGGCGATCTTCGCCACCTTGCGGGCCGAGGCGCCGCCCTGGAACTCGGAGTCGAGCCAGATCCGGACGAGCGACTCCGCCAGCTCGGGGCCGACCACCCGGGCTCCGAGCGTCATCACCTGGGCGTTGTTCGACTTGCGGGCCCGCTCGGCCGAATAGGCGTCGTGCACCTGCGCGGCGTAGACGCCCGGGACCTTGTTCGCCGTGATCGCCATGCCGATCCCGGTGCCGCAGATGAGGATGGCGCGGGCGTGCTCGCCGCGGGCCACCGCCTCCGCGACGGTGAGGGCGACGTCGGGGTAGTCGGCCCCGTCGCCCGGCTGAGCGCCGTAGTCCGTGACCTCGAGGCCGGCGTCGCGGAGCATCGCGGCCAGCCGGTCCTTGAGGGCCAGTCCGGCGTCGTCGGCGCCGAGCGCGATCGAGCCGCTCATGCCGCCGCCCGCACCGACTCGACGATCTCGCGGAAGCCCGAGAGCGGGATCGCGGCCCGGCCCACGAAGAGGCCGTCGACCCCGGCGGCCAGGAGGCCGGCGACGTCGCCGGGGCGGACGCTTCCGCCGTAGAGGATCCGCACGTCGCCTGCGCGGCCGGCGGCGCGCCGACCGACCTCGGCGGCCACGCCCGCCACGTGCCGCGGGCCGGCCGCGGCCTCGGCGCCGATCGCCCAGACCGGCTCGTAGGCGATCACGAGGTCGGCATCGTCGGGCAGCGCCTCGAGGATCGCGGCCGCCTGATCACCCACGGCCGCCGCCGCGGCGCCGTTCCCCGCCCGCCGCTCCTCGCCGATGCACACGATCGGCTCGAGCCCGCACCGGACGGCGGCGAGCGCCTTCCGGGCGACCATGTCGTCGCCCTCGCGGAAGAGCCGGCGGCGCTCGGCGTGGCCGACCTCGACGAACGTGCACCCCAGCTCGCGCAGGACGGCCGGCGAGACGCAGCCGGTGTAGGCGCCGGCCTCCTCCCAGTGCGCGTCCTGGGCGCCGTAGCGGACCGGCGAGCCGGCCAGGAGCTCCTGCGCGGCCGCCAGCACGGGGAACGAGGGCAGCACGAACACCGAGACGCCGTCGAAGTCGCCGGCCGACGCCGCCAGCTCGCGCAGGTAGCCGACCGTCTCGGCGTAGCCGAGGAACATCTTGAGGCCGGCCCCGACCACGGGGCGGCCGTTCACGCGATCTCCCGCTCGCCGGCGGCGGCCTCCGCACCGGCGACGATCACTTCGACCCCGGCCTCCTCGAGCGCGAGCGCCAGCGCTCCCTCGGGCGGCGCCGAGGTCACGAAGCGGTCGATCGCGCCCAGGTCCGCGAAGAGGGCGAGCGAGACCTGGTCGAACTTGGAGTGGTCGGCGAGCAGGATCACCTCGGCCGCCGACGCGATCATGGCCTGCTTGACCGACACCTCCTCGAGCGCGGGGTAGCTCAGCCCGTCGACCGCCACCCCCGCCGCGGCGATGAACGCCTGGTCGGCGCGGAGCGCCGAGAGTGTGCGGACGGCGATGTCGCCGACCGTCCCGCGTGTGCTCCGCCGGAACACCCCGCCCGTCAGGATGATTGTGGCGTCGGGGTTCTCGGCGACCTCCGCCGCGGTCGTGATCGCGTTCGTGACGACGCGCAGGTTCCGCTTGTGGACGAGCTCTCGCGCGAACTCGGCCGTGGTCGAGCCGGAGTCGATCACGATCGTGGCGCCGTCTGCGACGAGCTCCGCGGCGCAGCGGGCGATCGCGCGTTTGGCCTCCTGCTCCTCGCCCGCCCGCAGCGCGTACTGCGACTCGACGCCGCGCAGCGCTACCGCGCCGCCGTGCTCGCGGCGGACGACGCCCGCCTCGGCGAGCCGGGCCAGGTCGCGCCGGATCGTCACCTCGGTGACCCCCAGCCGGTCGGACAGGTCGGACACCCGGATCGAGCCCGACTCGCGGGCCAGGTCGGCGATCGTTCGCAGGCGGTCGGAGCGGAGCATCCGCCGCCGGCGCTCGCGGTGGCTGCTCATGTCGTACACACAAATTCGATCATGATCGGAATCCTTGGCCGCCGTGAGAATGATCGTTCGAACGTCCTCCCGATGCCGTAGTATAGGCAGCTAGCTGCGATGAGCCATCCGAGATCGAACACAACAGATCTCACAAACGATCGTTTGCGAACGATCCAGGCCCTGCCAGGAGCGGCCCTACGCCCCCTTGACACGGACCGCACGGCTCCCTATGGTCGCTCTGTCCTCACAGGATTACAGGGGATACCCTCGGCGTCCGCAGCCGCCGTTCCAACCCGGGAGGAGGGAAAGCATGTCTGACGTCTCCGCCGACGAGGTGCTTGTCGCGAAGACCGACCTCCAGGCAGGAGCACTGCGCCTGCCCGAGGTGCTCATGCAGTCGGTGACGCTGGTCGCCCCCGCGATCGCGACGCTGTTCTCGTTCGGCTTCATCGTCGGGTCGTTCGCGGGGCTGATGGCGCCGTTCGCCTTTGCCATCGTGCTCCTGATCGCCCTCATGCTGGCGATCAACCTGAGCATGCTCGCCCGCCTTTTCCCGTCGGCGGGCGGCTACTTCACGTACATCAGCCGTGCCATCCATCCGCGCGTGGGCATGTTCGCCGGCTGGCTCTATTTCCTGATCAACCCGCTCGTCCCTTGCGCGATCCTGGTCTACATGGGGACGGTGCTCGACAACGAGCTCCAGGCCAAGTACGACTTCAACTTCCCCTGGTGGCTCTTCGTGATCCTCGGTATCGGCGTGATCATGTTCGTCGCCTACCGCGGCATCCAGCTCTCAGGCCGCCTGCTCATCATCCTCGGCAGCCTCGAGATCCTGATCGTGGTCGCGCTCAGCGTCTGGGGCGTCTTCGACCCTGGGCCCGGCGGCTTCAACTTCGAGCCGCTCAATCCGGCCAACCTGGGCGACGTCGGCGCGAACGGGATCTACCTCGCGGTGGTGTTTGGCATCTTCTCGATCACCGGCTGGGAGGGAGCGTGCCCGATCGCCGAGGAGAGCGAGAACCCGCACGACACGGTGCCGAAGGCGCTCGTGCTCTCGGTGATCATCACCGGCCTGATCCTCGTCATCTGCACGTGGTTCCTGCTCATCGGCTGGGGCACCGACAGGGTCGACTCGATCGCCACGGCCGCCAACCTGCCGCCGCTCATCCTGGCCGACCGGTTCTGGGGCAGCGCGTACTGGATCGTGCTGATCGCGCTGATCAACTCGACGCTCGCGGTGTGCATCGCGTCGAACCTCGTGGGGACGCGCATGTACTACTCGATGGCCCGCACGGGCGCCCTGCCGGAGTGGTTCGCGAAGGTGCACCCCAAGTACAAGACCCCGATCAACTGCGTCCACGCTCAGTTCGCGGTCATCGTCGTGGGCGCCGTGATCCTCACCAAGTGGTGGGGCAAGGAGAACATCTGGTTCGTCGACGGCGGCATGATCACGTTCGCCCTGGGGACGATCTACATCCTGGGCAGCCTGTCCGTCATCACCTACTACCTGCGTGAGAAGCGGGACCAGTTCAATGTGCTCACGCACGGGGTGTTCCCGATCGCGACGTCGATCGCGATGGTGATCCTCTTCTACAAGTCGCTGAACCCGTTCCCGCCCGCTCCGTTCAAGTGGGGGCCGATCAGCGTGTTCGTCTGGGCGATCGCCGGGGTGATCCTGGTAGCGGTCCTTGCCATGCTCGGCAAGGAGAGCTGGCTCCAGGCGGCCGGCCGCGCGGCGGACGAGCGTCCGGAGAGCCCGGAGGAGCTCGCACACCGGCCCACGTTCTGATCTCATGACCCAATGACTGCGGCAGGCAACGACCTCGAGGGAGCTGTCGCGATCGTCACCGGCGGCGGCACCGGCATCGGCCGGGCCGCCGCCGTTGCCCTCGCGGGCCTTGGGGCCGCCGTGGTCGTGGCGGGGCGGCGGCCCGAGCCGCTGGAGGAGGCGGCCCACCAGGTCGAGGTTGCCGGGGGAAGGGCGCTCGCCGTGACCTGTGACCTCTCGCGCCCGCAGGCCGCAGGCGAGCTGGTCGCAAAGACGGTGGCCGAGCTCGGCCGCATCGACGCGATCGTGAACAACGCGGGCACCTGCCGCTCGCATCCGCTCGAGGAGTGGGGCCAGGCCGAGTTCGACGAGCACCTCTTCGTCAACATCCGAAGCCCGTTCTTCCTCGTCCAGGCGGCGCTTCCGCACCTGCGCCGCTCGCCCGTGAAGGCGGTCGTCAACATCAGCTCGTCGTCGGGGTCGATGGTGCGGCCCGGCCAGTCGGTGTACGGGATGTCGAAGGCCGCGCTCGAGTACCTGACCAAGTCGATGGCGGCCGAGCTGGCCGGGGACGGGATCCGGGTGAACTGCATCGCGCCCGGGCCCGTCGACACCCCGATCCACGCCACCTGGGCCGAGGATCTGGACGAGGCCTACCGCTGGCTGGCCGACCAGGTGCCGCTGGGGAGGATCGCGACGGCGCCCGAGCTCGGCTGGTGGATCGCGACGCTGATCGCGCCCGGCTCGGCGTGGGTCACCGGCGCGGTCATCCCGGTCGACGGGGGCCAGGTGCTGGACTACCGATGAGCCGCTTCGAGGGGAAGGCCGTGCTCGTGACGGGCGCCGCACAGGGCATCGGCCGCGCCATCGCCGAGCGGTTCCTGGCGGAGGGGGCGGCCGTCACGATCTTCGACCTCGACGGCGACCTCGCCGCGGCGACCGCGGCGGAGCTGGCGGCGTCCGGCCCGGCCCAGGCGTTCGGAGGCGACGTCGCGTCGAGGCCCGACGTCCGGGCCGCCGTCGACGCCTCGCTCTCGACGTTCGGGAGCCTCGACATCGTGGTCGCCCATGCCGGCATCGCCGACGTCCAGCCGATCCTCGACATCGACGACGAGCGCTGGCAGCGGGTGCTCGACGTCAACCTGACCGGCGTCTTCCTGTGCATCCAGGAGGGCGGCCGGGCCATCGCCCGCGCGGGCAAGGGCGGCTCGATCGTCGTCACCGCCTCGACGAACTCGTTCTGGGTCGAGCAGAACATGGCGCCGTACAACACCTCGAAGGCGGGAGAGGTGGCGCTCGTGCGAACCGCCGCGCTCGACCTGGCCCCGTTCGGCATCCGGGTGAACGGGGTGGCGCCCGGGGTCGTCAGGACGCGGATCTCGGAGTGGGTGATCGACGACCCGGTGCTCGGCGCGGAGTACCTGAAGAAGATCCCGCTCGGCCGGTTCGGCGAGCCCGCCGACGTCGCCCAGGCGGTCGCCTTCCTGGCCTCCGCGGACGCCGGCTACATCACCGGCCAGACGCTGATCCTCGACGGCGGCCTGACGCTGGGGCAGCCGCTCGAGGCGATGGACATCTCGATCCCCGGGGCCGGCGCGTGAGATCCGGCCCGAGCCCTGTACCCTGGATCGGTCCCTGTGCCATGGAGGTGCGCGATGTCGGATGACCCCTACCGCGCGGCGATCGGCCGGCGCCGGAACGAGATCGAGACTCCGGCGCTCCTGGTCGACCTCGACGTCGCCCGCCGGAACATCGCGGCGATGGCGGGCCACATGGAGAAGGCCGGGAAGCACCTGCGCCCGCACACGAAGACCCACAAGGCCCCCCAGATCTCGCGCCTCCAGGTCGAGGCGGGCGCGATCGGCGTCTCGACGGCCACGGCCTGGGAGGCGATCGTCATGATCGACGCCGGCATCGACGATGTGCTCGTCGCCAACGAGGTCGTCGGCCCGGCCAGGATCAGGGCGCTGGCCGACGCGGCCCGGGGCGCCAGAGTGACGGTGGCGGTCGACAGCACCCCGAACCTCGACGACCTCTCGGCCGCAGCGTCGGCCGCCGGCTCCACGATCGGCGTGCTGGTCGAGGTCGACGTCGGCATGAACCGAGGCGGCGTCCGCTCGAAGGAGGAGGCGCTCGAGGTGGCGCGGCACGCGACCGGGCTGCCCGGGATCGAGTGGCGCGGCGCGATGGGCTACGAGGGCCACTGCATGCTCGAGCCGGACCGCGAGCTCCGCGTGACGAAGCAGGCCAGGGCGATGGCCGACCTGTTCGAGGTCGTCGACCACCTGGCCGCCGACGGCATCGAGTGCGAGATCGTGTCGGCCGGCGGCACGGGCACGTACGACCTGATCGCCGCCCACCCCCGCGTCACGGAGCTTCAGGCCGGCTCCTACGTCTTCATGGATGCCTTCCACGGCAGCCTGATCCCCGGGTTCGACGTCGCCCTGACGGTGCTGGCGACGGTGATGGGCCGGCACGGGAACCGGCTCATCCTCGACGCGGGCCGAAAGGGCGTCGGCATCGACCTGATGCTGCCGTCGGCCGTCGGGATCGAGTCGACGACCGCGTTCGTCGACGAGGAGCACACCGGCATCGACGTCCCCGAGAGCTCGCCGCTCGCCTACGGCGACACGGTCGAGCTCCTGGCGGGCTATGGGCCGACCACGGTCAACCTCTACGGCCGCTACCACGTCATCGAGGGGGGAGTCGTCACCGACATCTGGCCGGTGATGGCCCGCCACGGCAGCGACACCGCTGTCGAGAAAGGAGCCGGAGCCCGTGTCTAGCGTCAAGCTCGATACCGGCGGCCTGGCCATCACCCAGGTTGCCGCCGTGGTGAGGGACCTGCGGAGCTCGCTCGAGGCCTATCACAAGGCGCTCGGCTGGGGGCCGTGGAACGTCTACGAGCACAAGCCGCCGATGCTGCACTCCACCGAGCTGCACGGCAAGCCGACGGAGTTCACGATGCTCGGCGCCGAGTGCCACGCCGGCCCGATCGTGTTCGAGCTCCTCCAGCCGCTCGAGGGGCCGAGCATCTACAAGGAGTGGCTCGACGAGCACGGCGAGGGCCTGCACCACGTCGCGGTAATGGTGCCGACCCACGAGCAGGCCGACCAGACGCGGGCCCACTTCCAGGAGCTCGGCGCCGAGGTGCTGATGGGCGGCCGGATCGGCGAGACGATCCAGTTCTACTACCTCGACACCGAGCCGATGCTGAAGGTCATCTTCGAGTCCGGCTCCGGCCACGCGGTCGACCTGAAGCCGAGCTGGACCTACCCGTAGCCATGGAGCGGAGCGCCGAAGTCCACGCCATGGGCCGGCGGGCGCTGGCCGAGGTCGGCGGTGTGCTGGACGCCGTGGCGGGCCAGGACGTCGAGGCGATGTGCCGTGAGATCCGGGCGGCCCGCCGGATCGCGTGCTACGGCGTCGGCCGCGAGGGGCTCATGATGAAGGCGCTCTGCATGCGGCTCATGCACCTCGGCATGGACGCGCATGTGGTCGGCGACATGACCACCCCGCCCGTGGGCGAGGGCGACCTGCTCCTGGTGAGCGCCGGGCCGGGATGGTTCTCGACCGTCGACGCGCTCCTCGGCGTCGCGCGGGACGCCCGCGCGCGGACCCTGGTCGTGACCGCCCAGCCGGACGGCACGGTGCCCCGCCGCGCCGACGTGGTCGTCCACCTGCCGGCCCAGACGATGGCCGACGACACGGGCGGGGAGCCCAGCCTGCTCCCGATGGGGAGCCTCTACGAGGCGGCCCAGCTCGTGTTCTTCGACCTCGTCTCGATCATGCTCCGCGAGGGGTCCGGCCAGGCGCCGGACGACATGCGCGAGCGGCACACGAACCTGGAATGAGGGTGCGATGGATATCGGCCTGAACCTCTGCTTTGCGATCAAGCGATGGCCCGAGCCGGACGAGTGGGCGCGGATCGTCGCCGACGAGCTCGGCGTCACGAGCGTCCAGTTCACGATGGACCTGATCGACCCGTGGTGGCCGGAGAGCAAGCGTGCGGCGATGGCCGAGCGGGTGCGCGATGCGGCCGGCCGCCGTGGGATCGCGATCCACAGCGTCCAGATCGGCCTCGCGGGCTACACGTACAACGGGCTCCTGCACCCGGACGCGACGGCCCGTCACGTCGCCGACGAGTGGTGGCGGCGTGGCATCGACATGGCCGCGGAGCTGGGCGCCGGCGCGGTCGGCGGGCCGATCGGCGCGCTGAGCGTGGCCGCCGCAGCTTCATCCGACCGGCGGGCGGCGCTCTACGCCGAGGTCGTCGACCGCCTGCGCGGCCTGGCGGATCACGCCCGGCGTTCCGGGCTCGAGGCGCTCCTGATCGAGCCGACCCCGCTCCCGCGCGAGATCCCGGCGACGGTCGACGAGGCGAAGCGCCTGATCGCCGACACGGCCGGCGGCGCCGTGCCGCTGCGGTTCGTGATCGACGTCGGCCACGCCCTGTACCGGCCGCTCTACGGCGAGGACGCCTCGCTCGTCCCGTGGCTCACCGAACTGCGCGACCACATCGGCGTGCTGCACCTCCAGAACCACGACTACCGCGCCGACGCGCACTGGGGCTGGCCCGACGCGCGCGGCACCTATGACCCGGCCGGGTTCTTCCGCGAGGTGCGCGACGCCGGACTCGACGGCGTGCCCGTCTTCATCGAGGTCTTCTCGCCGTTCGAGCAGGCCGACGACGAGATCGTTCCGCTCATCCGAAGCTCGCTCGCCGCCTGCCGGGCATGACGGCCCTCCTCGGCGTCGACGTCGGGACGAGCTCGACGAAGGCGATCGCGATCGAGCCCGACGGGACGGTCGCAGCGCGCGCCCAGGCCGACTACCCGGTGAGCATGCCCTCGCCGGGCCACGCCGAGCAGGACCCCGACCTGTGGTCGGGCGCGGCCGAGTCGGCCATTGGAGCGCTGGGCGTTCCCGACCCTGCCGGCATCGGCCTCGCCGGCCAGATGCACGGGCTCGTGCTCCTCGACGAGCGGCTGCGCCCGCTGCGCCCGGCGATCCTCTGGAACGACCAGCGGACGGCGGCCGAGTGCGACGAGATCGAGCGATTGGTCGGCCTCGAGCGGCTGATCGCGCTCACCGGCAACCGGGCGCTCACGGGCTTCACGGCGCCGAAGCTCCTGTGGGTCCGCCGCCACGAGCCGGACGTTTACCGGCGCATCGCCCATGTCCTCCTGCCCAAGGACTACGTGCGGCTGCGGCTGACCGGCGAGCTTGCGACCGACGTCTCGGACGCCTCCGGCACGCTGCTCTTCGACGTGGGCGGCCGGCGCTGGAGCGAGGAGATGCTCGAGCTGCTCGACCTGCCGCGCGAGTGGTTCCCGTCCGCGCTCGAGTCGGGCGCCCTCTCCGGCACGACCGGCGCCGGTGTGCCGGTGGCGGCGGGAGGCGGCGACCAGGCGGCCGGGGCGCTGGGCGTCGGAGTCGACCGGCCCGGCTCGGTCTCGGTCGCGCTGGGGACGTCAGGCGTGGTCTTCGGCGTCCTTCCGGCCCTCGCGGCCGACCCGCGCGGGACGGCGCATACCTTCTGCCACGCCGTTCCGGGGACGTGGCACGCGATGGGCGTCATGCTTTCGGCAGGCGGGGCGCTCGACTGGTTTCACCGCTCGGTCGTGCCCGGCGTGCCGATCGAGGAGCTGCTCTCCGCAGCAGCGTCGTGGGGGCCGGGGTGCGAGGGCCTCCAGTTCGCCCCGTACCTCACCGGCGAGCGGACGCCGCATGCCGATCCCGACGCCCGCGGCGCGTTCGTGGGCCTCACCCTCCGGCACGACACCGGCGCGCTCACACGGGCCGTGCTGGAGGGCGTCGCCTATGGCCTGCGCGACTCGCTCGAGCTCCTGCGCGGGCTCGGCCTTCGCCCGTCGGTCGGGCGCATGGGCGGCGGCGGCAGCCGGAGCGAGCTGTGGCGCCGGATCGTCGCGTCGACGCTCGACCTGCCGCTCGAGGTCACCGCGGCCGACGACGCGGCTGCGCTTGGTGCCGCGATGCTCGCGGGCGTCGCCGCCGGGTCGTTCGCCGACGTGGCCGCGGCGGTCGAGTCGTGCGTCCGCGTCGTCGGCCGCATCGACCCCGAGCCCGCCTGGCGCGAGCCCTACGCCGAGGGGTACGCGGCGTTCGGGCGGCTCTATCCGGCGATCGCGGGCCTCGCGGCCGCCGGCGGGTAAGCCCGCCGAGGGTTGGGATCGGGGGAGCCGGGTACCATCTCCGCATGGGACTCCGCGCGTGACCTTCCGGCACGAGGCGCTGCTGTACGCAGGCGAGGACGAGTTCGTTGCGCGAGTGGATCCTTTCGTGCGAGAGGGGCTGGCGGCCGGCGAGGCGGTGATGGTCGCTGTCAGCGACAGGAAGATCCGGCGCCTGCGGGACGCGCTCGGCCCGGCGGCCGACGACGTCACGTTCGCCGACATGGACGAGATCGGCGGGAATCCCGGGCGGATCATCCACGCCTGGCACGAGTTCGCGGAGCCGCACCTCGTGGCCGACAGGCCGGTGCGTGGGGTCGGCGAGCCCATCTCCGCCGGGCGCTCGGCCGACGAGATCGTCGAGTGCCAGCGCCACGAGGACCTCCTGAACGTCGCGTTCGGGTCGGGCCCCGGCTGGACGCTCGTCTGCCCGTACGACACCGCCGCCCTCGACGCCGCCGTGATAGAGGAGTGCCGGTGCAGCCATCCGCACGTCCGCGAGCACGGCGTTGCAGCGGCGAGCAGCCGGTACCGCGGGCTGGAGGCGATCGCGGCGCCGTTCGCGCCGCCGCTTCCGGAGCCGGACGCGATCGCGGACGAGCTGGCGTTCGACGTCGCGCGGCTGGCCGACGTTCGGCGCGCGGTGGCCGAGGCGGCGGAGCGGGCGAACCTCGACGAGGACCGCGCGCAGGATCTGGTCGTCGCGGTCCACGAGGTTGCGGCCAATAGCGTGCGCCACGGCGGCGGTGCGGGCGTGCTTCGCACCTGGAACGGCGGCGCGGGCGTGACGTGCGAGATCCGGGACGCCGGGGTCATCACCGAGCCGCTCGCCGGGCGCCTGCGCCCGCCCGCCGCCGCCGCCGGCGGTCACGGCATGTGGCTTGCCAACCAGCTGTGCGATCTCGTCCAGGTCCGCTCCTCCGAGGCCGGAACGGTCGTCCGCCTGGTCGTCCGGGCGCGGGCTGCACCCACCGGCTGAGCAGCCGGCTCGATTCGCGAGGCCGCCGTTCGGGTATGCGCTGGTCGCCCGTTGTCTCGACGCAGGAGAGGAGACCATGCCGACGACCTGGACCGACAAGCAGGAACGCAAGTACGAGCACATCCGCGACTCGGAGCGTGAGCAGGGCGCGTCGCTCGGGCGCGCCAAGGAGATCGCCGCGCGCACCGTCAACAAGGAGCGCGCGCAGAAGGGCCAGTCCGCGACCGCGTCGCGCTCGTCGACCGACGACATGTCCTCGTCGCGGCGGGGCGGCCTGCGCTCCGGAACGGCGCGGGCCAAGGGCCGCACCAAGGCTCAGCTCTACAACGAGGCGAAGCAGCGAGGCATCCGGGGCCGCTCGTCGATGACCAAGGCCCAGCTCCAGCGGGCCGTCGACGCCAAGAGGTCGTAGCGCAGCTTCAGGGCGCGTCGAGCACGCGTGTCGCGAGGTTCGCGAGGCACAGCTCCCAGCCCTCGCGGTGCAGGTCGCGCCGCTCGCCGTCTCCAAACCCGCTGTGGGTGAGGACGACGGTGGTCTCGCCCGGCGACGGCTCGCGGAACTCGACCGTGACCAGGGTTGGAGCGTCCTGCGCCGCGCCGTGCGTCTCCCACGCCCAGGTGTAGACGAGCCGGCGCGGCGGATCGACCTCGACGTACTCGCCGCCCACGGTGCGCACCGTTCCCGAGGGATCCTGCATCGAGAGCCGGTAGCGGCCGCCCGGGCGCAGGTCGATCTCGACGGCCGGGGACGTCCAGTCGGGCCCGGCGCCCCACCACCGCCGCAGCACCTCGGGGCTCACCCACGCCTCGAACACGGCGTCTCGGGGCGCGCTGAAGGCGCGCTCGATCACGAGCTCGTGCGCGGCGCTCAGCGCGACTCCTCGAGATAGGCCTCGATGACGTCGAGCTTCCGCTCCCACAGGCGCCGGTGTCCGTCGATCCAGCGGGACGCCTCGGCCAGGGAGTCGGGGCGCAGGGTGAGCACGTGCGTGCGCCCGCGTACCGCGCGATCGACGATGCCGGCGTCCTCGAGCACGCGCAGGTGCCTCGTGACGGCCGGCTTCGACACGCCCGCGCCGCGGCTGGCCTCTCGCACCGTGGCGGGGCCGTCCGCCAGCCGTCCGACGATCGCGCGCCTGACCGGATGGGCGAGGGCGTGGAAGCTGCGGTCGAGCTCTGCCGTCGGCTGGGCGCTCATCGCGAATAGTTTACCATCTCGTGTACAATCGCTGGCACGTCGACCCGAGGAGGATCCCATGAGCACCGCGACCCGTCCCGTGATCGCAACCCCGGAGCAATGGCGCGCGAAGCGGGTCGAGCTCCTCGCGAAGGAGAAGGAGCTGAGCCGCGTCCGCGACGAGCTCAGCCGCGAGCGTCGCGAGCTCCCGTGGGTGCCCGTCGCGGAGGAGTACGTCTTCCAGACGATCGAGGGCGACCGCACGCTGCCGGAGCTCTTCGGGCCCCGGAGCCAGCTTCTCGTCTACCACTTCATGTTCGGGCCGGACTGGGACGAGGGCTGCCCGAGCTGCTCGTTCTGGATGGACAGCTTCGACGGGACGCAGGTGCATCTCGCACACCGCGACGTCGAGCTCGTCGTGGTGGGCCGCGCCCCGCTCGACCGGCTCCAGGCCTATCGCGAGCGGATGGGCTGGGCGTTCCGCTGGGTCTCGTCGCTCGGGAACCGGTTCAACTTCGACTACGGCGTGTCGTTCACCGAGGACGAGCGCCGCGACGGGGCCGAGTACAACTTCGCCTTCACGGCCCACCCCGGAGACGAGCTGCCGGGCGTGAGCGTGTTCGCCAAGGACGCGGCCGGCGCCGTCTTCCACACCTACTCCTCGTACTCCCGCGGGCTGGACGTGCTGAACACCTGCTACCAGCTGCTCGACCTCGTGCCCAAGGGTCGCGACGAAGCTGATCTGCCGCACCCGGCGGCGTGGCTTCGCCGCCACGACGCGTACGAGGACTAGGCGGGGCGCGCCGTGAGGTGCGTCTGCTTCTCGGCGTACATCTGCTGGTCGGCGACGCGGCGGGCCTCGGTGACGGTGGGGACGTCGGGCGTCGCGGCCCACCCGAGCGACACGGTGAGGCGGATGCCGGCGACGGGCGGATGCTCGGCCACCGCCCGTTTGATCCGGCGGGCCGTGAGCCGGCAGCGCTCCCTCGACGCGCCGGCAAGGAGGACTCCGAACTCGTCTCCCCCGAGCCGGGCCACGAGGTCCGTCTCGCGCACCTCGGCGCGGATCGTCTTGGCGGCGGCGCAGATGAGCGCGTCGCCGACGTCGTGCCCGTGTTCGTCGTTTGCCTTCTTGAGCCCGTCGAGGTCGGCGATGATCACGCTCACCGGCTCGGCGCCCTGGGCATCGGCGAGCGCAACCGCCTCGTCCCACGCCAGCCGGTTTCCGACGCCGGTCAGCGGGTCGCGGTGCGCGGTCCGGTCGACCGTGCGGTAGGCGTGTGCGAGCTGCATGACCTCGGTGATCCGGGAGCGGCGGTCGCGGGCCATGTCGGCGAGGACGGCGGCGGCAGGAAGCACGAGCAGCCACGCGTACGCCTCGTCGGCGGCGGCGAGCGCCGCCAGGAATGCGGGCGGAGCGAGCAGGAGGTCGATCAGCCAGACCCGTGCCATCGCCGGGGCCATCACGCTGACAGGGACTCCGAACACGATGCGCTCCCGCGTCGCGGCGCTCGCGAAGTCGAAGCCGAACTGGGCGGCGAGCGCGGCCGCGTAGAGCGGCCAGTCTCCGAATTGGGCGGGAGGCGCGCCGGCGAGCGAGAGCACGAGCGCCGGCCCCACCGCATGCCACGCGCCGGGGAGCAGGACGAGCGCCCGCTCGGGATGCAGCCGTCCGCGGCTCCACTCCCACCCGCCGCCCGCGAGGAGGCCCGCGGCGACAACGAGCGGCGCCCACCCGGGCGGCAGCACGAACAGCATCGGAACCAGGACGAGCATGGTCGGGACGCCCGTGCCGCTCGACACCTCGAACTCGATGGCCGAGCACACGGCGTAGGCCGCCGCGAACGCGGCCACGAGGAACGGTCCGACGTCACGGCCGCCGTCGGGCGTCGAGACCGCCAGCGCCACGGCGGCGACCACGAACGCCGCCGAGAGGAGGCCGCTGACAATCCGATCGCGCCGGGAGAGCCGCTCAGGCAGGCGCGCCCGCGACGCCGCGATCTGTGCATCCACCGCCGCGTCGGGCTCCACTGTGCTGCCCGGTGCTCCGCCGTCTGTGCTCACATGACCTCAACCGTTGCCGGCGAGACGATCGTTGCCAGTCTAGTCGCGGGGTCGGCCGGCCAGATCCCTCACCCGAGTGATGCGCGATACCGCAAAGAGGGGAGGGAGATCTCCCTCCCCACGGGCGAGGTAGGAGGCGACGTCCGACCGCGAAGGGAGTGCCCCCGATGCGACCGTTCCTCGCCCGTCTTTCCGTCACCGTCACCGCAGCGATCGCCCTCCTGGCGATCGGCGCCCCCGCCGCGAGCGCCTCACTCCTCGACGGCTGCCCCGATGCCGATGCCTCCCAGCCCTTCCTGCCCTGGGGCGACCAGTCGATGTACGTGCTTGCCCCGGACGGCGGCTTCGAGCACGGCGGCGGCGTCTGGGACCTGCAGGACGGCGCGGCGGTCGACTCGGGGAACGAGAGCTTCCAGGTCGGCGGCGCCGGCGACTCGCATGCGCTTGCGCTTCCCGACGGGAGCGACGCGACGACGGCGTCGACCTGCATCGGCGTCGACTCGCCGACGCTCCGCTTCTTCGTGCGAAACGACGGCGATCCCGACGCCGGCCTGCGCGTCAGCGTGATCATTCACACCCTGCTCGGCCCGGTCACCGTTCCCGTCGGGACCGTCGGCGGCACGAGCTCGTGGCACCCGACCCCGCCGCTCCTCCTGCTCGCCAACCTCACCGCCCTTCCGATCGTGAACGACGGCACGGCCCAGGTCGAGCTGCGCTTCCGGCCCGTCGGCTCGGGCGGCGACTGGCGGATCGACGACGTCTACGTCGATCCGTGGAAGGGCCGCTGAGCGCAGCTAGACGAGCGCTTCGGCGATCGTGCCCGCCCACCGGCGGACATCGTCCCAGTCGCGGAAGTCGCCGTCGGGCGCCCCGACGACGCGGACGATCGCCCGCTCGCCGAGCCCGAGGCGGCTGCGGTCGAGGGCTCCGGTGAAGAGGTGATGCTCGCGCGCCCCGGCCGCGTCGATGAGCCCGTCGATCTTGACCGCGGCGTCGGGCTCGGGCTTCGGCGGGTCGCCGAGCGGGCCGCTCGAGAAGAGCCATGTCGGCCGGGACTGAAGCTCCGCGCCGTGCGCGTCGACGAACGCCCGCGCCGGCGCGAGCCACCGCCCGGCGTAGATCGCGCTCCCGACGACGAACGCGTCGAACCCGCCGACGTCTGAGACGTCCTCGAGCGGCGTGACCTGCACGTCAAGGCCGTGCTCTGCGAGCGTGCGGCCGATCTCCTCGGCGATCGCACCAGTCGCGCCGTGCTTGCTCGAGGCGGCGACGAGCACCTTCATGGCGCCCTCCTTCATCGTGCGCCTTCAGGATGCCGCGCGGGGCCGAGATCGGCATCGGTGGCGCCACCAAACCATGGGTGTGGGTTTCTACGGAACACCACCCACGGGAGCCGGGTTCGGTCAGGCTAGCGCCGGTCGGACTTGCGGCGGCGCTTGTGCCGCTGCATCTCGGCGCCGGCGCGCCGGAGGGTCTCGCGGGGCGTCTCGCCGGGGCGTGAGGCGACGCAGCCGACGCTCGCCCCCTGGCAGATGTCGCGGATGCGGCGGGGAAGCGGCAGATCGTCGACGAGCACGCGCAGGCGGTGCACGCGCGCCGACGCGTCGCCCGGCGAGAGCGCGTTCAGGACGCCGACCAGCTCGTCACCGCCGAGCCGGGCAGCCAGCTCGTCCGCCTCGAGTACCGACGCCAGCGTGTCGGCCAGCGCCACGATCAGGAGATCGCCGTCCTCGTATCCGAGCGAGTCGTTCACCTGCTTCAGGCCGTCGGCGTCGAGCATCAGGAGCCGGTACGGCGCGCCGGTGCGGTGCTCGAGCTCGTCCATCAGCCTGCGGCGGTTGGCGATCCCCGTGAGCGGATCGGTCACCGCCGCGCGGTGGAACTGCTCCCGCATGAAGCACGAGTGGACGGCGAGCGCGCACAGCTCGGCGTAGTACTGGACGTGGCCGCGCTCCTGGCGCCCGAACGGCCGCTCGCGCCGGAGCACGAGCTCCCCTAGGCGGGCGTCGTGGGCGATGAGCGGCATGCGCAGCGCCGCGGCGCGGCTGTTGTGGCGAAACCCCGCCGGCCGCCGGCGGCCGTTCAGCGCCGTGGCCTGGATCTTCCGCCGCAGCTCGCCCTCGGACGGAAGCACCACCTCCGCGGCGCAGCCCCATAGAGCCTCGGCGCCCTTTGCGGTGGCACGGGCCAGCGACTCGAGATCCGTGGCCTCGAGTGCGAGCGACAGCGCGGACGGCATGCGACGGAAGAAGTCGTTCTCGTGCCCCTCGTCCCAAACGATGTCGGCGGTCGGTTGCCCCAGCCGGGAGACGCCCATCCCCTGCAACCTATGGCGCCCAGCCGGTTGCCGCATCCCCTAACCGGGGGAGCCTGACGGGGGATTTGCCTCGCCGGATTGGGGGATGCCGCCCTACGCAGGTTTCCGCTATCCGTGAGACATGCCGTCCGTGCCCCGTCGCACCGCACTCGCAGCCGCCGCCTCGGTGGTGGCGCTCGCGTGCCTCGTCGCCTCGGCGGCCGCAGCCAAGACGACGACCAAGCACGGCGACGAGTTCCACGCAAAGACCGACGGCTGCAGGGCCTCGCGCGACATGCACAAGCACGACGTCGTCATCCGCTGCGGCAAGGGCAAGGTCGGCCAGGTCGACTGGTCGTTCCGCATGCGCGACAGCGCCGGCGCCCAGAACGTCTCGGCCAAAGTGTGCACCTACGGCGGGTCGTGCAAGTCGGTCGCCGGCTGGCAGCTGCAGCGGGTCGTGACGGTCGGCGGCAAGCACCTGCTGCTGGTGAAGGTGCCGTTCGTGGGCCGGTCGCCTGACATCACCAAGGTCGTCGCGACGGTCACGTAGTCGGCGCGGGCGTGGAGCGATCCTGGATCCCTGACACCTGGCGGACGACCGTCGCGTCCGGCTTGGCCATCGGCGTCCTCGCGGCGCTGATCTGGGGCGCCCTCGACGCCGCGACCGGAGGGCCGGGGTTCTTCGACTCGCTGCCCGGCCATCTCGCGATCACGCTCGCCGCGTCGACGGTCGTGTGCATCCTGGGCTACGGGGCCGGGACAGCCGGCTCCAAGCCCGGGCGGTGACCCGATAGATGATTGATTCCACGCCGCCGTGATGTCCTGGGCAGCGAGAACCGAGTCTCGCTAGGACGCAGGGAGCGTCGATATTGGTTGAAATATCGGCGCGACCGAGGACGCCGCGAGGCGACGGTTCGCAGCCGCAGCCCGCCAGATGTGCCATACCCACCACCGACCGCACGTCCAGGCGCGCGGCGGCGTGGAATCACTCATCTACAGCGCCGCTCGCATCTCGCGGCGAAGCCGAGCACGTGCTCGAGCGCGATCGCACGCGCCGCCTCGGCGTCGCCGCGGTCGATCGCCTCGAGGAGCGCGCGGTGCTCGCGCACCGGGTCGTCGAGCGGCGGCAGGCGGTCGAAGGTGAGGTGCCAGATCCGAAGCGACATGTTGAGGTAGCGGTCGAGGTCGCGCGCCAGGTACGGGTTTCGGGAGCACCGGTGGACGAACCGGTGGACGCGCGCGTCGAGCTCGATCAGCGACCGCTGGTCGGCCGCGGCCGCGCTCGAGCTCCGACATCAGCCCGGCCGCCTCGGCCCGGTCGGCGGCGTCGGCCAGGGTCGCCGCGCGGGCCGCCGCGTGCGGCTCGAGCTGGCAGCGGACGTCGGTGATGTCGGAGAGGCTGGTCATGTCGATGCTCGAGGCGAACGTGCCGCGGCGCGGGAAGACGACCACGAGGCCCTCCAGAGCGAGGCGGCGCACCGCCTCCCTGACGGGCGTTCGGCCCACGCCCAGCTCGCGCGTGAGCGCGTCCTCGTCGATGGGCGCGCCGGGCGGGATCGCGAGCGAGATCAGCCGGTCGCGCAGGGCGGCGTAGGCCCGGTCGGAGAGCAGGCCGGTCGCGCCGGCGGTGGTGGCTGGGGTACGTTCTTGCATACGGTCGGGGCCTCTGATATATCAGTTGTCTACCAGATGAGCGAGGCGTTGGCAACGAAGGAGACCGCATGAGCACGCTGCCGGGAAGTGCCCGCGCCGTGGTGATCGGGGCCGGGATCGTCGGAAACAGCATGGCCCACCACCTGTGGCGGCAGGGCTGGAGCGACATCGTGCTGCTCGACAAGGGCCCGTTCCCGAACCCGGGCGGCTCGACCGGCCACGCCTCGAACTTCATCTTCCCGGTCGACCACTCCAAGGAGATGACGGCGCTCACGCTCGAGAGCGTGCGCCAGTACAAGGAGCTCGGCGTCCTCACCGAGAGCGGCGGCATCGAGGTCGCCCGCACCGAGGAGCGCATGCAGGAGCTCCAGCGGCGGATGTCGTCGGCGGCCGCGTGGGGCGTCGAGCCGGTCTCGATCGTGACCCCCGCCGAGATCAAGGAGCTCGTCCCGTTCATCGACGAGTCGGTGCATCGTCGGCGGCTTCTACTCGCCGGGCGTCGCCGTCGTCGACTCGCTGCGCGCGGGCACGATCATGCGCGAGCGGGCCCATGAGGCGGGGGCGCTCACCGTCTCGCCGCTCACCGAGGTGCTCGGGATCGACGTCGAGCACGGGCGCGTCCGGCGGGTGCGGACGACCCGCGGCGACATCGAGGCCGAGGTCGTCGTCATCGCCTGCGGCGTCTGGAGCCCGCGCATCGCCCGGATGGCGGGCGCGACCGATCCCGCTCACGCCGGCCGTGCACCAGATGATCGACGTCGGGCCGGTGCCGCACTTCGCCGACTCGAAGTCGCACATCGAGTACCCGATCGTGCGCGACATGGACACGAACATGTACGAGCGCCAGGACGGGAGCGGGCTCGAGATCGGCTCGTACGCCCACCGGCCGATCCTGCACGACCCCGACGAGATCCCGTCGATCGAGCAGGCGTCGCTCTCGCCGACCGAGCTGCCGTTCACGCAGGCCGACTTCGACCCGCAGATGGAGGACGCGCTCGAGCTGATGCCCGAGATCGTGGGCGACGAGTCGGTCGGCGTGAAGTACGCGATCAACGGCCTGCTCTCGCTGACGCCCGACGGCCTTCCGCTGCTCGGCGAGACGCCCGAGGTGAAGGGCCTCTGGTCGTGCGCCGCGGTGTGGGTGAAGGAGGGGCCGGGGATCGGCGCCGCGGTCGCCGAGTGGATGACGCACGGCGAGTCCGAGATCGACCTGCACTCGTCCGACATCGCCCGCTTCTGGGATCACCAGAAGACGCGGGCCCACGTGCGGGCGCGGGCCGCAGAGGGCTTCAACAAGACCTACGGCATCGTCCACCCCGGCGAGCAGTGGGCCTCGAACCGCGACGTCCGCCTGCCTCCGTTCCACGCCCGCGAGCGCGACCTCGGCGCCGTCTTCTTCGAGGCGGCCGGCTGGGAGCGGCCGCACTGGTACGAGTCCAACGCGCCGCTCCTCGAGGAGTACGGCGACCGGGTGACGCGGCGCGAGGCCGAGTGGGACTCGCGCTGGTGGTCGCCGATCATCAACGCCGAGCACCTGGCGATGCGCGACCGCGCCGGCATGGTCGACCTGAGCGCGTTCGCCATCTTCGACATCGCCGGGCCGGGCGCGCTGGCCGCGGTCCAGGGGGTTGCGGTGCGGCAGATGGACGTCCCGGTCGGACGGGTCGTCTACACGCCGATCCTGTCCCCGGGCGGCGGCTTCAAGGCCGACCTCACGATCATGCGGCTCGACGAGGAGCTCTTCCGGGTCGTCACCGGCGGCGCCCACGGCGCGGCCGACAAGAAGTGGTTCACCGACCGCCTGCCGGCCGACGGCACGGCCCAGCTCTCCGACGTCACCACCGGCTGGACGACGCTCGGCCTGTGGGGCCCGCGGGCCCGCGACATCCTGGCGTCGGTCACCTCCGACGACGTCTCGCACGAGGGCTTCCGGTTCGCGGCCTGCCGCGACGATCGAGATCGACACCCTGCGCGTGCTCGCGTCGCGGATCTCCTACGTGGGCGACCTCGGCTGGGAGCTCTACGTGCCGATGGAGCAGGGCGCGCGGCTGTGGGACATCCTCTGGGAGGCCGGCCGGGCGCACGGCGCCGTGCCGGTCGGGATCGGCGTCTACGGCACCACCGGCCGGCTCGAGAAGTGCTACCGGGCCTACGGGTTCGAGCTCGAGACCGAGTACAACGTTGTCGAGGCGGGCATGTCGGGGCCGAAGGTGAAGGACGAGGACTTCGTCGGCCGCGACGCGCACCTGCGCCACCGAGAGGAGGAGCCGGCCGCGATCCTCTGCACGCTGACGGTCGACGACCACACGTCCCGAAGCGGCGTCAAGCGCTACATGCTGGGCCGCGAGCCGATCCAGACCCGCGACGGGAAGCCGCTGACCGATGCGAGGGGGCGGCGGTCGTACGTGACGAGCGCGGGCGCCGGGCCGTCCATCGGCAAGCACCTGCTGATGGCCTACCTGCCGCCGGAGCAGGCGGTCGGTGGGGGCCGAGCTCTCGGTGCGAGTACCTGGGCGAGCGCTACCCGGTGACGGTGGACGATCGCCGGGCCGACGCCGATCTTCGACCCCGAGAACGACGCGGATCCGCTCCTAGTGCGCTCAACATCCTCTGCTGCGTGAAGCGCGTCCCGATGACCGGCGGCCGATCGTCCTCACCGCCGACGAGCAGGCGATCGAGACCCGCCACCTGGGGTTCACGATCAGCCCACACGAGGAGTGCGGCGTGGAGGAGGCCGTGCGGCTGATCGAGGCGAACGGCGGCGACTCGACCGTGCTCACGCTCGGCCCGCCCGAGGCCGAGGAGCAGCTGCGCGACTGCGATGGCGCTCGGGCATCGACCGCGCGATCCACCTCCTGGCCGACGACGAGTTCGACGGCCAGGCGCACGGCGCGCGGCGATCCTCGAGGCGATCGCGCGCGAGCGGCGCGGCCGGCACCGAGTACGACCTCGTCTTCTTCGGCAACGAGTCGGCCGACGCCGGCAACTACCAGGTCGGGATCCGCGTCGCCCACGCCCTCGCCCGGCCGTGCGTGACGGGCGTGAAGGCGCGTCGCGCTCGAGGACGGCGCGCTCGCTGCGAGCAGGAGGTGGCCGGGCGGCCGCGACGTCTACCGCGTCCCGCTGCCGGCCGTCGTCACGGTGAAGGAGGGGCTCAACCTGCCCGCGCTACCCGTCGGTGCCGGGCCGCCTGCGGGCCAAGAAGAAGCCGGTCGAGACGCGCTCGCCGGAGCGGGGCGCAGCAGGGCGTCGAGAAGCTGCGGCTGGTCTCCCGGTGGACGAGGGCACGCAGACAGAGGTCCTGGGCCGCGGCGCCGGAGGCCGCGCCGGCGGTCGTCGAGCTGCTGCGGCCGGGTGGGCTGCTGGTGGCATGACGTCCTGGTCCTGGTCGAGCACGAGGCGGCGCGGCCGACGACCTCTCGCTGCCAGGCGACCGCGCTCGCCCGCGGCTACGCCGAGGCGGCCGGCGCGGCGCTGGAGGCGGTGCTGATCGGGCCGGGCGCGGCCGATGCCGCGGCCGGGCTCGGGGAGCTGGGCGTCGCGAAGGCGCACGTCGCCGAGCACGAGGGCGCTCGCCGCGCACGCGCCGCGGGCCTGGGCGCGCGCGATCGCGCGAGCTGGTCTCGCGGCTTTCGCCCGCCGCGGTGATCGGGCGCCGGCAGCGAGCGCGGCGACGGAGGTGATGGCGCACGCCGCGGCGATCGGCGACCTGCCGTTCGCCGCCAACTGCATCGCCGCAGCGCCCGGCGACCCGGCGTCCGTCACCCGCGTCCGCTGGGGCGGGAGCCTGCTCGAGGAGGCTCGGCTGCACGGGGCGACGAAGCTGCTGACCGTCGCCGCGCACGCCGTCGAGGCGGCGACGGCCGGCGGTACGGGCGACGGCCGACGTCGAGACGTTCACGCCCGGTCTCTGCGCGACGCCGACCTCGTCGCGCAGGTCGTCGAGCGGGCCGCAGACCGACACGGGCGGCGGCGTGTCGCTGGCCGACGCCAAGTTCGTCGTCAGCTGCGGCCGCGGGGCCGGCTCGGCCGGAGGGGTTCGCGGCGGTCGAGGAGCTCGCCGCGCTGCTGGGCGGCGCGGTCGGCTGCTCGCGCGCGGTCACGATCGCCGGCTGGCGGCCGCACACCGACCAGGTCGGCCAGACCGGCACCAAGATCGCGCCCGAGGTCTACCTGGCCTGCGGCATCAGCGGCGCGACCCAGCACATGGCCGGCTGCAAGGGCGCGAAGCGCATCCTCGCGGTCAACACCGACCCCGAGGCGCCGATCATCGCGAACGCCGACTACGCCGTGATCGGCGACCTGCACGAGGTGATCCCGGCCATCGTCGCCGAGATCCGGAAGGCGAGGGGCGGATAGACCCCGTCGCCCTCCTCGTCGCTGCTCGGCGGTCGCTGGCGGTCGGCGGCGGGCTGTTCGCGCGGCGGGCCGTGGTGCTCGTGCGGATCGTGCGGATGGGGCGGCCTAGCGACCGGTTCGAGCGACGCTGCCGCCCGGGTCCGGAAGGAGGTGGTGATCGCGCTCGGCCAGCGCAAGCTGCTGCAGCGGCTGGTGCCCGGGCTGATGCACGCCTTCATCTTCTGGGGCTTCCTCGTGCTGTTCCCGACCATCGTGATGGCGATGATCGCGGTGGTCGCGAAGGACGAGACGATGCCCGTGGCTGGGCCACCAGGGCTGGTTCGCGCTCCTGGTCGACGTGTTCGCGGTGCTGGTGTTCGCCGGCGTCGTGACGGCGTTCGTCATCCGCAAGGTGCAGCGGCCGGCCCGGTTCGAGGGCAGCCACATCGGCGAGGCCGACCTGATCCTGGCGATGATCGCCGGCATCGTCACCACGCTGCTCCTCTGGCACGCCACGCGGATCGCGCTCGACCTGAACGAGTGGCCGGCGAGCGTGGTCGCCGGTCTCGAACGCGCTCTCGAACCTGTTCGGCGGCGGCCGCGGCACCGAGGACGCTCGAGCGGGTCTTCGTCTGGGCGCACGTGCTGCTGATCCTCAGCTTCCTGGCCTACCTGCCGCTACTCGAAGCACCTGCACATCGTCAACCGCGGTCGTGAACGTCTTCTTCGGGCGCACGCGCGCGCGCGGCCGGCTCGAGCCGCTGCGTGTTCGACGACCCGGAGGGGCCCGAGGAGGAGATCCGGCTCGGCTCCGGCACCGTCGCCGACATGACCTGGAAGCAGATGATCGACACCGTCTCGTGCACCGAGTGCGGCCGCTGCCAGGACGTCTGCCCGGCCTAGGCGACCGGCAAGGCGCTCTCGCCCAAGCTGCTGATCATGGGCCTGCGCGACCAGCTCCTCGCCGAGGGGCCGAAGCCGTCGCGGCGGGGGGCGGCGAGCCGACGCCGCTCGTCCCGAACGCGGTCACCGACGACGTGGTCTGGGACTGCGTCACCTGCGGCGCCTGCGTGCACGAGCCTGCCCGGTCTCGATCGAGCACATCGACCACATCGTCGACCTGCGCCGCCACCTGGTGATGGCCGACGCCCGCTTCCCGGCCGAGGCCGACCCGATGCTGCGCGACGTCGAGCGCTCGTCCAACCCCTGGGGCAAGGCCCAGTCCGAGCGGGCCGCGTGGGCGGAGGGGCTCGGCGTGCGGGTGCTCGAGCCGGGCGACCCGGCGCCCGAGGTGCTCTACTGGGTCGGCTGCGCGGCGTCGTTCGACGAGCGCGCCAAGGCAGTCGGCCGAGTCGACGGCGAAGCTGCTGCAGGCGGCCGGGCGTCGACTTCGCGATCCTCGGCCCGCGCGAGGCGTGCACCGGCGATCCCGCCCGGCGGATGGGCAACGAGTACGTCTTCCAGGCGTTCGCCGAGCAGAACGTCGAGACGCTGAACGAGACCGGCGCGGGCAAGATCGTCACTCGCTGCCCGCACTGCTTCAACACGCTCGCGAACGAGTACCCCGACTTCGGCGGGAGCTACGAGGTCGTGCACCACACCGAGCTCCTGGCCGAGCTGGTGCGCGAGGGCCGCATCACGCCCGGCGGCGGCGACAAGGCCGATCACCTACCACGACTCCTGCTACCTGGCCCGCCACAACGACGTGCGGCCGAGCCGCGCGAGCTGGTGGAGGCGGTCGGGACGCCGGTCGAGATGGAGCGCACCGGCAAGCAGACGTTCTGCTGCGGCGCCGGCGGCGCGCACATGTGGATGGAGGAGCGCGGGCGGGGCGATCAACGAGGAGCGCGTCCGCGAGGCGGCCGAGACCGGCGCCGACACGCTGGCGGTCGCCTGCCCCTACTGCACGATCATGCTCGACGACGGCGTCCGCACCTCGGGCCGCGAGCTGCGCGTGGCCGACGTGGCCACGCTGCTCGCGGAATCGCTAGAGGACGCCTAACCCCGTGGGGCCAGGCCCCGGACGGGGCCTGGCCCCGGTGGTTCGCGCAACCACGGGGTCTGACCCCAATGTTGCGCGGCACCCGGCTGAGGCGGGGAGCTTGCTCCCCACGGTCCGGCCAGGCCCCGGACGGGGCCTGGCCCCGGTTGTTCGCCTTATTTGTCGTTCACGAGGAACGTGACGCCGCCCGCTTCGCTGCGGGCGTCGATCTGCTTGCCGTCGAGCAGCGGTGCGGCCTGCTCGGAGACGTACACGTGGACGCCGCCCTCGTCGATCACCTCGTCGGTGGCGGCAGGTGACTCGACGAGCGAAAGCGCCAGGCTGGGCGGCGCGCTGTTCATCGATCCGTCGTTCATGTCGAGCCGCAGCCCGCCGGTGTCGGGCAGCTCGGCGTTCCCCACGAGCTCGCGGATCGCGTCGGTCGCCTCCATGGTCAGTGTGATCATCGGTCCTCCTTGGGTCAGAGAACCCGCTGACTACCCACGGTGGAGATCGGCAAACCCCGTGGGGCCAGGCCCCGTACGGGGCCTGGCCCCGGTGGTTACGCGCTGGCTGCGCGGGAGTCCGGCGGGAGGCGGCGGGCCAGGCGGCGCACGATCCACTCGACCGCGTCGGTCGGCTGGGGGCGGCTCAGGAAGTAGCCCTGCACGGTGTCGCAGCCCAGCTCCGCAAGCCGGGCCAGCGCCTCCTGCGTCTCGACGCCCTCGGCGACCACCTCGAGGCCGAGATTGTGGCCGAGGTCGATGGTGGAGCGGACGATCACGGCATCGTCGCCGTCGTCGGTCATGTTGATCACGAACGAGCGGTCGATCTTGAGCACGTCGATCGGCAGCCGCTTCAGGTAGCCCAGGGACGAGTGGCCGCTTCCGAAGTCGTCGATCGCGAGCCGCACGCCCAGCTCGCTCAGCTGGACGAGCACCGTTCGCGCCCGCGCGGCGTCGGTCATGATCGTGCTCTCGGTGATCTCGAGCTCGAGCGCGTCGGGTGCGGTGCCCGCGCGCGCGATGGCCGCGGCGATCTCCTCCGGGAACCGCAGGTCGAGCAGGTCGCGGCCCGTGACGTTGACGGCGACCGCCACGTCGTAGCCGGCGTTCCGCCACGCGGCGCACTGGTGCAGCGCGGCGTCCACCATGTAGAGCGTGAGCGGCCGGATGAGGCCCGTCTGCTCGGCGAGCGGGACGAACTGGTCGGGCGGCAGCAGGCCGTGCACGGGGTGCTCCCACCGGACGAGCGCCTCCATCGTCCGGACGACCCCGGTCGCCGCGTTGGCCTGCGGCTGGTAGTAGACGACGAGCTCCTTGCGCTCGAGGGCCCGGCGCAGGTCGGCGACGAGCGTGAGGCGCACGCGGGAATGATGGTCGGTCTCGGGGCAGTAGATGGCGGGGCTGTGCGTGCGCTTGCTGACGTACATCGAGACGTCGGCGTGCCGGATGAGCGTCTCGACGTCGGATCCGTGGTCGGGGGCGAGCGCGATCCCGATGCTCGACTCGACCTCGAGCGCCAGCCCGCCGACGGCGATCGGCTCGGCCAGCGCCTCCCGCAGCTTCTCGGCGAGCACGATCGCATCCTCGGCCGTCGCGACGCCCGTCGCCAGCACCCCGAACTCGTCGCCGCCGAGCCGCGCGACCGTGTCCGACTCGCGCACCGGCGTTCGCAGCCTGCGCGCGACCTCCTGGAGCAGCACGTCGCCGCTCAGGTGCCCGAGCGTGTCGTTCACGTCCTTGAACCGGTCGAGGTCGATCAACATGACGCAGACGGCGCCGCCGGTACGCCGCGCCGCGCGAAGGGCCTGATCGACTCGGTCGTGGAAGAGCGTCCGGTTCGGAAGGCCGGTGAGGGCGTCGTGCAGCGCCTGGTGCTCGATCTCGCGCATCCGCTGCTCGAGCTGCGCCCTGCTCTCGGCGAGCGCCTGCTCCGCGATGTGGCGGGCGGTCACGTCGACCATGTACCCCTGCGAGTAGAGCGGGTTCCCGGCGTCGTCGCGGACGCGGACGGCGACGTCGTTGACCCACACGATCCGGCCGTCCCTGGCGATCAGCCGGTACTCGCCGTCGTACATATCGCCGGTCATGTGGGTGTGCGCGAACTGGCCGAGGACGTCATCGCGATCGTCAGGGTGGAGCACCTTGCCGAAGAAGTGCGGGTCCGCGACCCACTCCTCGGCGGTGTAGCCGGCCAGCTGCTCGATCTGCGGGCTGATGTAGAGGGCGCTCTCGGCGTCGAGGCTCTCGACGTAGGTGACGAGCGGGAGCTGCTCGACCATGCGCCGGTACCGGGCCTGCGCCTCGGCCAGCGTCTCCTCCGCCATGCGCCGGTCGGTTACGTCCTGGCCTACGCCCACGATGCGCGACGGCGTGCCGTCCGCCCCGGTCAGGATGGTCGCGACGGCGGTCCGCCAGCGCACCGCGCCGCTCGGAAGCACGATCCGGAATTCCGTCACATACCTCTCGCCCTCTGCGATCGCCCGGGCGAAACCGGCGAGGAACTCCTCGCGGTCGTCCGGGTGCACGAGCTCCACCATCATCTCTCGGCTGCCGTCGAACTCGCCCGGCGCCAGCCCGTGGATTGCCTCGAGCTCTGCCGACATCGTCCCCCGGTTCGTCCGCAGGTCCCATTCGAACGTGCCCATCCGGGCGGCGGCCAGGGCGAGCCGGAGTTGCTCCTCGCCTGTCCAGGCGAGCCGGCTCCGGTGGGCAAGCGCGGCCAGCCCGCGGCGCGCGCGGGCGCGCACGCCGAGCTCTCGCCGCCACCCGCGCAATCCCATGCCCGCGTTATCGGCCGAGGCCGGTCGCCGGTTAACGCCGCCCTCGGTAGCGGAGGGCGACCGTGTCGGTGTGGCCGGCCCAGCGCAGGGCGAAGCGCCAGCAGCCGGGACGCGGGACGTTGTCGATCGAGGGGTAGATCTCGCCGGGTGAGGAATTGGCCGGCCAGCTCGTGGTGACGCCGGGGGCCGAGAAGCCCATGGGCTGCGCGCGGATGTGCAGCGGCTGTCCCCGGCGGGGCTGGCGGACGATCCAGAGGATCTTGTTGGCCGGGTTCTCCGGCCGGCCGGCGCGCAGCGGATAGGCGAAGAGGACCGCGACCACGTTGCCTCCGGCGGAGACGGCGTAGCGCAGATGCGAGGCGAAGCCCGGGGAGGAGGTCGACCACGCGGGAGCGGTCCACCTCGGGACCGCGCCGCGTTTCACCGGGGTGCTCCCGCACCTCGCCGACGCCACCGGCTGCCGCGTGCTCGCGGGCTCGTGCGGAGCCGAGGCCGCCTGATGAGAGGAGGAGCAGGCGTTCACCAGACCGAGGAGGGCGAGGAGGGTGAGGTGTCGCAGCCTCATCTCAGATCATCATCTTGGCGGGGGTGCGAATTATCACGTTTCGTACGGGGGTTCGCGCACCGCCGCAGGGTGCCAAACCCGGTATCCTCTGCCGCATCTTCGAGCGTCGGGCCGGCCCGGCCCGCGGAAGCCGGGCGTGCCCGCCGGAGGGAGGGATCACGTGTACCCGGCCAGCTTCGAGTATCTGGCGCCCACGACGCTCGACGATGCCATCGCGCACCTCGACGAGCACGGCGACGAGGGGAAGGTGCTGGCCGGCGGCCAGAGCCTCATCCCCCTCATGAAACTGCGGTTCGCGGCGCCGACGGCGCTCATCGACATCAACCGCGTCGGCGACCTCGGCGATGCGATCGTCCCCGGCGGCGGCGGCCTCGTCATCGGCGCCCGCGTTCGCCACAAGGACTGCGAGCGGTCCGAGCACCTGCGCGGCCGCTATGCGGCCCTCGGCCGGGCGGCGCCGCAGATCTCCGACCCGATCGTGCGAAACCACGGCACCGTGTGCGGGTCGCTGGCACACGCCGACCCGCAGGGCGACTGGGGCTCGGTCATGCTCGCCGCCGGAGCCGAGGTCGCGGTTCGCGGGCCGGGCGGGTCGTCGCGCACGATCTCGATCGACGACCTCCTCGCCGGCCCGTTCATGACGACGCTCGAGCCGAACGAGCTGATCACCGAGGTGCACGTCCCCGACCCGGGACCGCGCGCCTCCGGGACGTACCTGAAGCTCGAGCGCAAGATCGGCGACTTCGCCACCGTCGGCGTCGCCGTCCAGGTGTCGCTCTCGAACGGGACTGTCGGCCGGGCCGGGATCGCGCTCACGGGCGTCGGACCCACCAACATGCGCGCGCGGGCCGCCGAGGAGGCGCTCGTCGGGCGCGCTCCCGACGAGGCCGCGATCAAGGATGCGGCGCGGCTGGCGGCGGAGGCCGCCCAGCCGCGCGACGACGTGCGCGGCACCGCGGAGTTCAAGCGGAGCGTCGTCCGCGTCTACACCGAGCGTGGACTGCGCCAGGCCGTCGCCGAGGCCCAGGCCGGGCAGGAAGGGGGATGACCATGGCCACCACCGTCGGAGACACGACTCACACGTCACGAGTGACCGTCACCGTCAACGGCCAGGAGCGCTCGCAAGAGGTCGAGACGCGGCTCCTGCTCGTCCACTTCCTGCGCGAGACGCTCGGCCTCACCGGAACCCACATCGGGTGCGACACGACGAGCTGCGGCGCGTGCACCGTCCTCGTGGACGGCGTGCCGACGAAGTCGTGCACGATGTTCGCGGTCCAGGCTGAGGGCCGGGCCATCACCACGGTCGAGGGGCTCGCGCAGGGCGCGCAGCTCCACGCCATCCAGACGGGGTTCCACGAGGAGCACGGGCTCCAGTGCGGCTTCTGCACCCCGGGGATGATGCTGACCTCGGTGGCGTTCCTCGCCGAGAACCCGAGCCCGACGGAGGAGGAGATCCGCTGGGCGCTCTCGGGCAACGTGTGCCGCTGCACCGGATATCGGAACATCGTCAAGGCCGTGCAGCACGCGGCCGCCGCGCTTGCAGAGGGAGAGCGACGACTAATGGCCACTGTCGAACCGCGCGGCCTCGGGCACTCGGTGAAGCGGCTCGAGGATGGCCGCTTCCTCCGCGGCCGCGGGAACTACGTCGATGACATCACCCTGCCCAACATGCTCCATCTCGAGCTCCTGCGGAGCCCGGTCGCGCACGCCCGGATCAAGTCGATCGACACGAGCCGCGCGTCGGCGCTGCCCGGCGTGGTCGCGGTGGTGACGGGCGAGCTGATGGCGCAGCACAACCTGGCGTGGATGCCGACGCTGTCGGGCGACACGCAGGCCGTCCTGGCCACCGACAAGGTCCGCTTCCAGGGCCAGGAGGTCGCCGCGGTCGTCGCCGAGAGCGCCTACATCGCGCGCGACGCGCTCGAGCTGATCGACGTCGACTACGAGATGCTGCCGGCGATCACGTCGCCGCAGCAGGCGCTCGCGGACGGCGCGCCGGTCATCCGCGACGACAAGGAAGGCCAGACCGACAATCACATCTACGACTGGGAGGTGGGCGACAAGGAGGCCACCGACCGCGCGTTCGCGGAGGCCGACAAGGTGGTCTCGCTCGACACCTTCTACCCGCGCTGCCATCCGGCGCCGCTCGAGTGCTGCGGGTGCGTCGCCGACGTCAATCCGGCGACCGGCAAGGCGACGATCTACATGACGTCGCAGGCCCCGCACGTCCATCGCACGCTGTTCGCGATCGTGGCGGGGCTCCCGGAGCACCAGATCCGGATCGTCTCGCCCGACATCGGCGGAGGCTTCGGGAACAAGGTGCCGATCTACCCGGGCTACGTCGTCGCGACGGCGGCCTCGCTGCTCATCGGCCGGCCGGTGAAGTGGATCGAGGACCGCTTCGGCAACCTGATCTCGACCGGCTTCGCCCGCGACTACCACATGCACGGCGAGCTGGCGCTCAAGGACGGCCGCATGACGGGGCTGCGCGCGTCGCTCCTCTCCGACAACGGCGCGTTCTTCGCCGACGCCCAGCCGACCCACTTCAAGGCCGGGCTCTTCCACATCTGCACGGGCTCCTACGACATCCCGGCTGCCCATGTCAGCGCGGTCGGCGCGTACACGAACAAGGCCCCGGGCGGCGTCGCCTACCGGTGCTCGTTCCGGGTGACCGAGGCGTCGTACCTGATCGAGCGCCTGGTGCAGACGGCGGCGTACGAGCTGGGCGTCGACCCGGCCGACTTCCGGACGCAGAACTTCATCAAGCCGGAGCAGTTCCCGTACACGTCGGCGACCGGGTTCGAGTACGACTCGGGCGACTACGGCAAGGCGCACGACCTGGCCCTCGAAAAGCTGGGCTACACGGAGCTGCGAAAGGAGCAGGAGGCGGCGCGGGCCGAGGGCCGGCTGATCGGGATCGGCGTCGCGTCGTTCACCGAGGTCGTCGGCGCCGGGCCGGGCAAGATCTACGACATCGCCGGCCTTCGCATGTTCGACTCGGCCGAGCTTCGCATCCACCCGACCGGCAAGGCGATCCTGAAGCTGGGCACGAAGTCCCAGGGCCAGGGCCACGAGACGACCTACGGCCAGATCGTCGCCGAGGAGCTCGGCATCCCGGCCGAGCACGTGCTGGTCGAGGAGGGCGACACCGACACGACGCCCTACGGCCTCGGCACCTACGCCAGCCGGTCGACGCCGGTCAGCGGCGCCGCGACGGCGGTGATCGCGCGCAAGCTGCGCGACAAGGCGCGCACCATCGCCGCCCACCTGCTCGAGGCGTCCGAGGACGACCTCGAGTGGGAGCGGGGCTCGTTCCACGTGAAGGGCAGCCCCGACAAGTCGAAGACGATCCAGGACTGCGCGTTCGCGGCCTACACGAACCTCCCGGACGGCCTTGAGGCCGGCCTCGAGGGCGTCACCTACTACGACCCGCCGAACATGACGTTCCCGTTCGGGACGTACGCGGCGGTCGTCGAGATCGACCGCGGCACCGGAGAGTGGAAGGTGCTCAGGCTCGTCGCGGTCGACGACTGCGGCGTTCGCATCAACCCGATGATCGTCGAGGGCCAGATCACGGGCGGCCTGACGGAGGGCTTCGCCATCGCGGCGATGGAGCTCATCACGTTCGACGACGACGGCAACTGCATCGGGTCGAGCTTCATGGACTACCTCCTGCCGACTGCCTGGGAGACGCCGAAGTTCGAGATGCACGAGACCGTGACGCCGTCGCCGCACCATCCGTTCGGCGCCAAGGGCGTCGGCGAGTCCGCGACGGTCGGCTCCCCGGCGGCGTACGTCAACGCCGTGGTCGACGCCCTCGCCCACGCCGGCGTGCGCAACCTCGAGATGCCGGTCACGCCCGCGAAGGTGTGGCAGGCGCTGGTGGAGGTCGGGCTGGCGGAGTGACCCCCGACGACGTCATCGTCATGGCCGGGCGGCTCGCGGCCGACGGCGAGCCGTACGTGCTCGCGACGGTCGTCCGCGTTCGCCGCCCGGCATCGACCCGGCCCGGCGACCGGGCCCTCGTCCGGGCCGACGGCAGCATCGCCGGCTGGGTGGGAGGAGCGTGCGCCGAGCCCGTGGTCATCCGCGAGTCGCTGCGCGCGCTCGCAGCCGGCGAGCCGCGGTTCGTGCGCATCGGCCCGGAGGGCGATCTCGACCCGGACGGAGCCGATGTGGTCGTCCCGACGACGTGCGCATCGGAGGGCACCGTCGAGGTGCTGCTCGAGCCGTGCGTCGCCGGGCCGCTCCTGGCGGTGGTCGGCGACAGCCCGGCGGCCCGCGCCCTCAGCCAGCTCGCCCCGGCGGTCGGCTGGCGCGTGAGCCGCGAGGTCGCCGGTGAGCCCGACGCCGTCGTGATCGCGGCGATGGGCCGCGGCGACGAGGACACGCTCCAGGCGGCGCTCGCGTCGGGCGCCGGGTACGTCGGGCTCGTCGCGAGCACGCGGCGGGCGGCCTCCGTCTTCGACGTCCTGCGCGACCGGGGGGTCGACGACGCCGCGCTGGCCCGGGTCCGCAGCCCGGCCGGCCTCGACCTCGGCCCGCTGCGCCAGGAGGAGATCGCCGTCGCCGTCCTCGCCGAGCTCGTGGCGTGGCGGCACTCGGCCGCAGACGATGCCTGGAACGCCGGGGTGCCCGCGGTCGCCGAGGCGGTCGATCCCGTGTGCGGCATGCGGGTGCCGACCCAGCCGGTCGGCGAGATGGTCGTCCTCGACGGCGTCGCGTATCACTTCTGCTGCTCGGGCTGCCGGGCCCGGTTCGAGGCCGACCCGGCCCGGTACATCGGCGGCGTCTCCGCGTCGTGACCGACGGCGGGCGGCCGTCGCCGCCGGGCTTTCCCGAGATCCTCGCCGCGGCCGCCGGCGCTGAGTCGGTCCTCGACGTGGGCTGCGGCAGCGGGAGGCTGGCCGTGGAGCTGGCCCGCGCCGGGGCCGCGGTCACGGGGATCGACGTGAGCGAGGCGCGGCTCGCCGCCGCCCGCGAGCGGGCCGGTCAGGCGGGGGTCGACGTTCGCGTCCTGCACGCCGACATGACCGTGCCGCTCCCGTTCGGGGACGGCGCCTTCGCGGCGGCCGTGAGCCGGCTCTCGCTGATGATCGCCGCCGATCCCGAGGCGGTGCTGCGCGAGCTGGCCCGGGTCGTCGCGCCGGGAGGCCGGGTGGTGACGGCCGTCTGGGCGCGGGTCGAGGAGAACCCGTGGTTCGGAGAGCCGCGCGCCGCCGTGGCGGCGGTGCTCGGCGCCGAGCGGGCCGCGTTCGCGCGGGTGTTCGGCCGCCTTGGCGACCTCGACGAGCTCCTCGAGCTGCACCGTCGCGCCGGCCTCGAGGCGGCGGGCACCGTGCTCCGCGACGAGCTGCGGCCGCCGTCCGCGGCCGACCACTGGCGCGAGCTCACCGCGACCATCGGCCACTTCGCCCGCCTCGCCGAGACGCTCTCACCGGCCGAGGAGGCGGCGGTGGTGGCCGAGCTCGAGCGCCGGATCGGCGCGGCCGGGGGCATCCGCCTGGCCCGGACGCTCCTGCTCGCTACCGCGTCGGCCCCGCCTCGACGATCGTGACCTCGATTCCGGCTGCCCGGATCGCCTCGATCTGGGCGGGGTCGGCGGCCGCGTCGGTGATCACCTCGTGCACCTCGTCCAGGTCGCAGATCCGGGCGAACGCGACCTGGCCGATCTTCGAGCTGTCGGCCGCGACGATGACCTGGCGGGCGCGCTCGATCAGGGCGCGGTTGGTGTGCGCCTCGACCTCGTGGTGGGTCGTGAACCCGGCATGGACGTCGATCCCGTCGACGCCGATCACGACCAGGTCGAGGTTCAGGCTCGCGAGCGCGCTCTCGGCGAGCGGGCCGACCAGCTCGTAGGACTCGGTCCGGGCGACGCCGCCGGTCACGACCAGCTTCAGGTTCGGCCGCACGGCCAGCTCCGACGCGATGCTGAGCGAGTTGGTGACGACCGTCAGCCGCTCGCGGTCGGCCAGCGCCCGGGCCACCTCGGTGGTCGTCGTCCCGCCGGTCATGCCGATGGCCGAGCCGTCCGGGACCCGCGCCGCCGCCGCACGTGCGATCCGGGCCTTCTGCTCCTGGTGGCGGGCGCTTCGGTAGCGCAGCGGCAGCTCGTAGAGGACGCCGTGGGCGACCGCGCCGCCGTGGGTGCGGTCGAGCAGGCGCTGCTCCTCCATGAGCGCCAGGTCGCGGCGCACCGTGGCGGCCGACACGCCGAGCTCGCCCGCCAGGTCGCCGACGGCGACCGAGCCGTCCTCGGACAGCCGCTCGACGATCACCCCGAACCGGTCCGCCTGCCGCACTCGGCCCAGTGTATCGGTGAAACGAGCAGGAAGCTCGTTGATATCTGATCGTTTTCGGCATAAAGTCACTCGATATGAGCGCAATCGAGCAGGAGGTCGCGAGCCAGCCCGAGGTCTGGCGCGAGGCGGCCCGGCTCGACGCCGGCGCGGCCCTGCCACGCGACGGCGAGCGCGTGGGCGTCGTCGGCTGCGGCACGTCGTTCTACATCGCGGCCGCGTACGCGGCGCTCGCGGGAGTCGGCCGGCCTGGGCGAGACCGACGCGTTCCCGGCCTCGGAGTTCCCGGCCGGCCGCGCCTACGACGCGGTGCTCGCGATCTCGCGGTCGGGCACGACGACCGAGGTGCTCGACGTCGTCGCGGTCATCGGCGAGCGCGTTCCGACCGTTGCGATCACGGCGGTCGCCGAGCAGCCCGCTTGCCCGGACGGCCGGGCGGGTCGTGGTGCTGCCCTTCGCCGACGAGCGCTCCGTCGTCCAGACCCGGTTCGCCACCACGGCGCTCGTCCTGCTGCGGGCGCACATGGGCATCGACCCGGCCCCGGCGGTCGCCGCCGCCGAGCGCGTGCTCGAGCTGCCGCTCCCGATCGACCCGGCCGGCTTCGACCGCTTCCACTTCCTGGGCCGGGGCTGGACGGTCGGGCTGGCCATGAGGCGGCGCTCAAGCTGCGCGAGGCGGCCCAGGCGTGGAGCGAGGCCTACCCCGCGATGGAGTACCGGCACGGGCCCGATCGCGACCGCCGACTCCCGCACCCTCGTGATCCCCATCGGGCGAGCTCGACCCCGACCTCGAATCCGACGTCCGCGCGACCGGGGCGACGCTCCTCGACCCGGAGGCCGAGCCGCTCGCCTCGCTCGTGCTCGCCCACCGGCTCGCGATCGCGCTCGCGCACGTCCGCGGCCTCGACCCGTCAAACCCCCGCAACCTGACACGATCGGTGGTGCTCCCATGAGACGCTCGCTCCTGCTCGTCGCCGCTCTCGCTGCTCGTCCTCGTCGCCGGCTGCGGCGGCTCGGGCTCCGGCTCGTCGAACGGCGGCCGGGTCAACATCGTGCTGTGGCACGGGTACGTCGACGTCGAGGGCAAGGCGCTCGCCGACGCCGCGAAGCGCTTCAACGCAACGCATTCCAAGATCCACGTCACCGTCCAGAACTACGGCAACGCCGACTACGCGCTGCAGAAGGTGCTGACGGCGATCCGCGGTGGCTCCTACCCCGACATCGTCTACCTGTACGGCTCGTGGGCCGCGAACATGGCCCGCACGCCCAAGGCGGTCGACGTCGCTCCGCTCATCAAGGCCGACCCGTCGATCAACTGGAACGACTTCTGGCCCGCCGAGCGCCAGGCTGTGACCGTGGGCGGACAAGATCGTCGGCGTCCCGGCGCTCGTCGACAACCTCGCCCTCGTCTACAACAAGAAGCTCTTCGATCAGGCCGGCATGGCCTACCCGACCGCCGACTGGACCTGGGACGACTTCCGCGCGGCGGCCAAGCGCCTGACCGACCCGTCGGCGAAGCAGTTCGGCTGGGCGTACGTGAACGACGCGAGCGAGGACACGGTGTGGCGCTTCGACGCGCTGCTCTGGCAGGCCGGCGGCGACATCCTGACGCCCGACCAGAAGCACGCGGCGTTCAACTCCCCGGCCGGCGTCGCGGCGGCGACCCTGCTCCAGCAGATGGCGACCGTCGACCACTCCGTCTACCTCGACAACGGCAACGGCAACTACGCCAACCTCTTCAACTCGGGCAAGATCGGGATGCTCTTCACCGGGCCGTGGGACCTCTCCGGGTTCCCGGACGTCGACTACGGCGTCCAGATCCTCCCGGGGAACGAGAACCACCAGACGATCTCGGGCCCCGACCAGTGGGTGATGTTCGACAACGGCGACGACCGGCGAAACGCGGCGTGGACGTTCCTCAAGTGGTTCACGTCGCCGACCGAGGCGATGCAGTGGTCGCTGGCCACCGGCGACCTGCCGATCCGCGCATCGCAGACCCAGACGCCGACGTATCCGAAGTACACGGCCAAGTACCACGGGGGTCGGGACGTTCGTCGACAACGAGCAGAACGCGCTCAAGGCGCGGCCGGTGATCCCCACCTACAACGAGATCTCCCAGGCGATGGGGCAGGCGATCCAGGCGATGCTGCTCGGGAAGGCCCAGCCTCAGCAGGCGCTCGACCAGGCGGCCCAGCAGGTCGACCAGATCCTCGCGAACGGGTCGTGATCCAACGAGCGCTCGGCTCGGACCACCTGGCGGGCTGGCTGTTCGTCCTCCCCGCCGTGGTCCTGATCGGCGTCTTCGGGATCCTGCCGATCGGCTGGGCGCTCCTGCTCTCGTTCCAGCAGAACGACCTGCTCACGGCGCCGACCTGGGTCGGTCTGGACAACTACCGAACGCTCGTCCACGACCCGGTCTTTCGCGACTCGATCCGGCGCACGCTCGTCTACACCGCGCTCTTCGTGCCGCTGTCGGTGGGCGGCGCGATGGCGTGGCGCTCCTGCTTCACCGCCCGATCCGGTTCTCGCGCTTCTACCGCACCGCGGTGTTCGTGCCCGTCGCGACCTCGACGGTCGCCACCGGGATCATCTTCAACTGGCTGCTCGACCCGACCTACGGCATCGCGAACTTCCTCCTCGACAAGGTCGGCCTGGGGCCGTACGGGTTCTTTCAGGATCCCGACCAGGCGCTCTACGCGATCGTCGCGATGACGGTGTGGGGCTGGCTCGGTTTCGACGTGATCATCTACCTGGCCGCCCTCCAGGGGATCCCGGAGGATCTGCTGGAGGCGGCCCAGCTCGACGGCGCCGGCCGGTGGGCGACCTTCCGCCACGTCGTCTGGCCGCTGCTCTCGCCCGCCACGCTGTTTCTGATCGTGTGGTCGACGATCAACGCCCTCCAGGTGTTCGACGAGATCTACGTCACCACCCGCGGCGGGCCGCTGCACGCGACCACGGTGCTCGTCTACTTCCTCTACAACCAGGCGTTCGAGCTCTTCCACGCCGGCTACGCCGCGGCCGCCGCCGAGGTGCTGTTCCTGATCACGCTCGTGTTCTCGGTCGTCCAGCTCTGGCTCGGGAGCCGGCGGGTGCACTACAGCTCATGAGGACGTGGCCCTTCAGCCCGCGGCACCTCGTCCTCGTCCCGCTGTCGGCGGTGATGCTGCTGCCGCTGGTGTGGATGCTCGTGACGTCGATCGAGACGCTGCCCGAGTCGCGCCACTTCCCGCCGACCCTCGTCCCGTCAGGCATCCACTGGCAGAACTACCCCGACGCGCTCGACGCCGCCCCGTTCGGCCGCTTCTTCGCCAACAGCCTGATCGTGACGCTGGCGGCGGTCGCGGGGAACCTGCTCCTGTGCAGCCTCGCCGGCTACGCGTTCGCCCGGCTTCGCTTCTTCGGCCGCGACGTGACGTTCATCGCGCTGCTGGCGACGCTGATGGTGCCGTTCCAGGTGATCATGATCCCGACGTTCCTGATCGTCCAGCACCTGGGCCTGGTCGACTCGCTGGGGGCCCTGATCGCTCCGAACCTGGTCACGCCGTTCGGGATCTTCCTCCTGCGCCAGTTCTTCCGCACGCTCCCGGTCGAGCTCGAGGAGGCCGCCCGCATCGACGGCTGCTCGCGCCTGGGCGTGCTCTTCCGCATCGTCCTGCCGCTCTCGATGCCGGCGCTCGCGACGCTCGCGATCGTCACGTTCCTGTGGACGTGGAACGACTTCCTGTGGCCGCTCATCGTCATCTCGACCACCAGCCACAGCACCGTGCAGCTGGGCCTGGCCTCGTTCCAGGGGGCGCACCAGACGAACTGGACGCTGCTCATGGCCGGCAACGTGATGGCGCTCGCGCCGATGCTGCTCGTGTTCATCTTCGCCCAGCGGTGGTTCGTGCAGTCGCTCGCCTCGACCGGGGTCAAGGGCTGACGAATGGCGAGGGTCGAGTTCCGGTCGGTCACGAAGCGGTTCGGGGACGACACGACGGCGGTCGACGCGCTCGACCTGGAGGTCGCGGACGGCGAGCTGATGGTGCTCGTCGGGCCGTCGGGGTGCGGCAAGTCGACCGCGCTTCGGATGGTGGCGGGGCTCGAGCAGCCCACCTCGGGCACGATCGCGATCGGCGACCGCGACGTGGCGGGCCTGTCGCCGGCGGCGCGCGACATCGCGATGGTGTTCCAGAGCTACGCCCTCTACCCGCACATGACGGTCCGCAAGAACCTGGCGTTCCCGCTGCAGCGGCGCCGGATGCCGCGGGCCGACGTCGCCCGGAGGGTGGCCGACGTGGCCGAGATGCTCGAGCTGACCGAGCTTCTCAACCGCAAGCCCGCGCAGCTCTCCGGCGGCCAGCGCCAGCGGGTGGCGATGGGCCGGGCGCTCATCCGCGAGCCGGTGGCGTTCCTCCTCGACGAGCCGCTCTCGAACCTCGACGCCAAGCTGCGCGCCGAGCTGCGCGCCGAGCTGAAGCGGCTGCACGCACGCCTCGAGACGACGATGATCTTCGTCACCCACGACCAGGTCGAGGCGATGACGCTGGGCGACCGCATCGCGGTGATGGACCGGGGCCGGCTCCAGCAGGTGGGGACGCCGGAGGACATCTATCGCGCGCCGCGCAACATCTTCGTGGCCCGGTTCGTCGGCAGCCCCGCCATGAACCTCCTGCCGGGCCCGGCGGTTGGTCAGGCGGACGGAGTGGTCGTCGGCATCCGCCCGGAGCTCCTGCGCCCGGCGGGCGAGGCTCCCGGCGGGATCACACTCGACGTGCTGGCCGAGGTGGTCGAGCCGCTCGGGAGCGATGTCTTCGTGCACGGCGTGACGGGCGGGGGAGACGCCGTGGTGGCGCGGCTGGCCGGCGACGCACGGTTGTCGCCCGGCGAGCGGGTGGCCCTGTCGGCGCCGGCCGGGCAGGTGCACCTGTTCGACGAGGTGAGCGGCGAGCGGATCGAGTAGCGAGGCGCACCACCGGGGCCAGACCCCGAGTGGGGCCTGGCCCCACGGGGTTACCGACGAGCCGAACCACCGGGGCCAGGCCCCGGATGGGGCCTGGCCCCATGGGGTTAGGCGGGCTGCACAGCGGCCTGCTCGGCCAGCTCGGCCGCCCGCGACCGGTCGAGCCGCCCGGCGCCCGGTTGCTCGGCGTTGGCCGCTCCGGCGCCGAGGGCCGCGCGCAGGGCGTCGGGCCAGCCGGCGCCGCCGTCCAGCGCCACGACGAGCCCGGCGAGGAACGCGTCGCCGCTTCCGACCGGGTACGAGCCGCGGCTCTCGGCCCGTCCCTCGAGCCGCTCCCCCTCGGGGGTCACCATCACCGCCCCGTCCTCGCCGCGCGTCACGATCGCGGCCCCACCTGTGCGCTCGTGCAGGGCGGCGGCCGCGGCGATCGCCCCGGCCCGGTCGCTCGTGTCGGTCGAGGTGGCGTGCGCGGCCTCGGCCGCGTTCAGCTTCACGATGTCCGGCCGCCCGTCCAGCCCCGCCTCGCGGGTGTCGAAGGCCACCCGGGCCAGGCCGGCCAGGCGGAGGTAGCCGTCGGCCGGCGCCCCGACGGGGAGCGAGCCCGAGAGGGTGATCCAGGCCGCCCCCGCGGCGAGGCCGGTGACGAGCTCGGCGAAGGCCGCCCATTCGCCGGCGGTCACCGGTTGCCCGTGCTCGTAGAACTCCGTGAGCCCCTCGAGCGCACCGGCGACCGAGAGCGACGAGCGGGTCTCGGCCGCCGCCCACGCCGCATGGAGCGGGATGGCCTCCGCCTCGAGCTCCTGCGCGATCCACCGGCCGGCGTGCCCTCCCAGGAGCGCGGCCGCGGTCACGTCGCCGCCGAGCGCCGTTGCCGCGCGGGCCACGTTCAGCCCCTTCCCCCCGGGCACCTGGACGAACTCCGCAGGGCGGTGGATGCTGCCCGGCACGAGCTCCTCGACTGTGAACAGACGGTCGATCGACGGGTTGGCGGCGACGCACAGGATCATGCGAGCGCCGCCCTCGCCTCGTCCATCGTCGGCTGGGCGTCGGTCCCGCCGGGCGCGCGCGTCGACAGCGCCCCGCAGGCGCACGCCAGCGCGAGCGCATCGGCCACGGGCTGCCCGGCGAGCCAGGCCGCCAGAAACCCGGCGTCGAAGCTGTCGCCCGCGCCTGTTGCGTCGACCATGGCGACGGGCACGGCCGGGTGGTCGACCTCGCCCTCGGGCGTCCGTGCGACCGCCCCACGGGGGCCGCGCTTCACGACCACGAGCGGGCAGCCGCTCGTGTCGATGCCGGCGCTCTCGCGCTCGTTCACGAAGAGCACATCGACGTTCCTGACGAGCTCGGGAAGCCCGGACTCCCAGCGCCCGGCCGGGTCGTCCTGCGGGTCGAGCGAGACGGTGACGCCGGCGGCGCGGGCCGTCGAGACGATGTCCGGGAGGCCGGCGCGCAGGCCGTGAAGGAGGAAGTACGACGCGATGTGGAGATGGCGCGCCGAGCGGAGCAGGCCGGGGTCGACGTCCGCGCCCGTCAGCCCGGCGATGGCGCCGATCGAGGTCAGGATCGCGCGGTCGTCGCCCCGGGCCAGGATGACCGTGATGCCCGTCGGGTCGCCGTCGCGGCGCGGGCACCTCGAGACGTCGACGCCGCGCGCCGCCACCTCCTCGAGCACGTGCGAGCCGAAGTGGTCGCATCCCACGGCCGCGACGAGGGCCGCCGAGAGGCCGAGCCGCGCGGCGCCGCACGCGGTGATCGAGCCCGAGCCGCCGATCGTCAGCACCGCCTGGTCGACGAGCTGCTCGCGCTGGCCGAACTCCGGCACCGCGTCGCCGCCGACGAGCAGCAGATCCGGGTTGCAGTCGCCCACGACGAGCAGGTCGAGGGCGGCGGGCGGGGGCATCTACGCGACCATCTCGAGGAGCTCGTCCAGGCGTCGCCGCGCCTCGCCGTTCAGGAACGCGCGCCGCGCGCCGGCGTCCATGGCGACGGACTCCTTCCAGATCGACCGGCCGGCGATGAACCCCGCCGCGCCGGCCGCGAGCGCGATCCGGAGCTGGCCGACGAACGTCTCGTGGTCGACGCCGGACGAGAGCAGCGCCCACGGCGCGCCGAGCGCGTCGGTCAGCGCCTCGCAGCCGGCGGCGTCGCCCGGGTACTCGAGCTTGAGGAATCGGGCGCCGCATGCCTCGGCGAGGAGCGCCCCGTCGCGGATCAGACCCGGCCGGCGCGCGGCGAAGGCCGCGGCATCCTCGTCGTCCGTCCGGTGGGCCAGCACCTCGACGACGAGGAGCAGGTGGGCGGCTGCGCAGTCGGCAACGGCCGAGCGGATCAACGCGGCATTCGCGCCGTCGGCGTCCTCCCGGTCGGCCCGCAGGCGCACGAGGAGCTTCGCCGCCGTCCCGCCCAGCCGCCTGACGCCGCTCGCCCCGACACCGGGCAGGAGCTCGGCCGCCCGCAGCCCGCCGGGTGCGGGGACCGCGCCGCTTCGCTCGAGCGACACCAGAAGGCCGGTATGCCCGGGAAGCGCACGCTGCTCGAGGACGTGGGGGAGGGCGATCTCGGGATCGAGCAGTATGCCCGGCGCGTGCGGGCCGAGCGCCTGGACGAGGTCGAGCTTGAAGGCGCGCAGCGACTCGACGTCGGAGGGGAGGCCCGCGGCCTCGCGTGCCGCGACGAGCTTGGTGCGCTGATCGGCCGCCAGGATGCCCAGACGGCCGCCCGGAGTGGACAGCTGGTCGAGCGCACGCTGCTCCGCGATCGTGAACATTCTTGCTCGTTTCTATCAAATCTGAAACACTTTCGCGCATGACGCGAATCGCGTTCATCGGTGCCGGAAGCGTCGAGTTCACGAAGAACCTGCTCGGCGACCTCCTGACGTTCCCTGAGCTCTCCGACGCCACGATCGCGCTGCACGACATCGATTCCGAGCGGCTCGACACGGCGGCGGCGATGGCCCGCTGGACGAGCGGCGCCCTCGGGGCGGGCGCGACGATCGAGGCGCATCTCGACCGGCGCGCCGCGATCGACGGCTGCGACCACGTCATCAACATGGTGCAGGTCGGCGGGCACGCGGCCACCCTGCTCGACTTCGAGATCCCGAAGAGGTTCGGGCTGCGCCAGACGATCGGCGACACCCTCGGCGTGGGCGGCATCTTCCGCGCACTCCGCACCATCCCCGTGATGCTCGACATCGCCGCCGACATGTCGGAGCTCTGCCCCGACGCGTGGCTGCTCAACTACACGAACCCGATGGCCATGCTGTGCTGGGCCACGTATGCCGGCTCGCCGATCCACCGGGTCGTCGGCCTGTGCCACTCGGTGCAGTGGACGACCCGCGGCCTGGCCGAGATCGTGGGCGTCCCCTACGAGGAGGTCGACTACCTGGGCGCGGGCGTCAACCACCAGGCGTGGATCCTGCGCTTCGCCCGCGACGGCCGCGACCTCTACCCGCTCCTCGACGAGGCCATCGAGCGCGACCCGGAGCTGCGCCGCCGGGTGCGGGTCGAGATGTACCGCCGGCTCGGGTACTTCCCCACCGAGTCGAGCGAGCACTCGGCCGAGTACCTGCCGTGGTTCATGCATAGCGACGAGATGATCGAGCGGTTCCGGGTGCCCGTCGACGAGTACGTGCGCCGGAGCGAGGAGAACCTCGAGCTCTACGACGAGATGCGGCGGACGCTCGCGTCGGGAGGGGCGTTCGAGATCGAGCGCAGCCTCGAGTACGCCTCGCTGATCGTGCACTCGATCGCGACGGGCGAGCCGCGGGTCATCTACGGCAACGTGCGAAACGACGGCCTGATCTCCAACCTGCCCGCCGGAGCCTGCGTCGAGGTGCCGTGCCTGGTCGACGGAAACGGCGTGCAGCCCACGGCAGTCGGCGAGCTGCCGCCGCAGCTTGCGGCGCTCAACCGCACCTATTTGAACGTGTGCGAGCTGACCGTGCGCGCGGCGCTCGAGGGCGACCGCGAGCACGTCGTCCACGCCGCCCTTCTCGACCCCAACGCGTCGGCCACGCTCTCGCCGGAGGCGATCTCGGAGATGGTCGATGCGATGATCGAAGCGCACGGCCCGGCACTTCCGGAGGGGATCCGGTGACGCTGCGCCGCGCCGGAGCATGGGCGGCCGTCGCCGTTCTCGCCGGCGCGGCGCCGCAGCCGGCGGCTGCCGGTGCCGCCCTCGCGCGGCATGCGATCCGGCCGCCGGTCGCCGTCGGGCATGCGCGGATCGCCGGCGTCCTGCGCGACGGCAGCGTCCTTCGCGCGTCGGGTCTGCGCTGGCACGCCGGGCATCTCCCAGCGGGCGATCGGCTGCTGAGCTTCGAGGTGGCCTACGAGTGGCGCTCGTGCCCCCCGTCCGGCGGGCGCTGCCGGCCCGGCGGTGGCACGACGGCGACGCCGTTTGCCGCGTCGCGATACACCGTTGCCCATCGCGACACCGGCCGGACGCTGAAGCTGATTGAGACCGCGACGGAGGTGGTCGAGACCGATCCGGCGACCTTCTCCTTCCGGGTGCTCCGCGCCAGCCGCCACGTGCTCGCGGGAGCCGCGGTCGCGGCCTACCCGCGCTCGCGCGCGCCGGCGACGGCGTTCGTGAACGGCCTGCCGCCGACGAGCACGGGCTCCACCAGCGAGCGGTTCAGAATCTCGGCGCCGCACTTCAACGCCGCCGACGGCCGTCCGCGGCTCCGCTACCGGATCGACGGCCGTGCCTGGAGAGGCGTGCCGCGGACCAGGGTCGTCGCCACCGGCCGGCTCGGCCTCGGCTCCCACCGGATCGTCGTCCGCGCGTCGAACTCGGCCGGGAGGACGACGCGCCGGTTCGGCTGGCGAGTGGTGCCCCTCCCGGCGCCCGTCGCATGCCAGGGGGCGTGCTGGGCGCCGCCCCACCTCGACAGCACCGGCCATCCGATGCGGTGGGACTGGCAGATCGGCCGTGTGGCGCCGCTCGAGCGCACGGGCGCGAGGGCCGTCGACCTGTATGACATCGACGGGTTCCTGACGACGCGGGCCCAGGTGCGGGCGCTCCACACGACGTGGCAGGCGAGCACCCTGCCGCACCCGCGCGCCGCCTGCTACCTCGACCTGGCCTGGGAGGACTACCGGCCCGACGGGACCCCGTCGCCGGACGGGTTCCCGGCTGCGGCGCTCGGCCGGGTCTACTACGGCTACCCGCAGGAGCGGTGGGTCGACCTGCGCCGCGTGCCCGCCGTCATGCGCGTGTTCGACGCGCGAATCGCGATGTGCGCGAGGAAGGGCTTCGACGCGGTCGAGATCGACGACATCGACAGCTTCAACCCGCCGTCGACGACAGGGTTCCAGCTTACGCGGGGCGACGTCCAGAACCTCCTCGCCCGCGTCGACAACCACATCCACCGAGCCGGCATGAGCGCGCTGTGGAAGAACTCGGGCATCCTCGCCTGGTGGGGGCGCCGCTACACCGACGGCGCGGTGGTCGAGGAGTGCTACCAGTACGACGAGTGCTTCTCCGCCCAGCTCGCCGGGAGCCGGCAGTTCGGGTTCGCGTGCACCGGCCTCGGCGGGGCGCACCCGTGCGGCTACGACGCCTTCACCTCGACAGGCAAGTGGGTGGGGGAGGCGGAGTACCGTGAGGACGGGTTCGTGTGCGGCCCCGGCAAGCGGTGCCGGCCGCGCCACCGGTTCTCGACCTTCTGCCAGACGGTGTATGCGCCGGCGAACGGGTTCGCGGCCGTCAAGTTCGACGTCGACCTCGACGGCGCGTTGTTCCGGCCCTGCCCGGCCGGCCGGTGACCTCGCCGGCGGGGCCGTCAATGCCCCTTGCGGAGCCCGGTCTGCCCGGATCGACGTAGCCCTGCTACCTCAGGGTGGGTGGCCGTCTGCCGCCTTCTCAAGATCGCGGACCGGCCTCCGACCACCCAGGTATGGCCGCTGTCCTCGACCGGCAGGCGCTCCGTGCGCGCGTACGGGACCACGCGCAATGGATCATCCTGGTGATGGTCGCCGGCCTCGTGCCCCTCGGCCTCGGCGCGGTGCTCTTGATCCGCGCGTCGGACCAGTCGGCGCGGCGCTATCAGGGAGCGCGCATGAGCTCCGTGGCCTCGGGCGAGGCGCGAATGCTCGCGAGCTATTTCACACGCCAGCGCGCGCTCATCCTCGTGAGCGCCGGGAGCCCGGTCTGGCGGGCGGCCATCGCAGCGCCCGGGTCGCTGGACGGCACGATCGCGGCGGACGGAGCGCCGATTCGAGACATCGACATCGCTCTTCGCTCGATCCGCGCCGCAGACGGCGGATCCGTCGTGGAGGCGTGCTTCATCGCTCCGAACGGACAGGAGGTCGCACGCCTGTACCGGGGCCGGGCGACGCCTGCTCGAGACCTGGCCGCCGACGAGCGGGCCAACCCGTTCATCCGGCCGACCCTCGGCCTGCCCACCGGCCAGGTGTACCAGGTGCCCCCGTACATCTCGCCCGACTCCCACCAGTGGGTGATCGCAGCCGCGACGCCGGTTCCGGTCGGCGCCCAGGGGCGCGGGATCCTGCACTTCGAGGTTCCGATCGAGGCGCTCCGAGAGGCGGCGCAGGCGGAGGCGGCCGGCCTCCATGTCTCGGTCGTCGACGCGCGGACGGGGAACGTCGTCTTCGACACGAGCCATCGCCAGCGCATCGGGGCGCCGCTCGGGCGGCAGAGCTCCCTGGACCTCTCGATGGCCGAGCTCAGCGGCCGCGACGGCGGCATGCTCGACGTCGGGGGGAAGCGCGCCGCATACCAGCGCGTGTCGCACGTCACCGGGAATGCCAACGAGTGGTACGTCGTCGTCGACGCGACGCCGCCCGCCGTGCTCCGGCCGACGAAGGCTGCTCAGGGCGTTCTCGCGCTGATGGTGCTGGCCCTCGTGGGGCTGGGCCTCGCACTGGGACGGCAGTCGGCGGCGGTTCGGCGGGGGGCGGAGCGAACCGCCCACCAGGCGATGCATGACGAGCTCACGGGCCTGCCCAACCGGCTGCTCTTCCGCGACCGCACCGAGCGCGCGATCAGGGCGGCGGACCGCGACGGCGTCCAGACGGCGGTGATGCTGATGGACGTCGACCAGTTCCGCGAGATCAACGACACCCTCGGCCATCACGCCGGCGATCAGGTGATCGCCGCGGTCGCCGCGCGCCTGCGCGGTGTGCTGCGGTCGAGCGACAGCCTGGCCCGGCTGGGCGGCGACGAGTTCGCGATCCTCATGCCGCGCGTCATGGAGGAGTCCTCGGCGGTGCAGCTGGCGGCGCGCATCCGGACGGCGCTCTCGGCTCCCCTCATCCTCCACGGCGTCCTGCTCGACATCCGGGCCAGCATCGGCGTCGCCGTCTACCCCGACCACGGCGACGACGTCATCTCGCTGCTCCAGCGCGCCGAGATCGCCATGTACGTCGCCAAGGACACGCGCACCGCGCTCCAGGTCTACGACCCGTCGACCGACGAGCACTCGACCGAGCGGCTCTCCCTGGTGGCAGAGCTGCGCCACGCGCTCGACAGGGGCGAGATCGTCGTCCACTACCAGCCGAAGGCGACCATGCACGACGGCCGCGTGCGAAGCGTCGAGGCCCTCGTCCGCTGGCAACACCCCGAGCGCGGACTGATCGGGCCGTACGAGTTCGTCCACCTCGCCGAGCACACGGGCCTGATCCGCCCGCTTACCCACCACGTCCTCCGCACCGCGCTCGAGCAGTGCCGGCGGTGGCGTGACCGCGGGATTGACCTCTCGGTCGCCGTCAACCTGTCGGTGCGCGACCTCGTCGACCTCGACCTTCCGGGGGCGATCGCGGCAGAGCTCGACCGCGTCGGCCTGGAGCCGCGCTGTCTCGCGATCGAGATCACCGAAACGATGCTCGTGCTCGACCCGAACCGCACGATCGAGGTGCTCGCCCGGCTCCACGAGATGGGCGTGCGCGTGTCGCTCGACGACTTCGGGACCGGGTGGTCATCCCTGTCGTATCTCCAGCGCCTTCCCGTCGATGAGCTCAAGATCGACCGCTCGTTCATCTCCGACCTGGCCGCGAGCGACACCGACTCGAGCATCGTCGAGGCCACCGTGGCCCTCGCCCGGAAGCTCGGCCTGACGACCGTCGCCGAGGGCGTCGAGTCCGCGCAGGCCTGGGAGCAGCTCGTTCGGCTCGGGTGCGACGTCGCCCAGGGCTACTTCATCAGCCGCCCCCTGCCGGCCGAGGAGCTCGAGGTGTGGCTCGCGGGCGTCGAGCGGCATGCGGCGATGTCGGAGCAGCTCGACCGCTGACGCACCGTCGCTCAGGCGCGGGTGATCGCGATCAGCCCGACGATCCCGAGCGCATAGAGGAAGACGACCGCCCACGAGTCGGCGCCCATGACCCAGAGCTGGCGTCGCGGCCGGAAGATCAGCCCGACGACGTACACCGCGGTCAGGAGCGCGCCGAGCCCGGTCAGGTAGATGTCGGTCGGCTGGGCCTGCGGCAGGACGGCATGGCCAGAGATCAGCCCGGCGGGCAGGAACAGGACCGGGAGGAACGCATTTCCTCCGAAGATGTCGCTGACGGCGAGCTGGTAGTCGCCGAGCTTGATCGACGAGAGGCCGGTCGACACCTCGGGAAGCGCGGTGGCTGCCGCCAGGAACGTCGCGCCGAAGACGACGCCGCTCATGCCCGCGTGGTCCGCGATGACCTCGCCGCTCTGCTCGAGGGCGACGCCTGCGACGAGCGTGACGAGCGCGCCGGCGGCGAAGAGGGCGGTGGCCGCCCGCGTCCCCAGCTTCCGGTGCGTCCGCTCGGCCCGCTTCTCGCGCGCGTGCCCGCGGCGCTTCTCCTGGCCGTCCGGTGGGTTGCCGAGCTCGTGCCACGGCAGCCCGCGGCGGGCCCGGCTGACCAGCCACAGGCCGGTCATCCAGGTCGCGACGATGAAGACCGCCGCCGGCTCGAGCCTGCCGTTTGCCTTCCCGAGCGGAAGCTGCGCTCCCATCACCGAGATCACGAGGACCGCGATCACGACCATCGCCTCGAGGACGAGCGAGAGCGAGGCGGAACGGTATGTGAGGCCGTCGTTTCGGCCCAGGCCGACGGCGTCCATCACGGCGAGGACGACCGTCTGGATCGCGATCCCGCCGAGGATGTTGCCGATTGCGATGCCGAGGTTGTTGGCGAGGGCGGCGCTCACGGTGATCGCGATCTCGGGCAGGTTGGTCGCGATCGCGAGGAGGATGAGCCCGCCGAGCGCCTCGCCGAGCCCGAGGCGCGTGGCGAGCACGTCGGTCGTGTCCGAGAGCTTGATCCCGGCATACCACACCGCGAGCGCCGCCAGGGCGAAGACCGCGACGACCGCCGGGAGCGGAAGGCCTGACACTGGCGGGAAGGATACGAAGCGGCGCGGCCATCGCCGGGAGCGGCGAGAATCGGCGCGTGCAGGCGAGGGTGGCCCTTGTGAGCGGCGGCGGGACCGGGATCGGTGCCGCGACCGCGCGCCGCCTCGCGGCGGCCGGCGTGCGGGTCGCAGTCATGGGTCGCCGGCGCGAGCCGGTCGAGCGCGTGGCCGCCGAGGCCGACGGTCTGGCGCTCGTCGGGGACTCCGCCGCGCCGGCGGATGCCGACGGCGCGGTGGCGGCAGTGACCGATGCATACGGCGGCCTCGACATCCTGGTCGCAAACGCGGGCGGAGACGGCTCCGCCGCAGCGGGGGATGTCGACGACGGCATGTGGGAGGCGGTGCTGCGCTCGAACCTGACGAGCACCTTCGTCCTGGCCCGCGCGGCGCTCCCGGCGCTCGTCGAGCGCTCCGGCAGCATCGTCATCGTCTCGTCGGTCGCGGGGCTGTTCGCGATCCCCGACGACGCGGGCTACACGGCCTCCAAGCACGGCGTGGTCGGGCTCACCCGGTCGCTGGCCCGCGACTACGGGCCGCGCGGCGTCCGGGTGAACGCGGTCTGCCCGGCGTGGACGCGAACCCCGATCGCCGACGCATCCATGGACCGCCTGGGCGAGCGGCGCGGGCTTGACCGCGAGGGGGCCTACGCGCTCTCGACCGCGCACGTCCCGCTGCGCCGGCCCGTCACCGCCGACGAGGTCGCAGCGGCGTGCGCGTTCCTCACCTCGCCCGAGGCGTCGGGCATCACCGGCGCCGTCCTCCCGGTCGACGGGGGCTCGAGCGTCGTCGACCTGTCCACGGCGGAGTTCGACGACTCATGAAGGAGGCGCTCGTGCAGCCCACCGTCCCGCTTGGCACCACCGGCCTCACCGTGTCCCCGCTCTGCCTGGGCGGGAACGTGTTCGGCTGGACCGCCGACGAGGATGCGTCGTTCGCGGTGCTCGACGCCTATGCGGCCGCGGGCGGCAACTTCGTCGACACCGCCGACGGCTACGGCGACTGGGTCGAGGGCAACCCGCGCGGGATGTCCGAGCGGATCATCGGCCGCTGGATGGCGGCGCGCGGGAACCGCGACGATCTCGTGATCGCCACCAAGGTCGGGCGGGCGGCCGGGGATGCGCGGGCTCGCGGCGGCGACGATCCGCGCGGGCGCCGAGGAGTCGCTCGAGCGGCTCGCGACCGACCGCATCGACCTCTACTACGCCCACGCCGACGATCCGGACACGCCGCTCGAGGAGACGATGGCCGCGTTCGACGAGCTCGTCCGCGAGGGCAAGGTGCGCCACCTCGGCGCGTCGAACTACACGGCGCCGCGCCTCGCGGAGGCGCTTCGGGTGAGCGACCGGGGCGGCCTCGCGCGGTACGTCGCGCTCCAGCCCGAGTACAACCTGGTGAGCCGCGACGAGTACGAGGGCGAGCTTCAGGAGCTGTGCGTCGCCGAGGGGATCGCGTGCCTGCCGTACTACGCCCTCGCCTCGGGGTTCCTCACCGGCAAGTACCGCACGGGCGGCGCCGAGGTCGAGAGCCCGCGGGCGGGCTCGGCCTCGCGCCACCTCGACGGCGGCGCGGGCGTCCTCGCCGCGCTCGACGAGGTCGCCGCGGCCCACTCGACGACCGTCGCGGCCGTGGCGCTGGCGTGGCTTCGTGCGCAGCCCGGGGTGACCGCCCCGATCGCGAGCGCCCGCTCGCCCGAGCAGCTCGCGGAACTGCTGCCGATGGCCGACCTCGAGCCGAGCGTGGCGGAGCTCGAGCGCCTGGGCAGCGCCCACGGGGAGGCATAGGCGGCACCTCTCCGGAGCAGGGCCGCGCGCCGCCTGCGCAGCGTCGCCGTGGATACGAGCGCGCTTCGCGATTCGCGCGACTTCCGCCTGCTGGTGATCGGCGGGCTGATCTCGGGGATCGGCACCCAGGTCACGCTGGTCGCGCTCCCGTTCCAGGTGTATGTGCTCACGGGGTCGTCGTTCCAGGTCGGCCTGATCGGGCTCGTCGAGCTGGTGCCGCTCGTGATCGTCGCGCTGCTCGGCGGCACGCTCGCAGACCGCACCGACCGCCGCCGGCTGCTGCTCGCCGCCCAGGTCGTGCAGGCCGGGACATCGCTGTGCCTCGTCATCGGCGCGGCCGCCGGGTCTCCGCCCGTCGCGCTCCTCTACCTCATCGCCGCGGTCGCCGCGGGAGCCTCGGCCGTCGACCGGCCCACCCGGGCGGCCATGGTGCCCGCGCTCGTCGGGCCCGAGCGGCTGCGGTCGGCCATCTCGTTCAACTACGGGCTCGTGCAGGTGGCGATGGTGGTCGGGCCGGCGGCCGGCGGGATCATCATCGCCGCCGCGGGCCTCACCTGGGCCTACGCTGTCGACGTGGCGACGTTCCTCGCGATGTTCGCCGCGGTGTGGGCCATCGCCACGCCGCCTCAGCCGGCGGTGGAGCCGGGCGCGTCCTTCCTGGCGGCGGTGCGCGACGGCCTCCGCTTCGCGGCCCGAAGCGGTGAGCTCATGGGCAGCTTCGCAATCGACATCCTCGCGATGACGTTCGGGATGCCGCGGGCGCTCTTCCCGGCCCTGGCGCTCACCGTCTACGACGCCGGCCCGGCGGGGGTCGGCATCCTCTATGCGGCGGTCTCGGCGGGCGCGGTCGTCGCCGCGTTCTCGACCGGCTGGATGATCCACGTGCGCCGGCTGGGCCGGATCGTGGTGTTCGCCGTCGCGGTGTGGGGCGTCGGCATCACGCTGCTCGGCCTCACGTCGACGCTGTGGGTGGGGGCGGCGTGCCTGCTCGTCGCCGGGGCGGCCGACAGCGTGAGCGCGGTCTGCCGCTCGACGATCCTCCAGACGGCGACGCCCGACGAGATGCGCGGGCGCATGTCGTCGATCTTCACGCTCGTGGTCGCGGGCGGGCCTCGGCTCGGAGACGTCGAGTCGGGGACGGTGGCGGGGATCGCCGGGACGCGATTCTCGATCGTCTCCGGCGGCGTCGTCTGCGTGCTCGGGATCCTCCCGGTGGTTGCGGCGTTCCCGGAGTTCTGGCGCTACGGCGAGGAGGCGCAGGTGTGAGCGCGGCGCCCACGCTTCGCACCGAGCGGCTCGTGCTGCGCGGCTGGCGCCCGCCGGATCGCGACGCCTATGCCGAGATGAACGCCGACCCGCGCGTGATGGAGCACTTCCCCGGGACGATGACGCGCGCCGAGAGCGACGCGCACGCCGATCGGATCGAGGAGCACTTCGCCCAGCACGGGTTCGGGCTGTGGGCCGTCGAGGCCCCGGGCGAGGTCGCGTTCGCCGGCTTCGTGGGCCTGGCCGTGCCGCGGTTCGACGCGCACTTCACGCCGGCGGTCGAGGTGGGCTGGCGGCTGGCGGCGGAGTGGTGGGGCCGCGGCTACGCGACCGAGGCGGCGCGCGAGGCCGTACGCTTCGGCTTCACCGAGGCCGGCCTTGCCGAGATCGTCTCGTTCACCGCGCCGGCCAACGAGCCCTCACGCGCGGTGATGCGCCGGATCGGCATGACCCACGACCCGGCCGACGACTTCGACCACCCGGCGCTCCCGCCCGGCCATCGCCTCCGCCGGCACGTGCTCTACCGGCTGATACGCGAGGACTGGACGCACCACCGGGGCCAGGCCCCATAGCCCGCGGGCTATGGGGCCTGGCCCCATGGGGTTAGCCGTTGGTGCCGGGAGCTGCGGCGAGCACCGCTTTCGCGATCTTCTGGTAGCCGGTGCAGCGGCACAGGTTCCCGCCCAGCGCGAGCCGCACCTCCTCCTCGCTCGGATCGGGGTTTCGCCGCAAGAGCGCCTCCGCCGAGATCAGCATCCCGGGCGTGCAGAAGCCGCACTGGACGCCGCCCTCGTCGAGGAACGCCGCCTGGAGCGGATGCAGCTCGCCGCCGTTCGCGAGCCCCTCGACCGTGGTGATCTCGCGGCCGTCGGCCTGGAGGGCGAGGTAGGAGCACGAGTTCACCGGGCGGCCGTCGACCAGCACCATGCAGGCGCCGCACTCCGAGTCGTCGCAGCCCTCCTTTGCGCCGGTCAGGCCGAGCTCGCCCCGGAGCACCGTGAGGAGCGTCCGCCCCGCATCGAGCTCGAGCGGGTAGGACATGCCGTTCACCTTGAGCGTGCAGGCGTGGCTCATCGGGTGCCTCCCACCGTCATCGTTGCCGGGACCGGCACGTCCTCGCCGGCCGCGCGCCGGGCGGCGACGTCGATCGCGCGCCGCGCGATCACCTCGATCATCGCCTTGCGGTAGCCGTCCGACCCGCGGACGTCCGAGATCGGCGCCGCGGTGTCGTGCACGGCGGCCGCCGCTTTGGCGATCGCCTCGGCCGTCGGCTCGCTGCCGCGCAGCGCGGCCTCCGCGGCCGGCGATCGGACGATCGTCGGCGCCACGGCCGTCAGGGCGACCCGCGCGTCGGCCACGGTCCCGTCGCCGGCGAGCGTGACGAGCGCCGCCGCTCCGACCACCGCGATCTCCATCGACCGCCGGAACTCGAGCCGCACGTACGCGCTGCCGGAGCCGTCCGCGGGCGCCGGCACGGTGACGCCGGTGATCATCTCGCCGGGCGCCGCGGTCGTGCGGCCCGGCCCCGCCCACAGGCTCTCGACGGGGACGGTGCGGGAGCCGCCCGCCGACCGCAGCTCCACCTCGGCGCCGAAGACGACGAGCGGCGCGCCCGTCTCCATCGCCGGCGAGGCGTTCGCCAGGTTCCCGCCCAGCGTCCCGACGTGGCGGGTGGCGGGGGAGCCGACGATGGCGGACGCATCCGCCAGCGCCGTCCACCGGCCCCGGACGAGCGCCGAGCGCTCGATCGCATCGTGAGTGGTGAGCGCGCCGAGCATGAGGCCGCCGCCGCGGCTCTCACCGATGGCGTCGAGGTTCGGGAGGAGATGGATGGCGACGAGCGTCTGGGGAAGCGTCCGCTTCCCCTGGCGCGTGCCGACGACGAGGTCGGTGCCGCCGGCCACGAGCGCCGCCCCGTCGTGCTCGGCGAGCAGGGCCAGGGCCTCGTCGAGGCTCGCCGGCTGGAGGTACGTGCCCGTGCTCATGCGTCCACCCCGTGCGCCGCCGCCCACACCCGCTCCGGCGTCATCGGCAGCTGGTGCACACGCGCGCCCGTCACCTGGGCGATCGCGTTTCCGATCGCGCCGGGGGTCGGCACGCACGGAGGCTCGCCGGTCCCCTTCGAGCCCTTCGGCCCGCCGTAGGGGCTGGGGGCGTCGACGAACGCGATCGAGATCGGCGGCGCGTCGGCCGAGGTCTGGAGCTTGTAGTCGAGCAGGTGCGGGTTTCGCTGCCTGCCGTCCTCACCGATGATCGAGCCCTCGAGCATCGCCATCCCGATGCCCATCACGACGCCGCCCTCGACCTGGCCCTCGGCTCCGACCGGGTTCAGGATGACGCCGCAGTCGTGCGACGCGGCCACCTCCAGCACGCGGCACACGCCGGTCTCGCGGTCGACCCTGACGCGGACGGCGTGCGTGATGAACGTCGGCGCCGCGAACGTCTCGAGCCCGAGGCGGCCGGTGCAGCCCGACGCGTCGACGTCGGGCGACGGCGGCGGCGAGCCGGAGCCCTTGCCGAGGAGCAGCCTGTCGCCCTGGGCCTTCTCGGCCAGGGCCGTGATCGGGACCGACTTGGTCGGCGACCCCTTCACCCGGGCCACCCCGTCGACGAGCTCGATGTCCTCGCGGCTCGCTTCGAGCTCCTCCTCGGCCAGCTCGAGCAGCTGCGCTCGCACCTCCCGGGCCGCCTCGATGACGGCGCGGCCGTTGTTGAACGTGGTCTGCGAGCCGGACGCCCCGGCGTCCCAGCCGCCCGCGTCGGTGTCCTGGGCGAGGATCGAGAAGTCCTGCGGACGCATCCCGAGCTCCTCGGCGACGAGCAGCGGGAGCGCCATCACCGCGCCTGTTCCGCACTCCTGCGCGCCGGTGATGATCGTGCCTGAGCCGTCGCCGTTCAGCTTCACGAACGCCCCGGACGGGCCGCCGAACGACGGCCACCAGCCGCAGCCGACGCCGATCGCCTCGTCCTCGGGCAGGTCCTTGCCGTACCCGATCAGCTCGACGGCGCGCTCCAGCGTCTCGGCGGCGCCGATCGGCTCGAGCACCTGGTTGGTGGCGGTGGTGTCGCCCTCCTTCAGGATGTTCCTGCGGCGCAGCTCGACCGGGTCCATCCCGATCGCCGCGGCGACGGAGTCCATGTGCTGCTCGACGGCCCAGCACGCCTGCGGGGCGGTGGGGGCGCGCACCGAGCCGGACGGCGTCGTGTTGGTGTACGCCAGGCTCGCGTCGACCGAGACGTTGGGGATGCGGTAGGGGCCGACGGCGTGCATCGCCGCGAGCTGCGGGAAGAAGGGGGCGTCGGCGCTGTAGGCGCCGTTGTCGAGGATGAGCCGGCCGCGCCGGGCGACGATGGTGCCGTCGCGCATCACGCCTGTCTCGAGCTCGATCACCTGGCCCTCGCGGCGGTGGTCGGGGGCGATGAACTCCTCGCTGCGCGAGAACACGAGCCGGACCGGGCGGTCGGTGGCGCGGGCCAGGGCGGCCACGTGCGCCTCGTAGTGGAACTCGCACTTCCCGCCGAACCCGCCGCCGAGATGCGGGACGATGATGCGGACATGGCCCTCGGGCATCTCGAGGGTCGTCGCGACGCCCGAGCGGGCGATGTAGGGCACCTGGGTCGAGGACCAAACGGTCACCCTGTCCCCCTGCCACTGGGCGACCGCCGCGTGGGGCTCGATCGGGACGGCGTGGGACATGTCGGCGACGTAGCGCTCCTTCACGACCTCGTCGGCCGACGCCAGCGCTGCCTCGACGTCGCCCTTCACGATCGTCGAGCGGGAGGCGTCGTTGTCCTTCCGGACGACATCCTCCGAGGCCGAGTAGCCCGACCAGCCCTCGTGGACGAGCGTCGCCCCGTCGGCGAGCGCAGCCTCGACGTCGCTCACGACCGGAAGCGGCTCGTAGTCGACGTCGATCAGCGCGGCCGCCTCGCGGGCGATCTCGGGGGTCGTGGCCGCCACCGCGGCGACGACCTCGCCCTCGTAGCGCACGACGTCGCGGGCGAAGAGCGTGCGGTCCTCGACGAAGGGGCCGTAGCGGACGTCGGGGACGTCGTCCTGGGTGAGGACGCAGAAGACGCCGGGCAGCGCCCGTGCGCGCGACGTGTCGATCGAGCGGATCCGGGCGTGCGCGTGGTCGGCGTAGCGGAAGCACGCGTGCAGCATCCCGGTCATCGTCAGGTCGGCGGTGTAGCGGCCGAGGCCCGTAACCTTGTCCTTGCCGTCCGGCCGGATGAACTTCGTCTGTTCCGCTGTCGCCACTTGGCTTCGCCTCCGGGGTCGGGAATGCCTTATGAATACCTTATGAGAAACGCGCCCGTGATCGGCTACACGATCGAGATCGAGGATCCGATGCTGCGCGACGTCGAGCCGGGGCTGCGCGAGCCGCTCGAGCGCTTCGGCGCGACGACGCTGGCGCTCCCCCGATCGACGCCCCCCGATCGCATCGACCACCTGCTCGACATCATCGACGGCATCGAGCTGTGCGGCGGCGCCGACGTCGACCCCGCTCACTACGGGCACGACCGCCACCCGCTCACGAAGACGTTTCGCCCCGAGCAGGACGAGTTCGAGATCGAGCTCGTGAGGCGGGCGCTCGACCGCGGCATGCCCGTGCTCGGGATCTGCCGCGGCATCCAGGTGCTCGCGGTCGCGGACGGCGGGTCGCTGGTGCAGGACGTCGAGACGATCCATCCCAACGCCCTGCGGCACCGGCAGCCGTGGGTCGACCTGGCGCTGGAGCCGCCGGGCGACCACTGGCACGACGTCGAGGTCGCGACCGGCTCAGGCGCCGAGCGCTGGTTCGACGGCGGCCCGGCGCGCGTCAACTCGTTCCATCACCAGTGCGTGAGCGAGCCGGGAGCCCGCCTGCGCGCGACGGTGCACGCGGCGGACGGGGTGATCGAGACGCTCGAGCGCGCCGACGGCAAGGGGTTCGCCGCGGGCACCCAATGGCACAACGAGCTCATGTGGCGCGGCGACGAGCGCTTCCTGCGGCCGTTCGAGGATCTGGTCGCCGCCGCCCGCGCCTACGCCGAGGCCGCCCGCGGCGCATCGCAGCGCGATTCGCAACGAATCACCGCGAACTAGCGCAGACCCGCACCAATTCGCACATTGGCCCGAACGGGGGTCAGACCCCGTGATACGTGTGTCGTGCGAATTCGCGCGTTCGTGACTATCTGGCGCCGGTCGCGGCTCGCTGTCGCTAGGCCGCCGGCGAGGCGTCGATCCAGGCCGTGCGGTCGGGCGGGCCCGGTGCGATCCGCACCGACGGAGGCGACGAGAGCTCCATCGCGATCGACCCGAACGTAAGCCAGCTGTGCTCGGCCTCGGGAGCCACGCAGAGCGGCGCGCGCTTGTCGGCCAGGAGCTGCTCGCAGTCGTCGGTCGACTCGATGTCGGGGCCCGTCTCGGCGAGCCGGGCGAGCCGGTGCCGTGAGTCGGCGGTTCCGGCCGGATCGTCGTCGGCCGGGTCGAGGTCGCGGCTCGCGAGGGGGTGGTTCGTGTGCCAGAAGCGGCCCTCGCCGCCGTCGGATGCGACGACACCGCCCGCCGAGCACTCGAACCCGGCGACGTCGCCGTCGCTCGCGATCGCGTAGTGCTGGCCCGACGCGTGCGGGACGGCGCGCAGGAACGCCTCCGCTCCGGCCAGCGACCGGCGCTCGAGCAGCCCCCGCACCACGAACGCGACCGGGAGCCCCTCCCTGGAGTGGTTCAGCATCGAGAGCGTGTTCACGCACACGCCGAGGCCGTCCGCGCTGCAGCCGGTCAGGCCGATCATGCCCGCCGCTGTGAGGACGACCGTCCGGCCTCCGTCCGGTGCGGTCGAGCGAAGGATGGTCTGGCCGCCGTCCATCACCTCGGGGAGGTCCATGTTCTGGGCGAGCAGCGCTCCGCGGCCCTCACCGGCCGGGATCGCCACCACGCTGCACGCGTGCCGGTGGCCGCGAGCCTGCGAGTACCACCACTCCTCGTCCATCAGGTTGTAGGCCAGGATCCGCTCGAACGACGCCCCGGCGCCCTCGGCGATGCCGCGCACCTCCTCGAGCAGCTCGGGAGTTTGCGACTCGATCGCCGGCAGGAACCGCGTGGCGCCGAGCAGCCCCGCCATGTGCTCGGCGGCCGGGATGCCCATCCGCTCGGCCACCTCGGCGTCCCATCGCTCGAGGGCCTCGCCGATCCGGTCGCGCAGCGCCTCGCCGTGGGCCCGGCCACGCTCCCGGCCCGAGCCGGAGACGTCGACGATCCGGTCGGGGGCGACGGCCATCTCAGGAAGATCGTACCGGCGGTCGCGCCGGGGGCCGGGGTAGAGTCGGCGGCCCATGCCGCGTGACCCGCGCTACGACATCCTCTTCGAGCCGGTCGAGATCGGTCCGAAGACGCTGCGAAACCGCTTCTACCAGGTGCCCCACTGCACCGGCTTCGGCGTCGAGAAGCCGTGGTCGCAGGCCGCTCACCGCGCGGTCAAGGCGGAGGGCGGCTGGGCGGCGGTCTGCACCGAGTACTGCACGGTCTCGCCCGACGCCGACGAGACGCCGTTCATCTCGGCGCGGATGTGGGACGACCACGACCTGGCCCACCTCCGGCTCGTCCCCGAGGAGGCTCACAAGCACGGCTCGCTGGCGGGGATCGAGCTCTCGCACTCGGGCGCGCACGGCGAGAACTGCGAGACCCGCCTCCCGCCGCCGGCGCCCTCGCAGATCGCGAGCGACTTCTCGAACATCACGCCGAAGCGGATGGAGCGGTGGGACATCGACCGGATCGTGTCCGACTGGGTGACGGCCGCGATCCGCTCGCGCGACGCCGGCTTCGACATCGTCTACGTCTACGGCGGCCACTCCTACCTCCTGGGCCAGATGCTCTCGCCGTTCTACAACCAGCGCGACGACGAGTACGGCGGCTCGCTCGAGAACCGAGCCCGGATGTGGATCGAGACGCTCGCCGCGGTGCGCGAGGCGGTCGGCTCGGACTGCGCGATCGCCTGCCGGGTGGCGATCTCGGCCGTCGGCGGGGCCGGGATCGAGCTCGACGAGGGGCTCGAGTTCGTGCGGCTCGCCGACCACCTCGTCGACCTGTGGGACGTCCACATCGGCTCGATCGAGGAGTGGTCGAAGGACTCCGGCGCGTCCCGCTTCTTCGCCGAGGGCTGGCAGCTCGAATGGACCGGCAAGGTGCGCGAGGCGACGGCCAAGCCGATCGTGGGGGTGGCCCGGCTGACGACGCCCGACCGGATGCTCGAGATCGTCGAGTCGGGCGCGTGGGATCTCATCGGCGCCGCGCGGCCCAACATCGCCGACCCGTGGCTGCCGCGGAAGATCGACGAGGGCCGGCTGGGCGATATCCGCGCGTGCATCGGCTGCAACATGTGCATCTCGAAGGGCGACAACCGCCGCCACATCGCCTGCACCCAGAACGCGACCGCGGGCGAGGAGCACCGCCGCGGCTGGCACCCGGAGCGCTTCGACCGCGCCGCCAACGCCGACTCCGACGTGCTGGTGGTCGGCGCCGGGCCGGCCGGGATGGAGTGCGCCATGGTGCTCGGCCGGCGGGGAATGCAGCGGGTGCGGCTGGTCGACGCCGCCGAGGAGGTGGGCGGCATCACGCGCTGGGTCCCGCGCCTGCCGGGCCTCTCGGAGTGGGGGAGGCTGCGGGAATGGCGGCTGGGCCAGCTCGCCCAGCTCCCGAACGTCGAGATCGAGACCGGGACGCGGATGGATGCCGAGGCCGTGCGGGCGGCCGGTGCCGACATCGTCGTGGTCGCGACGGGGGCGCCCTGGGCGACGGACGGCCTGAACGGCGTCACCCGCGGCCCGATCCCCGGCGCCGATGCCTCGCTCGTCCACGTCCTCACGCCGGAGCAGGTCATGCTCGCCGGCAAGCGGCCGCCGTCCGGGTCGCGCGTGGTCGTCTACGACTGCGAGGGCTATTTCATGGGCGCGGGGATGGCAGAGCTCCTGGCCGGCGAGGGCCACGCGGTCGAGCTCGTCACGTCGTGCGAGAAGGTCGCGCCGTTCTGCGATGAGACGCTCGAGGGCCCGCTGCTTCGTCAGCACCTGCACGACATCGGGATCGGCATGCGCGCGGAGTGCGCCGTGTCGGCCGTCGAGCCGGGCGGCCTCCGCGGCGAGACGACGCTCGGCGACCCGTTCGAGATCGAGTGCGACGCCGTCGTCCTCGTCACCCAGCGCGTCTCCGACGAGCGGCTCTTCCTCGAGCTCCGCGCCGCGGGCCTCGACGCGCTCTACCGGGTCGGCGACTGCGTCGCGCCGCGGCTTCTGGCCGACGCGATCTGGGACGGCCACCGCCTGGCCCGCGAGATCGACTCGCCCGACCCGGCGATGCCGCTGCCGCACCTGCGCGAGCGCCCGGCTCAGACGCTCGTCTCGGCATGAACCCCGTGGGGCCGGCCCCGTACGGGGCCCGGCCCCGGTTGTTGGTGTAACGCCTGGCCCGCCCGCGAGACTGAACCAGTGCCTACAATTCGAGAAACCCTCTTGAGGAGATGATGAGACTCATGCAGAAGGCGACGTTCGCCGCAGGCTGCTTCTGGGGTGTCGAGCACTCGTTCCGCGAGGTCGAGGGCGTGAGCGACGCCGTGTCCGGCTACACCGGCGGCACGGCCGAGAACCCGACCTACAAGCAGGTCTGCACGGGCAAGACCGGCCACGCCGAGGCGGTCGAGGTCACCTTCGACCCCGACGTCGTGTCTTACGAGCGGCTGCTCGCGCTCTTCTGGAGCATCCACAACCCGACGACGCGCGACCGGCAGGGCTGGGACATCGGCTCGCAGTACCGCTCCGCGATCTTCTTCCACTCCGATGAGCAGCGCCAGGCCGCCGAGGCCTCGCGCGACGCGGCCCAGACCCATCTCGGCAAGCCGATTGTGACCGAGATCGTCCCCGCGGCGACGTTCTGGCCGGCGGAGGACTACCACCAGCGCTACGTCGAGAAGAACGGCCGCGCGGTCTGTAAGGTCACCGCGCCCGCCCCGGTCGAGCCGGCCGCCGAGCCGGCGAAGCGCGGCGGCTTGATCGGCCGCTTGGTCGGGTAGGGCTCGCTCCCGGAAAGGGGCTCTGGACGGCCCGACCTTCCTGGCGTACGGTACGCCTGTGCCGAACGTCGCCCCGCACCCCGATTCCGTGCTCGCGGGCGCGGAGCGCGACGTGCCGCTCACCGCCCGCCGGGCGAGCTGGGGCGACGACCCGCCCAACTCGCTGGCCGCCCTTGAATCCTGCCTGCGGGCCCCGGTCGCGCGGGTCGCGATCGACCTGCACGTCGTGAAGAGCCTCGGGTTCGTGGCCGGCCGCGGCCTCCTGCCGCCGACCGTGCACGACCGCCCGCCGCGGCTGCGCGACATCGTGGCCCTCATCGCCGCGGTGCCCGGCCCGACAACGGTCGAGCTGCGACTGGTCGGCACGGCCCCGCTCACATGGGCGCGAACAGAGGAGCTCGCCCGCCTGGTCGCGCCGGTCGCCAAGCGGATCGTGGTGACGGGGCGGGCCGACTGGAACCTGCGCCGGCTGCGCGCCGTCGCGCCCGACCTGCGGGTGGGCTTCGCGCCGGCGCTCTACCTGGGCCGCGATCCCGACCGCCTCGCGCCCCGGCTCGTCGACGCCATCCGGCTCGTGCCCGGCGCGCGTGAGGTGCACCTGCGATTGGAGACGTTCGAGGCGATGCTCGACGAGGGCGTCATCGACGCCGCCCTGATCCACCGCCTCGGCATGAGACTGAGCGTGGGCGCCCTCGACACGACGACCGCGCGTTGGCGCGAACGGCTCACGCGGGCCGTCGACGCGGGCGCCGACATGATCGCGACAGAGACGCCCCGGGCCCTCGCGCGTTCCTAGAGCGTGCCGCCGCTCGAGTCCTACAAGAAGAAGCGCGACCCGAAGAAGACGCCCGAGCCGTTCGGCGGCAAGCGCGGCAAGGCGAAGGACAAGCCGATCTTCGTCGTCCAGCGCCACGACGCCCGCCGCCTGCACTACGACTTCCGCCTCGAGGAGAACGGCGTGCTGCGCAGCTGGGCGGTGCCGAAGGGCGTGCCGATGCGCCGCGGCGACCGCCGGCTCGCTGTGCACGTGGAGGACCACCCGCTCGAGTACGCCACATTCGAGGGCGAGATCCCGGCCGGCGAGTACGGGGCCGGCTCCGTCGAGATCTGGGACACCGGCACGTACGACGTCGTCGAGCGAAAGCGCGACGGCGGCCTCACCGTCGAGCTCCACGGCTCGCGCCTGAACGGGCTCTGGACGCTCATCCCGGCCAAGATGGACGGCGACCCCAAGAACTGGCTCCTCGTGCGCAAGGACGGGAGCGCCGCCGGGAACGGGCGCGTCCCGAGGCCGATGCTGGCGCAGCTTGCCGAGAAGCCGCCCGATGGCGAGGGCTGGCTGCACGAGGTGAAGCTCGACGGCTTCCGCGCCATTGCGACCGTGCACGCCGGCGAGGCGACCCTGTGCAGCCGAAACGGCAACGACCTGACCGAGCGCTTCGCCGAGGTCGCCCGCGCCCTCCCGAGCGCGCTCCGGAGCGCCGACTGCGTCCTCGACGGCGAGGTGTGCGCGCTCGACAAGGAGGGCCACGCCAAGTTCGGGCTGCTCCAGCGCGGCGAGGGCTCGCTTGTCGTCTACCTCTTCGACATCCTCGAGCTCGACGGCGAGGACCTGACCGGCCGTCCGCTGGTCGAGCGGCGCGCCGTTCTCGAGCAGACGCTCATCCCCGGCAACCCGGTCGTGCGCCTGTCGGTCGCCTTCGAGGACGGGCAGAGCCTGCTCGAGCAGGTTCGAGCGCTGGGGATGGAGGGAATCGTGTCCAAACGTGCCGGGAGCACCTATCAACAGGGGAAGCGCGGCGGCGCGTGGCTCAAGGTGAAGTCGCGCGAACGCCAGGAGTTCATCATCGCCGGGTACACGCTCGGGAAGGGCCGCCGTTCCAAGGGGATCGGCGCGCTCATCCTGGCCGTGCAGCGCGATGACGGGCTGGTCTACGTCGGAAACTGCGGGACGGGGTTCGACGACCGAGAGCTCGACCGGCTCCAGGACCTGCTCGACCCGCTCCGGCGCGACACCTGCCCGCTCGCCGAGGTACCGCGCATGCCTCGCGTGCGGACGACCGACGTCATCTGGGTCGAGCCGAAGCTCGTGTGCGAGGTGGAGTTCGCGGAGTGGACGTCGGACGAGCGGTTGCGCGCGCCCGTCTATATGGGGCTTCGTGACGACAAGCCCGCGAGCGCGGTGAAGCGCGAGCGGCCGGCGAAGGTGCGGGCGGCAAACGGCCGCCCGGAGCCGCCGCTCTCGAACCTCGACAAGGTGTTCTGGCCCGACGAGGGCATCACGAAGGGCGACCTCATCAACTACTACCGCGAGGTGGCCGGCGTGCTCGTCCCGCACCTGCGCGACCGGCCGTTCACGATGAAGCGCTATCCCGACGGGATCGCCAAGAGCCACTTCTTCCAGAAGGACGCACCCAAGCACATGCCCGACTGGATCCCGACGGCCGCCTTCCCGGCAACGTCGCGCGAGGACCGGCGCAAGCGGATGATCAACTACCCGCTCGTGAACGAGCCGGCGGCGCTCGTCTGGATGGCGAACATGGGCTGCATCGACATGAACGCCTGGTACTCGCGGGCCGACAAGCCCGACCGGCCCGATTTCGTGCTCTTCGACCTCGACCCGACGCCGGAGGTCGGCTTCCAGGGCGCGGTCGAGGCGGCGGGGCTCGTGAAGGTCGCGCTCGACGCAGTGGGCCTGCGCGGCTACCCGAAGACGAGCGGCTCCGACGGCATCCACGTCCTGGTTCCGCTCGCACGCCGCTACGGGTACGACGACTCGCGCAAGCTGTCGGCCACCCTCGCCCGGGCGCTCGCCGAGTCACATCCGGAGCTGATCACCACCGAGTGGTCAAAGGCCCGCCGCAAGGGTGTTCTCATCGACTCCAACCAGAACGGGCCGGGCCGCACCATCGCCTCGGTCTACTCGGTGCGGCCGCGGCCGGGCGCGCCTGTGTCGACGCCGGTCGAGTGGGACGAGCTGACGCCCGAGCTCGAGCCCGAGCACTTCACCATGGGGGTCGTGCTCGGGCGGATCGCCGACCGCGGCGACCTCTACGAGCCGGTGCTCGAGGATCGCCAGGCGCTCGGGCCGGCGCTCCGAAACCTCTGAGCCGAGCTATGACCAGTCCGCGCCGCGGCCCAGGAAGAGCGTCGTCTCGTCGACGAAGCAGAGCCGGTTGCCGTCGAGGTCGAGGCAGTAGAACGACCTCTCCCCCCAGGGCTGCACCTCCACCGGCGAGACGTCGCGCGCACCCGCGGCGAGCGCCCGGGCATGCACGGCGTCGAGCTCGCCGGTCGCGAGGTACAGGTTGTCGGGAGTCGGGTGGAAGGGCACGCCGTGCTCCGGCCTGCGATCGAGCACCGCGAGGATCACGTCCCCGCAGTGGAAGTAGATCCGGCTGGGGACGGTGTCGTCGGCGGGGATCCCCAGCACGCTCTCGTAGAACGCGCGGGCCGCGTCGATCCGGCGCGCCTGGATCGCGATCCGAAAGATGCGCATCACGCGTCTCGCCGGCGGCCCGTGAACCGCGCTCCGAGCTCGGGGAGCACGCCGGCAGCGATCAGCTCCTCCTCGGGCGCCCGGTGCTCCTCGCCGAGATACCAGCGGTAGAGGTAGCTCGCGCGCGCCACCGGGCCGAGCTCGAACCACTCGCCCAGGGCTGCGCGGATCCGGTCGAGCGGATGCAGGTGAGCCCGGAGCTCGGCGACCATGTCGGCCGGGTCCCGGTCGCGCTCCTGCCCCGTCTCGCGCCAGCGGTCGAGGAGCCACGCGGCCGAGGGCTCGTCCATGCGGTCGACGTCGAACTCGTCGACGACGAGCGTTCCGCCCGGGCGCACGACCGCCGCCAGCCTCCGGCACGAGTCCTCGAACGGCTCGACGTGGTGAAGCGAGACGACGGCGACCGCGGCGTCGAACGAGGCATCCGGCTCGTCGAGGTCGAGGAGCGCGATCGGGAGCACGTCGCCCTCGCCGGCCGGGTCGATCGCCACGACGTCGTACCCGAGACCGGCGAGCAGGCGCGGCGAGCTCGCCGCTTCCGGCGCCGACCTCGAGCACCCGTGCCGGCGGCGGAGGCAGGCCCGTCCGGACGAACTCCTCGACAGCGGCATCGACCATCAATCGGCGAAGTATCCGTGATGTCCGATGATCGATTCCCAACTCCCGCGCGCCTGGACGTCCGTCCGGGGACTGATGGTCGACGGTGGTGGGGCTGCGGCTGCGAACCGTTCGCATCGCCGCGTCCTCGGTCGCGCCGATATTTCAACCAATATCGGCGCTCCCTGCGTCCTTGCGCTCCTCGGTTCTCGCCGCCCAGGACATCACGGGCATTGGGAATCGATCATCGAGTACGCTCGCCCGCATGGACGACATCGTCATCACCACCACGAACGACCTGCCCGGCTACGAGGTCACCCAGGTGTACGGCGAGGTCTTCGGCCTCATCGTGCGCGCCCGGAACGTGTTCTCGAACATCGGCGCGGGGTTCCGCACGGTGTTCGGCGGCGAGGCGAAGGGCTATACGACGCTCCTCGCCGACAGCCGAAACGAGGCCGTCGAGCGGCTCAAGGAGGCGGCACGCGAGAAGGGCGCCAACGCCGTGCTCGCGATGCGCTTCGACTGCAACGAGATCGCCGACATCATGAGCGAGGTCGCGGCCTACGGCACCGCTGTGACGGTGCGCCGGATCTAGACCACCTACCATCCGGACGATGTCCGACCTTGTCGTCTTCGTCCCGGCGTGGAATGAGGAGGCCAGCCTCCCCGCGGTTCTCGACGAGCTTGCGCAGGAGCTGCCAGAGGCCGACGTGTTCGTCGTCGACGACGGGTCGACCGACGCGACGGCGACCGTGGCGCGCGAGCACGGCGCCGAGGTCGAGAGCTTCCCCGAGAATCGCGGGCTGCGCGCCGCCATCGCGGCCGGCTACGCCCACGCCCACGCCCGCGGGTACGCCGTCTGCGGCCGGGTCGACGCAGACGGCCAGCATCCGGCCGCGGAGCTCGGGCGCCTGATCGCGGAGGTGCGCTCGGGCAGCTGCGACGTGGCCGTCGGTTCGAGATACCTCACGGGCGAGGATCACGCGGCCCATCGATACCGGCTGGAGGGCGTCCGCCGGCTCGGGACCGCGGTCGCGCGGCGCGCGGTCGGCACCGTGCTGCGGCGGCCGTTTCACGACCCGATGAGCGGCATGTGGGCCGTCGGAGCCGTTGCGACCGAGCTTCTGTCCCGCCCGTACACGAGCGGAGCGCCCGAGGTGGAGGCGCTCCTGCGGGTGAGCGATGCCGGGCTTCGGTTGACGGAGATGCCGGTCGAGATGCGGCCGAGGCTCGAGGGCGAGTCGAAGCTCCAGGGCCGCAAGGCGGTGGGGCTCGTCCTCACGGTGGCGGGCACGCTGCTCGTCGGCTGGCGCCTCCTCGGGCGGCGGCGATGACCAAGGGCGAGGCACCGGCATGGGGGATCGTCGTCCCCGGCAGCGGCGGCCTGAATGCCGACGGCAGCTACCGGATCGGCGCCCGCGCGCTCGCGGGCGTGCGCGCGGCGGCCCGCCTGGCCGAGGCGCGGACGCCGCGCGTTGTCGTGTTCACCGGATGGTCGCCGGTGGGCGGCGCCAGCGAGGCGGAGCAGATGCTCGCGGCGTGGGACGGGCCCGGCGACGTCGACCTCGTGGTCGAGACCAGCGCCACGATCACCGCCGAGAACATGTCCCGGTCGCTCCCGCACTTCCTCGAGCGCGGTGTGCGCGAGGTCACGGTCGTCTGCGGGACGCTGCACCTCGCACGCGTGCGCTACCACTTCGGCGGGGTGTACCCGCGGCACGGGATTCGGTGCACCTACGTGCGGACGCGCCAGATGCCGACGCCGGCCACGCTCGCGTGGGAGGCGGCGGCCGTGCTGGCGATGCGCCGCCAGCGGCGCGCCGCCCTGGCGGAGATCGCAAGCCGCTTCGGAGTGCCGGAGTCGGCGCACGAACGTGCGGCGCGGCGAGCCCTGTGACACACTCCGTCCGACGTGTCAGGGGCAGCGCACGACACTCGGCTCGCGGTCGACGCGGGGCGGCCGCCCGCCGCGCTGTCGGCGTCCGAGGCGCGCTTCGAGCGCCTGATCGAGCACCTGCCGGCGATCATCTACGAGACGGACGCCGAGGGTCGCACCGTGTTCACGAGCCGCCCGGAGTGGGCCCTCTACGGCTACCCGAGGGCCGACTGGGAGGCCGACCCCGACGGAATGTGGCGGCGGTTGCTGCACCCCGACGACCGCGACGGGGTCATGGAGGAGTGGCGGGCGGCAATCAGGGGTGGGCTCCCGCACAACGGCCACTACCGCATGATCGCCGCCGACGGACGGGATGTCTGGCTCTCGGAGTACGAGGCGGTCGTCCGTGACGACTCCGGGAACGTGGTCCGCCGCGAGGGCGTTGCCATCGACGTCACGGCCCAGGTGGAGGCGGAGCAGGCCCGGACCGAAGCGGAGCGGCGCTACCGCTCGCTGATCGAGCAGCTCCCGGTGGCCGCGTATGTCCAGCAAGGGGACGGCCGCACCGACTTCCTGGGGCCGCAGATCGAGCACATGCTGGGATACCCGCGAGAGCGATGGGCGGCCGAGCCCGACTTCTGGAAGGAGTGCATTCACCCGGACGACCGTGACGCGGCCGTCGACCGGCACGACCGGTTCGTGAAGGACGGAGGCGACTACGTCGACGAGTACCGGATGATCCGGGCCGACGGCGAGACGCGATGGCTCCGGGAGACCGCCGCCGCGGTTCCGGCCGACGGCGGGCCGTCGATCGTCCAGGGCGTCGTCGCCGACGTCACCGACCGCAGGACCGCGGAGGGGCTTCTGCACGAGCGCGAACGGCAGCGCATGAACGTGCTCGCGGCGATGGTCGCGGCCGAGGAGGAGGAGCGCCACCGGATCGCCGGAGAGCTTCACGACGACTCGATCCAGGTGATGACGGCCACCCTGTTTGCGCTCGATCGCATGGTTCGTGCGGCCGCCGCGGGCGACATCACGCGGGCGGTAGCCGCAGCCACCGCAGCGCGGGCGACGCTCGCCGAGGCGACCGAGCGCACCCGCCGGCTGAGCTTCGAGCTGCGCCCGCCGACGCTCGAGATGCACGGGGTCGGCCGCGCGGTCCGCGTGCTCGCGGACGAGGTCGCCGCCGGCGCGGGGTTCGAGGTGGCCGTGCAGGACGCACCTTCACCGGTACGACGAGACGACCGAGACGCTGGTCTTCCGGGCGGTGCGGGAGGCGCTCACGAATGCGCGCAAGCACGCCGGCGCCTCGCGCGTCGACGTGTCGGTCGTCGAGCGCCGGGGCGTCATCGAGTGCGAGGTGGCCGATGACGGCGTCGGGTTCGACGTCGAGCAGGTCCGCGCACTCGACCGCGTGCGACTGCACTTCGGATTGGACGCGCTTGCGGAGCGGCTCCGGCTCGCCGGCGGCGACCTTGCGATCGAGTCCGGGCCGGGACGCGGGACGCGCATCCGGATGTCGGTTCCGGTCGTGCGCCGCGCTGCTTGAGTCCCTCGCAACATCCTGCTACCGTCCGCCCGTTCAAGGGACGTCCGTTTGGTTGCGCGCACTTGCCTTCCTGACCCGTTCTCGCGTATTTCAGGAAGGAGGTGTCGATCATGGCAACCGGAACCGTCAAGTGGTTCAACGACGCCAAGGGCTACGGCTTTATCCAACCCGACGAGGGTGGCAAGGACCTCTTCGTGCATCACAGCGCGATCGTCGGTACGGGCTTCAAGACGCTCGCCGAGGGCGCGAAGGTCTCGTATGAGGCGCGCCAGGGCCAGAAGGGCCCCGAAGCCGCCGAGGTCACACCCGTTTAGGGACTCAGCGCAGTGCCCGCTCGACGAGCCGCTGGAAGTGCTGGATCAGGTGCTCGCTCTCGAGCAGCAGCCGCCCTTCCGTGAGACCTCCCGAGCGGGCCGCGCGCTGAATCGACTCGACCAGGGCCTGGTCCTCGAGGCCGACCTGCGTCCCGAACTCCTCCATCGCCCGGATGTCGTCCTCGGTGGCGTCGTCGCCGTAGAACGCGTCGGCGATCGTCATCGTGCGGCCCGCGTCGAGCGGGACGAAGAAGAAGGCGGTCAGGTTCGCCGGCCCGGGCAGGACGTTGATCGTGAACGTCGGCCACACGTAGTGGAAGTGGGCCTCGTGGCTCCTGCCGTCGAGCCGGTACGGCGCCGAGCCGTTGCCGTCCGCGACCGATGCGCGGACGCGGCCGATCTGGCTCGAGAACCACTCGCCCGACTCGAGCCTGTACGCGTCGGGATCGACGTCGATCAGCTTCGAGAACCCGGGGTGGGCCGTCGGGCAGTGGTAGCACTCGAGGTAGTTCTCGACGACCGCCTTCCAGTTGGCCGCGAGCTCCCACTCGCTGCGTTCGCGGAAGTGGAGGCCGCCGAGGTCGATCCCCGCCGCGCTCAGGCGCGTCGGGCAGCTCGCCGAGCACCTCGGCGAGCGGCGCGCGCCTCGACGTCGCGGTTCACGAAGACGAACGGGCCCCAGGTGTCGACGGCGACCCGCAGGAGGCACAGCTCGGCGGGATCGAACCCGGCCTCGCGGTCAGACCTGCGGCGCGGCGCGCAGGCCGCCGTCGAGCCCGTATGTCCACGCGTGGTAGGGGCACTGGAGCGTCTCGCGCTTGCCGCGTCCCTGAGCCACCTCGGTCGCGCGATGGCGGCAGATGTTCACGAAGCCGTTCAGGCTGTCCGTCGTGGTCGCGCACGACGACGATGGGGACGAGCCCGGCGTGGCAGGTCGCGTACTCGCCGGGCTCCGACACCCACGCCGTCGGCACCGCGTACTGCCACGAGCGGGCGAAGACGCGCTCCTGCTCCGCACGGAAGATCTCGGGGTCGGCGAACCACGAGAACGGCAGCGTAACGCCGGCGTCGAGGCGCGATGCTAGATGATTGATTCCACACCCCCGTGATGTCCTGGGCGGCGAGAACCGAGCCTCGCTAGGACGCAGGGAGGGCCAATATCGAGTGATATTGGCCCGACCGAGGACACCGCGAGGAGAAGGTTCGCAGCCGCAGCCCCACCACAAAACGCCGATCCACGACGAATGGACGTCCAGGCGTGCGGGGGTGTGGAATCAATCATCTGGGTCGCCCTGCACGCCGCTCAGACGCTGGAGGAGGTCGCCTGCATCGAGCGCACCCGATTGGCGAGCGTGCCCATGATCGAAATCGCGATCTTGGGCTCGGACTCGAGCAGCTTCAGGAACCCCTTGCGCGGGATCGCCATCACCAGCATCTCGGTGTCGGCGACCACCGACGCCGACCGGACGCCGCCGTCGAGGAGCGCCATCTCGCCGAAGTAGTCGCCCGTGACGAGCGGGATGCGGCGCTGCCCGGCGCGGACGGTCGCGCGCCCGTCGAGGATCACGTAGAAGGCGTCGCGTTCGTCCCCGCGGTGACGATGGATGTCCGCGCGGGGAACCGCTTCGTGCGCCCGAGGGCGGCGACCTTGCCGAGGTTGCGGCGCGAGAGCCCGGTCAGGAGCGGTACGTCCACGAGCACGTCCAGCCACGCGCGGCTCATGCGGCCGCCGTCGGACGGCGAATTCTCGGGGAACATCTTCGCCACGGGGAGTCGGGCGGACACGGCGGGCCTCCGGGTCGGGGCCGTCGAGTCTATCAACCCCGTCCAGCGGGTCGAACGCCGTCTAGTAGATCGGAGCGGGGGTGGCCGTGCGGGCGCCGCCGAGGAGCGGGAGCCCGAGCGTCTGCTCGATCGCGGCGGTGAGGGCGTAGTGGCTCGTGAACGCGGTGTATGGGCCGGCGGGCAGGCGCGCCGAGACGAGGATCGTGATCACCTGGCAGGTCGCCTTGTTGGTGGCGTAGACCGTCGGGTTCGAGCAGTCGATCCCCCAGTTGCCCTTGTCCTTGACCGAGAGCTCGTTCGACTCGTCCCACGTCACGACGATGAGCGTGTCCCCGGCCTGGTAGCTGGGCGTGGCCTCGATGGCCGAGACCACCGACTGGACGTACTGGTCGCCGACGCGGATGCGGTCGGCCTTCGTCTTGCCCGTCACGGTCTCGCACGGCCCGTTCATCCAGTGCATGTCGCGGCAGTCGTCGGGCGTCACCCACGAGAAGCTCGGCAGGCGGTCGGCGGCGATGTCGTTCCAGAGCGCCGGGTCGAGCGGGACGTCGTTGGTGGCACACGAGCCGTCGCCGCCCTTCGACGCCGCGCCGAGGTTCGTGAACCAGAAGGCCGGGTTGTGGCCGCTTCGGTAGTAGGGGACGGAGCTCGTGTTGCGCCGAGCAGTTCTTGGGCATCGACTGGTTGTAGCCCTTCCACGTGAGGCCGACCGTGCCGAGCTGGTGGAAGATGTTGTCGGCGGCCGACGAGCACGCCAGGCACACCTCGAACGTGCCGCTCGCGACGGCCAGGTAGTTGGGGAAGCTGGGATGCGTCTCGCCGGCGGCGTTCGACTCGAACCGGCAGTCGTCGGCCAGGTGATGGGTGTAGGTCGCCTCGGACGCCGCCTGCCACGCCTGGACGGTCAGGTTCTCCTCCATGATGACGACCACATGTGAGTACGGCCGGGTGCTGGGCGGAACGAGGCCGCACGGGCCCGACCCTCCGCCGCCCCCGCCGGAGCCGGGCGGCGTCGTCACGTTGGCGGCGCCCGACAGGCCCGACGTATTGCCCGCTCCGTCGAACGCGTCGACCGTGTACGAATAGGAGGTCTGCGGCGCGAGCGCGGTGTCATCGAACGTGGTCGTCGTGCCGTTCACGGTCTTGACCTTGGCGCCGTCGCGGAAGACGTCGTAGCCCGCGACGCCCACGTCGTCGTGCGCGGCGTCCCACGACACGTGTGCCGAGCTCGCGCCCGTCGCCGACGCGGCCACGTTCTGCGGCACGCTCGGGGCGGTCGTGTCGGCTGGCCCAGTGGTGAGGCTGAGGTCGTCGATGTCGAAGGTCGCGCCGGCCGGCGGGGACGACTCGACGACGTTCACGGTAAGCGAGTCGCCGTTCGTCTTCGCCGTGTAGGCGACGCTCGGGGAACTGCTGCCACGCGGAGGTCGCCGTGACGCACTGCTGCGCCGACCCGACGGTCGACGAGCCCCCGCTCGGCACCTCCTTGATCTTCAGGCACACCGACGTACCGGCCCGGTCGCTCCGAACCGAGCCCGCCAGCGTGTAGGCGGTGCCCGAGACGATCGACTTCGCAGGCTTCGACGAGGTGTAGGCGTACGACTGCGATGCCCCGTTCGCCGGCGTCACCCGGCCCGCGTGCCCGCCGCCGGATCCGGCGACCAGGGAGAGCGCCCCGCCGCTCGCGGCCCAGCCCGAGAGGGATCCGCTCCCCGAGCCCTCGAAGCCGCCGTTCGCGATCAGGTTGGTGGCCGCGGGCACGGAGCTCGCGGCGAGCAGCGCGACGCCGGCCGCGAGGCCGAACAGCAGAACGGTCCGAGTCCCCCTCATCCCCTGGCAGACTCTACAGGGCGGGCCGGGTAGTCTGTTGCCCGTGGAGACGGTCTCGTTCACCCGCATGGCCGACGGAACGCGCGAGGACTACGAGCTCCTGGCGCGCTACGAGGCCGAGTACTCGGCCAGGCTCCCCGACCGACTCCTGGCCTCCCTCGACGCGCTGAAGCAGTCGCTTGTCGGCTACCAGGTGACCCGGTACGAGCACTCGCTCCAGTCCGCGAGCCGGGCGCACCGCGACGGCAAGAGCGAGGAGTACGTGGTCGCCGCGCTCCTGCACGACATCGGCGACGAGCTTGCGCCGCACACGCACAGCGAGATGGTCGGGGCGATCCTGCGGCCGTACGTCTCGGAGGAGATCTGCTGGATCGTCGCCCACCACGGCGTCTTCCAGTCCTACTACTACGCCGAGCACTATGACGCCGACCCGAACGCGCGCGAGCAGTTCCGCTCAAGCCCGTACTTCGACGCGTGCGCCGAGTTCTGCGAGCGCTACGACCAGAACTGCTTCGACCCGGCGTACGAGTCGCTGCCGGTCGAGTTCTTCGAGCCGATGGTGAGGCGGGTCTTCGCCGAGCCTCGCTACCTGCCGGAGTAGCGCCGCGGACACGGCGGGCTCCAGCGACCCGTACCGGTGGACGATCCTCGCGACCGGGGTCGGCGTCCAGACGAGCTTCGCCGCGCTTTTCCTGGGGCTCCCGGTGCTGGCGCCGGAGCTCCAGTCGCACTTCGACCTGAGCCTCGAGGGCGTCGGCGTCGTCCTCGCGAGCGTCAACCTCGGCGTCTTGGCGACGGTGCTGCCGTGGGGGATGCTGGCCGACCGGGTCGGCGAGCGGGCGGTGATCGCGGCCGGGCTCGGCTCCGCCTCGGTCGCGGTCGTTGCCGCCGCCCTTGCGAACGGCGTCGTCGCGCTCTCGGTCGCGCTCTTCGCAGCCGGCGGCGCTGGGCGCGTGCGTCCAGGCGGCGAGCGGGCGGGCCGTCATGGGCTGGTTCGCGCCGTCGCAGCGCGGGCTCGCGCTCGGCATCCGCCAGACCGGGGTGCCGCTCGGCGGGGCGATCGCGGCGCTCGTCCTGCCGGTGTGTCTCAGCGTGAGCGGCCTGCGCGCGGCGCTCGCGGTGCTGGCGGGCGCACTCCTCGCCGCGGCGGCGGCCGGCGCGCTGTGGCTGCGCGATCCCGAGCGGCCGCCCGCCCCGGGCGGCTCGGAGCGCCCGCCGCTCGCCGACCCGCGCATCTGGCGCTCTGCTGGGCCAGCGGGCTGCTCTACGTCGCGCTCGGCAGCCTGATCGGGTTCGCGGTCCTCTTCCTGCACTCCGACCGCGGCGTCTCGACGCAGGTCGCCGCCGCGATGCTGGCGGTCGTCCAGGTGATCGGCGCCGCGCTCAGGCTCGTCGCGGGGCGATGGTCGGACCGCGTCGGCACGCGCCTCGGCCCGCTTCGCCGGCTCGGGATCGCACTGGCGGTCGCGTCGGCGGTCGTCGCCGTGCTCGTCTCGGCGCCGCTCGTCGTGCTCGTGTCCGCGATCGTCGTCGCCGGCAGCCTCTCGCAGAGCTGGAACGGCCTCTCGTTCACCGCCGCAGCCGAGCTGGCCGGCTACGCCCGCTCGGGCGCCGCGCTCGGCCTCCAGCAGGCGTCGCTCTCGCTCTCGTCGGTCGTGACGCCGGTCGGCTTCGCCGCGATCGTGGCGGCGACGTCGTGGGGGGTCGGGTTCGGCGTGGCGGCCGCGGCGGCGCTGCTGGGGACGGTCGCGCTTCGGGGGCTGGGGGAGGGGTGAACCACCGGGGCCAGGCCCCGAACGGGGCCTGGCCCCATGGGGTTAGCGCTGCTCGTCGAGCCCGCTCACGCCCCACGTGTCGGAGAGGATGTAGCCCTCCGGGAACGGGTCCGCCGGATCGACCACGAGCTGCGAGATGCCGGTGATCCATGCGCTCCCGCGGATCGCGGGGACGATCGCCGGGCGGTCGCCGACCTGTCGTCTCGCTCACGATGCGGCCGTCGAACGTCGAGCCGATCGCGGAGGCGTGCGTCATCGCGTCGCCGACCGCCATCAGGCCGCGGGCGTGCAGCACGGCCATCCGGGCCGACAGCCCCGTGCCGGTCGCCGAGCGGTCGAGCCGCCCCGGCGCCACCACGACCGCGTTTCGGCTGACCGCGCCGACCCCCTGCCACGGCTCGGCGATCTGGACGATGCTGACCCCGGCGATGGCGGGGTTCTCGGGATGGGAGCAGGGGAGCTGCTCGCGCGCCGCGGCCCGGATCCGCTCGCCGGCCAGCGAGAGGTCGCGCGCCTCTCCCGGCTCGATCGCAAAGCCGAGCGCGGCCGCGTCGGCGATCGCGTACCACATGCCGCCGTAGGCGACGTCGACGGTCAGCGTGCCCAGGCCGTCCACCTCGAGCGGCGCGTCGAGCCGGTCGGCGAACGAGGCGACGTTCGTGATCTCGACGCTCTCGCAGCGGCCGTCGCGGCAGGCGGCCCGGGCCTCGACGACGCCGCCCGGCGCCTCCAGCCGAAGCACCGTCTCGGGCTCCTGCATCTCGACCATGCCCGTCTCGAGGAGCACGGTCGCCGTGCAGATCGAGTTGGAGCCCGACATCGGCGGGTACTCGGTCGGCTCCATGATGATGAAGCCGGCGTCGCAGTCGGGCCGGGTCGGCGGCACGATCAGGTTGGCGTGACACGCGACGCTGCCGCGCGGCTCGCGCAGGAGCAGGCGCCGCAGGCCGTCGCCCTCGCGCGCGAGCGTCCGCATCTGCTCGAAGACCGTCGTCCCCGCAGGCGGGAGGACGCCGCCCGTGACGACGTTCCCGACCTCGCCGCCGGCGTGGCACCCCACCACGGTGATCGTGCGCCGGGCCCGCATCGGCGCGAGCATACCTGGCTTGACAAATGAATAGTCACGATATATCGTGATGGTATGTTGAACAGTCGAAAGGAGAGTGCTATCCGATGACCGGATACGCGATCGACCACCCCGGCGGACGCAGGCGCGCCCGCCACGAGTTCCTGAAGATGCACGGCCGGCGCCGCCGCGGACACCGCGGGTTCGGGCCTCCCGGCTTCGAGCGCCAGTTCTTCGGCGGAGGCCGCAAGGCCGGCCGCGGCGACATCCGCGCGGCCATCCTCGCCCTCCTGGCCGAGGAGCCGATGCACGGCTACCAGATCATCCAGGAGCTCTCCGAGCGCACCGGCGGGGCATGGCGCCCCAGCCCGGGCTCGGTCTACCCGACGCTCCAGCAGCTCGAGGACGAGGAGCTGGTGCGGACGGTGCACAGCAACGGCCGGCGGGTCTTCGAGCTCACCGACGCCGGGCGCGAGCAGGCGGCCGCGCTTCCCAGCGCCAAGCCATGGGAGGCGCCGCGGGCGAGGGCGATGACGATCTCGCCACGCTGCGCGACCTCGCGTTCCAGCTGCTCGGCGCGACGCGCCAGGTGGCCATGACCGGCACGGCCAAGCAGATCGAGGCCGCCCAGGCGATCCTCCGGAACGCCCGGAAGGGCATGTATCAGCTGCTGGCCGAGGACGGCGACGGCGAGGCCGACGCCGCCGACGGCTCGAGCTGAGGCCGTGGCCGGTCCGAGACCGCCACGGCAACCGCCCCGATGATGACGGCGGTCGCGAGCAGGGTGCCTGGGCTCAGGCTCTCGCCCGCGACCGCCCATCCGAGCAGGACGGCGACGGCGGGGTTCACGAACGCGTAGGTCGCCACGCGCGTGGGGGCGACGTGGCGGAGCAGCCACATGTACGCCGAGAACGTCACGGCCGTGCCCATCACGACGAGGTAGGCCAGCCCGGCGAGCGACTTGCCGCTGACCGCGCCGGCGTCGAACCCCCCGGCCTCGCCCGAGACGAGTGAGACGGCCGCGAGCATGACGCCGCTCCGGTCAGCAGCGGCAGTCGCGGACGCCGCGAGCGGCGAGGAGGGCACGCGCACGTGCCGCGCTGGCCACCGTCCCGGACGCCCACGAGAGCGCCATGAGGAGCAGGATGGCGGCGTCGACCGCCGCGAACCCGCCGCCGCTCCCCTGCGCCGCGACGAGCATCGCCACGCCGAGGAATCCGGCGGCGAGCGCCGCGCTCGTCCGCCCGCTCGGCCGGCGCCCGGCGGGGACGATCCAGGTGAGAAGCGGGACGAAGAGCGGGATCGTCGCCGCGCACAGCGCGGCCGAGCCGGACGGGACGTACTGCTCCTCGCGCGCGAGGAGGCCGTGGCCGGTCACGAAGAAGAGCCAGCCGAGGATCGCCGCCCCGGCCCACTCGCGCCGGCTGGGCCACGGAGCCCCGGGCTCTCGAAGGCGCCAGAGGCCGAGCAGGATCAGCCCGCCGCCGAGGCTGCGCCCGCTCATCATCATGTACGGCGGAATCGTCTCGACCGCGTAACGGATGGCGAGGAAGGTCGAGCCCCAGATGAGGTAGATCGCGGCGAACGCGGCGACCGTGGGGAGCGCGTCGCGGTCGGGCACCTCGCGGAGGTTAGCCGCCGCCTGTGCGAATGCCGCCCACCGCCGACTGCGTCAGAAACACCGCGAAGAAGGCGGCCGTCGCGGTGAGGACGACCGCCCCGCCCGAGGCCACGTTCCACCAGAAGCTGATGTAGAGGCCGATGATCCCGCTGGCCGCGCCGATGCCCGCCGCGGCGACCTGCATCGTCACCAGCCGGTCGGTCAGAAGCCGCGCGGTCGCGGCCGGCGTGACGAGCATCGCGAGCACGAGGATGTTCCCGATCGCGCGCAGCGAGACGACGATGGCGAGGGTGATCAGGCTGAGCAGGACGAGGTCGAGGACGAACACCGGGTAGCGCATCGCCTCGGCCATCTCGCGGTCGAAGGCGACCAGGGCCAGCTCCTTGTTGAGGAGCGCGATCGCGCCGACCGCGACCGCGGTGGCGACCGCCGCGAGCGCGAGGTCGGTGCGCGAGACGCCGAGGATGTTCCCGAAGAGGAGCTCGGCGACGTCCTTCTGATAGGCGGCCAGGCTCGAGACGAGCACCACGCCCAGCGCGAACATCGCGGCGAAGAGGATGCCGATGGCGGTGTCCTCCGACACCCGCCGCCCGCGGCTCAGGACCGCGATGCCGACCGCCGTGACGAGGCCGACGGCGAGCGCGCCGAGGAGCACGCTCTGGCCGGCGGCGAACGCGATCACGACGCCGGGGAAGACGGCGTGGGTCAGCGCGTCGCCGATGAAGGCCAGGCCGCGGAGGACGACGTAGCTTCCCGAGCACCCCGCACGCCATACCCGGTGAGGACGACCGCCACGAGGGCCCGCTGCATGAACGTGAACTGGAGTGGATCGGTGAGGTAGTGGAGCATCAGTGGGCGTGGTGTCCCTCGGGCGCGAGCACGAGCACGCCGCCGACGTCGACGACCTGGCCTCCGTAGGCCTCCGCGAGGCAGCCTCGGATCGAGCGCCTCGGCGGGCGGGCCGAACGCCACGACCCGGCCGGCGAGGAGGCAGACGAGGTCGCAGCGGGCGCTGGCCCACGCCAGGTCGTGGCTCGAGACGACGACCGTGCGCCCCTCCGCACGCAGGCGGCCGAGGATGTCGGAGAAGGCGGCCTCGGTCGGCGCGTCGGCGCCCGAGAGCGGCTCGTCGAGGAGCAGCAGGTCGGCCTCCTGCACGAGCGCGCGCGCGAGCAGCACCCGCTGGCGCTGGCCGCCGGAGAGCTGCCCGACCTGGCGGCCGGCGTCCTCGTGCATCCCGACCGCGGTGAGCGCCGTCCGGGCCCGGTCGCGGTCCGCATGCGAAGGCCGCCGCAGCCAGCCCGCCCGGCGGTAGGCGCCCTGGAGCGCGACGTCGCGCGGCCGACAGCGGGAAGTCCCATCCTCGCGGCCCGAGCTGGGGGACGAAGCCCGTCGTCCCGTCGACGGAGACAGCGCCGGCGGTTGGCCGGACGGTGCCGAGAAGCGCGCGCAAGAGCGTCGTCTTGCCGGCGGCGTTGGGGCCGATCAGCCCGATGACGGCGCCGCGGGGGAGCGCGAGCGAGACGTCCTCGACCGCGAGCCGGTCGCCGAACGCGATGGTGAGGCCGTCGACGATCGCGCGGGGGGCCTCCTCCATCGCTAGCGCGTGCTCGACGCGGCGCACGGCCCGCAGCGGGCCGGCAGCGCTCCCAGCTCGCGGTCGAGCAGCTCGAACCCCGCGGCGGCGCTCGCCTCCCGGGCCGGCTCGAGCGCGCAGCCCTCGAGCACCGAGGTGGCGCCGCACTGGACGCAGACCAGGTGGTGGTGGTGGCCGTGCGCGCCGCAGAGGACGAACACCGCCTCGCCGTCGCGGATGCCGGCGTGCTCGACGAAGCCGTCCTCGCGCCATCGCTCGACGGCCCGGTAGGCGGTGGTCAGCCCGAGCCGGGGAGCGTTGGGAAGGGCGGCGGCGTGGAGCTCGCGGACGCTGAACGCCCGCCCCATGCCGCGCCCGGCCTCGAGCAGGGCGGCCCGGGTGCGGTGGTTTCGTCCCTGCTCCATCGGGCGAGTATAGCGAAAATGAAACCTGTTATCGTTTTCGGATGCGTCTCCTTCATCTGGCGGTCGTCCTCGCCCTCGCATCGGCGTGCACCCAGACGGCCGTCGGCGAAGCCGCCGCCGGGCACGATCACCGATCGTCGCGACGACGACGCAGATGCAGGACCTCGTCCGGAACGTCGGCGGGGCTCGGGTGCACGTCGTCGGCATCCTGCGGCCGAACGTCGATCCGCACGACTTCGAGCCGACGCCCAGCACCGTCGTCGCCCTGGCCGACGCGAAGCTGGTCGTCGAGTCGGGCGTCGGCCTCGACGCCTGGGCCGACCAGCTCGTCGAGAGCGCCGGCACGTCGGCTCCGGTCTTCGACGCCTCGGCCGGCCTCCACGCTTCGTGCGGGCGATCCGCACTGGTGGGGCGACCCGGCGCTCGTCGAGCGGGCGGCGACGGCGCTCGGCGCACCGGCTGGGCGAGGTCGATCCCGGGCACGCCGCGGCGTACGCTCGAAACGGCGCGCGCTACGTCCGGCCAGTGGCGCGCATGGACGCCGCCAATCGCCGGCTGGTCGCGACCGTGCCCGCCGGCCGACCGCAAGCTCGTGACGAACCACGACGCGTTCAACTACCTCGCCGCCCACTACGGCATCCGCGTCGTCGGCTCGGTCATCCCGGCGCTCTCGACGGCGGCCCAGCCGAGCGCGCAGGACGTCGCCGACCTGATCGACCGGATCCGGGCCGAGCACGTCCGCGCCATCTTCACCGAGTCGTCGCTCGATCCGGCCCTCGAGCGCCAGATCGGGTCGGAGGCCGGCGTCCGCGTCTACGCCGACCTGTACGGCGACACGCTCGGCCCGCCGGGCTCCCCCGGCGCGACCTACCTCGGCATGGAGCGCTGGAACGTCCGCGCGATGGTGGCGGGCTTCCTCGGCCGGCCCCCGCCGAAGGCGTGAACCCCATGGGGCCAGGCCCCGTTCGGGGCCTGGCCCCGGTTGTCCGGCCTAGCGTGAACCCCCGGCGTGAAACACCGGCGCCTGATGCCAATGGTTCAGTCGGCCTAGTAGATCGGGGCGCGCTGTCCGCCCGGCGAGGGCGCGGTGTGGTCGGTTGCGATTGTAGGTGTCGATCGCGTGTGGCAGGGCGCGCGCTCGGTCGTGCTCAGTTGGATAGACCTCGGCGTAGGCCCAGCGGTCGAGCAGGGTGCGGATGAAGCGCTCGGCTTTGCCGTTGGTCTGTGGCCTGTAGGGCCGTGTCCGTTTGACCGTGATCTGGCGCTCGTGGCATGCGTCTTGCCAGCGCCGCTTGAAGCAGGTGCCGTTGTCGGTGAGGATGCGCTCGATGGTGATGCCGTGCTCCTGGTAGAAGCGCTGAGCGGCGGCTAGGAAGCTGATCGCTGATGCGTTGGTCTCGTCCGGGTAGAGCTCGGCGTAGGCCAGCCTGGTGGCATCGTCGACGGCAACGAACAGGTGCTGCCAGCCGGCTTTGCCCTTGGCGCGTTGGCGGCGGTCGCCGGTCACTCGATGCCCGGGCCGGATGATCCGCCCAAGCTTCTTCGCGTCGATGTGCACCAGCTCGCCAGTCACGCGGTTGGCGCCGCCCAGCAGCGCGAGGCCGAAGTTGTGCTCGATCGCGCGCGTCAGGCTGTAGTGGCTGAAGAAGCCGGGGAACGGCCCCGCGTGGAGCCGCGCCGAGACGAGGATCGTGACGACGCGGCAGGTCGTCTTGTTCGGGACGAACACCGCGTGGTCGGAGCAGTCGATGCCCCAGTTGCCCTGCGACTGCACCGAGCCCTCGTTGGCCTCGTCCCAGGTGACGACGACGAGCGTGTTCCCGGCCTTGTAGCTCGGCCGCGTCGCGAGCGCCGTGATGACCTTCTTGATGAAGTCGTCGCCGAACCGGATCCGGTCGGCCTTGGTGCCCGTCGTGGTCTGCTCGCAGATCGGCGAGCGCCAGTGCATGTTGTGGCACTCGCTGGGCGCGATCCAGCTGAACGCCGGCAGGTGGCCGTTCTCGACGTTGCTCCAGAAAGCGGTGAGCGGAACGTCGAAGCGGTCGCACGACCCGTCGCCGCCCTTCGACTTCGGCCCGAGGTCGGTGAACCAGAACGCCGGATTGTGATTGTCGCGGTAGTGCGGCGCGGCGCTCGACGTGGGGACGCACTTGCCCGTCATCGCCTCGTTGTAGTCGCGCCAGCTGACGCCGGCCCCGTTCATCTGGTGAAAGACGTTGTTCGCGCTCGACGAGCAGTGAAGGCACGCCGGCGTCGGGAACGTGCCGCTGACGACGGCCATGTAGTTGGGGAAGCTGGGGTGGGTCTCTCCGGCCGCGCCGGGCAATCGCCGGCACTCCTCAGCGAGCCGGTGGGTGTACGGCGCGTCGGGCGTCGCCTCCCACTGCGGCACCGAGAGGTTCTCGTCCATGATGACGACGATGTGCTTGTAGGGCTTGGTCGAGGCACGGACGGTGCCGCACGGGTGGGCGCCGGTGGCCTCGGCGGCTGCCGGGCCCGGGCGGGGCGTGGCCGTGGCGGAAGATGCAGCCATGAGCACGCCGGCCAGCACGAATGTGCTGACGCAGGTGCCGACGCTCCGTCGTCGATCGTTCGAGCCCACCGCCGCCAGCGTAGCGGCGATGGGCTCAGGCGGGCAATTCCAGCCTAGTAACCGCCTCCCGCGCCGCCACCGCCGGACGACATCAGGAAGCCGATCAGGATGAGCGCGAGGATCGCAACGACGACGATCGGAACGATCGGGACGCGCCGTCGGGACTTGTCTGTTGGTGTCTGTTGCATACCCGGTCCTACGCGATTTCCGGAGCCGCGGATTCCCTCCCGTGTTGGGCGTTGACCGGGGCCGGCTCACTATGATCGCCCGGTGAAGCCTCGGATCCTCATTCTCGGAGCGGGCTTTGGCGGCCTCGAGCTGGCGACGACCGTCTCGGAGGAGCTCGGCGACGAGGTCGAGGTCACGCTGATCGACAAGGCCGACGCGTTCGTGTTCGGCTACTCCAAGCTCGACTTCATGTTCGGACGGACGACGCCCGACGCCGTCAGGCTCCCCTACCGCCACCTGGCGAAGCCCGGCGTCCGGCTCCTGTGCGAGACCGTCACGGCGATCGACCCTGTCGCCAAGGCCGTGACGACCGACGCGGGCGTGCACGAGGCCGACCACCTCGTCGTCGCGCTCGGAGCCGACTACGACTTCGACGCCACGCCCGGGCTCGCCGACTCGACCGAGTTCTACTCCGTCGAGGGCGCCGAGCGGCTCGCAGAGCTCCTGCCGGAGTTCCGGGGCGGCCGCGCCGTCGTCGGGGTATGCGGCGCGCCGTACAAGTGCCCGCCGGCGCCAAGCGAGGCGGCTCTTCTCCTGCACGACTACCTCGAGCGCAAGGGCATCCGCAGCGACTGCGAGATCCTGGTCGTGGTGCCGTTCCCGACCCCGATCCCGCCGTCGCCCAGCACGTCGACCGCGCTGATCGAGGCCTTCGCCGAGCGCGACATCGAGTTCGTGCCGGGCCGCCCGGTTGCTTCGGTCGACGTCGCCCGGAGCGTCGCCGTGCTCGCCGACGGGACGGAGGTGCCGTACGACCTCTTCCTCGGCGTGCCCAAGCACCGCGCACCCGACGTGGTCATCGAGAGCGGGATGGCCGTCGACGGCTACATCCCGGTCGACGGGCCGACGCTCGAGACGCGGTTCCCGGACGTCTACGCGGTCGGCGACGTCGCGACGGTCGGGACGCCGAAGGCGGGCGTCTTCTCGGAGCGCCAGGCCCGCGTCGTCGCCCGCACGCTGATCGATCGTGTGCGTGGGCGCGAGCCGGCCGCGCGCTACGACGGCCGTGGCTCCTGCTACATCGAGTTCGGCTCGGATCTGGTCGCGCGCATCGACGTCGACTTGTTCTCCGCCGCGGGCCCCTCCGGAACGTTCCGGGAGCCGTCCACCGACTTCGTCGCCGAGAAGGCGGAGTTCGGCTCGAGCCGGCGGGCGCGCTGGTTCGGCCTCGGCACATGACGGCCGCGGCCCGGCGCTTCGTCTCGTCCGAGGAGGACAGCGGGCGATGGGCCGAGTTCCCGTTCCGCCCGGGCGACATCGTCATCAGCACGCGGTCGAAGCACGGGACGACCTGGATGCAGATGGTCTGCGCGCTTCTCGTCTTCCAGACGCCCGACCTGCCGGCACCGCTCGGCGAGATGTCGCCCTGGCTCGACCGGCTCACCGAGCCTCAGGCCGACGCTCTTCGCGCGAGCTCGCCGACCAGACCCACCGCCGGTTCCTGAAGACCCACACGCCGCTCGCCGGGATCCCGATCGAGCCAGAGGTGACCTACATCGTCGTCGCCCGCCATCCGCTCGACGCGGCCGTGTCGCTCTACCACCAGGGCGACAACATCGACCGGGCGGTGCTGCGGCGGCTGGTCGGCCTCCCCGAGCCCGCCGAGCCGCCTGCGCCGCGGCCCGGGCTCCACGACTGGCTGGTCGGGTGGATCGAGGACGACCCGCCGCCGGACGAGTCGTTCGACTCGCTGCCCGGCGTCCTCTGGCACCTCACCGGCGCCTGGGAGCGGCGGCCGAGCCGAACATGCTTCTCGTCCACTACGCCGACCTCGAGCGTGACCTCGAGGGCACGATGCGCGAGCTGGCCGGCCGGCTCGGGATCGAGGTCGACGAGCCAACCTGGCCCGCGCTCGTCCGGGCCGCCTCCTTCTCGGACATGCGCGCACGGGCCGGGTCGGTCCTGCCGGATCGAAACGGCATCCTCAAGGACCCGGAGGCGTTCTTCCGCCGCGGCACGTCGGGCGCCGCGCGCGAGGTGCTGACGGACGGCGAGATCGCCCGCTACGACGAGCGCGCCCGCCGGCTCGCCCCCGGCGACCTGCTTGCGTGGCTTCACCGAATGTAAGCAGGGCTGGGGCGGCGGCTATCATGGCGCCCGTGTGCCGGCGAGCCGGGTTGGGGGGTTCGCATCGACCGCATGTGGGCATGTGACAGCGGCACAGCCAGAAGGAGGGGGAACGACATGAGAAAGAGGTTCGGATCGTCATTGACGGCCGCGTTTGTGGTCGTCGCCGCGTTCGCGGCGCCCGCTTCGGCGGCGACGCTGGCGAACTGGCAGATGAACGAAGGCTCGAACGCCACCGTCATGGTCGACTCGAGCGGCCACGTGAACGGCAGCATCGGCTCCGCCGTGGTCACCGGGTTCACGTTCGGCGGCGCGACCGGGTACCACTGGCCGTTCACGAGCCCCACGGCTCCGCCGGCCAAGCCTGAGCGCATCGTCCAGGCCTCGAGCTCGACGCTCAACCCGAACTCCGGGAACTACACGGTCACGCTGCGCTACCGGACGACGAAGCACTTCGGCAACATCGTCCAGAAGGGCCAGGCGGGCTCGTCGGGCGGATACTTCAAGATCGAGAACCCGAACGGCAACCTCACCTGCGTCTACCGGGGCACGAACTCCTCGGGCAAGTTCCTGCGCAAGGAGGTCGTCTCGCCGACCGTCCTCAGCGACGGCCAGTGGCACGTCGCCCGCTGCGCGCGGACGGCGACCGGCGTGACGCTGACGATCGACGGCAAGGTCGTCGACACCGCGAATGGCAGCTCGGGGAACATCACGAACAACCGCCCGATCTCGATCGCCGGCAAGCTGAACTGCGACCAGGTCCACACGACCTGCGACTACTTCACCGGCGACATCGACTACATCACGATCCAGAACTAGCGATCGGCATGGGAGGCCGCTCGCCCTGTGAAGGGCGGGCGGCCTTCGCCGTCTCGGAAGCGTTAAGCTCGATGGCTCCACGAGAGAGGAGAGCGTCATGGTCGGGGTCATCATCACGTTCCGTTCGGAGGGCGGCCTGGACAGGTCGGCCGTCATGGGGATCGCCGAGAAGGCGGCACCGACATTCGAGGGGATGCCCGGCCTGCGCTCGAAGGTCTTCACGTTCGACCCGCAGTCGGGTGAGGCGACCAACGTCTACGTCTGGGAGTCCGAGGACGCGGCCCGGGCATTCTTCACGCCGGAGCTGGCCGAGCGGGTGACGGGCCTCTACGGCGCCCGGCCCGAGATCCGGTTCGTCGAGGTCGCGGCGCTGGTCGACAACGGGGTGGGCGCCCCGGCCTGAGCCTACGCGGGCTCCCGGTCGAGAAGCTCGACCATCTCCCACGCACCCTCGGACGTGTTGGAGATGACCGTCCGCGTGGTCGCCGACGCGGGGTCGTGCGTGCTCCGGAACGAGACGCCCGCGTCGTACCCCTCGAGGTGCACGGCGTCGGTCGACTCGTGGAGCCAGAGCCCGAGCCCGTAGCGCTTCGACTCCTCCGGGACGTCGCTTCGCGGCCGCACCATCTCGGACACCCAGCGCGGCGGCACGATCCGGCCGCCGAAGAACGCGCGCCACAGCGAGGCCACGTCGGCGGCCGTCGAGTACACGCCGCCGTCGCCGCTCCCGCGGACCGGCAGGTGGAGCACGTTCGTCCGCGGCCCGTCGCCGGCCAGGTACCCGAGGGCCGCCCGTCCCGGGAGCTCGTCCGAGCGCAGGTAGGCGGTGTCGTCCATCCCCGCCGGCTCCAGCACCCGCTCGCGCACGAGGTCGTGAAACGGCGTCGCGCTCGCCCGCTCGGCGATGAGCGCCAGCACGACGTAGCCGCCGTTGCAGTAGGAGAAGCGCTCGCCCGCCGGGAACGCGGTCGCGTGCCCGTCGAGCACCGCGAGATAGTCCTCGGTCGTCGCCAGCTCGTGGACGGGGACCGGCATGACGTAGTCGGTGACCTCGCGGCCGTCGCTCTCGTCGAGGTAGTCCCCGATCCCCGACCGGTGGCCCAGCAGGTGCTCGACCGTCACGTCGTCGCCGATCAGCGGGAGGTCAGGGCCGAGGACCGAGCGGGCGCGGGTGGCGAGGTCGAGCATGCCGGCGTCGATCAGCGACACGACTGCGAGCGCGGTCAGGCCCTTGGCGCCGCTTGCGAGCCCCAGTTGCGTCTCGACGGTGTTCGGGAGCCCGTGCGCCCGGTCGGCGAGGCCGAAGGCCTCGGCGAGCTCGACCTCGCCGCCGCGCTCGACGTGGACGACCCCCGAGAAGCCCGTGCGCCGGGCGAGTGCGTCGACGGCTTCGGCGAGCGACGGCATCGGGCCGCGATCGTATCGCGGCCGGTCGCGCCCGGCCGGGATCGAGCTACGCCACCGCTTCGGGCGGCTCGTCGCCGAGGGCCGCCTTCACCTGCGGCGCGAACCGCTGGAGGAGGAGCGCCGCGAGGAGCAGCACCGAGCCGGTGACGATGAACGACACCGCGCGCGCCATCGCCGTGAGGAAGGCGAGGTCGTAGAGGAAGAGCTTGCCGAGGGCGACGAAGAGCAGGGTGATGCCGCCCACCCGCAGGCCGCGGCTGTCGCTTCGCAGGGACAGCACGACGAGCCCGAGCCCGACCAGCACCCAGCTGATCGAGACGAGCACGTGCCCCTGCTGGAAGTGGTCGTGCACCGACGCGCCGGCTCCGGCGTCGGCGAGCAGCTGCTCGGCGCCGAGGATCGCGGCGGCGAGCGTCCACAAGGCGAACGCCCCCGCGGCGTAGACCGCGAGCGTCGCGGCCGAGAGGCGGCCGGCCGACCATGGCACGTGCCGAGCCGCGCCGGCCGCAAGCAGCGAGCGCGGCGGTCGTGGCGAGGGCCGCCGCGAGGCCCGCGGCCGGCGTGTGCGACGTCTGGAAGAGCATGCGCGGCGTCTCGTAGACGAGGAGCACGACGATCCCCATCGCCGCCGCGCTGACGATCCCGATCGCGCTCACGGCGGCCCGGTCGAGCCGTCCCCTGACGGGCGACGGCCACGTGAGCGCCAAGACGCTTGCCAGCGCCGAGAGGCCTGCGACTGCGACCAGCGGATACTGGCCGGGCAGGAGCATCGTGCAGAGCTGCGCCGCGAGCAGGAACGGCAGCCAGAGCGCGTGGCTCCGTGCGGACGGCTCCCGGACGGCGAGGGCGAGCAGGAACGCCGCGCCGGTCGCGATGGCGATGCTCTCCCAGCCGGCCGTCGTGCCATGATCGATGACGGCGGTCAGCGAGTCGTCGAAGGCCCAGGCGGCGACGACGCCGACTGACGAGGAGCGAGGCGCTCGCCGACCAGCATCGGATCCACGGTCAGGCGCACCCGGATCGGCCGCACCTGCACCGCGGCCGCCAGGGCGCCGGCAGCCGCGAGCCAGGCCCACATCGCATAGGGCGTCGGCAGCGACTCGGCGATGACGAAGGCGAGCGTCGCCACCGGCACCAGGAGGCCGTACTCGGCCACGACGCGCGCCGGGCGGCGCACCGACCACGCGAACACGACGGCCGATGCGAGGAGCGCTCCCAGGCCCGCCAGGCCATGGTGCTCACCGAGGTGGCTCCAGCCTGCGACGAGATCGCTCACGGGTGCCGTCACGACGAGGGCGACGACCACGCCGGCGATCCACCAGGCGGATGCGATCTGGAGGCAGACCCACTCCGGCATCCAGCTCACCAGGAGCGGCGTGCGGCGATAGATGAGGAGCGCGGCGGCCATGCCGGCGTAGGCGCCCACGGCCCACTCGGCGTGAAGCGCCCACAGCGGCAGGAAGCCCAGCGCCAGGGCGGGCACCAGCCAGGCCACGGCGAGCTCCGGCTTCTTGAGCCAGCGCAGGCCGAAGCAGAGGGCGATGCCGGCGAGCGTCACGGCGACGAGCGCGATCGACCCGCCGTGAGATCCGGCGCCGATGTGCGGCAGCGTCTGCGGCAGCGGCTGAAGGACGTCGAGCGTCGCCATGATGGCGAGCAGCAGGTAGATCGCGGCCGAGACGATCGCGCGCAGGCCGCGGGTGCTGCTGCGGCGCCTGATCCGCTCGGCCAGGAGCACCAGCATCGCCGACTCGGCCGTCCATGCGCACACCAGCGCGGGCCCGCCCGCGAGGAGGCCGGTGGCGATCGCCGCGGATGCCAGCGCGAAGCCGACCAGGCCGTCGGTGAGGTCGGCATGCGGCCGGCGCACCGCGAAGGGGACGGCAGCGACGAGCGCCCAGGCGACGGCGAGCCCGGCCAGCGTGATCCCGCTCAGCGAGTGGCCGGAGACCTCGCGGACGCCGCCGAAGAAGAACGCGGCGGCGAGCGAGATCGTGAAGGCGCTTGCGCCCGTCAGCGAGCCGAGCACGGTGAGGCGCGAGCGGTCGGCCGGCAGGAGCTCCAGGAGGAACGTGAGCGTCACGAACAGCACCGCCATGGCCGCTGCGGCGACCACCGGGCCGCCGAAGCCGAGGTGATCCGACGAGAGCCCCAGGAGCCCGAGCGTCTCGGCCAGGCCGATGGCCCACACCGAGGTCACGAGGAGGCGCCAGCCGAACCGGACGAGGAGCGGGAAGGACGCCGCCACCATGACCGCTCCGAAGAGCACGCCGCCGGTGGTCACGTCGAGGCTCACGAGCAGCGGGGCCAGCATGGCCGCCGACATGCCGAAGACCGCCAGCGGCTCCTGCTTGATCCGGATGGCGACCGCGACGGCGATCGCGGCGACCAGTGCGGCCAGGGGCGCGGCCGCCTGCGAGCTCACCAGGTGGTACAGCGAGGTCGCGGCCCAGAGGCTGGCATAGAGGCCCGCGATCGCGACGCCGGCGGCCGCCAGGATGGCGTCCGAGCGCCACTTGCGGCGATCGAGCTCGACGGCGGCACCGAGCAGCCCGAGCGAGACGAAGACGCCGAGGCCGACGCGCATCGACGGGGTGATCCACCCGCGGCTCGCGGCCATCACGAACAGGAGGACGATGCCGAGCGCGGTGGCGACGCCGCCGGCCCAGGCGAGGGTGCGCGCTGCGAAGAGCTGCTCGGCGAGCTTGCCCCAGTCAAACGGCGGCTTGGGGGGGCGAGGAGGCGGCGGAGGCTGCATGGCGGGGAGCTCCGCCCACGGCTCCTCAGCCGGTGCCGGCGCCGGCGTCGCCGGCTGCGCGGGCTCGTGCCGGTAGGCCCACGGCTCGGCGCGGGGAGGCGCGGCGGGCGCGGCCGGCTCGACTGCGCTCGGGGGCCGGCGCGGGCCGTTCGGGCGCCTGCTGCTCGGGGGCGAGCTGCGCGACCACCTGCTCCAGGCGGTAGATCCGCTCTGTCAGCTGCCGGACGGTGACGTGCAGGCCGGCGAGTTCCTGGGACTGGTCGCTCATGAACGAACCTCCATAGCACCAATGCTATACCGCGCAGGTGCAAATTGCAACACCCCGTTCGTCATCGGCATCACGGGCCCGCCGGGTTAGTCGGGAGCGATGGTCGGCTCGAGCCGATCCAGGAACGGCACCTGCGCCGCCTTCAGCTTCCGCCGCGCCTCGCCGAGGTCGAACCACTCGACCCGGTCGATCTCGGGGAACGACTGGATGCGGCCCGATCGCGGCGGCCACTCCATGTCGTAGGTGTTGCTGACGGCGGTGGACGGGTCCAGGTCGCCGTTCGCCCCCCATGCGAAGACGGTCTTCCCCGACTTCTGCCGGATCTGCCCGAGATCGACGAGCGCGACGTCGCCGACCGCGTGCCCGGTCTCCTCCTGGAACTCGCGCCGCGCGACGTCGACGAGCTCCTCGCCGGGCTCGACCTCGCCCTTCGGGATCGTCCAGTGCCCGAGATCCTTCTTGGTCCAGAACGGTCCGCCCTGATGCGCGAGGAGCACCTCAACGCGATCCGCCCGGCGGCGCCAGAGCAGGATGCCGGCGCTCGTTCGTCCCGATTTGTCAGCCGTCACTCCGACCGTGAATCTACCCGGGTTAGCATGCAAACGACCAGGAGGGTCTATGAGCGGCTACACGGTTGCACAGCTCGACCAGATCGACGAGGTCAGCGACGGACGCTGTCCCTGGCGGCCGATCCGGCAGCATTTCGGGATCATGTCGTTCGGCGCCAACGCGTTCACCGCGCGCGAGGCGGGTGACCGGCTGATCAACGAGCACGACGAGGCCGAGGAGGACGCCCACGAGGAGCTCTACCTCGTCCAGCAGGGCCGGGCGCGGTTCGAGCTCGACGGCGAGCAGGTGGACGCGCCGGCGGGCACGTTCGTCTTCGCGAGCCCCGGCGTGAAGCGGACCGCGTTCGCCGAGGAGCCGGGGACGACGCTGATCGCGCTCGGCGGCACCCCGGGGAAGGCGTATGAGCCGAGCGGCTGGGAGTTCTGGGCGCCGCTCAACCCGCTCTACGAGGCCGGGAAGTACGACGAGATCGCGGACCGCGGCGCCGAGCTCATCGCGGCGCATCCCGAGTACGCCGACCTGGCCTACAACCTCGCGTGCTGCGAGAGCCTGGCCGGGCGGAAGGCCGACGCGATCGAGCACCTGAAGCTCGCGATCGGCCGCGCGCCGCGCTTCCGGTCGTTGGCGGCCAACGACTCCGACTTCGACCAGGTCCGCGACGAGCCTGGGTTCAAGGAGCTGATGGCCGGCTAGGAATCGCGCGCGGGTGCGTCCGCGTGCCGTATGTTCGTCCGATGCAGTGGGCCCTGGCAGTCGTTGCGCTGTCGCTGATCGCGTTCGGCACGGTGTCGCGGCGTGTGGACGGTACCTCCGTCACGCCCGCGATGCTCTTCGTGGGAGTGGGGCTCGCGGTCGGAGCGTTCGATCTTCTCGACACCTCTCCGACCAGCGAGGCGGTGAAGCTCCTCGCCGAGGCGACGCTGACGCTGGTGTTGTTCGTCGACGCCTCGCGGATCGACCTGCGGACGCTCCGGCGGGAGTCTGCGGTGCCCGAGCGTCTGCTCGGAATCGGACTCCCGCTGACGATCGCGTTCGGTGCAGCGCATCGCCGCGGTGCTGTTCGGTGCGCTCTCGATCCCCGAGGCGTTCGTGCTCGCGGTGGTGCTTGCCCCGACCGACGCAGCCCTCGGCCAGGCCGTCGTCACCGAGCCCAGCCTGCCGTCCCGGATCCGCCAGGGCCTCAACGTCGAGAGCGGCCTGAACGACGGGATCTGCGTGCCGCTCCTGTTCATCGTGCTGGCGACCGCCGAGGCGGACGCCGGTGAGGCGAGCTGGACGCACGCCGTTCGGCTGGTGGCAGAGGAAATCGGGTTCGGCATCGCCGCGGGTGCCCTCGCCGGCGTCCTCGCAGCGGCCGCGATCACGTACGCCGGGAACCGACGCCTGATCGAGCAGTCATGGCTCCAGATCGTCCCGGTCGCAGGAGCCGCGCTCGCGTACGGGGTCGCGGCGCCACTCGGCGGCTCCGGCTTCATCGCCGCGTTCATCGCCGGCATGGCCTTCGGCGCTTTTCGGCCGCCGTCGGGCGACGGCGAGGCGACGCTCCTCACGGACGAGCTCGGCGAGCTCCTGAACGGCGTGACCCTCCTGGTCTTCGGAGCAGCGCTGCTCTGGCCCACACTCGACGACCTCACGTGGCGAATCGTGCTCTACGCCGTCCTGAGCCTGACCATCGTCCGCATGGCACCGGTCGCGATCGCGATGCTGGGCACGGGCGCGCACCGCCCAACGGTTGCGTTCCTCGGCTGGTTCGGGCCGCGCGGGCTCGCGTCGATCGTGTTCGCCGCCATCGTCGTCCAGGAGGCCGATCTCCCTCACGCGAGCACGATCGTGCTCACGACCTACGCCACCGTCGGGCTCTCCGTGCTCGCCCACGGCGTCACCGCAGCGCCGCTCGCGCGCCGCTACGCCGGGTGGTTCGCCTCACATCCACCCGAAGCGAGGCCCGCCATGGAGAGCGTTCCGGCCGGCACGCATCGGTGGCGGCGGGCGCACCGATAGCCCGTCACTTGAACGGCACGCTGATGGGACCGGGCAGGCGTCGGTACACGGCGAAGAAATCGCGGTCGTCCGGTACGAGGTACCGCGTTGGCGGCTGCTGGTAGTTGGGCACCACTCTGGTCGGATGCAAGCCGTCGTGGTGGGTGTACGTGATCAACGTCGGCCACTCTGGGTTGATGTCGAGCTGCATCGCGCGCACGGCGCCCGCCCGTTGCAGGATCCTCGCGAGTGTGACCACCGTCTGATAGTCGGCTGCGGCATAGATCAGGTTGCCGTGCCGGTCGATCCCCGCGCCGGTGCGCCACACGCGGACCGCGTTCCCGAGCGTGTAGCCCCATTGCGAGCTGTCGTTCAGGGCCGGGTTGAGGTGCCCGTGGTCGATGATCAGAGGCAGGCTCTGGCGCGTGAACGCGACCTGGGGGCCCGCCGCCGGGCCGCCGGTCCACGTTCTCACGTCGACGCGGCCGTCGCGGTAGGCGATGAGGGTTGCGAGGCCCGCCTTGAGCGGCTCGTACGACCTCCCGTTGATCGACGATCCGTTGCTGCCGTCCCGGTAGATGAAGCCGCCGTTGAACGTCGCAAGCAGGCGCCAGCGCTGGCCGTACGGCACCGACATCGGCCCCCGTACGGGGGCGCTCGGCGGTTCGTACCGGCCCGGATACCACGCCATGGAGGTACGGGTGTGGTCGAACCACGCCACGTACGCGACGATCCGCGGATAGTCGACCTCAGTCCGGAACGTCGTCAGGAGCACCGGCGGGCGTCCGCGCACGACAGGACCGGTACCCCTCCACACTCCTTCGCCGGCCAGCGGGTGCGCGAAGACGGGCTCGATCGGCGGAGGCAGCGCCGCGCCCGGCCGGTGTCGCGCTCTCGCCCTCACCGTCGGCGAGGCGCCGAGCCCGACCGTCGGCAGGCTGGTGAGCTGAGGGCCACCCTTGGCCGGCGCCTTCCAGCTGTAGTAGTAGTGCTCGACCTCGTCGACGAGCCAGTTGCCGTGGTGCGCTCTCAGCCACTCGACGCTTCGAGGCCAGAGCGGCAGGCTCGATGGCTGCATCATCGTCGTCGTGTAGGAGTAGGCCGGCGGCGCGAGCAGGAGGAGGATCGTGAGCGCTACGACGACGCGAACGCGCCGACGCCGGCGACGTCGATCGAGAGGGGTCGCTTCTCCAGAGGAGTCGGTCGATCCCATCGACCGAAAACCTAGGGACGTCGTGTGAGAGCGACGTGAGGCGCCCGGTCTTCAGGCGTTCCAGCGGACGGCGATGCCACGCTCGATTCCGGGCAGCGGCAGGGCGGCCGCCTCGGCCTCGACGGCGTCGCGTTCCGCCCGCGAGAACCGGCCCCAGGTCTCGACCGTGACGATGTCGTGCGCCCGCCGCCACGTCCCGCGGATCTCGCCGTCGACGAGCAGGGCGCCCGGCCATACCCGCGGGGTCCAGAGCGACGCGCGACGACCGGCGTCCGGAACGAGCAGGGCGCGCTCGTCTCCCTGGAGCAGGTAGTAGGCATCGCCGCTCGGCAGCAGCCTCGCCGGCGCGGCGGGCCCGGGATCGGCGCGGAAGATCGGGCTCGTCACGGGTGAGGATCCACGCCTCGCCGAGCGGTGTTCGCACAGCGGTCAGCGATCCGCTGGAGGGACGCGAAGGCCGCCGCGCCCGCCTTGAGCGAGACTCCCGGCCCACTGGGCAAACGCCGCGGGGGTGGAGGGGCCGAAGACGCGGAGGTGCCGGCGAGCGAGCTCGCGCCGGGCGTCGACCGGGTCGACGTCGGGCGGTGGGACGGTCCAGACCTTCGGCAGGCGCGCGCCCTCCCACCGGATCAGGACCGTTCCGGTCGTCGCGCCGTATCTGAGCGAGTTGGCGTGCACCCCGATCCCATGCCCTGCCTCGCCGTACGTCATCCTGGCGCCGCCGAGGTGGGCGTGCAGTCGGGCGGCCGTCTCCTCGGCCCGGCGCCGCCCCTTTGCATCGTCCGGCAGCCTCCCGAGCGAGAAGGCCGCGAGATCGCGCGCCGCGACCACGTAGACCTGGTAGCGAGGGCCCCAGAGCTGAACAAGGGACGGGTCCGCCCAGATCGTGGGGTGGGCGCCCTCGACCCGGGCGTGGATCGACAGGAGCGCGGCCCGCGGCATGCTGTCCTGCAGGCCCGCCCACGCCGCCTGCCGCAGGGCGCGCCGTCCGGGAGGGAGCCGCTCGTCGAGCGCGCCGACCCGCCGCCTGAAGGCCAGGATCTGCGGCCGGGTGAGCGCGAGGCGCGGCCTTCATCCCCACATCAGCCGTCCGTGACGGCGATCGCCTCCACCTCGATCAGGCAGCCGGGGTGGGCCAGGGCCGCCACCCCGATCAGCGTGTCGGCCGGCTTGTGGTCGCCGAACACCGCGGCCCGTCCGGCCCCGATCGCCGGCAGGCAGTCGGCCCGGTAGTCGACGACGAAGATGGTGATCTTGGTCACCTGATCCGGCCGGGCGCCCCCGGCCGCGAGCGCGCGGCCGACGTTGGCGAACGCCTGTCGGGCCTGGGCCTCGAGGTCGCCCGCACCGACGAGGTTGCCCTGCGCGTCCTCGGCGACCTGCCCGGCGACGAATACCAGCCTGCTCCCGCGCGCGACGATGACCTGGGTGTAGGTCTCGGGACGGGACAGGTCGTCGGGGTTGATGAGCTTCGAGCGTCACGCCGGCGCTAGTCTCGCTCGCCGCGGAGCGTTGCGCTAGCGTGCCCGCCGTGACGCGGTTCATCGTCGACTGCGGTGTCGTCCTGCGCCTCGCGGAGGAGGGGATCGAGCCGGCGCCCGGCCACCAGCTGCTGGCCCCGACGCTCCTGCGCTCGCAGACGCTTTCGGCACTTCACGAGGCGGTGCACCGGGGCGAGCTCGCGCCCGACGTGGCGCTCGCCCGGCTCGAGGAGATCACGCGCCTGATCACGAAGCTCCCCATTCGCCTCCTGGGGGACGCCGTGCTGCGCCGCAACGCCTGGCAGTACGCCGACCGGCTGGGGTGGGAAGACACGTATACGGCGGAGTACGTCGCCCTGACGCATCTCCAGGGCGACGCGCTCGTCACGCTCGACGCGGAGCTGGCCCGCAGCCTGGAGGGCGTCGTCGCAACGGCGTCCATCGACGCGTTGCGCACGGCCTGACAGGCCCGGCCGGTGAGCCGGTTTGCCAGGCCGTCTGCGGCGTGCGACAATCGTCGCTGCCGTCCCTGAGGAGGTCCGCAGGTGCACGAGCGCGCGTCCACTCGTGGCCGGCCGGCGGGGGCAAAACGCCGGTCGGCTGTGCTGCTGTTCGCCACGGGCTTGGTCGTGGCCGCGGGCGCGCCCGTCGCGCAGGCGGACACCACGCTCAACTCATGCTCGCCGGCGGCGTTCGACACGGCCGTGACGGCGGGCGGCACCGTCCGCTTCGGCCTCGACTGCCCGTCCCTGGTCGTGAGCAGGACGACGGTCATCCCGGTCGGCAAGGTCCTGGACGTCGAGGGTAACGGCCACGCGGTGACGCTCAGCGGCGGCGGTGCCCGGCAGCTGTTCAAGGTGACCGGCGGCCAGCTCACGGTGCGCGGCGTGACGATCCAGGGCGGCGCGGCCGTCGGCGCCGGCGGGGCGAACGGCACCGTTGGAACGTCCGGCGCAAACGGGAGCGGCGGCGCCAACGGCACGGGCGGCGCCGCCGGCCAGCCGGGCGTTGCCGGCGGCCCGGGCGCGGCCGGCGGTGCCGGAGGCGCGGGGCAGGCGGGCGGCGCCGGGAGCGGAGCCAGGGGCGGCGCCGTGCTCATCGTGAGCGGCACCGCGACGTTCGGGCGCGTCACCTTCCTCTCGAACGTCGCGATGGGAGGCACGGGCGGGCTCGGCGGTAACGGCGGGCGCGGCGGCTCCGGCGGGCGGGGCGGCGTCGGCGGGCGCGGCGGCGTTGGAGCGACCCCCGGCGACATGGGAGCGGCCGGCGGCCCCGGTGGCTCGGGCGGCGCCGGCGGCTCGGCCGCGGCGGGCGGAAAGGGCGGCGCCGGCGGCGCCGCATTGGGAGGCGCGATCTACAACGCCGGCACGCTGACGCTGACCGCCGTCACCTTCCGCGGCAACTTCGCGCAGGGCGGCCGAGGCGGGCTCGGCGGGATCGGCGGCTCGGGCGGCCAGGGCGGCTCGGGCGGCGCGGGTGGCGGCGGCGGCCCGGGCGCCAACGGCGCGGCGGACACCTCCGGCGGGATCGGCGGCACGGGCGGGCCCGGCGGGATGCCGGCCGGAGCCGGTTCCGGCGGCACCCCGGGCGCCCCCGGCAGGGGAGGGAACGGCGGCGCCGGCGGGCAGGCGGGCGGAGGCGCGGTCTACAACGCCGGCAGCCTCGAGATCGTCTCGGCGGTGTTCGACCAGAACCAGGTGCAGAGCGGGCCGGGCGGCCAGGGCGGCACGGGCGGCTTCGGCGGCTCCGGCGGTGCCGGGGGCAGCGGCGCGTTCGGCGGCAGCGGTGGGTTCGGCGGCAGCGCCTGCTGCCTGACCGGCGTCGGAGGCGCCGGTGGCCATCCGACCGACGGCGCGCCCGCGGGCCCGCCGAGCGTCGCCGTCAAGGGCGGCAGCGGGGGAGCCGGCGGCATCGCCGGACTGGCGCAGGGCGGCGGGATCGCGAACACCGGATCGCTCAAGCTGACGCGCGCAGCGTTCACCGGCAACACGGTGCAGGCGGGGAACGGCGGCGCCGGATCGCTCGGCGGAGGCGGCGGCAACGGCGCATCCGGCGTCCAGGGCGGCTTCGGCGGGCCGGGCGGCTCGGGCGGCAGCGGGCCGGCGGGCGGCGGCGCCGGGCAGTCCGGTGCCAACGGCTCCGTGGGAGGAAGCGGCGGCTCGGGTGCCGACGGCGGCACCTCGGGCAAGGGCGGACGCGGGGGAGACGCGCGCGGCGGCGGGCTGTTCAGCACCGTCGCGCTCGCCGTGGACTCGGGGAACTCCTACAGCCGCAACGCGGTGACGGCCGGCGCCGGCGGCGTCGCCCGGCCCGGCGGCACGGGCGGCCTGGCGGGTGGGGGAGGAGCCCCGGGGCACGGCGGCCCGGGCGGCATCGACGGCAACACCGGAACGGTGCATCCCAGCGGCTCGACAGGCGCTCTCGGCCCGGCCGGCGTGGCGGGTGCGGCGGGACGCTCGACCGGCGCCGGAGCGGCCGGCGTGGCGACCTTCCCCGATCACAACTAGCGGCAGCCCGCTGGCACCCAGCCCCCGTCTACGTGGACGCGACTTTCATCCGCTTGGGGTGACGCAGCGCGCATCGATCTCGCGTCTGCTTCGGGCGAGTCCGTCGTACCGGAAAGGTTCGACCATGTGCAGGTGGATGGCATACCTCGGAGGGCCGATCAACGTCGGCATGGTGATGTTCCGCGAGGATCGCAACACGATCGTCCACCAGAGCCTCGATTCGAGCCAGGGAGCTGAGCCCGTGAACGGCGACGGGTTCGGCGTCGGCTGGTTCGTACCGGAGAACGCCGAGCCTTCTCGGTACCGCTCAACCGAGCCGGCCTGGAATGACGAGAACCTGCGCGAGATCACCCGCACGCTCGAATCGCCGGCCTTCATTGCGCACGTGCGCGCCGCGATCGGCTCTCCGGTGCAGCAGTCCAACTGCCATCCGTTCCGCCACGATGGCATCCTGTTCGTCCATAACGGCTTCATCAGGGACTTCCATCGCATCAAGCTCGACGTCGTCCTCGGCATCGATCGGGAGCTGTATCAGCAGATCGTGGGCAGCACCGACTCGGAGCACATGTTCTACCTGGCGCTCACGTTCGGGCTCCGGGACGATCCCCAGGTCGCCCTGGAGCGGACGGTGGGGTTCATCGAAGCCGCGGCCGGCGCTGCGGGGATCGAGGACGCGATGCAGATGTCGGTCGGCGTCCTGACTCCAGACACGCTGGTCGGCGCGCGTTACGCCAGCCGATCGCTTCCTCGGACGCTCTACCACAGCAACGACGTCGAGGCCCTGAGGCACATCTATCCGGATTTCGAGGATCTGCAACTGCTTCCCGGGGATGCGCACGTCGTGATGAGCGAGCCTCTGGGGACGCTGCCCGGGGCGTGGAGCGAGGTTCCGATCTCAACGGCCGTCCACGTGTCGCGCGAGAACATCGACATCCGGCCGTTCACTCCGCGCGCACCGTAGCTTCCCCCGTCGACTCGTCGTCCGCGAGCTGGGCCTCGACGGCGCGGTGGATGTTGCCGTGCAAGTGGTCGCCGCCGATCTGGTCGATTACGCCGTCGCGTTGGAGCACGGCGAGGACTTGTGGCTTCACCCGTGCGAGCCGCAGCGACGCCCGCTGTGCTTCAACGAAGCTCGTGGATCTGTGCGAGCTGTTCCGCACCCTGCGAGTCGATGAAGGGGACCGCCTCGAGGTCGAGCACCACTCCGCGGAGCGGGCCTTGGTCCTGCTCGGTGAGGGCGCGGATGCGGTCGTCGAGCGCTTGGCTGGTGGCGAAGAAGAGGCCGCTGTCGATCCGAAGCACCACGATCCCCGGGAACGTCTCGTCGTCCGGGTGCTCGTCGAGGTCTGCGGAACACCTGGGTCCCGGTTTCGCGGCCGAGCAGCGGCATCGGCGGACTGGTGGCGACATAGATCAGCCAACCGAGCGACAGCACGACGCCGACCACGACGCCGGCCAGGACACCGACCGACAGCACGGCGACGATGGCCGCGATGGCGATCCAGAAGTCAAACGGCGTGACGCGACGCAGCCGCCGTAGCTCGGACACGTCGATCATCCCGAACACCACCGCATCGATGATCACCGCCGCCAAGACTGCTTTTGGCAGGTCTGAGAACAGTGGGGCGAGCACGATCAGCGTCAGCAGCACGAGCGCGCCCGTGATCAGCGACGCGACCGGCGTCCGAGCGCCGGCCGACTCGTTCAACGAGCTGGCGGAGAGGCTGGTCGACACGGGCATGCCCTGGAAGACGCCGGCGCCCACGTTGGCCATGCCCTGCGCCACCGACTCTTGATCGACATCGATCCGGTAGTGGTGGCGGGTGGCGAACGCGCGAGCGTCCCCAGCGGTCTGCGAGAACCCGATCAAGAGGAGCGCCCCCGCGGCGACCCCGATGGTGGCGTACTGCTCGCGAAACAGATCGACGGTCGGGAGCTGCGGCGTCGGCAATCCCCGCGGCACGTGCCCAACCAGCTCCACCCCGTGCCCGCCGAGGTCGAACAGGTAGGTGGCGAGGATCCCGCCGGCCACCAGCACCAGCGCTCCCGGCACGGCCGGCGCGAGGAACCGTACACCCAGGATCACGCCGAGCGAGACGCCGCCCACCACCAAGGTCGTCCGGTGGACATCGTCCAGCGTGCCGATCCACGAGGAGAGCTCGCGCCACGCGTTCACCCCGTCCGCAGATGTCCCGGTCAGCTTGGGCAGCTCACCGATCACCACATCCAACGCCGCGCCGGCCAGGAATCCGGTGATCACCGGCTTGGAGAGGAACCGCGCGATCCACCCCATTCGAAGGACGGCGAGCAGGAGGAACAAGATCCCGGCCACAAGCGTGATCGCCGCCACGAGCTGCGCAGCGTGGTTGCCACCCAGGCCGGTTACGAGCACCGCACCGCCGGCCACGGCTGCCAACGACGAGCTCGGCCCGGTCGAGATCTGCCGCGACGTGCAAAACAGCGCGTAGATGATCGCGCCCGCTGCTGCCGCATACAACCCGTTCTGCAGCGGCACGCCGGCGATCCCGGCATAGCCCAGGTTCTTCGGCACGATCAACGCAGTGACCGCGACCCCGGCGGCGACATCACCGCGAAGCCACCCACGGTCATAGCGAGGCAGCCACGTCAGGATCGGAAGGAGGCGGCGAATGCCTTGGCGAGGCTCGTTGGCCGCAGCCGTCACCGCCGCATCGTCTCATGCACGCGGCATCGCTCGTCAGAGCCGGGCCAAGGAGTTTCCCCGCCACCGGCCCGGACACAGCACGTGAACTGGTCGACTCGCGGGCCGCCAGCGGAATGACGATCCAGGTCTAGCCGGCGGGCACCCAGCCGCCTTCCACGTGGATCACCTGACCGCTGATGTAGCCGGCGCCGTCGGACGCGAGGAAGAGCACCGTCTCCGCGATCTCGCGGGGGTCGCCGAACCGCTTCATGGGGTTCATCGCCTTCGCCTCGGCGATGTGCTCGGGGGCGACGCCCCACTCCTGCTCCCAGTTGCCCGAGATCGGGCCGGGGGCGAGGGCGTTGACGCGGATCTCCGGAGCGATGTCTCGCGCCAGCGACGTGGTGAGGCCGCGGATGGCGCCCTTGGCGGCGCAGTAGGTGACCGGCACCCAGTTGATCGCGTTCTCGGGGTTCGTGCCGTTGCCGTAGGTGCTCGAGAAGTTGACGATCGCGCCCCGGCCGTGGCGCCGCATGTGCGGGATCACGGCGTGGCACATCCGCATCGTGCCGATCACGTCCACCTCAAGCAGCGCCGCGGCCGCGTCGGCGCTCATGTGCTCGAACCGGACGGTGTCCGCCTCGTCGAGCCGTCCGGCCGAGTTGACGAGCACGTCGATCCGCCCGTACATCGCGTCGGCCTGCTCGACGAACCGTTCGACCGAAGCCTGGTCGGTGACGTCCAGCTGATGGGCCGAGGCGGTGCCGCCGGCGGCCACGATCTCGGCCACGGTCGACTCGGCGGCCTCCTGCGATCGCCGGTAGCCGACGAGCACCGAGGCCCCCTCCCGGCCGAACCCGAGCGCGACCGCGCCGCCCAGCGTCCCGCCGGCGCCGGTGACCAGGGCCACCCGCCCCGCGAAGCGACGGCCGTCGTTCCAGGTCGTCTCCACACATCCCTCCCGCTCGGTTGGCGCGAAACGGTCTCACGGCGTATGGGACGCACGCAACTGCCCGGGCTCGGCTGAGCTCAACCCGGGTAGCCTCCTGCAATGCCGAACGTCCTCATCACCGGTGCCGGCCGGCGCGACGGGATCGCGGCGGCATGCGCGCGGAGACTTGCCACGGCGGGCTGGGACGTGGGACTGAGCTGTTGGCGACCCTACGACAGAGAGTCCGGCCCCGAAAGCGACGATAGCGAGCCGCTGGAGCTTGCGAAGGAGCTTGGCGGGCTCGGCGTCCGGGCCGAGATCGTCGAGGTGGATCTCAGCGATCCGGCGGCTCCAGCTCGGCTCTTCGACGAGCTGGAACGTCGGCTGGGGCCGTTCACGGCTCTGGTCGCCTCGCACTGCCGGGACATCCCGCTTCCGCTGCTCGAGACGTCTGCAGAAGAGTTTGATCGACATTTCGCGGTCAACGCCCGCTCGGTCGCGCTGCTCATCCAGGAGCTCGCCAGCCGACTCCCCGGCGCCGACGGGCGCGTGGTCGCATTCACCAGCGACGCGCTCTCCGACAACGTTCCCTATGGGGTGAGCAAGGGCTCCCTTGATCGCATCGTCAAGGCCGCCGCATCGGAGCTGGGCTCGCGCGGAATCCGCGCCAACTGCATCAATCCCGGGCCGACCGATACCGGATGGATCTCAGATGAGCTCCGCGCCGAACTCTCGCACCAGACACCATTGGGCCGCCCGAGCTTGCCGCAGGACAGCGCCGACCTGGTGGCGTTCCTGCTCTCGGCAGACGGTGCCTGGATCACCGGTCAGCTCCTCCACTCAAACGGCGGTCTGCAGTGAGGCTCGCGTAGAACCAGGAGATCGAGCCAGTTGCTCCTGGTCTCCGGGTCCGCCGTGTGCTCGGCGTGTCGTACCGCACGGCGGAGACGGTCTTTCCCGCGGAGGAACTCCGCCTCGGTGAGACTGCGCATCGTGGTGTCGGCGTGGCGGAACGTGTCGACCTGGTCGAGGAAGTCCGCGAGGCTGGCCGGGTACGTCTCACGAACCTGCTCGAGAGCTTCCTGGTGGAATCCCGCGGCCGCGAACGCCATGCACGTGTCCTCGAGGGTGGGGAAGGTGCCGATCGTCCGAGCGGTCTCCGGGAACCATCGGGCGATCTCGATCCTGTCGAGCTTCAGATCCCCCGAGGGCTCGTATCTGTCCGGGAAGCCCTGCCGGATGAGGACGGGGGCTCCGGGGCGAAGAACGCGGCGGATCTCGCGTGCGGCGGCCTCGAGGTCTGGGATGTGGTGGATGACGAGGGAGAGCCATGCGGCGTCCGCGGAGTCATCCGGCAGCGGAAGGGCGCTCGCATCTCCCTCGAACACCTGGATGGCCGGCGTCCGCGGGATCTGATCCCGCATCGCGGCCGACGGCTCGACTGCGAGGACGCTCAGGTCGAACCAGTCGCTGAAGGCGGCGGCGAACGCACCGGTGCCCGCGCCGATGTCCACCAGGGTCATTCCCTGCGATGGGCGCAGGTGACGCCGGACCGCCTCGCGCCACTCCGCGAGTCCGTCACGCGGCACCTCCCTGACCGCCTTGAACGCTGCCGCGGTCTGCTCGTCGTAGCGAATCCTTGACATAGCCGTCATGCTATATCGCACGGGGGCTATGGTCAAGCGCGCGGGCTCACTCCTGCCTGACGATGTCGACCGAGATCTCCACCGCCGGAGTCGTCCCTCTGTTCTCGAGCCAGTGCATGGTGTTCCGGTCCTCGGGCCAGCCCACTCCCGGCCCGTACTCCGTGGCGGCTCCATCTCGATGGTCGGTAATCGTTCCCTGCAGGATGTAGACGAGGCCCGGCCGGTCCACGTGGTCGTGAATCGGGCCGAAGACGCCTCCAGGCTCGATCGTCACCATGCGCATTCGAAGCTCCCGCCCTGCCATGCCCTCGATCTCACGGCCCAGGTCAACCGTTGCAAGTACCTCCGACGTAACACCGTTCGTCTCGGGTGCCGCCTGTTCGCTGCTCATGGTGGTCTCCTCTGTGTATCTCAGGGCGCAGGAGTATGTCACTCGGTGTCCGCTCGGCTACCGGTGCCGCCGGTACTGCAGCTCGAGGATCCCGGTCGGCTGCAGGGTGGTGCAGGAGATCAGGTCGAGCCGGTAGGACTTCGGGACGTCGTCGAACAGCAGGGTGCCCTCGTCCGCAACGTAGGGGTGCAGGCCCAGGTGGAACTCGTCGATCAGGTCGAGCTGCATGAGCGACCGCCAGAGGCTGACGCCGCCCCAGACCACGATGTGGCCGTCGCCGCCTTGCCTGAGCTTGTCGATCTCCTCTGCCGTGTCACCGGCGGCGATGGTGGTGTTCGACCAGTCGGCCGTCTTCATCGTCCGGGAGAAGACGACCTTGCGCCCGGCATTCAGGATGCCGGCCCACGGATGGTCGGGATTCGCCGGGAGGCTCTTGGCCATGCCCTCGTAGGCGTTCCGGCCCATGATGTGCGCGTCGGCGCTCTGGAGGAAGTCGAGTGACTGCTCATCGTCGCTCGCGCCACCCAGCTCGTCGAGCAGCTCGAAGCAGAACCGGTAGTACTCGGTGCCCTTGTCGGCGAGAAGGCCGTTGAGCGAGTAGTGGAACACCAACGCGATCAGTTTCCGCATCTCAGAACTCCTCGGTGTCGGGGTCGTCTGGTGTAGACGCCGCTGCCGCCCAGAACTCATCGGTGCCCCGCGCGTGCGTGCCGCCCCTCCGATGCAAGAATGGCGTCCATGAGAGGCAAGGTGGTCGTGAACAGGGCGATGTCGCTGGACGGCTTCATCGCCGGTCCCGGCCACAGGATGGATTGGGGCGGTGGTCGCCCGCTCGCCGACTTCGTGGCGCCGGACGATTTCGCGGAAGTCGCGGCGGCCACCGGCGCCATGCTCATCGGCCGGCGAACCTGGGAGGTCGGCGACAAGATGGAGGCCGAGGAGCCCGGCAGCGTGGACTACCCGTTCTCCGGGCCGTTCTTCCTCCTCACGCACAGGCCGCTGGAGCCGCCGGACCCGGATGTCACGATCCTCAGCGGTGACATCGGGGAAGCGGTTGCCACGGCACTGAACGCGGCGGGCGGCAAGAACCTGGAGATCCTCGGCGCCGATGTGGCGGGCCAGTGCCTGGCGCGCGGGCTCGTCGACGAGCTCCTGGTGTATGTGCTGCCGGTGCTGCTCGGCGATGGCATCCCGTTCTCGTCCCCGGGGCTCACGAGGGTGGACCTGGAACCGGTGAGCAGCGTGCGGTCGGGCGACGCCACCATCCTCCGGTTCCGCGTCCGCAGGTAGTCGCGCCGCTAGTACCCGAGACCGTCGAACGCGGCGGGATAGCGGATCCGGCCGGCGAGGTCGGGGCTGTATCCAGGGAGCCGCTTGACCATGAACGCGGCGTCGGGGATCTTCGGATGCGGGGAGATGAAGCCGAGCGCGCTTGCCTTCTCGAAGCCGAAGCGAGGGTAGTAGGCGGCGATGCCCTCGACCATGACGGCAGCCTCGCCTGCTTCTTCGGCGCGGCCGAGCGCGTCCCGGATCAGCCGTGTCCCCACACCCATCCGCTGGCGGTCAGGCCGAACCGACATCGGCGTGAGATTGAGGATCCTTGGACGCGATCCGCCTTCAACGCCGACCCAGCTCAGCATCACGTGAGCGATCACACCCGAGGAGTCCTCGGCGACCAGCGCCAGCTCGGGAATGAACTGCTCCGACGCCCGAATCCGCTCGACGAACGCCGCGACCTCGTCGGTGTGTCCGACGAATGCCGCGCGGACCACCTCTGCGATGACGGGGTGGTCCGCGTCACGCTCGGGACGGATGACGACGCCCTCGGCCACGGGTGGGGATGGTAATTGGGGCACGGCACTTGACATCGCCGGTAGGGTAAGCATACCCTTACCGTTAGTGGTCACCTACGAACAGGCGGCGCTTGGGGCGTTGGGTGACCCGACCCGGCGTGAGATCTTTGAGCGGTTGAGCCGAAGTCCGCTTGCGGTCGGGGAGCTCGCGGGCGGGTTGCCGATCAGCCGGCCCGCCGTGTCGCAGCATCTCAAGGTGCTCAAGGAGGCTGGACTGGTCTTTGACACGCCGGCGGGTACCCGGCGTGTGTATCAGGTCGATCCCCGGGCGGTCGAGGCGTTGCGCGAGTACTTCGATGCGTTTTGGGGGCAGGCCCTGCAGAACTTTCAGCGGGCTGTCGAGGCCCCGACTGACGTTCACCAATCCAAGGAGAGCCGATGACTCCCGCACAAGGCGCCGTCGTTCGTCATTCGATTGTGGTCGAGGCGTCACAGGACAAGGCGTTTGCCGCCTTCACGAGCGGACACGACGCGTGGTGGCCGCGTGAGTTCCATATTGGCGGTGCAGAACTTGAAGAGGTCGTGCTCGAGCAGCGCGCCGGGGGCCGCTGGTATGAGCGCGACGTCGACGGCAGCGAGTGTGAATGGGGCAAAGTGCTGGTGTGGGAGCCGCCGGCGCGTCTCGTACTGGCGTGGCAGATCACCGGCGAATGGGCCTATGACGGCGACCTGCTGACCGAGGTCGAGGTGCGATTCGTGGCCGAGGGGCCCGACCGCACTCGCGTCGAGCTCGAACACCGGGGCCTTGACGCCTACGGTGATGCCATGGAGCAGATGCACGACCAGTTCGATTCGGGATGGCCCGGCATCTTGGCGGGTTTCGCAGCGGCCGTGGCGGCAGCCTGACGTGGCCTACGACGTCGCCCTGTACCTGCATTTCCTGTCGCTGTTCGGCCTGATCGGCGCCATCACGATGGTCGGGTTGTGCTACTTCCGACTTCGTGCAGCCGAATCGTTCGTGGAAGCGGCGCAGTGGGCCGGACTGGCAGAGCGGGTCGGCTGGGCGTTCCCCGTCGCGATCCTCGGCCTGGTCGCGAGCGGTGCGTACCTGACGACCGAGCGGTGGACGTGGAGCAGCCCGTGGATCGTCGTATCCATCGCCGGTTTGATCCTGGACACGGTGCAGGGCCCGCTCGTCGCCGGGCCGCGTGCCAAAGCCCTCATGGAGGCGCTCAACACGGACGCGGCGACCGGCATACTTGACTCGCGTGTTCGCACACTGGCACACGACCGGGTGCTGTGGGTCGTCCTTCTCGCAAACCCGGGGATCGTGCTCGCGATCGCCTGGAACATGACCGTGAAGCCCGGCACAGCCGAAGCCATAGCCGCGATCCTTGTCGGCTACGGCCTCGGCGCCGCGTCCGCACTCCTGCTCACGAAGCAGCCACACGATCAGGAAGCACCGACCAGCGCGTAGATCTCCGGCGAAGCCATTGCGCCGCCTTCGCGGGCGGTGGGAGGATGGGCGGGTGCCGTCGCCGCCCACCGTCGCGCCGATCCTCGTGGCCGAGCTGCTCGTCGAGGGCGAGCGATGGCCGGTCTACGTGCACGTCATCGACCATCCCGACGCGCGCGTGCTGGTCGACACCGGCATGACGGAGCTGCACCCGGCGGTGGCCGACCTCGATCCCCGCCTCCTTCCACTCGGCACGCAGGCTTTCGACCTCGCCGGCATCGACGTCGTCGTGAACACGCACCTGCACTTCGACCACTGCGGCGGCAACCACCTCTTCGCCGGCAGGCCGATCTACGTCCAGCGCAGGGAGCTCGACGACGCGCGCAGCGAGGACGACTACACGATCCGCGAGTGGGTCGAGGCGCCCGGCGTGCGGTACGTGCCGGTCGACGGCGAGCTCGAGCTCTTGCCCGGGGTCCGGCTCGTCCCGGCGCCCGGCCACACGCGCGGCATGCAGGTGGTCGTCGTCGAGACGGACGGGCGTCCGGTCGTCGTCGGCGGCGACGTGGCGGTTCGCTTCAGCGAGCTCGACGAGCCGCACACCGAAGGCCAGCTGCGGGTGCGAGCGCTCGACCCCGAGCTGGTCTGGCTCGCGCACGAGCACGAGCCGTGGCGGCCCCGCACCGTGTAAAGGCACGCCGTGTGGATATCGCCAGGGCGGCGGCGTCACCCACGGCCTCAGTCCAATCCCGCCGCGGCCAGGCGTGGGAAGAACTGGCCGGCGATATCCCGCAGCGACCGCATGATCAGCTCCGGGGTGAGCTCAGCGTTGGGTTCGTCGAGCTCGGGCGGGAGCGTGACTCCCATCTCGCGCGCCTTGGTGATCAGTGCGGGCCCAATGGTCTTGCCGAGCCCGCTGAGGCTCTTGCCGATCAGCTCGGGGTCTGCCGTCCAGGCCGGAACGGGCCTCGGTTGCGGGCTTGGCCATGTGGACGGGTCGCGCGGCGTGTCGCAGGAAAACACGTGGTCGAAGGTGCGGGCCGAGGCGTCGCGCTGGGTGAACGCCTCACCGAGTCCCCAGGTCTTTCGCAGCGTGGCGATCAGGGACGTGTGGCGGTACTCCTCGTTGTAGACCGAGCCGGGTTCAACCCAGGGCGAGACCATGATGGCCGGCACGCGGTAGCCGGAGCGATCGAACCCGAAGCCGCACTCGCCGGCGGGGGCGGACGGATCGGGCGGCGGGACAGGCCCGGGGGCGACATGATCGTAGGTACCGCCCGGCTCGTCCCACCCGATGAGGAGGGCGGTGTTCCAGGCGTTGGTACCCGCCTCCGAGGTCGCAGATCGGTACGCATTGAACACGCGCCCAAGGAACGCCTCGCCCGCAAGCATCGACGAGGGCGAGTCGACCGGGATCTCGACATCCTTCGAGAAGGATCGGCCCATCGCGGGGTGGTAGTCGCCGTGGCCCGCCAGCATGTTCGGCTCGATCAACGAGAAGTCCGGCAGCGTGCCGGCTGCCGCGTCGCGCTCGAACTCGGCGAACGGGACGAAGTGCGTCGCGAGCCGGTCTTGCAGCCGGGGGTGGTGGATCACGCCGGTGAACGAGATCGCCATCGGCTCCATCACGTACACCTTCCACGTCTTCCCGTGGGCCTCCAACCGCTCGAACAGCGTCTCGGCGTCGTTCTGGGTCAGCCACTTGCCGGCTGGGCTGTTCACCACCAACCCCGACGATGTTGCCGCGGTCCAGAACGACCGGTTCATGAACGTCTGCGACGGCACCTCGCAGAACCAGTGATCGAACACCCCGAAGTCGCGCGCGATGCCGTTCAAGACCGGCAGCTGCTCGGGCGTGCAGCCGGTCATGATGTGGGCGTACTCCTCGTACGTCGGCTGCCGGCCGATCTCGCCGGTAAACGTCGAGATGTAGTCCGTCACGAACCCGTCCATCGTCGGCGTCGCCCCCGCCGGCGGCGCATTCCACGGCGCCGACACCGCCTCACCGATCTTGAACCGGTTGTGCTCGTCCAGCGTGTTGTAGAGCTGGGTATTGGTGTGGAAGTACTCCTCGCCCGAATCCGGGTTCGGCGAGTCCATATCGGTGGCCACCGTGTAGGGAACGACTCTGCGCTCGGCGCCGTGCTCCGCCCACTCCGGAATCGGGTTGCTGAGGCTTTTCCCGACGACCCCCTCGAACGCCTTGCCGTCCTCCGGCCCGTACAGGTGGCCCAGCACGTTGTCGAAGGAGCGGTTCTCGAAGAGCACCACGACCATATGGTCGAGAGCGTGGGGACCTGTCCCGTGCCAGCATCAGCCACGTCCTTTCGGTTTGCCCGGACTGACGGGTCGAGTCTATGCCACCGCCGGCGGGGGCTCTTCGGGATGGGGCGTGACCGTCACGACGACCTTTCCCTTCGGATGGCCGTCTTCGACGTATCGGAGTCCGTCCGGCGCTTCCTCGAGCGGGTAGACACGATCGATCACCGGGGTCACGTCGCCCGCATCGATCATCGCCGCCAGCGTTTCGAGGTCGGCCGTGGTGCTCTTGCCCTCGACGGCCACGAGTCGCTGCGACACGAACGGCGCGACGAGCTTGCTCCGCATCGCCACCGTGCCAGGGCCGAAGAGGCCGCCGTGCTGGGAGCCTCCGACGGCGGCGAGGGTGCCGTCGCGGGTGAGCGTGCGGCGCAGCGACCGTAACGAGTGCGTGCCTCCGTTGTTCACGACGACGTCGTACGTCCGGCCGCCGTTGACGGACTTCTGAGCCGTGTAGTCGATCACCTCGCCGGCGCCGAGGGAGCGGACGAGGTCGGTGGCGCCCGGGCTGCAGACCGCGGTGACGACTCCGCCGAGCGCTCGGGCGATCTGGAGGGCGTAGGTGCCGACACCGCCGGACGCCCCGATCAGGAGGACGGTCGTCCCCGGCCCGACCCGCCCGGCGTCGCGGATCGCCCGAAGGGCCGTGACCCCCGACACGGGGACAGCGGCCGCCTGCTCGAACGTGCAGTTGGCCGGCATCCGCGCGATCAGCCCCTCGGGGGCGGTGGCGTGCTCTGCGAGGCCTCCGGTGAACCCGACCTCCCCGAAGACGTGGTCGCCCGGGGAAAAGCGGGTGACGCGCTCGCCGACCGCCTCGACGACGCCCGCGACGTCGCAGCCGGCGATCATCGGGCGGCGCGGCCGCCGCAGCCCGAACCGCAGCCGGACGAGGAACGGGTCGGCCCGCATCACGTGCCAGTCCGCCGCGTTCAGCCCGGCGGCGTGGACGCGGATCGCCACGTGCTCGGGCCCCGGCGCCGGCGCCTCGACCTCCTCGAACCTGAGGACGTCAGGCGACCCGTACCTGTCATAGACCCACGCTTTCATCGTCGTCTCGAGCCTCCGGCTACAGCGTGTGCAGCGGCACCTCGTAGAAGTCGACCGCCGAGCGGCTCCCGGCGTTCCCAGGCCCGGCGTTCATCGCCTGGTCGCCTTTGCGCATCGCCTCCTCGCTGTCGAACAGCGTCACGCCCAGCATGCCGCCCGACGCACGGTCGACCAGCAGTAGGAACTTGGCGTCCGAGAGCTCGGGCGGCAACGCACCCGAGTCGATGGCCGAGCGAAGCCGCTCCAGCCTCGCGTCGATATCAGCCGGATCCCCCGCGAACCGTGCCACACGCGCCCACATGGGGCCTCCCCTCGTCGGAACCGTAGGCAGCGAGCCTATACGAGACATGGACGACGAGCAGCAAGGAGGGTCGCAGTGACACCTAACCGGCATGGGTCGGCGGTCATCGAATTCCCGAACGACCTCGAGATTGTCACCACTCGAGAGTTCGACGCTCCGCTCGAGCTCGTCTTCGACGTACTGACCAGGCCGGAGCATGTGCGCCACTGGTTCGCGCCGTTCACGGATGAGGTGACGGAGTGCTCGATCGACCTGCGCGTCGGGGGGAGCTACCACATCGTTGTCGTGACCCCTGACGGAACCGAGTGCTCGTTTCGGGGAACCTACTCGGAGGTCGAGCCGCCGATCCGGACGGTCGCAACGTGGCAGGTTCGACGGCCAGGAGGACGGTTTCAACAAGATGGAGGACTACTTGAGGTCACTCCTCGATTCGACGGCACCTCTTCAGCCGTAGACACGCCGGCGTCCTCGCCGCGGCGCCTTCCCCGATACGGGAATGGCGCTCACCGCCGGACCGATCGCCAGGTCGAAGACCGGCGAGCACGACCCGCGGTTCCGCGGTCAATGTCCTCCTGCGACACGTGCGTTGCCCCACACTAGAGCAACGGCCTCACCACCGGTATACGAATTCCCGGAGCCGAAGCATTCGAGTTGGAGGCTATGGACCCCTTGTACATCGACGTCGACGGTTTTTGGTTTAGGGACACTGACACTAAACATCCGGAGAGTGCGCCCATCGCCAACGAGTAGTACGCCCGCTTCGAATTGCGGGGGCGACTTAGCCGCTAATCCAATAGTGGCTTGGAACCGGCGAGCGTTATGCTTGAGCTTGTACACGGGAAACGCAGTTGCGTCACCAACGTTACAATAGAACGAGATGCTCTTGGGGTAAATTGATCCGGATATCTTGACCGGACCCGGGTTCACCAGTTCACCGAGATCGCCTGAAGGCTTAAGGTCTGAGAGATACGACAGCGAGGACGTGCCGGAGGTCTCCGGAGTTACCACCGGGGCAGACTCGCCGTCTTGAGTGCTCGCACCGGTCGAAATGGGAGGCGCGGGCGAAGAGGCTGCTTTTGGCGGCGTGTCAGAGTTGACTTGGATCAACGCTAGTACCACCGCCACTGCAGCTACGACGCTTCCGATAATCGTCCAGACGAGTGTCCGCCCTCGCCGCATAGATCCTCCGAGGCCATCGTGCCGAAGTCCAGGCAACTTAGCATCCTCCCTCCCTGGTTCGGGCCTCCGCTTACCGCGTGGCGCGATCGCGGAGGGTGGAGGGTCATGCGAGCGATCGAGGATCGCGCGAGTCTATTGACATGTTTGGAACAAGCTGGGAAGCTCTATGGAACCACGGCAGGAGTGAGGGATGCGTCGGAGAACGCTTGTAGGAGGAATCGCGCTGATTCTGGCGGTTTGGGGTGGCGACGCGAGTGCGGTCCAGGCAGCGCCTTCCGGAGCAGTCGAGTGGGCCGGATTCGCCGGGAACGCGCAGCACATGGCGGTGGCCCGGAAGCGGTCTCAGCCGTTCCGCCGGATCCGCTGGAGGGCGAAGGTCGATCTGGCTCCGGATCTGTCGGGTGGCGTTCTGCGCATTCACTACGGCTCCCCGATGATCACGGCGGCCAACACGGTGCTGGTCCCGACCCGGGTCAGTGACAAGGCCGGGTTCCGGGTGGTCGCATACTCCGGGGCCAGCGGCGCCCGGCGCTGGTCACTTGGCACCGACTATCGGCCGCCCGCATTCACGGGCGGCTTCGGCACCTGGACGCCTCCGTTGCCCGCTGTGCTGACGCGCCGCACGGCCCTAGCAGTTGCCGGTGCAGGTGGGACAGTCCTGGTGCGCCGGCACGCCAACCTGAGGGCCGGTGCGGTGCGGCGGCTGGTGTTCTACGGTGCTTCGCAGTGGCGGGCCCACCGCGCCGCCTACGACAAGGCCGTGCAGATCACCACACCCCTGACCGCGGGCGCTGACGGGTCGGTGTATTTCGGGTTCACCGTGACCGGCGCAACACCGGCGCACCTGTCCAGCGGGATCGCCCGGATCGATGCGCATGGCCACGCGACGTGGATCGCCGCCGCCGCGGCCGCCGGCAACTCGACCATCAATGGCGTGGCCCTGAACTGCGCCCCGGCCCTGTCGCCCTCCGGCACGACCGTCTACATCACCGTCACCAGCCCAACACGCGGCATCCTGGTCGGGCTCAACGCCGCCACGCTCAAACCCAGGTTCCACGTCGTGCTGAGAGACCCGGTCAGCGGCCAGCCGGCCCTGATCGCGACCAGCTCGTCCGCCTCACCGACGGTCGGACCGGACGGGGACGTGTACTACGGCGTCCTGGAGAATCCATTCCCCGACCATGACGACCGCGGCTGGCTGCTGCACTACAACGCCACCTTGACCCGGACCAAGACGCCGGGATCGTTCGGCTGGGACAACACGGTCTCCGTGGTGCCCGCCCGCGCGGTGCCCCGCTACCACGGACCTCGCCGTATCTGCTGGTGTCCAAGTACAACAACTACCTCGGCATCGGGCCGCACGGCGACGGGCACAACCGGGTCGCCGTGCTCGACCCTCGGGCAAGCCAGAAAGACCCCTATGCCGATACCCGGGTCATGAGGGCCGTCCAGACCGTCCTCTCGCCCGTGCACGAACCCGGGACACCCGCCGGAGCACGCTACGAGTGGTGCATCAACTCGGCCGTGGTCGACCCCGCCGATGACTCGGTGATCGTGAACAGCGAGGACGGAACCCTCTACCGCTGGGACCTGGCCCGCAAGACCCTGGCCGAGAAGATCCACCTGAACCCCCCGCGCCCCGAGGCCTACACCCCCACCCTCATCGGCCCTGACGGCACCGTCTACGCCATCAACAACGCCACCCTCTACGCCATCGGACGCTAGCCTGACCGCTCGCTCGATCGCACGTTGACCAGGGCGTGCACGACCCGCCGGTCGTTCACTGGTTCGGCGGAGGCGCGGCCCAGCCGGGTTGTCCGGCTTTGCGGCGTAGGGCTCGACGCGACGGGCTACACCCCTAGCCCCGCCCGCATCTGCGAGATGCCAAAGGGCGAAGGCGTCGTTCGCCCTGTGGCCCGGTTGAGCATCGAGGACAGAGTGCTGTCGCCGGTCACCATCGCAAAGTACCGATACGTAGACGAGCGTGGGCGCTACCGTCTCAATACGCGCTTCGGTCTCGAACCGGAGCACGAGACGAGGGTGCTCTACCGGCGCCTTCTCAGCCAGGACGGCCGAGAAGCGTTGCGGCACCTGTCGCCCGCTCCGGCCTCCCCTGAGGGAGTACGCCGCTACTAGTCCTCGTCCTCCCAATATTCGAGCTCGGGCCCCGGGCGAGCGAACATGATCCGCTCGCCGGCGACGCTCCGCGCGCCGATCTTGCCGGTGTCGAGGTACTCGACGATGTCCGGCGCGATCAGCGTGGAGAGCATGAGGACGCGGACGGGCGCGTCCGTGTCGTTGCGGATCTGGTGTGCGCCCTCCTTGCCGCGCGGGAACGCGACGACGTCGCCCTGGCGCAGCTGCTGCTCGCCCTCGTGCGTGCGCAGCGTCGGCTCGCCGCGGAGGACGATCGCCCATTCCTCGTTCGCGTGGTGGGTGTGAAACGGCCCCTGCTTGTTACCCGGCTCGACCTCGTACATGCTCGCGCCGATCAGCTCGGCGTCGGTGTGCGCGCCGACCCAGGCGTCGTTGAAGCGCCAGCCCTCGCGCTCTTCCGTGCGATCCCACTCGTCTGCGTTGAGATTGAAGATCTTCATGCCGCAAGCCTAGTAGCTTCGAAATCCGAGCTGATCCCGGGAGAGCTCGTCGATCTCGTCGCAACGATAGAAGGTGGCTGCGAGTTTCCAACCACCCCGAGCAACAGACACTCTCGTTGGAGGTGTGCTTCTCCTCGGCCTTACGAACGCCTGCCCCAGATACGGAGGAGCCTCATGTCTCCGGCATCGGGGGGGTGCTCACCGCCGGCGCCCGGACGTACTAGCGGGCTTACCCCCCGTTTCCGCGGCTGGTCGCGAATGAGGTTGCGCCCATGCGGACGGTTCTGTCGCCCGTATCCTCCTCTAGTGCCGGGCCGGCTGGTCACGCCGCCGTTCTGGCGAAGCGCTTGCGGCAGCGATCGGAGCAGAACCGCTGCCTCTCCCTGAGAGGCTCGTGGCAGACTGGGCAAATTCGGGGCTCATAAGCGAGTCCCGGACTCGATTGCTCAGCGGGCTCGGGGTCGTCATCGGCGGCGTCCGCCGCTTGCGACCAGGGTGGCGACGAGCGGGTGGACATAGCGGCCGGGTTCCTCGGTGTGCTTCGTGCGTGTGCGGTAGCTGGTGCCGTCGGGGCGGTGGACGGTGACGGGGACCTTGGTTCGGTGTTCGACTACGTTGATCTCGATTGGGATCCCGTAGGCGGTGGCGTTGGCGGTGATCTTCATCCCTTGCTGGATCGCGTCCAGCTCCGCCGCCGTTTCGAAGTCGCCCGCTGTTCGGTGTCTCGTTGGGCCGTGTTGGTGATGGCGCGCAGTTCGATCAGGCGCTTGATCAGATCGTCGGTGTAGGGATCGACGCGGTAGTCCGGGCTGCCGGCGACGTCGATCGTTTGGAGGACTGGCTGCTGTTCGAGTGCTGCGAGCTCCGTTGGGCGTCCGACTGAGGGGACTCACGCGGCCTCCGGCGCCGATGCAAGACGTGACGGTGCTTCATGGAGTGGGTCGGGGATGCGGTCGCCGAGTCGAAGCAGGACGGTTCCGGCCAGCACCGCGGCAACCGCACCACCCCACCAGATGGCGTCTGGTGCGGTCTTTAGGAGAAGGCCACCAATCGCTGGGCCGATGGCCAGGGAAAGGGTGAAGGTCAGGCTGTAGAGAGACAGGTAGCGGCCGAGCAGATGGGCTGGAGCCATGTCCGCGACGAGCGGCCCGAGGACGAGAATGTGTGCGATTTCACCGAGCGCGAAGACGATCGCAACGCCGACGAGGAGGCTGGTCGCCGCGAGCGCCGAGTGGATGAGCGTCGCTGGCAGCACCGCGAGCAGGCTGACCGCAAAGAGCGCGCTTGTCAGCGCGAAAGCGTGTGTGCGTCGCATCCGCGCCACTACGCGCACCGCCGGGATCTGCGCGATGACGATGAAGGACGTGTTGACGAGAACAATGATTCCGATCTCGGCGGGACCGACTGGTGTGTGGGCCTTTGCAAAGGGCGGCAGGATGTTGGAGAACAACGTGTGGCCGACGACGACGAGCACGATGTTGGCTGCGATCACCGTGAGGAAGAGCCGATCTCGAGCGACCGCGCGAAAGCCTGTTCCGTTGGCGTCTGTCGCTGCGACGGTCACGGCTCGCGGGCTCGGTACTGCAGCGAGCACGATCAGCGCGAATCCGGCGTAGGTGACAGCGTCGAAGAAATAGAGAATCTGGAACGAGCTGAGCCGCTGTGCAGCTGCGACGACGAAGCCGGCTACGGTCGCGCCTAAGCCAATACCAAAGTTACCGGCGACGCGGTTAAGGGCGAAGGCGGCCGCTCGCTGCTCAGGCGTGACCAACCTGACGACCAGTGTTCGGTTGGCCGTCCCAGCCGCCCCGAGCCCGGCTCCGCTGACAACCGAGCAGGCAAACGCCTCCCAGGGATGCTCGACGAAGGCAAAGCCGGCGTAGCCAAGGGCGCTCGCCGAGCTTCCTGCGACCACGATCGCTTTGGCGGAATACCGATCGAGCAGTGCTCCCGTCGGCGGGGTGACGATTGCGGACATCCCCATGGTCGCCGCGAGAACCAGTCCGGCCGTCGACGTCGGGAAGCCACGAATCTGGTGTAGATAGATGATCTCAAAGGGAAGAACGAGCCCATAACCGAAGTAGTTGAGGGCGTTTCCCCCTTGAAGGATGAGCACGGGGCGAGAAAGCCCGGTGCGCCAACCCGCAACGAGGCGTGAGACGCGGCGGTTCATCACGTCATGGAGAACGGATGCCTCCCGCTTGAGGAATCTCGGTTGGTGTCGTGCCGTCGGCCTGAGGCACACGGCGTCCACGCAGCCGAGTCGACGCGGATCGCAGCATCGCGATTGGAGTGGCCGCCGCGTGTGGCTCGTGCGCGACGCGACGGGCGAGGCGGATCGCCCGCCTCCGAGCGGCCGCGCGATGTAGGTCCTCGATGTGAGCGGTGGCGAGCGCTCGAGCGAGATCGGGATGCAGCATTTGAGCCTCCTTTCCTCTACGACGACGCTTCACTCAGTCCCGACCGAGGTCGCCGCCCATCGATCGTTTGGGTTGGTCGGCTTGTGCGCGTTGGTCCTCCAATCAGAACTCGAATTTGCCTGTCGCGGGTTCTGACCCCGCCTGGCGGAGAAACTCGCCGACGAATTTCGAGCATCGGTGGTGTCCCAGTGGTTGTGAGCCGCGATGCCAGACTTCGCTCGTGAACGACAGCGATCTGATCCGTGCCCGCGCGGGCGACCATCAGGCGTTCGCGGCGCTCACGGACCCCTACCGGCGCGAGCTGCAGCTGCACTGCTACCGGATCCTCGGCCAGGTGCAGGACGCCGAGGACGCGGTGCAGGAGACACTGCTCTCTGCGTGGAGAGCATTGGAGTCGTTCGAGGAGCGCTCGACGCTGCGCTCCTGGCTGTATCGGATCGCCACCAACCGCTGTCTGAACATGCTGCGCGACAGCGGTAGACGCCCCAGGACAGGGCCCGGGCTGGCATACACACCCCCGGAGCCCACTCGCTACGGAGAGGTGCTGTGGCTCGAGCCCTATCCCGACGCGCTGCTCGAAGGCATCGTCGACGGCGCGGCCGGTCCGGAAGCCCGCTACGAGACCCACGAGGCGGTAACGCTCGCGTTCCTCACCGCGCTTCATCGCCTCCCGCCCCGCCAGCGCGCCGTCCTCGTGCTTCGCGACGTGCTGGGGTTCTCCGCCACCGAGGTCGCCGTGATGCTCGATACCACCCCGACGTCGGTGAACAGCGCGCTCATCCGCGCCCGCGCGACGATCGAGGAACGCGAGCCGCGGGCGCACGACCGAGCGCCGGTCCCCCGATCAGCCCAAGAACACGAGCTCGTAGCGCGGTTCGCAGACGCATTCGAGCGCGGAGATGTGGAACCGATCGTCGCGCTGCTGGCCGAGGACGCGTGGCTGACGATGCCTCCGGAGCCTCACGAGTACCAAGGCCACGACGCGATCAAGCAGGTCTACGCCCATGCCTTCGCGAGACGGGACAACCCCCACCGCCTCATTCCGACGCGGGCCAACTCCCAACCCGCGTTCGGCCAGTACGTCAAAGACCCACACACCGACGTCGGCCGCGCGCTCGGGCTGCTCGTGCTGACACTCGACGGCGACCGGATCTCGCACATCACCCGCTTCGCCGCGACCAGCGCCCTACCGCACTTCGGACTCCCTCGAACGATTCCGTGGTAGCACTCGCTCAGCGCGAGAACTCTCAGCGTTACCGTGCTGACCCGGAACCAAGACTCGCGACCCTGCGGGGTCGCGTCCCCTCCTCGACACGAGCACCATGTCCGAGTTCCTGCAATCCCTATAACCCCTCCGTCGCTTGACTCCGTCCGACCCCTCTGCAACACTTCGGATCGAACACACGTTCGACCCAGGAGGGCGACCGGTGGATCTGACCTCGAGACAGCAGGAGATTTTGGCGTACGTGAACACGCACGTCGACGAGCACGGCTACCCGCCGACGGTGCGCGAGATCGGCCAGGCGGTGGGGCTGACGTCGCCGTCGACGGTGCACGCCCACCTCGAGAAGCTCGAGAAGGCGGGCCTCATCCGGCGCGACGCAACCAAGCCGCGCGCGCTCGAGGTGATCGAGGGCGGGCGCTCCCGCCGGGGTGCGGTCGTCGAGCTCGCGCCTGCGCGCCAGTCGACGATGCTGCCGCTCGTCGGCGAGGTTGCCGCCGGCTCGCCGGTGGTCGCCGAGGACCGGGTCGAGGACTACCTCGCCGTGCCCGACCAGCTCGCCCCCGATGCCGACTTCGTGCTCACGGTCAAGGGCGACTCCATGGTGAACGCCGGCATCCTCGACGGCGACCTCGTCGTCGTCCGCAAGCAGGCCGACGCCCGAAACGGCGAGATCGTCGTGGCGCTCGTCGGCGACGAGGACGCGACCGTGAAGCGGTTCTTCCGCGAGGGCGGCCGCGTCCGGCTCCAGCCCGAGAACGACGCGCTCGAGCCGATGTTCCCCGACGAGGTCCAGGTCCTCGGCACCGTGAAGGCGGTGCTGCGACGGCTGTGACGCCCGTGATCGACCCGCATCGTCCCTCCTCCGAGCCGACGCTCGAGGACGTGGTGCTCCGTGCCCTCGCCGAGGCGCGCGTCCGCCGGCCCGAACGCCGGCCGGCGTGCCCCGTGTGCGCCGCCCAGATGTGGGCGGTCGAGCGAAACGGCGGCCGGCTCGAGCTCCATTGCGGCGGGTGCGGCTCGGTGCTCGCCGATGACTCCGCTGCGGAGTCGTCGCTGCGGCTCGTCGCCTGACGACCCACCCGGCTGATCCGCCGGCCCCTGTCACAATCTGCGCGTGCGCCTGACCCGCCGCCAGCTGATCGCCGCTGCCGCGCCGCTCGTGCTGGCCGGGTGCACGCGGCCGGGGAGCAGCGCGGCGCCGCAGACCTTCGCCTCGAGCGGCCCGAACGCCCAGGTGCCCGACCCCAAACTGCTCCTCGCCGTGCCGCCGCGCTCGATGGCCCCGAGCTCGGTGCCCGACTTCACCAAGCGGTTCAACGTGAAGGTGACGATGGTCGCGCCGAGGGTCGGCGCCCAATTCGCGAGCGGCGGAGCCGACGTCGCCCTCGTCGACCAGGAGACGCTCGCCGGGCTCATCGACCAGAAGCAAGTCGAGAAGCTCGACCGAACGCTGATCGCCAACCGCAAGCTGATCGAGCCGCCGTTCGACGACCCGCCGTTCGATCCGGGAGGCGCCTACAGCGTGCCCAAGGACTACACGGTCGTCGGGTTCGCGCTGGCCGCCCGCGCCGGGGCCGACGCCCCCTCGACATGGGCCGAGTTCTTCGACCTCGCGTCGATCTTCCCGGGCCAGGTGGCCGTGCCGAACGACCCCGCCATCGTCATCGGCGCGGCGCTCGTCGCCACCGGACACGACTGGAACTCGGCTGTGGCGTCCGACCTCGAGGATGCCCGCGCCCTGCTGCTCCCGCTGCGAGGTGCCCTCACGATCACCGGGAGCATCGACGGCGGCAGGCTGGAAGGCGGCCTCGCCGTGCTCTGCACCGGTCTCGGCTTCCGCGATCCGCGCCGGGGAATCCGCTTCGTCGTCCCGCCCGAGGGGACGATCGCGCGCCCGCGCCTCCTCTGCATCCCGCCGTACGCCCCCGACCCGGTGTCGGCCCACGCGTGGCTGAACCACGCCCTCGACCCGCTGACCGCCGCCCGCGACACGATCCGCACCGGTCGGGCGACGCCGGTCGGCGAGGCCGCGTTCGCGCTCCCGCCGGCCCTCCTCGCCAACCCGGCCGTCTTCCCGCCGGCGCTGCCGCCCGTCACGCTCGGGTTCGCCGAGCCCACGTCCGCGGGGCTCGAGGCTCGGGCGGCCATCTGGCACGACATGACGGCCCCGCCCGCGGGCCGCTGAGGCGACCGGTAGAATCGGGACGCCGATCAGGCAGTCGCGGCGCCCTCGGGCGTCGAGGAAAGTCGGGACACCGCAGGGCGAGGGTGCCGGGTAACGCCCGGACGGGGAAACCCGATGGAAAGCGCAACAGAGAGCAGACCGCCCCGGCGTCTTCGGACGTCGAGGCAAGGGTGAAACGGTGGTGTAAGAGACCACCAGCGCCCGCGGAGACGTGGGCGGCTAGGCAAGCCCCACCCGGTGCAACACCAAGCGGAGCGATGACGCGGCCCGCCGAGCTCCAGGTAGGTGGCACGAGCCGGCCGGCGACGGCCGGCCCAGATGGATGACTGCCCCCGACAGAATCCCGCTTACAGATCGGCTAAAGGAAAGCCCTGCATTTGCAGGGCTTTCCCATTTCGGCGGGGTTTGTCGAGCATCACCGAGGCATCACGAGATCCGGCGTGCCGGCGCTGATTGAGCGTCGTGACGGCGCAACATCCGAATGGTTACGCGGAAAGCCGTAAAGCGGCCGTGACGCGTGTAAGACGGATGCTTACGCGTTGCTGGTCGGATGACCCGTTGGATCGTCCCAAGGTGAACTCGGTGGATTTGCGCGCGGCCTAGAGCGCAACAGCGCCCAATCACGGGTGGCGAGGGCTCTCATTGTCGGACAGGTGGAGCCATTCCGAGTATGACATCGAGTCTGTGATGTGCAGTCGCAGGCCGTCGGGCAGGGGACTGCTGAACAGCAGCTCCGCTGTGGCTGCGAGCGTCCTCCTGAGCGTGGCGGGAGCGCCCGCCGCCTCAAGCCCGAGTGTCCACCATGTCTCCTCACCCTTGAGCACTTCTGTGAGTTCCACCGTGCACATCGCCTCGCCTGTGGCGCCAGGCGCGGCGCGGGCAGTGGCCACGCCATGTGCGACCGAGAACCAACCAATCCGCCTGCGCTTGGCGATCTGCACCCGGTCCGGAGATTGGGCGTCGATTTCACGAACGGGAGGCATTGGCAGGGACCACTTCTTCCAGGACTGGGTGCGTCCGCGCGCATGTCCCGGCAGGTCGAGGACACCCTTGGCGCCGATGCTGACCTTGATGTCGAGCCGCAGCCCGCCGCGGATCTTCACGGAGAGCCCCTCGGCTCGTCCGATCGGGAGGTATGTGTCGGTGCGGGTCTCGAGTTGCCCGACGAATGGGTTGAACCATTCGATCATCGAGGTTGGTAGCCCACCGCGGCGCAACCAACGCACCTCCAGGGTCGGTGCTCCCTGGACGACTGCATCTCCGACCCTTGTTTGATCGGCCGATGGTTGACCGCGCTCGTCGACACGGGGTCGATCATCTGGGGCATCCGGTGCGGCGCGGGGATGTTTCACACGAAGCTGTGGGTTGATTAGTTGAGCCTGGATTCGATCTGGTTGAGTCGCTGGCCGAGCTCCTCGATGGCGGTTCTGGTGTCGGTCAGGGCGGCGACATTCGCTTCGGTGTTCTGCTGGGCGCGGGCGCGGTCATCCGGCTCGGTTTGTGCGTCGGCGCGTTGGATGACGGTGCTTGTGACGCTCCGGTGTCCTCGGGCTTCGCTTCGCGGTCACGGTTAGGTGGCGACCGCGGGGTCGCTGGTCGCCGCTCTGTCGCTGGGTGCGGCTCTGGCGGTTTGTGTGCCGGGTTGGACGGCGGGGATGCCTCGGGTGAACAGTTGCGCGATGAGCGCGATCAGCGCGAGGATCGAGAGCGCGGCGCGGAGACCAGCGATCCGGCTCTGCTGATTCGTCTTGACCACGGCGTCCGCGGTGGCCGGTGGGACGTGAGCATCGGCCAGTGCAGCTTTCAGGTCGGCGTCCGACATGAACGCGATGCCACCGGCGAGGTTGGTTTGGGCCTTGGAGACGACGCTCTTTGGCACGTCTGGGTTGTTCTGGATGCCGGTCAGGAAGGACGCGGTCAGCGCGGAGATGAGGATCGCGCCGGCCAGGGCGGTGCCGATCGAGGCGCCGAGCTGGGTGCCGGTGTTCTGCAGGCCGCCGACCTCGCCGCTCTGCTCGTCGGGTACCGCTGACACGGTGACGCTGCCGAGCTGTGACGCCATCGCGCCGAGGCCGGAGCCTGCGATCAGCAGGGGCCAGGTCACGATCTCGGGGCCGGCGCCGATGTCCAGCAGCGCGACCAGCAGCACCAGGCCGACGAACAGCGCAACGAATCCGAGCCGGACTACCCGTCGCGGCGAGGCGTTGGGTCGCAGCTTGGGGACGCCGATGGCGAACACAAGCAGCGTCAGAGACAGTGGCAGCAGCCGAACGCCGGTCTCGATCGCCGACAGCCCGAGCGCGACGGACAGGAACAGCGGCACGACGAAGAATGTCCCGGCCTGCACCAGGAACATGAAGAAGAACGAGATGACGCCCTCTCGCAGCTGGATGTTACGCAGCATTGCGGGATCGATCAGCGCGCCCTCGCCGCGCGTGATCCGCCGGTTCTCCCACATCACGAACAGGGCCATCACCGCACCGCCGCCAAGAACGAGCCAGATCACGGGTGAGAGCCCCAGCCACTGCGGAGCATCGGGCTTGGGCTGGACGAAGCCCCACGACCCGGACTTGAGGACGCCGATCACGATCAGACCAAGGCCCAGCGCGGACAGCGCCGTGCCCACCAGGTCGAGCTTGACCCCAGGCTGGGCCGGGCTGTCGTTCACGCGACGCGCCAGGGCCAGGATCACGAGCACGATCAGCACCTCGCCGACGAAGACCCACCGCCACGAGGCATAGGTGGTGAACGCGCCGCCGATCACCGGGCCAAGCGCCGCCGCGATCGCAGCCGCGGCCGCCACCAGCCCATACGCGCGGGGTCGCTCCGCCTTGCCGAAGTTGGTGGCCACCAGCGCCACGATCGCCGGCATGATCAACACGGCACCAAACCCCTCCAGGAACGACCAGCCGATGATCAACACCGTGAGACTGTGGGCCAGCGCCGTCGTCAACGACCCACACGCATAGACCACGCAGCCGATCGAAAACGCGCGCTTGCGGCCGATGATCTCACCGACCTTGCCGCCGGTGATCATCAACGACGCCATCACCAGCGTGTAGAGCGTGATCGCCGTCTGGATCCCCGTGACGTCCGTCCCGACGTCCCTGGCGACGGTCGCGATCGCCGTGTTCATGACGGTCGTATCGAGGGCCATCACGAACTGGCCGGCCGCCAGCGTCAACAACACCAGACCGGCGCCCGCAACAACGCCTTTCTGCCCTACAGCCGCCACCGCGTCCCCTTCTCTTGACAGTTGCTCGCCAGTCCAGTCCGCTGCTCCCACCAACGAGAACGCGCGGTGTGTATCCGATTCAGCGTCTCACAGTCGGCTTCGCCGTCCCTCACGCCGGCTCGGGCGAGGGACGGCGAAGCGGTGCGCGATTACTCCTGGTCGGCCTCTGCTTCGAGCTCGCTGATCTCGATCGCGATGCCGATCGCCTCCATGATCTTGCCTGCCGCCGCAACCACGCGGGCGGTGCCGACGATCGGGGCGACGGCGGCGAGAACGCCCTCGACCTGTTCGGCGCCGATGTCGAGGTCGCGTGCCACGCCGAGGTTCATCAGGTACGACGCCACCGGTGCATCGACCGCCACCAGTGCGGCAATGCGCACCTGTAGCAGTGTTTCGGCGTCGAGGTTGGACGCCTCGACCGAGTCGGCGGTCATGCCCGCGAGAAGGTCGAGCACCGGGGTGTCGTGTGTCTGGTCTGCCATTTCGGATCTCCGTTCGTGTCGAGCGCCGGGGACCGGCGCCGTGGGTTAGGCGGTGGTGGCCGTCGCGTGCTTGGCCTGCTCGACGCCGTCCTTGTCGACCTCGTGCTTTGAGACGTCGGCGGCGCCCTTCAGTGCCTGATCCACGGCGCTCGCCCACTGCTCCTCGAACAGCGCCACGATCCCGGAACTGTTCGGCGGCAGATCGTCCGCCACCTCAGCCTTGATCTCCTTCTTCTCCTTGTGCGAGACGAGCCCGCCCACACCGGCGCCAATACCGGCACCGACAACTCCCGATGCCAAGAACGCCGGCGGGAAGATCAAGCCCACCAGCAGGCCACCGGCCGCGCCCAACGCCGCCGTGCCGCCGACGACGTGGAAGTCGTCCTTGACGTCGATCTTGCCGTCCGCGTCGCGGCTGACGAGCACCAGGCCGTCGACCATGATCGCCTTGTCGGTGGCCAGCTGCTTGATCGCATCCCAGTCAGCCTGGGCAGCGCTTGCGTCGGAATACGCAGCGATGTAGAGGTCGACAGGATTGTCATCGTTCGATGTCATCACATCTCCTTCCATCCGTTTGCCGAGTTCACCTCGGGTTCGCCGTTGCACCGTACGCCGCCACCGCTCACGGATGCGGGTGCACGGCAAGGTTCACCTAGGTGATTCGCCGGCACCGCGGTGGCAGAGCTCGCCACGACCTGGCGGCGGAATCACCTAGGTGATTGCGCGGGTCCGCGCCGTCGCTGCTCGTCGATCCCGTGATACTGCCAGCAGCATTCAGGTGATTCGGATGGTTGTGCCGGTCGCCTATACGGCCAGGGGGTCTATGTCATCCCAGTTTGACTCGGAGTCGGCGGCTACATCATTCTGGCCGGCACTCGTGGCGCTACCGTCTAGGGCGTCGATGAACCCCACCGGCGCCTTCGGCAGCGCATAGGATGGAACCCTGTCGATACCAGGTCACCGTCGAAGGTGAACTCGGCCCCAGCTATGCCGCGGTGTTCCAACCATTCGAGCTCGACCGCCATGACGGCAACACGACAATCACGGGCACCGTCCGCGACCAGGCCGAGCTCGCAGGGTTGATCGACGCGGTCTCGTCCCTTGGCCTGTCACTGGTCAGCGTGACGCCGGAGGGCTGGCGGGGGGCGCTCAGGTAGTTCGTCGCCGCTCGCCGGTTGGCTATCAGCGACGTGTGCCGCTTCGCCGATTAGCCCTTTCCGGCGCGCATGTGCCACCGCTTCTTCACGTGTGTGAGCCCCGAGCTTGGAGTAGATTCGCCGCACGTGCGTGTGGACGGTGTTGGGCGACAGGCAGAGTTTCTCGGCGATCTCGCGTGCAGACATGTCGGAGTCCAGGAGCCGCAGAACCGAGAGCTCGGCGGGACTCGGCGGCTCGACGAGGCGGCTGTCACCGGCGCGTGCGGCCTCCAGAGCTTGCGCGACCGCGGTGGCCATGCCCGGCAGCCGTCCGGCGTCTGAGAACGAGCTCAGGAGCTGGTCGACCGCGTCGAGATCTGATGTGGCCGCTGCGAGTTTGCCGCAGGCCACGCGGGCGCGGGCGAGCTGAATCAGTGAGTGAATTGTGTCGAGGCGCGGCTCGCCAGCCTGTCGAAGTTCGACGGCGCGGCTGAGCTCTCGTTCGGCGTCTCGTGGATGGCCACGCGCCAGCAGCACCTCGCCCAGTGCGTGGCGGGCGAGCCCGGCGGACCAAGTACCGCCGATGCCCAAGTCGCGAGCGCGGGCGACTGCGTGGCGTGCTTCCTTCTCTGCGACCTGGACCCGGCCGGCGTCGCATTCAAGCAGGGCGTGCACGGCGTGGGCGTAGACGACGCCGTGCGGCCGTTGGGCTGCCTCCGTCCGGTTCAGTGCTTGGTCGGCCCTGCTGCGGGCGAGGGCGGCGTCGCCGACGAGGTAGTGCGCGTAGGCGAGCGTGGCAAGCGCCGCGACTGCGAGCTCCGGCACGCGCTCGAGCGCGAGGCCGGTCGCCTCCGTGGAGCAAGCTAACGCCTTCCCTAGATCGATGTCCAGCACGCCTCCCCGCGTGAGCGCAATCAAGGCCTGGGCGAGCCACCGTCCGTCCGCCGGAAGGTGTTTAAGGCCAGCTTCGGCGAGTGTCGCGTAGCGACGGCGTATCGGCGCTGGCTGAGCCGCCATCATCGACATCAGCACACCGCTGGCGGAAAGGACGGGCCGTTCGCTGAGCAGGGAATCGGGCAGCCGCTCGAGCCAGCCGGTGAACGTCTTGAACTTGCCCGCCCGCGCCAGGTCCAGGTACTGGGCTTGGAGCAGGTCAGCCAGCTCGGCGGGGTGACCCGTCGCCCACGCATACTCGAGAGCGTCCTCGATCAGGCCATGCTTGATGCACCACGTGGCGGCGCGGCGGTTCAGATCGGGCAGCGCTGACGGATCGCTGGCTACGAGCTCGGCATGCACGAGCTCACGAAACAGGTGGTGGTAGCGAAACCACTCCCCCCGCCCGTCCAGCGACACCAGGAACAGGTTGGAGTGCTCAATCGCTTTCAGCCGCTCGGCCGAGCCCACCGCCCCGATGACCCAGTCGCACAACTCGGCCGTGAACCGTCTCAGCATCGAGGTCTGCATCAGGAATCTCCGAACATCCGGCGTTAGAGCCTCCAATACCTCGCTCGTCAGGTAGTCGGCAACGTGGCGGTTGCTCGCAGAGAATTCGCGCAGCTGCTCGTGGGGCGCGTCCGAGCCACCAAGCCACATACCCGCGAGCGCTATGGCCGCAGGCCAGCCCTCCGTGTGGTCCACCAGCACCTCGACATCCTCGCGGTCAAGGCCGGTGATGTCGCGAGCCTCCAGAAACGCTTCTGCCTCCTCGACCGTGAAGGCCAGATCCTTGGCGCGCACCTCTCCGAGGATGCCGCGACCTCGGAACGTGTTGAGCCTGATGGACGGATCGGTGCGAGTGGTCGCGATAACTCGAGTGGAGGTCGGCAATCGCTCCACCGCATATTCGAGCAACTCCAGGCCGTCCTCATCGGTCATATGGTGGAGATCGTCGAGAACGACCACGGCCTGCCCCGCATAGCCTGCCAGCCCGACGAGGAGCTCGTCGATCGCCTCCGCGACGGTCGAGTCTGGAGCGCGCAGCTTCGCCAGCGCCGGTCGTGCGATCCCCGAACGCAGGCGATCAACGGCGATAGCCACCGACGTCCACAGCTCGCGTGCCGCAGTATCTCCGCGCTCCACCGTCACCCACGCGACCGACAGGTCGCGGCGCCCGCGAAGCCAGGACGCGACAGCAACCGTCTTGCCCGACCCGGCCGGCGCGCTCACCAGCAGCAGCCGCGCCTCTTCGAGCCGCTCGAACACCGCCGCCACGCGCGGCCTGTCAAGGACACCGACTCGGACGCCCGGCTCCGCAACCGCCGCCCCGGCAAGGTTCCGTACCCCTCGATGATCTTCGTCCGCGGACATCGTTCACCGCGTACTATCGCCGATCCCGTGGTCATCCCGTCGTGGGATTCCTCCTCCGGCGCACGCGCTCGAATCACCTAGGTGATACGTCCTGTCTGAGGCTGAGATCCTCCGTGGATCTGGGACACTTGGATCCGGCGGGGGCCAGTTCGGCGGCTCCGCGTTTCCCCGCTGTTGGGCCGCCACCGGCGGGTTGGTCGGAACCGCCAACGATTGAGGACGAATGAGAGGAGGCGGGATGAGTACCGCACAGTCTGATTCGGTGTCCGCGAAGGCCCCGGCGAAGGGTGGCCGCACACGAGCGCCGGAGGCATCGCACGTTCCGCATCCGAGCGTCGAGGAGCGAACGGCGCGAGGGCGCGCGGCGCGGGCCGAAGTGCCGAGATCGAGCCATGCGGCTTTCGAACCGGCTTCCGGCCGCCCTGATCCGGTCGAGCTCCTGCAGTCACAGGCAGCATCGCGCGTGCCGGAGCTGGTGCCGATCCGCTACGGGCGGATGCTGGTGTCGCCGTTCACGTTCTATCGCGGGGCGGCGCTGATCATGGCGGCGGATCTCGCGTCGTCGCCGAGCTCCGGGTTGCGTGCACAGCTCTGCGGAGACGCGCACCTATCGAACTCGGGAGTAGCCGTTTTCGCGGCTGGCGACCTCCATGCTCACCGCCAACCGCTTCACGTCCCACTCCGACGGGCCGGGAAGCGTTTCGTCAAAGTCTTGTTCAATCTCCAACCGGAGGCGTGACTGGACGCTGATAGTAGGGTGGCGCCTTCGGTCGTAAGCGTCGCACCCAAAACCATCTAGTCCCTAGTGTGATTCGTGCAAGAAGCGTCCGGGTCGTCCAGCGACAGAGGAGTTCCATGATGTTCACCAGAATCTTGAACGGTCTCAATCGACCAAGATCGGCCCATCCGAGGCGTATCTCCGCCCTGGTACCGATAGCCCTGGTCGCAACCGCTGCGTTGATCACGGCCGCGGGTTGTGGCGGGAGTAGTAGCAAGCCGGCGTACTGCTCTGACAGGAGCGCTCTCCAGAGCGACGTTCAGGGGCTGTCGGTGCCGACGTCCAGCAGCGATATCAGCAGTCTGAAGTCGCAGCTCACCACGATCCAGAGCGACGCGACGGCGCTGGTCGACTCCGCCAAGTCTGACTTCCCGAGCGAGACGAGTGCGATCAAGTCGTCGGTCGACGCACTTTCGAGCGCGGTGAAGGCCCTCCAGTCGAGCCCGTCGACGAGTCAGATCGCCGCGATCGGAGTCGACGCGGCGGCGGTGACGAGCTCCGTCAAGAGCTTTAACGACGCCACCAGTTCCAAGTGCTAGCCGGGTGACGATGTCCAGCGGACGCACGACACGGGCGCGACGATCGCTCGGCAAGGGGCGGATGGAGGCGTTCAGCGACGGCGTGTTCGCGATCGCGATCACACTGCTGGTGCTGGATTTCGCTATCCACCCACCCGGCTCACCACTGCACCAGGTGCTACACATCTGGCCGTCGTTCGTCGCCTACATCGTCAGCTTCCTGACGATCGGCGCGGCGTGGCTCGGCCACACCGCGCTGACCGATCGGCTCGAGCGCACCGATTCGATCTTCCTGCGACTCAACCTGCTGCTCCTGCTGGTCGTCACCTTCCTGCCGTTTCCGACCGGGCTGGTCGGGGAGGCATTGCGCGAACCGTCCAGCGAGCGGGTGTTCGTGACCATGTACGGCCTCACCCTGCTCGCGATCCGACTCATGGGATCCGCCCTGGACGAGTACGCCGACCGTGAGCACCTTTACGCGCCGACAGGTGACGACGAAGAGCAACGGGAGCGAAGACAGCTTCTGCCCGTCGTCGCGGCGTATGTGATCGCGATCCTGATCGGAATCGCTTTCCCCGTATTGGCAGTTTGCGTGTACCTCGGCATCGCCGTTTACCTAGTCGTGCCGTTCCGTGAGGTCCGAAGGCTCCTGGTCACACGTGCGTGAACCGCGACCGCTCCAACGCGGCAAACCGGCGACGAGCACGGAGAGCCGCCGCGGCACCCGTGTCCGGTGGATCATGGTGGATTCGAAGCCTCCGGCCCGCCCGAAGCAGTCGCTCGGTGCTGGCACGGGCGGCCGCTCCGCCGGGTTCATTGGCCGACCAGCCGTCAGCTCCGCGAACGCTGCGAGCTGGTCCGCCTCCACGACCAAGATCCTGCTCACCTGATCCCGCAGGTTTGCTCCAGTGTCATACGAACATCTCGTCAACTACATCATCAAAGCGGTCGAGGCGGTTGGCATCGCGATAATGGTGTTTGGCGGTCTGGCCGCCTTGATCGCGTTTGGCGTCGCAGCGCTCGATCCTCAGCGGCGGCAGAACTCCTATGACCAGCTGCGTCGCACCTTCGGACGATGCATCCTGCTCGGCCTCGAGGTGCTGATCGTCGCCGACATCGTCCGCACCGTGGTCGTCGACCAGACCTTCCAGAGCGTCGTAGTGCTCGGAGTCATCGTCCTCATCCGAATCATCCTGAGCTTCTCCCTCGACGTCGAGATCGACGGCACATGGCCATGGAACCGACGGCGGACCGATATCCGAACATGAACCGCGATGGAGCCCGCGCCGCCTCACGCATCTTGGCAACTCGCCACCCAGTCGACCACTGACTTGGCTCGGACACCGCGGCCAGTCCCGGCCATGACACAGGAAGCAACCCATGGACGAGACCGCTCGGAGGTCGGCGAATCGCGGGACAGACGCAGGGTCGGGGTAAGCGTGGTTGCCGAGCGCGGACAGTTTGTCGCTCGAGGCGGGCATCACCGGCGCATCACGACCACGCCATTTGGCACCCCGCGAACGGCGTAAGCCAACGAGTCAGATCGGCGTGGTTGAGCGAAATCGCGCATCCACGCGTCCACGGGTCCGAAGAATCCCGCTTACAGATCGGCTACCGGAAGGCCCCGCTCGCGGGGCTTTCCCATCTCTGCATCGACGGCGCGCACGTCCGCGAATGTCATGCAGATCGGACGAGGCCGTCCTCCCGGCCGGTGGGCACACTGCGCCGATGGAGTCGCCCGTTCGCGCAGGTCCTCCCGCATTCCACCTGCTCGCGAAGCCGACCGGCGCCGTGTGCAACCTGGACTGCGCGTACTGCTTCTTCCTGTCGAAGGAGCTGCTCTATCCCGGCAGCCGGTTTCGGATGGCGGACGAGCTGCTCGAGACCTACATCCGCCAGCTGATCGAGGCGCACCGGACGCCGGAGGTGACGATCGCCTGGCAGGGAGGCGAGCCGACGCTGATGGGGCTCGACTTCTTCCGCCGCTCGGTGGAGCTCGCGGAGCGGTTTGCGGACGGCCGGCATGTCGAGCACACGATTCAGACGAATGGCACGCTGATCGATGACGAGTGGGCCGACTTCTTCCGCGCGCACGGGTTTCTGGTCGGGATCTCGATCGACGGCCCCCGCGACGTGCACGACGCGTTCCGGGTCGACAAGGGCGGAAAGGGCAGCTTCGACCGGGTCATGCGCGGGCTCGCGGCCTTGCGCAGGCACGGGGTCGAGTACAACACGCTGACGACGCTGCACTCGGCCAACGCCGGGCGAGGGCTGGAGGTGTACCGGTTCCTGCGCGACGAGTGCGGCTCGCGCTTCCACCAGTACATTCCGATCATCGAGCGGATCGCCGGAGACGCCCCGGACGAGACGCCGTGGTCGTCGTGGCGCGACCGCCCCCTGTATACGCAGACGGGCACGCACGTCTCCTCGCGCTCGATCACGGCCGGCGAGTACGGGCGCTTCCTGATCGACGTCTTCGAGGAGTGGGTGCGGCATGACGTGGGCGAGGTGTACGTGCAGATGTTCGACTCGGCCCTCGCCAACTGGGTCGGTGAGCCGCCCGGCCTGTGCATCCACTGCGAGACCTGCGGCACCGCGCTGGCGCTCGAGCACACCGGCGATGTCTATTCGTGCGACCACTTCGTCGAGCCCGCGCACAGGCTCGGGAACATCCGTGACACGCACCTGCGCGACCTCGTCGGCTCCGAGCGTCAGCGGAGCTTCGGCGATGCGAAGCTCGAAACGCTGCCCCAGTACTGCCGCGAGTGCGATGTGCGCTTCGCCTGCCACGGAGGGTGCCCCAAGGACCGGTTCATCACCACACCGGTGGGGGAGCCGGGACTGAACTACCTGTGCGACGGGTACAAGGCGTTCTTCCATCACGTCGACCGGCCGATGCGGATCATGGGCCAGCTGCTGGCGCGCGACCGCGCTCCCGCCGAGATCATGGGCCTGTACGCGGCCGAGGATGCGCGCCGTGGCCGGAACGACCCGTGCCCGTGCGGGTCGGGTCGCAAGTGGAAGCGGTGCCACGCCAGCCCGGCGAGACCCCACGGTCGTGTGGAACCTCGTCAGAGGATTCCGTCAGGCTAGAGGGCGGCGTCGGACTCGTCGGATGCTCGAGCCGGGAGCCGCGAGCGCACGAGGGAGGTCGGTATGGGACAGGGAATCAGCGAGGTGCTCACCTTCGCGATCGGCGTGGCGATCAGCCCCGTGCCGATCATCGCGGTGATCCTGATGCTGTTCTCGGCCCGGGCGCGGGTGAACGGGCCGATGTTCCTGCTCGGGTGGCTGCTCGCGCTGGCCGTGGTGAGCGGCGGCGTCTACGCGCTTTCAGACGCCGGTGATGCCGCCACGAGCAGCACCACGTCCGACACCGTCTCGTGGGGGAAGATCGTGTTCGGCGTGGTGTTCCTGCTGCTCGCCGCGCGCAACTGGCGCAGCCGGCCGGATCCGGGTGCCGAGGCTGAGATGCCGAAATGGATGGCAGGCATCGACTCGTTCGCGCCGGGGAAGTCGTTCGGGCTGGGGCTGCTGCTGGCGGGAGTGAACCCCAAGAACCTGCTGCTGGCGGCCGGCGCCGCGGCCGGGCTCGCGCAGCTCGGGCTCTCGACGAGCGACGCGGTCGTCTCGCTGGGTGTCTTCATCCTCGTCGGCAGCCTTACCATTGCAGGCCCCGTCGTCTACCACCTGGTGGGCGGGGACCACGCGAAAGCTGAGCTCGAGTCGATGAAAGGCTGGCTCGCCGTGCACAACGCGGCGGTCATGACGGTGCTCTTCCTTGTGTTTGGCGTTGACCTGATCGCGAAGGGGCTCCCGCAGCTGACGGGTTGATCACGATGAGGTTGGCCGGGCCGACCCGACCGACCAGTCATCCCTTACGGATGATGGTTTTTCGCGGCCCGGGCCTAGCGTTGGTTGTTCTGGTACGAACGCGTGCCACAGCCACCTGAACGTCAGAGAGACGAGAGGAGCGGACAGATGCCTGACGCAGGAATCGACCGCACCAGGCTCCCGATCCGGCGGCCCCAGTTCGCGGGCGCGACCAAGCGGACGCTCGAGGGTTCGGCGCCTGATTGGAGCCAGGCGAGCCATGTGCAGCCGCCCGAAAGTGCACCGAATGTGCTGCTGGTCCTGATCGACGACGCGGGCTTCGGGAATCCGAGCACGTTCGGCGGGCCGATCCAGACTCCGAACTACACGCGGCTTGCCGAGAACGGGCTGCGTTACAACCGTTTCCACGTCACGGCGCTGTGCTCGCCGACGAGGGCGGCGCTGCTTACCGGGCGCAACCATCATCGGGTCGGCTTCGGCATGGTTGGTGAGTTTTCGGGCCCGTTTCCGGGGTACAACGCGACCATCCCGCACGATTGCGCGCCGTTTCCGCGCATCCTCCAGGAGAACGGCTACCTGACGGGAGGGTTCGGGAAGTGGCATCTGACGCCGGACAATCAGCAGGGGTTCTCGGGGCCGTTCGACCGCTGGCCGACCCGGCTCGGGTTCGACTACTTCTGGGGCTTCCTCGGCGGTGAGGCGGGGCAGTACGACCCCCTGATCGCTGAGAACCAGAAGATCATCGGTGTCCCTGAGCCGAAGGACGACGAGGCCTACTACTTCCAGGACGATCTCGCGGAGAAGACGATCGACTGGCTCCACCGTGTCCGCTCGGAGAAGCCGAAGACGCCGTGGTTCGCCTACGTCGCCACCGGCTGCAGCCACGCGCCGCACCACGTTCCGCGCAAGTGGTCGGACAAGTACCGGGGCGCGTTCGACAAGGGCTGGGACGTGATGCGCGATGAGACGATCGCGCGGCAGAAGACACTGGGCGTCGTCCCCGCCGACGCGGAGCTACCGCCGCGCAACGACGCATTCCCGACGTGGGACTCGCTCGACGAGACGCACAAGCGCCTCTACGCCCGGCAGATGGAGGTGTACGCGGGCTACTCCGAGAACGCCGACTGGAACATCGGCCGGATCGTCGACGCGATCGACGAGATGGGCGAGCTCGAGAACACCGTCGTGATCTGGATCTGGGGCGACAACGGCGCAAGCATGGAGGGCACGCTCACCGGCACGTTCAACGAGATGACGACGCTGAACGGGATCCCGCTCACGCCCGAGGAGCAGATCGGGCTCATCTTCAAGCACGGCGGCTTGGAGGCCTGGGGCGACGAGCAGCTCGCCCCGCATTACTCGGCCGGGTGGGCCTGGGCCGGCAACGCCCCCTTCGACTGGGGCAAGCAGGTCGCCTCGCATCTCGGCGGCACCCGGAACCCGATGGTGGTGCACTGGCCGGGTGGCATCGGCGACGCGGGCGCTGTTCGCAGCCACTACACCCATGTGACCGACGTCGGTGCGACGATCCTCGACCTGGCCGGGATCCCGATGCCCGACGCGATCGACGGCGTCGACCAGCAGCCGTTCGACGGGGCCACCTTCGCCGACTCGCTCTCCGACGCAGCCGCTCCGGAGCGCCACACACAGCAGTACTACGAGATCCTCGGCAACAGGGGGATGTACAAGGACGGCTGGCTGCTCACCCAGCGGCTGCAGCGGATCCCGTGGTCGCTCGACCCGGACGCGCTCCGCCAGTTCGGCCCGGGCTGGGATCCGGATGACGAGCCCGTCGAGCTCTACTACCTGCCCGACGACTTCACGCAGTCGAAGAACATCGCGGCCGACCATCCGGAGAAGGTGCAGGAGCTTCGCGACCTGTTCTGGGCGGAGGCCGAGGCCAACAACGTCCTGCCGCTGCTTGGCGGGCTGACGTCCTTCTTCGGCATGGTGCCGCCGATACCGGAGGAGTCGAAGTTCGTCTTCCGCGGCGACATCCAGAACATCCCGAGCGGGATGATCCCGCGGATCTACAACCACTCGTACACGATCAGCGCCGACCTGGTCATCCCCGAAGGCGGGGCGGAGGGCGTGATCGTCGCCGAGGCCGACCATCTCGGCGGGTTCTCGCTGTTTGTGCAGGACGGGAAGCTGAAACACACCTACTCGATGCTGGGGGTGCTCGAGTACACCCAGGCGGCCGAGCAGCCGCTGCCGGCCGGCGAGGTCGGCGTCGAGCTCGTCTTCACGGCCGACGCGTCGAAGCCGGCGACCGGCGGCGAGGTGACGCTGCTCGTCAACGGCGAGCCGGTCGCGAACGGGCGGATGGAGCACACCGTGCCTGGCCGCTTCTCGGGCTACTCCGGCATGGACATCGGTCGCGACAACGGCCTCGTCGTCGACCGCAGCTACGCCGACAAGGCGCCGTTCGCGTTCACGGGCGACATCAAGCAGGTCACCTTCGACGTTGCCCCGCACCTGAGCGACCAGGACGCGAAGGCGCTCAACGAGCACGCCGCCCAGTCCCTCGCGGCACACGCGGCGAGCGCCTGAGATGCGGGCGAGAGAGGAGCACCATGAGTGACAACGACCAGCTGGACGTCCTCGTCGCTGTGTACCTCATCCCCGACCTGGCACAGCAGGACTTCGACGCCTACACCAGCCTCGCAGGCGACGGCAAGATCGTCACCGACGGCGTCGCCGTCGTGATCAAGGACGCCGACGGCCAGGTGCACGTCCAGGAGACCGGCGACCACCTCGGGCGCAAGGGAGTCGAGGCCGGCGGCGGGGTCGGCCTCGTGCTCGGCCTCTTCGCCCCGCCGCTCCTGGCGGCGACGGTCGTCGGCGCCGCCGCCGGCGGACTGGCGGGGAAGTTCGCGCGCCACCGCGTGCAGGCCGGCATCGGCGACAAGCTCGACGATGCGCTTCCACCTGGATCGGCCGGCATCATCGCGATCTACGAGCACGACGGGGCCGACGCGGTCGCAAGCACACTCGCCAACGCGATCCGCACCTCGATCGCCCACATCGACAAGGCCTCCGCGAAGGAGCTGAAGGCCGGCCTGAAGGAGGCATCCGCCGGACTCGCCGGCTGAAGGACACGATGATCCAGCTAATCGAAGGGCTTCCCGACGCGGTCGTCGGACTCGAAGCCGTCGGCCAGGTCGAATCTGCCGACTACGACACGGTCGCGGCGCCGGCCGTGAAGCATGCGCTGGAGCGACACTCGAAGATCCGCCTGATCCACGTGCTCGATGACCGCTTCACCGGCTACACCGCCGGCGGCGCGTGGCAGGACGCCGTGCTCGGACTCGCCCATCCACGCTCCTTCGACCGCATTGCCGTCGTCACGGACTCGGAGAGCATCCGTCGACTCGTGACGCTCGCCGGCTGGTCGATTCCCGGCGAGCTCCAGCTGTTTCCAAACCGCGAGCGCGAGCAGGCGGAAGCGTGGGCAAGCGAAGGGCTCGACGCGCCTTGACCGACGCAGCGACGACCACGAGCCGCGAGGAGGAGTGCCATGAGTACAACGAGGTCCGATACGACACCGGCTGAGACAGCGGCCGACGACGACGTTGTGAAGGCGGGTGCGAAGGGCGGCCGGCGGACGCGGTCGGCGCGTGTGGTGCCGCATCTGAGTGTGGCGGAGCGGGTGGCGCGCGGCCGGGCGGCGCGGGCTGAGGTGCCGCGTGGGAGTCACGCGGAGTACACGCCCGGCGGCGCATCGTCAGGATCCGGTTGCTCTGCTGGAGTCGCAGGCGGAGTCGCGGGTGCCGGAGTTGGTGCCGATCCGGTATGGGCGGATGCTGGTGTCGCCGTTCACGTTCTATCGGGGTGCGGCGTTGCTGATGGCGGCGGATCTGGCGGCGAGCCCCCATTCCGGGCTGCGCGCCCAGCTGTGTGGTGATGCGCATCTGTCGAACTTCGGCTTGTTTGCGGCGCCGGATCGGCGGTTGGTGTTCGATCTGAACGATTTCGACGAGACGCTTCCGGGGCCGTGGGAGTGGGATGTGAAGCGGTTGGCGGTGAGCTTCGAGGTGGCTGGGCGCGAGAACGGCTACTCACGCAAGGAACGTCGACGGATCGTGCGGGAGACGGTCGCCGCCTATCGCGGGGCGATGCGACAGTTCGCCGGGATGCGCGCATTGGACGTGTGGTATTCCCGGGTGGAGGTCGATGAGCTGATGGCCCAGCTGCGAGGCCAGCTGAAGAAGGGGATGGCGAAGCGGGCCGAGAAAACCGTGGCGAAGGCGCGGACAAAGGACAGTATGACCGCGTTCTCGAAGCTCACCCGGGTGGTGGACGGCCAGCCGCAGATCGTGTCTGACCCGCCGCTGATCGAACGGGTCCCCGACCTGGCGCCCGGCCGCGAAGGAGAGGCCTTGACGGACGCGCTGCATGAGCTGCTGCGTCGGTACCGGGAGACGCTGCAGACCGACCGGCGAGTCCTGCTGGAAGAGTTTCGATTCGCCGACATCGCGCGCAAGGTCGTCGGGGTGGGGAGCGTCGGCACGCGCGCGTGGATCGTGTTGATGCTCGGCCGCGACGAGGACGACCCGCTGTTCCTGCAGTTCAAGGAGGCCGAATCCTCGGTGCTGGAGGACTTCACCGCAAAGAGCAAGTACTCCAATCACGGCGAGCGCGTCGTCGCCGGCCAGCATCTGATGCAGGCAAGCAGCGACATCTTCCTCGGCTGGCTCCACGTCGACGAAGGCATCGACGGCGAAGCACGCGACTTCTACGGCCGCCAGTTGAAGGACTGGAAGGGCTCGTTCGAAACGGAAGGAGCACTGCCCGAAGGGCGTGGCGATCTACGGCCAGACCTGCGGGTGGACGCTCGCCCGCGCCCACGCGTGCTCCGGTGACCGCATCGCCATCGCCGCCTACCTCGGCGAAAGCGACGCCTTCGACCGCGCCATCGCAGACTTCTCCGAGGCCTACGCCGACCAAAACGACCACGACTACGACGCCCTCACCCAAGCCGTCAAGTCGGGAAGGATCACCGCACAGACCGGGCTTTAACGCCGACCCACCCTCACAGACCGACGGCCGCCAACGCCGCGATGTGCCCGGGGCCGATCCCACAGCACCCGCCGATGATCGCGGCGCCCTGCGACGCCCAGTCCCTGGCATCGTCGGCGAACGCCGACGGCGAGATGTCGTGGAAGACCCAGTTCGGCGGCGTCCAGTCCCCCACATGCGGGTAGGCGCCGACGGTGCCCGGCCATACGGCGCGGATCGCCGAGAGCGAGTCGGACACGAGGCCGATATCCGTGTGCATGACCAGGACGGCGTCGACGGCCTCGCTTTGCACCGACTCGATCAGCTCGGCGACGTCCTCGCCGTCGACGGTGGTCGCCCGGCCGCCGGCCGCCTCGACCACCGAGACGCCGAGCCACACGGGGAGCCCCGTCTCGGCCGCGGCCTCGACGGCCGGCGCGGCGTGGGCCTTCGCGCCCATCATCTCGAGCGCGATGACGTCGACGCCGGCGCCGGCGAGCATCCGCGCCTGGCGGCGAAAGGCGTCGAGGAGCCTGGCCTCGCTCGCCGAGCGGGCGTCGACGGGCTCCGAGCGGGAGAGGCCGTTCGCGACCATGCGCGACATCGAGCCGGCGATCACGACATCCTCGCGTCCGGCCTGCGCCCGGGCGGCTGCGGCGGCCGCGACGGCGTTCGCGTTGGCCTCCTCGACGCGGTCGGCGTAGCCCGCGGCTGCGAGCGGGCCCGGGCCGGCGGCGAAGGTGTTCGTGATGAGCACGTCGGCGCCGGCGGCCAGGAACGAGGCGTGAAGCTCCTGCACGGTGTCGAGATGGGTCAGGTTCGCGACGGCGCTCCACGCCTCGCCGTCCATCGGAACCCCCAGTGCCTGAAGCTCGGTCCCGGTGCCGCCGTCCAGGACGACGACCTCGCCGCCCGCAATCCGCTCGCGGAGCCGGTCGTAGAAGGCCGAATAGCGTTTAGGCGCGCCCACCGATGCCACATTCTCCTGCTTGTGATGCACTTTGAGTATGGCAAAGACCGAGTTGTACGAAGAGGTCGTCGGGGAGAGCCCAGAGGTGCTCCGCGACCAGGCGCTGCGGCGGCTGAAGAAGCGGCGCGACTTCCACGCGCACCTGTTCGTGTATCTGGTCGTGAACATCGTGGTGTGGGGGATCTGGTTGGTCGTCGGGATTCGCTCCAACGACTGGGGTCCGTGGCCGCTCCTGCTGTCGCTCGCCTGGGGACTCGGGATCGTCTTCAACGCGTGGGATGTCTACGCGCGGCGCCCGATCACCGAGGCGGAGATCCGCCGCGAGATCGACCGCCTGGGGCACCAAGCCTGAGGCGGCGGCCGGCCCGACCAGGCGGAGATGCGCCCGCCTGCGCGTGAACGACGCCTTCGGCGAGCCGGGCTCGCCGGCCGCGCGCGGAGGGACGATCAGGCGCGCGCCCCGTCCGCGGGTGACGAAGCTGACCGTCCACCGCAGGAGGACGAGCACCCGGTTCTGGAAGCCGATCAGGTAGGCGATGTGGACGAGCAGCCACATCACCCACGCCGGGAAGCCCGACAGGTGGATCCCCTTCACGTCGGCGACGGCCTTCGAGCGCCCGATCGTCGCCAGATTGCCCTTGTCGACGTACCGGAACGGCCTGGCATCGCGTCCGCGCAGACGTGCTCGGACGAGCCGGGCGGCGTAGCGCCCCTGCTGCATCGCCACCGGAGCGACCCCGGGCAGCGGCGGCCGGCCGGCGGCGGCTCCCACGTGCACCATGTCGCCCAGCCCGAGCACCTCGGGGTGGCCCGGGAGCGTGAGGTCAGGCTCGACAGCCACACGCCCGGCTCGGTCGACGTCGACCCCGGCCTCATCAGCGAGCTTGCGGGCCAGGCCCGACGCCGACACCCCCGCGGCCCAGATCGCGGTGCGGGCGGCGACCCGTTCGAGCGTCCCGTCGCGGGCCTCGATCGCGACCGAGTCGGCGGTGACGTCGACCACCGTGTGGCCGGCGAGCGGCTCGACGCCGAGCTTCTCGAGCGCCCGGGTCGCCTTCCGCGAGAGCGACTCGGGGAAGCCGGCCAGGATGCGGTCGCCGGCCTCGACGAGCAGGACGCGCGCGGTGCCCGTGTCGGCCGAGCGGAAGTCGCGTCGCAGCACGTCGTGGGCGAGCTCGGCGATCTGTCCCGCCATCTCGACGCCCGTCGGCCCGGCGCCGACGACCACGAACGTGAGCCAGCTCCGGCGCCGGTCGGGGTCGTTCTCGACCTCGGCCGCCTCGAACGCCCCCAGCACCCGGCTGCGGATGTCGAGCGCGCCGGAGAGCGACTTCAGCTCCGGGGCGTGCTCCCGCCACTCGTCGTGGCCGAAGTACGAGTACCGGGACCCGCCGGCGACGATCAGCGTGTCGTAGGGAAGGGCGGTCCCGCGATCGCCGTTCGGCAGGTGGTCGAGCAGCACCTCGCGACGGGCCAGGTCGAACCCGGTCACCTCGGCCTGCACCACACGCGCGTTCCGCTGTTTACGCAGGATGAGCCGAAGCGGCGTCGCGATCTCGGCCGGGGCCAGCGCGCCGGTCGCGGCTTGGTAGACGAGCGGCTGGAAGAGCGTGAAGTTCTGCCGGTCGACGAGCGTGACCTCGACCGGTGCGCGGCGCAGGCCGCGCACCGCCTTCAGGCCGCCGAAGCCGCCTCCGACGACGACCACTCGATGGATGTTGTTGGTGTCCATCTCATCTGTCCTTTCCGTGTTCATACATATGACGAAACATCTCTGCCGTCTGTGACATGTCACAGACGGCGCGGCTGCCTCGTCTCTGGGTCAGAAACCGCGAAAGGAGTCACAGATGCGTGTGTTCGTTGCAGGAGCAAGCGGAGCGATCGGCCGCCGCCTCGTGCCGCAGCTGGTGGCCCGCGGGCACGACGTCGTCGCCACGGCCCGCAGTCCCGAGAAGCTCGACGGCCTGCGCGTGCTCGGTGCGGAGGCGGTCGTCATGGACGGCCTCGATGCGCCCTCGGTCGGCGGGGCGGTCGCCGCGGCCGAGCCGGAGGTCGTCGTCCACCAGATGACCGCGCTCGCGGGCATGTCCGACCTCCGCCGGTTCGACGAGGGGTTCGCGCGCACGAACGAGCTTCGCACCCGAGGGCTCGACCATCTGCTGGCCCCTCCGACGCGGTCGGCGTGCGCCGGATCGTCGTCCAGAGCTACACGGGGTGGCCGAACGAGCGCTCCGGCGGCCCGGTCAAGACCGAGGGCGACCTGCTGGACGCCGACCCACCCGTCCACCAGCGGCGGAGCATCGAGGCCATCGGCTACCTGGAGCGCGCGGCCATGTCTGCCGCCCCGATCGAGGGCATCGCGCTGCGCTACGGCAGCCTGTACGGCCCGGGCACCTCGGTGGCGAACGAGTACGCCGGCCTGATCCGAGCCCGCAAGCTGCCACTCGTCGGCGACGGTGCCGGGGTGTGGTCGTTCGTCCACGTCGACGACGCCGCGGCGGCCACCGTCATCGCGGCCGAGGGCCGCCCGGCGGGGATCTACAACATCGTCGACGACGCGCCGGCTCCGGTGTCCGAGTGGCTGCCGTACCTCGCCGAGCACCTCGGCGCCCGGCCGCCCCGACACGTGCCGGCGTGGATGGCCCGCTTCGCGATCGGCGACGTCGGCGTCTCGATGATGACCCGCGTGCGCGGCTCGTCGAACGCGAAGGCCAGGGCGGATCTCGGCTGGGCGCCGGCGTGGCCGACCTGGCGCGAGGGCTTCGTGTCGGGGTTCGACGACGTCCCCGTGCGTAGGGCCGCATAGCGTGGGGCATGATGAACGAGATTGTGTCCAGCCCGGAACGTCATCTGGCGGACGTGTATGAGGACCTGCGCCCGCTGCTCTTCTCGATCGCATACCGCATGCTGGGCAGCGTCAGCGAGGCCGAGGACATCGTGCAGGAGGCCTTCCTGCGCTACCAGCGCGTTCTGCGCGACGGGGACGGGGAGATCGAGTCGCCCAAGGCCTACCTGTCGGCTGTGGTGACGCGCCTCTCGATCGACCAGCTGCGCTCCGCACGCGCGCGCCGGGAGCAGTACGTGGGCGAGTGGCTGCCGGAGCCGCTCGTGACCGACGGTCCCTTCGAGGATGTGGCCGGGCAGGCCGAGGAGGCCGACTCGCTCTCGATGGCGTTCCTGCTCGTCCTCGAGCGGCTGTCGCCCGTCGAGCGGGCCGTGTTCCTGCTCCACGACGTCTTCGACTACGGCTACGACGAGGTGGCCGGCATCGTCGGGAAGAGCGAGGACAACTGCCGCCAGCTCGCGGTACGCGCCCGCCGGCACATGACCGAGATGAAGCCGCGGTTCGAGGCGTCCCGGCGTCAGCGTGCGGAGCTCGCCGAGCGGTTCTTCGGCGCCGTCGAGGACGGCGACATGGACGAGCTCATCGACCTCCTCTCGGCCGACGTCGTCGTCGTCGGTGACAACGGCGGCACGAAGCCGGCGTGGCCTCGGCCGATCGTGGGCCGCGACCGGGTCGTGCGCCTGCTCGCCGGCATGGGCAGCCAGTCCCGCGACATGGGCGTCACCATCCGCCGCACCGAGATCAACGGCCAGCCGGGCGCGCTCTTCCTCGACCCTGAGGGGCGGGTCATGTACGTCATGACCGTCGACGTCGCAGACGGCGTGGTCCAGACCGTCCGCTCGGTCATCAACCCCGACAAGCTTCGCCACCTGGGCCCGCTGGCGAACGTGCGCGCGATGCTGCGCCGGCGCAAGGAGCAGCGCGGGTGAGCGGCCGGACGCGGCTCCTCTTCGACGAGGACGTGGAGGCCCGGCTCACGCCGGCGCTCGCGGTCGAGGGCGCGCGCCGGGCACTGGTCGGCGCCCACCGCGGCGAGCTCCACGCGCCGCCGCGCGTGCAGGCCGACCTCGGCGGACGGGCGCTCGTGTTCACGGCGGGAGGGCTCTCCGACGGCGCCGCCGGCTTCCGCGTCTACCAGGCGGGAGCGACAGAGTCCGACCAGGTGGTCGTCGTTTGGGGACCGGACGGCGGGCTTGCCGGCTGCATCGTCGGCCAGACGCTCGGCGCCGCGCGCACGGGAGCGCTGGGCGCGGCGGCCGTCGACGCGCTCGCCCTTCCCGACGCCGAGATCGTGGGTGTGGTGGGGAGCGGCCGGCAGGCGTGGACGCAGCTCTGGGCGCTCACGGCGGTGCGGCGGATCACGCGGGTTCGCGTGCACAGCCCGACCGAGGCCCACCGCGAGCACTTCGCCGAGCGGGCGCGCGCCGAGCTCGGGCTCGACGCGGCGGCGGTGCCCGCGGCGCGCGAGGCTGTGGAGGGCGCGCAGATCGTCGTCCTTGCCACGCGGTCGGAGACGCCGGTGATCGAGACGGGGTGGGTGAGCCCCGGCGCGCACGTGAACACGGTCGGGCCCAAGGCGGCCGGCGCGTGTGAGACGCCTCCCGGCCTGGCCGAGGCCGCGGCGGTCGTCGTCAGCGACTCGCCGGCGCAGGCGGAGGCCTACGGCGCGCCGTTCTTCACATCGCGCGAGCTTCTCCATCTCGGTGCGGTCATCGCGGGCGACGCGCCGGGCCGGACGAGCGAGACGGACGTCACGCTCTACGCCTCGACAGGGCTCGCCGGGTCGGAAGTCGTGATCGCGCGCAGCCTGCTCGAGACGGCCTAGCCTAGCCAGGCGGCCACAGGAGCTCGAACCGCTCCAGCACGACCTCGTCGTCCTCGCTCACGTCCACGCCGTTCGAGGCGAAGAACTCCACATGAGCGCGGCGCCAGTGGGCGAGGCTGCGATCGCCCTCGCCCTCCGTCCACGCGAACTCCTCGTCGACGTCGCCGAACCGGCGGATCTCGACGTCGGTCGTCCGGATCACGCACAACGGCGCACCGGCCCCGTCGAGGATCACGCTCAGGTCGCCCTCCGCGGGGAGCGCCTCCCCCGGCTCGTATGCCGAGCGCAGGCTCGCCGTCGCCCGCTTCGGCCCGTCGCGGACGAGCAGGCCGAGGTCGGTCGCCGTCTCGGGGTCGGAGCCGAAGCCCCAGGCCGTGTGCTCGCCGTCGATCCCCGTCGCGGCGACGAACCCGGCCCAGAACGCGTCGACCCGGGCCGCCGCGAGCTCCTCCGGCGTGTTCACGCTCCGGAGGGCCGCAAGGAGGTCCGGGCCGGCCTCGATCCGATGCGTGCGCGCCCGCTCGGCGACGAGCCCCAGGCGGCGCTCGCCCGTCCCGAGCAGCTCCTCGACGAGGCCCAGCAGCGAGAGCCGGTAGACCGCCCCGAGCGGCTGGTCGCGCCCGTCTGCCCCGACAACCACGACCGCGTCCCAATTGGCAGTCAGCGCCACTGCCAATTGGCCAACGGCCTTCGAAGACAGGAGCGGCATGTCGGCGCCGCACACGAACGCCGCCTCCGCCCGGTCGCCGATCGCGCGCATCCCCGCGGCGAGGCCCTCGAGCGGACCGCGATCGGGGACGGCGTCGCGGGCGAGCTCGACGCCCTCGGGGAGCGGAGGCCGCTCCTGGCCGGGCGCCGCCACGACGACGACGGGCGCCGCGGCCTCGGCGACAACGCGCGCGACGTGCACGACGAGCGGGATCCCGGTCCAGTCGATGAGCGCCTTCGGCGCGCCCATGCGGCTCGACCGTCCGCCCGCGAGCACGATTCCGCCGAGGCGCGGCGGGCCGCTCAGCGTGGGTCGCTCGGAGCGCGGCGCCGGCGCGGGCGCCGCTTCGGCTCGGGTGCCGTGGGAGCGCTGACGACGTCGCTTCGGATGCTGAGGCCCGCCGAGGTCAGAAGCGCGTTGAGCAGCCGGCCGGACTCGGCCGGATCCGGCGGCGTCGCTTCGGTGGTGGCTGGGGCAGAACGCGTCATACCGAGCCGACGCCAGGCCCGAGAGGACGGAATGCGTTGGGGCCTGGCGCCGGAGGGTTGGGGGGTGTTGGGCACGGCTACCGTCACCCTTTCCACACGCGCGCGTCAAGCGGCACCCGCGTTTCCCACAGCCCGGACGTCGCAACGTGCGCCAAGTTCGTGCGGTCGCGCGCGCGGCCTCCACAGCCTTCGCGCGATTTCCACACGACTCTCCACAGGCCCGCGACTCAGTCGGTTGTGAGCCGGGCCTCGAGCGCGTCGGTGAGCACCTGCGCCGCCGCCACGCAGTCGTCGTCGGAGGCCGACTCGGCGGGCGTGTGGCTCGCGCCGGTCGGGTTTCGGACGAAGAGCATCGCGGCCGGGACGTGGGGGGCGAGGATGCCGGCGTCGTGGCCGGCGTAGGACGGAAGGTCGCCAGCCGCGATGCCCCGTCGCTCGGCGCCGGCGTGCAGCGCCTGCCGCAGCTCGGCGTCGAAGGCGGCTCCGTCGTTTCGCGACTCGCGGGTGAGCTCGGCCTCGGGGAAGCGGGCCCGGAGGGCGGCGACCAGGTCGTCGATCGTGGCCGCCTCCCGCGCGCGGACGTCGAGCAGGCACGCAACCCTGCCCGGGATCGAGTTGGTGGACCCGGGCGCGATCTCGATGCGGCCGACGGTGCCGACCGCATTCGGGCGGGCACGCGCCTCCTCGGACACGGCGAGGATGAACGGCGCGGCGGCCACCAGCGCGTCTCGCCGGCCCTCCATGGCGCGCGTCCCCGCGTGGTCGGACTCGCCGGTGAAGACCGCCCGCCACCGCTGCCGGGGGGTGAGCACGTCGGCGATCCCGAGTGCCAGTCCCCGGTCGACGAGCGCCTTTCCCTGCTCGACGTGCACCTCGAGGTAGGACTCGACGCGCGCAAGCTGCCCGCGGCTCTCGATCAGCGACTCGCGCGTGACGCCGTGGATCGCCTCGGCGCCGCGCATCGCCGCGAGCGCCTCGTCGATGTCGAGCCGGCCCGTGATCGCGAGGCTCGCGAAGCAGGCGGTGCGGAAGCGCGCGCCCTCCTCGTCGACGAACGACACGACGGCCAGGGGCCGGCGCCGCTCGACGCCCGACTCCAGGATCGCTGCCGCGGCCTCGAGCGCGCAGACGACGCCGAGCGCCCCGTCATAGGCGCCGCCGTCGGGCTGGGTGTCGAGGTGCGAGCCGGCGCAGGTCCACGGCTCGTCGTCGGCATCGGGCGTCACCGCCCACACGCTGCCCGCGCCGTCCCGGCGCACCTCGAGCCCGACCGACTCGGCCGCCGCCGAGAACCAGCGCTGGGCCTCGACCTCGAGCGGCGTCCACGCGACCCGGTTCCAGCCCGTGTCGGTGCGGCCGATCGCCGCCAGCTCGGCGAACCAGTCGAGGAACCGTTGCCGGGAGACCTCCGCCATCGGGCATGGAAGGATACGCGGCGTGCGCCTGCCCGGCTTCGTGAACGCCCATAGCCACGCCTTCCAGCGCCGCCTGCGCGGCGCTGTCGAGCACGTCGACCCCGCGCACCCGCACGACGACTTCTGGACGTGGCGCGAGGCGATGTACGCCGAGGCCGGCAGGCTCGATCCCGACTCGGCCCACGAGGTGGCGCTCCTGGCGTACCGCGAGATGCGCGCCGCGGGGTACGTGGCGGTGGGGGAGTTCCACTACCCGCACCACCGCCCGGACGGCGGGCCGTACGACCCGCCGAACGCGATGGCCGAGGCGACGATCGCCGCGGCCGCCGACGCCGGCATCGAGATCGTCCTCCTCATGACCGCCTACGAGCGGGCCGGCGCGGGCCTCCCGCCCACCGCGGGCCAGCGCCGGTTCTGCGACCCGGACGTCGCCGCCTACCTGCGGCGCGTCGACGACCTCGCCGCCTCCCACCCCGGGCGGGTCGGCCTTGCGCCGCACAGCGTGCGGGCGTGCTCGCGTGGCTGGCTCGAGGCGATCGGCGGCTACGCCGCGGACACCGGGCTGGTCGTCCACATCCACGCCTGCGAGCAGCGGCGCGAGCTCGAGGAGTGCCTGGACGAGCACGGCCGCCGTCCGGTCGAGCTCCTGGCCTACGCCGGACTGCTCACCGAGCGGACGACCGTCATCCACGCCACGCACGCCTCGGACGGCGAGCTCGACCTCCTGGCCGAGGCGGGTGCGGGGATCTGCGCCTGCCCGACCACCGAGGCCAACCTCGGCGACGGCTACCTGCCGGCCGAGCGGATCTTCGTGCGCGGAATCCCGGTCTGCATCGGCTCGGACTCGAACACGGTCATCGACCCGATCCAGGAGATCCGCGAAATCGAGGCGATCGCGCGCCGCACGGCCGAGCGCCGTAACGTCCTCGTCCGCCCCGGCGAGACCGGCCCAACGCCGTACCTGCTCGCCGCCGGCTCCGGGAACGGGGCCCGCGCGCTCGGCCTCGACCCGGCCGCCCTTCCCGAGATCGAGGTCTCGGACGCCGAGCCGGACCTGGCCGGCGTCGCGCCCGAGCACCGCGCCGCAGCTCTCGTCTTCGGGGGGACCAGGTATCGCATCGGACCGCCTTCCATGTTCGGAACGCAATCGTGACACCCAGCCCGGAGGCATGATGGACTTCTCGCTCTCGCCCGAGCTCACCCAGCTTCGCGCCCGCGTTCGCGCGCTCGTCGACGACGTGCTGCAGCCGGTCGAGGACGAGGCCGAGCGAAACCACGGGCGGCTCTCGGCCGAGACCCACGCCCGCATCCACCAGGCGGTGCTCGAGTCGGGCCTGGGCGCCAACAACATCCCCAAGGAGTTCGGGGGCGGTGGCTTCAACCTGACCGAGCAGATCGTCACGCACGAGCAGCTTGGCCGGCTGACCAACTGCCTGTGGGTGCTCGTCTGGTCGCCTTCCAACGTCCTCGTCCACGGCACGCCGGAGCAGATCGAGCGCTACCTCCTGCCCGACGTGCGCGGCGAGCACCGCCACGCCTACGCCATCACCGAGGGCGACGCCGGCTCCGACCCGCGCGCGATCGAGGCCGAGGCGGTCTGGAACGGCGACCACTACGAGCTCTCCGGGACGAAGTGGTTCGTGACCGACGGCGACATCGCGTCGTACTTCATCGTGCTCGCGTGGGCGGTCGACGGGAACGAGCGCCTGCCCACCCTCTTCCTGGTCGACAAGGACGCTCCGGGCGTCGAGATGACCGCCGACCCCGACTTCACGCACAACTTCCCCTACCGGCACCCCGAGTTCACGTTCACGAAGACGCCCGTGCCGCGCGAGAACATCCTCGGCGAGCGCGGCCGGGGGTTCGAGCTGACCGGCGAGTGGTTCATCGAGGAGCGCGTCCACATCGCCGCCCGCTGCGTCGGCGCGTGCGACCGCCTGATCGAGCTCGGCACCGAGTGGGCGCTGCACCGCGAGCAGTTCGGCGGGCGCATCTTCGACCACCAGGCCGTGTCGTTCGCCCTCGCCGACTGCGCGGCCGAGGTCACCGCCGCCCGCCTGCTCACGTACTACGTGGGCTGGCTCGCCGACTCGGGCGCCGACCGGAAGCTCGTCCATCACAAGGCCGCGATGGCGAAGCTCGTCGCGTCCGAGACGGCCGGCCGGGTCGCCGACCGGGTCGTCCAGATCTTCGGCGGGCGCGGCTACATGCGCGAGAACCCGGCCGAGCGGCTGTGGCGCGAGCTCCGCGTCGACCGGATCTGGGAGGGAACCTCGGAGATCCAGCGGCTGATCATCGCCCGCGGCCTCGAGCGGCGAGGGCCGGCGACGCTGCTTCGCCTGAGCTAGCGGCCTCCGAAGGGCACGTGCCCGATGTGGTCGACGACGAGCGACACAACCATCGCAGCCGCTGTGGCGTATCGCACCCACGCCCACGGCCGCTGTGGCAGGTGCACGGTCAGGGCATCCACGAGGTCGGCGCGGATCTCCGTAAGGGCCGTGTCCGGCTCGACCGGCGGGCTCTCCGTCTCCGCCGCCAGGCGGTCGCGAACGTCTCGGCGAGGATGTCGTTCGCCATCTCGGCGTCATGGGTCTCGGCGACGAGCCACCGGCGGAGCTCGCGCGCATGCCGGTCAAAGACGATGCCGAGCGTGCTCGACGTGCCCTTTCGCAGCAGCTCGACGTCGGTGCGCTCGAATGCGGCCGACTGCATGGCGCTCGCTACGCGGCGAGCCGAAGCTCGGTGCCCGTGTCGTCGTCCTCGTCGAGCCGGTCGTACCCGAGCTCGGCGTGGATGCGGTCGAGCGCCCGCTCGAGGTCGCGGGGCGGCCCCACGGGGGCGAAGATCGGGCTCACGGAGCCGTCGGTGACGAGACGGCGGACGAGCACCATGCCGCTCGCCTGCACCTCGGTGCTCGGCTCGCGCAGGCGGGCTGTGAGCTCCAGCACCTTCGGCGCCATCTCGCGCAGCGCCGGGCGGTGGAGCGGTACGGAGCACGGATAGTTGGTCGCGGCGACCTCGACGAAGCGCTCGAGCGTGTCGGCCAGCTGGCGGCGGCGGCGGATGTGGACGAGCTCGGCGGCGCGGCGGCCTACATCGGGCCCGCCGACGTGACGGAAGCCCGAGAGCAGAATGTCGTCCAGGATCTCGATGCGATGGAGATTCAGGATGCGGGCAGCCACGATCGCGCCGAGGCCTCCGATGAGCGCGATGGCCGCCATCGTCTTTGCCAGGCCCGGCTCGAGGGCGCGGACGCCGTAGGTGCCGGCGAGCGCCAGCGCGGCGAACGCGAGCAGCGAGATCGCAACGGTGCGCGCGGTCTTCAGGCGCTCGTTGACGACGGACAGGGCGTGGATGAAGTCGGCTGGGCTCATAGCAATGCCTTCTGGGTAGTACATCGTTCGCGGTGGGCCCGACCTTGAGCCGGAAGACGTGCCCTACCCCAAAACGGGGATGGGATACCGCAAACCGTCGATGCCGCAGACGTGCCCGCGTGGCGAGAATCCGACCCCATGAGCACTCCGAGCCTGTTTCGCGAAGCCGCGCTCCTGATCGCCTCGGGACTGTGCGTCTGGTGCGAGTCCGCGCCGGCGTCCGAGGGATCGCATCTCTGCCGCGCGTGCCGTGTCGACGATCCGGACGGCGTGCTCGCACCGCCCAACGCAGTCGCTTCGCCGACCGGCTAGCCCAGTTCCGAAAAGCGACGAGGCCGCCTGGGCAGAGACGGCCTCGTCTGTTGGGCTGTCCGGTGGGCCGCCGGACAACGTGCCCCCGCCGGCGGGTCGGCCGGCGTCGCGCGACAGCCCGAAGGCATCGCGCCGGGGCACTCCTCACAATCGCCGCCGAGTTTACTGCAATTTCTTGCTCGTGGACAGGCTGGTGGTTGAAAGATGCTCGCGCGCGGACGCCCGCCGTACAAGGAGCCCTGTCACTCCGACGATCGCCGCGACAACGACGTACAGAACGAGATCCGCCCCCGTCACCGGCAGCGCCGCCGCCGGCTGGGCACTCAGGAGCGCGATCACCGTCATGGGTCGAGAATACGGCGCGCAGCGCGCTCGTGCAACCACGATCTGACGCCGTCCACCTGCCATGGGAGGGGTTTGAACCCGGGCCGGATCGAGACCGCGCGGGCGTGGGCCTCCTCCACCGACGAGCCGTCAGACGCCGCCAGAAGCGCTATAGCAACGGCTGCGGAGCGCTCCCGGCCGCCGCGGCAGTGGACGTAGACGACGCCCTCTCCGGCGACCTCGACGGCCTCCTCCAGCACGGCGGCCGGAACCGTCGCGCCGTCGATCACGGGGAGCCGGTGCTCGGTGATGCCCGCGCGGTCGCATGCGCCCGCGACGACGGCACGCTCGCCGTCCCAGTACTCCCGGTCCTCGCACAGGTTGATCACGGCCGTCACGCCCTCGGCCTTCAGGGCGTCGATGTGGCGCTCGGACACGGGCATCCGGCCCGCGAGGAGGCTGTCGTGGAGACGCGTGTAGTCGAGCCGGCCCACGGGGCCAGCGTAGCCCGTTCGTGCGGCTAGCCGCGGATGTCGTCGGCGAGGCGCGCGGCGGCCTCGGCGGCGGCGTCGACCTGGCCGCGGAAGCGCTGCTCGAGCTGGCGCGAGAGCTCCCGGTCCCGCCTGCGCTGCCTGATCCTCTTCAGCAGTCTGCCCATGCATGGAGGATGCACCAGGACCTGTCAGAAGTCCAGCGTTTGCAGGTGAAAATGTGGACCGCCTGCGGTGACGATCTAGACTCGCCGCAGATGTCGGCCAACGCCCTCCTCGAGCTCGCCGTGAACGCGGTGCACACGGCCGGCGAGCTCCTGCTGGGCCGGTTCGGCGGACCGCAGAGCGGGGTCGATGCCAAGAGCAGCGCCACCGACATGGTCTCGGACGCGGATCGCGACGCCGAGCGGCTGCTCCTCGACGCCATCACCTCGGCCCGGCCCGACGACGGCCTGATCGCGGAGGAGAGCGGGCACCGGCCCGGCACGACAGGGCTCGTGTGGGTGGTCGACCCGCTCGACGGCACGACCAACTACCTCTACGGGATCCCGGCCTGGTCAGTCTCGGTGGCGTGCCGCGACGAGGAGGGCGGGCTCGTGGCCGTCGTCCACGACCCGTCGCTGGCCGAGACGTTCACGGCCGTTCGCGGCGCCGGCACGCATCTGAACGGCGCACCCGTGCGGACGAGCGGCCTCGCCGATCTCACGCGCGCCCTCGTCGGCACGGGATTCGGCTACACGGCGAAGCGGCGCGCGCTCCAGGCCGCCGCGCTTGCCCATGTCATCCCGCAGGTCCGCGACGTCCGCCGCGCGGGGTCGGCGGCGATCGACCTCGCCTGGGTCGCGTGCGGGCGGCTGGACGGCTTCTACGAGGCCGGGATCCGCGACTGGGATCGGGCCGCCGGCCTCCTGCTCGTCGCCGAGGCGGGGGGCGTGACGGGCATCCTCGACCCGGGGCTCGACGGCGCCGACTGCGTCGTCGCGGCCGGCGCGAGCCTGTACGATCCGCTCTGCGCCCTGGTTCGATCGGGCCTCCAGGCGGCACGCGCCGAGGCCGATCGGCTACACTGACCTCCACCGTCGGTGTCGCCCCACGGCGCCCGCACACCCGACGGCAGGACCCATGACAGTTCGCTTCGAGGCCGACCCCGAAGCGGCCGCCCATCGCGCTGAGGCGTGGTGCGGGGAGCCGCTACTGCATGAAGGCGAGGACCCTGCGGTCGCGCTTGCCGAAGGCACGGTCCGGCGCGCCGCGCTCGACGCCGCCCTCGCGGAGATGGACCGGGGCCTGCTCGAGCCGAGCTACGAGTGGAGGCGCGACTACGCGCTCGTGCTCGGGCTCGACCGCGTCCTCAACGACCCCCAGCCGAAGCTGGCCTCCGGGACGACGCTGCGCCGGCACCAGGTCGACGCCCTCGCCGGCCAGCTCGCCGCGCTGATCGGCGACCTGGAGCGCCGCGCGCTCCACGAGGACGACGACGAGAACGGGAACGGAAACGGGAACGGCGAGATCGACGATGCCGAGGTCGACGAGGACGACGAGGAGATCGGCGAGTACGAGCCGGACGAGGACGAGGACGAGGACGACGAGGACGAGGACGTCGACGACGAGGAGGATGAGGAGGACGTCGACGAGGACGAGGATGACGACGAGGACGAGGACGTCGAGGACGACGAGGACTACGCCGGGGACTGGCGCGATCCGGCCGTCGCCGCCGTGGAGCTCGACGACGACGACGTCTCGGTCGACGAGCCCGCTCTGCCCGACCCCGGCGCCGGGCGCCGCTACCGGTTCAAGCACCCCACCGCGTCGGGCAAGACGATCGCCGCGGCCGGGTTCGTCGAGGCGGGCCGCACCACCGGCGTCCTGATCCTGACCCATCGGCGGCTGCTCGTAAACCAGTTCACGCGCGACCTGACCCACGAGGGCTACGGCCATCGCCTTCACGAGCCGGTGCTGATCGGCCAGCCGACCCCGCGCATCCCGCCGCTCACGATCAACACGTACGCGTGGTTCATCAAGCACGCCGACCAGATCAAGCGCGACGTCTACGGCGTCGTGGTCTGCGACGAGGCCCACACCGCGCTCGGCGAGAAGACGGCGGCGGCCATCCGCCGCTTCTCGGAGCCCGTGTACATCGGGATGACCGCGACCGACCAGCTCCTCCAGAAGCACGTCGGCGACGTGTTCCCCGCCGAGGTCGCCGACTTCCCGCTCGCCGAGGCCGTCCGCCGCGGCGTCGTGGCCCCGCTTCGGTGCGTGCGGGTGAAGCCGATCGCGTCGCTCCGGCAGGTCGACATCGTCGGCGGCGACTTCGACCAGGGCCAGCTGGCCGCGGCCCTCGACATCGACCCGCTCAACCTCGCCGCCGCCGACCTCTACCAGAGCCGGTTCGGCGACACGCCGGGGATCGTCTACGCCGCCGGCGTCGACCACGCCGAGCGCGTGGCAGCCGCGATGCGTGCGATCGGCCTCGCGGCCGCGGCCGTCTCGGGACGCACGCCGCCGCGCGAGCTGGCCGAGACGCTGGCCGCGTACGAGCGCGGCGAGACGAACGTGCTCGTGAACGCGCAGATCCTCGCGGAGGGGTGGAACGCCCCGCGGGCGACCGTGTGCATGCACCTCGCGCCGACGGCGAGCCGGCGCGTCTACCAGCAGCGCGTCGGCCGGATCATGCGCCTGCACCGGCGCAAGGAGGCGGGCGTGGTCGTCGACTTCGCCGAGGTCGGCGCGCCGCACTCCGAGCGGGTCGTCACCCTGCACTCGCTGCTCGACGTCGACGCCTACCGGCCGGGCGGCCTCGTCACGCCGCCGCCGCCGCGCCGCCGCCGCGGCCGCCGCAAGCCCGCGCGGCCGATCGTGAAGGAGGCGAACTGGATCGTCCCGGTGTCGGACGACCCCGAGCGCCGGGTCGGCGTCATCGCGAGCCAGTGGAAGCACGTCGACGCCTCGAAGCTGCCGCTCGACGAGCAGCGCGCCTGGGCCACCGTCGCGGCCCGCCAGCTCGCGCCCGGCGACGTGCACACCCTGACCGAGCGGATCGTCGCCCTCCAGCCCGAGGCCCGAGAGCTCTTCTTCTTCACGTGCGCGGCCGAGAACAAGCACCGCAAGCTTCGCCTCTCGAGCCTCGGCGACCTCGCCGCGGCGGGCCCGAGCCAGACGACCTTCGCCATGGCCTGCCGCCTCGTCGAGGCCGCGCCGACATGGCAGCAGGACCGCGGCCAGGGCGCCCGCGTGCTGCTCCTGGCGATGGGCGACGGCAAGATCGAGGCGCCGCCCGACCGGATCGTCGCGTGGACGTGGCAGCTCGCCCGCGCCGCCCGCGACCACGAGTACCGCTATGCCGGGAGCCATATCCAGGACGGCCGCAGCCTCCTCGGCGCCCTGGCAGGCGCGAAGTCCGACGGCGAGCACAGCGAGGCCTGCCTGCGGCTCGCCGCGATCGCCCGCGACGCGCCGCTCGAGGCGGGCGCCGCGCTCCTGGCCGTTGCGGCGCCGCGGCGCGGTACGCAGGGCGAGCGGCTGATCGAGTCCGCCCGGCGCACGCTGTCGGAGGACCCGATCCGGCTGGCGGCCGCCCTCGGCTCCAACATCCCGGCCCCGGCGCAGCGCTCCAAGCAGGCGCGAAAGACCAAGCGCAAGGCCGAGAAGGCGGCCGAGACGGTGTCGTTCAACGGCGCGGTCGTCGGCTCGACGCCTCCGGCGACCCCGGTGAAGCGCGTCGACGGCGTCGTCGAGGTCGAGGTGACGCCGGCGGTCGCCGTGCGGCTCCGAGACGACGCGGACGAGGTGCTCGCCGCGCAGGTCGGGCCCGAGCTTCGCTGGCGGCTCTCGGGCGACGGAGAGCGGACCTCCGCGACCGCGGTCGAGGTGCGTGCGGCGGCGGCCGAGATCGCACCGCTGGCCGTCGCCGTTCCCAAGCTTCTGAATGAGCCCGACCGCAGCGAGCGCACGGCGCCGGTGCGGGTCGACGGCGCCGGGCTCGTGCTGCCGCTCGAGACCGACGAGGCGGCCGTGCTCGCAGATGACGCCGCCCGGCGCGTGCTCGCGCAGCTCAAGACCGCCGGCGTCCGCGGCCGCGTCCGGGTCGAGTTCGAGCTCCGCGGCGCCGACGGCGAGGTCGTGCGCGACTCACGCCCCGGCGCCGTCCGCAAGATCGCCCGCGGCGAGCCGGTGGGAGCGTCGCCCGATCGCCGCGATCGCCGTCGCCGCAGCCGGGGCCGGCGCGGCCGCCGGGGCGGTGCGGCGGTGCAGAACGAGGCGGCTCCGGTCGCCGACGAAGCGTCGGCGGCCTCCGCGTCGGCGGCGGCGTCGTAGCCCGGCTCAGGTCGGCGCCGGGGCCCGCTCGGCGGCGGCCTGGCGCTCCGCCACAAGCCGTTCCACCCCATCGCGGTCGCCCGCGCGCAGGAGCGCGATCGGATCGGGCTCGCCGTTCACGATCGCCTCGAAGAAGTCGCGCCGGTCGGCGAACGTCGGAAGCGTGGCCTTGGCCCATCCGCGCACGTCGTTCAGAATCGCGGCCAGCTCGGCGTGCTCGGGGCCGTACAGCTCGCCGATCTCGCGCTTCATCCGCTTGGCGAGCGCGGGGCTCGCGCCGGCGGTGGAGATCGCGATGGCGATCGGGCCGGAGCGGACGATGGCCGGGAGGATGAAGCTGCAGAGCGGCGGGACGTCGACGACGTTGCACAGCATCGATCGCCGCTCGGCCTCCTCGAAGACGGCGATGTTGACGTCGGTGTTCGAGGTCGCGGCGATCGCGAGGAAGTGGCCCTCGAGGTCGCCCGGGGCGAAGGGCCGCTCGCGTCCACTCGAGGTCGCCCGCCGCTGCGAGCGCGCGGATCTCGTCGCACGCCTCCGGCGCGATCACGTGGACGGCGGCGTCGCAGGCCAAAAGTCCCTCGGCCTTCTCGAGCCCGACATCTCCGGCCCCGACGACCAGGCACCGCCGCCCGGTGAGCTTCAGGCAGGCGATGTAGAACGTCGTGTCGAGCATGTCGGCCACGCAGCGCTGGTCGCACAGCTCGAGCCGGTGCTGGCACACGCACGGCTTCCCCCTGTAGGCCTGAGCGGGCATGGCCGGATGGTAGTGGGTAAGATCGTCGCCCCATGCCCTACAGCCGGTCCGAGAACGAGCTCGTGTCGGCCGTGATGTCGGGGAGACTGCTCACCACGGGCCCCTCGGACACGCTGGTCGACGCGGCCCACCGGATGGCCGACCGCCGGGTCGGCGCCATCCTCGTCGTCGAGGGCGACCGACTCGTCGGCATCCTCACGGAGCGCGACGTCCTGCGCGCAGCCGGCCGCGGCACCATCGAGGGCACCGTCTCGGAGTGGATGACGGCCGACCCGGACACCGTCGCGCCGGACGCCACGATCGGCATGTCGGCCGCGATGATGGTGCACGGCGGCTACCGCCACGTCCCGGTCGTGGACGCCGGCAAGCTGGTCGGCATCGTCTCGATCCGCGATCTCCTGCGGCTGCCGTCCGAGACGCCCCGCGGGGGCGTAGCGCGGGCTCCGTTAGGCTCCGCGGTATGAGCACAGGAGTCTTCCACCTTCCCCAGCCGGTCAACGAGCCGGTGCGCGACTTCCCGCCGGGCTCGCCCGAGCGGGCCAGCCTCAAGGCCCGCCTGGACGAGATGGCCGGCCGGCAGGTCGAGATCCCGATGGTGATCGGCGGCGAGGAGGTGCGCACGGGGCGCACCGTCGACGTCGTCATGCCCCACGACCACCAGCATGTCCTCGGGACGTACCACCAGGGCGGAGAGCAGGAGGTCGCGCGGGCGATCGCCGCGGCCGCCGAGGCCCGCCGCGAGTGGTCGGCGCTCTCGTGGGAGGCGCGCGCGTCGGTCTTCCTGCGGGCGGCGGAGCTGCTCGCCGGGCCGTGGCGCGACACGATGAACGCCGCCACGATGCTCGGCCAGTCGAAGACGGCGTTCCAGGCCGAGATCGACGCAGCCTGCGAGCTGACCGACTTCTGGCGCTGGAACGTCTCCTACATGCACCGGCTGATCGAGCGAGCAGCCGATCTCCTCGCCGGGCATCTGGAACAGGATCGACTACCGCGCGCTCGAGGGCTTCGTCTTCGCCGTCTCGCCGTTCAACTTCACGGCGATCGCCGGGAACCTGCCGACCGCGCCGGCGCTGATGGGGAACACCGTCCTCTTCAAGCCGGCGTCGACCGCCGTCTACTCGGCCCACTTCCTCATGAAGATTCTACGAGGAGGCGGGGCTTCCGCCGGGCGTCATCAACATGGTGCTCGGCTCGGGCCGCGCGATCGGCGACCCCGTGATCGCGCATCCCGACCTCGCCGGCATCCACTTCACCGGCTCGACGGACGTCTTCCAGGGGATGTGGAAGACGGTGGCCCAGAACATTCGAGCTACCGCACGTACCCGCGGCTCGTCGGCGAGACCGGCGGCAAGGACTTCATCTTCGCGCACCCCTCCGCCGACCCGGCCGCCGTTGTCACCGCGGTCGTCCGCGGCGGATTCGAGTACCAGGGGCAGAAGTGCTCGGCCGCATCGCGGGTCTATGCGCCCTCGAACCTGTGGCCCGAGATGCGCGAGGCGCTGGCCGAGCAGGTGTCCGAGATCAGGATGGGCGACGTGCGCGACTTCCGCAACTTCATGGGCGCGGTGATCGACAAGCCGTCGTTCACGACCCAGAAGGAGGCCGTCGAGCTGGCCACCGGGGCGGCCGACGCCAGCGTGGTCGTCGGCGGCGAGACCGACGATTCCAAGGGCTGGTTCGTCTCGCCGACCGTCGTCGAGACCTCGGACCCCGGCTTCGACCTCATGCGGCGCGAGCTCTTCGGCCCCGTCGTCACGGCCTACGTCTATGACGAGAAGCGGGTCGACGACACGCTCGGCCTGGTCGACTCGACGTCGCCGTACGCCCTGACCGGCGCCGTCTTCGCCACCGACCGGCGCGCGATCGAGCACGCGGCGAGCGCGCTTCGCAATGCGGCCGGCAACTTCTACGTGAACGACAAGCCGACCGGCGCCGTCGTCGGCCAGCAGCCGTTCGGCGGCGCGCGGGCCTCCGGGACGAACGACAAGGCGGGCTCGATGTGGAACCTGATCCGGTGGGTGAGCCCGCGGACGATCAAGGAGACGTTCGTGCCGCCGACCGACTACCGCTATCCGTTCATGAGCGAGGAGTAGCCGGATCTCAACCGCCTCGGCCCGAAGGCCGATGAGTAGGGGGTGGACGAGGAACGGCGCGAGTTCTTCCGGGTGATGGTCCGGCTGCCGGTGCGTTGCCTGGCGGTGGCGCCCGACGGATCGGCGAGCCTCATGATGGTGCGGTCGGTCGACCTTTCGGCCGGCGGCGTCTGCGTGGTCACCGACCGGTCGCTCGAGAAGGGCGACGGGGTGCGGCTCGCCTTCGAGGTCGCCGACGGCACGCCGTTCAAGCTCGAGGGCCACGTCGCCCATGCCGAGCGGCTGCGGGACGGGATGCGCCGGTACGGCCTCGAGTTCGCAGACCTCGACCTGGCGACCGAGCAGCGCATGTTCAAGGCGGTGTTCGAGCAGGAGCAGGTGAACGCCGGCCGCCACGCCCACGTCCGCATGTCGGTCTGGGAGCCGGTGACCTGCCGGCTCGACGGCGAGCCCTCGACCTTCCCGGCGCACGCGCTTCAGCTCTCGGCCGACGACGTGCAGATCATCACCCGCCGCTCCCTCTCGGTCGGCGAGCGGATGCGGGTGGCGATGGACGACGCGGGGCTCGGCTTCCGCCTCGACGCCGACGCGAATGTGGCCGAGGTGCTGCGCGACCGCCGCGGCTCGCATATCGCGACGCTCGCGTTCGACGATCTCGACCGCGTGACACGGTCGAGCATCCTGCGCCGCGCGATGGAGCAGGAGCGGCGCGAGCTCGCAGGCGAGTAGCGGCTGAAAGAACGGGGTCAGACCCCGGTTTCACTCGCGCAACAACGGGGTCAGACCCCAATGTTGCGGCTAGTGCCGGGAGTACTCGACGAGCGA
>CAWGEC010000011.1:0-134362 GCA_963821535.1 uncultured Actinomycetes bacterium | reverse complement strand
TCCGCTCTACGACTCGGTTTCCGCCTCGTCGAGTGCCACATGAGGGCCACTAGCCCAAGATGCGCGCAACGCCGCGGCGTCGGCGCCCATCTCATGGCACCACCCGCCGTAGACCGCGAACGTCCGCTCCGTCGACGCGTGCCCCATCTCACGGGCCAGAGTCGCGATCGGAACGCCGGCGCGGAGCGACCAGTACGCGAAGGTGTGCCGCAGCGAGTACGGTGGGCGCTTCTCCAGGCCCGGCGAGCTTCAAGGCGGGGTGCCAGACCTCGCGAGTGAAGTACGGCCATGAAAGATCGGGCGGCCATGGATGTTGAAGACACGGCGATCGACAAATGCTCGCGGCTTCGGCTTCGGCTGCGTCGGCGGTGGAGGGTGGGCAGGGTTCGCCGTTGGCGGCTGCTTCGGCTGCTTCGGCGCGGTCGTGTTCGCGGGCGGCAGGGAGGCCGTCGCGGAGACGCTGCGCTTCGAACAGGAGCTCGGTCTGCTTTTGTCGGAGCGCGTCGAGCTTCTCCATCGCCTTGTCGAGGCGGGGTAGCGCGGCTCGGGCGGTGGGTGGCGGTTCGGTGAATGCCGCCGGGCGTGCCCTGTGCGCGGCGGTCGATGTTCGAACACTCTCATGCTGCTGTCTCCTCGTGGGTTGGGGTGGTAAGTGACTCTGTCGAGTTCTCGGCGTGGGATGCGCACCTGGCCGCCGACGCGAAACCGATGGAATGCGCCGCGATGGCAGGGGCGATAGACCGTCTGGCCGGCTCACGCCGAGCAGGTCAGCGGTCTCGCGAGGCGAGAGGTACAACGAGCTCTGTATCAGGACTAATCATGATGCGTCAATTGTAGCCGCGACTGATGACGTTAGGTGAGGCACTAGATCCTTCGTCGGGTGTCCCAATCCGACGACGATAGGGGTTTGCTTATCCGCCGTGACGCGGCACTAAGACTCGTCCTCGCCGGCGAGATGACAGGAATGGGGCGCGTTACTTCTTGTCGTGGCACCGCCTCCCCCGGCTCGCCGAAGTCAGCGCACGCCGAAAGGGTCGTACGGACGACCTGCCGGTCGAAGGCTCGCGAGCTCCACGCCGGCGGCCTGAGGTGCAGGCAGGTTACGCGGCGGTTCGGTGTCCCGATCGCGACTGCGAAGTCGTGGATCTGGCCGGCGGCGTGTAAACCACCGCATAACGGGTAACCGAGAGTTCAGCGCCAACTCGGCGGCGCGACGTTCAGCTTCGAGCTTGAGAGCGCGACATGGTAGTGCGGCACTCTGGCGGTATCGGCCGCCTGCACTGCGTCCGCTTCGGTCGGGTATGGCCCCATCGTCGCGAACACGCTCTTCTTGCTCACTGACGTGACCAGGACGTACCACTTGGCCGAGATGCTCATTTCGGCCTCCGTCCAGCTAGAAGGGTTCGGACGCTACCGCGCTGCGATCGGCAGGTGCATCGGGGGAGCCCCCTAAAGGGCGCGCCTCGCCTCGCGCGCCGACTCGACTCGGCGTGTCCGGAGGTAGTAGTTCTCCGGCGCAGGGCAGTAGTTCTCCTGATGCGCGGGGCTGGGGCGGTGGCTAGCGTGGCGCAACATCCCGCCCCCGCCTCTTGAGTAGGCGGCCCACCCGCTTTAGAGGTGGATGACGGCGGGATGGGGGACCCGCCAGGGTGGGAACCTCCCCCCCGTCGCGGCTCGGCCGGGCCCGGCAGACCCCGACTTCGCGTGCCCATGTGGGCGAAGGGTGTAAAAAAAAAAAAAAAAAAAAAAAAAAAAAAAAAAAAAAAAAAAAAAGCAGACCCCGGATGTCGCGTGCCCATGTGGGCGAAGGGTGCCAATGGTGCGGTGGACGGTCACGACCGACGGCGAGCTGCCGGATGAGCATGAGGTGCGCCAGCATGACGGCGCCGCGAGAGCATGGGACGACTACTTCGGGCGGATCCTGGAGCTCGAGGTGCATGGGTTGAGTCGGGACGGCGAGGACGTGGCCTATGGGAAGCGGTGGACGTGTGGCTCGCCGCGGGGCCGAGCTATCCGCGTCAGCATCGAGCGGATGCCTCATGATTAGCGAGCGCGGCCCCGAAATGTCGCTGCGAGCGGGTTTCTCCTCCGGTTTGGGTAGGCCTGATACCGCAATCCGGGGAGTGCCAGGCAGCGAACGGCTCGCTATTCTCGCCGTCCACTTCTTCGACGGGCGGTCAGGGGTCTCCCACTGAGGGTGGCCGCCACTCCCGCCGCGTCTCGCCCCTCTTGACGCTCGAAGCTCGTGCCCCCACACACGAGGTCCCCCCCTGCCAGACCGGGGCGAGACGCGGCAGTAACCCCCGACGAGGACAGGCGAGAACGGGGTTCAGATGGTGCCTGGTGGGGCGCCAACACCGGCTGGCTGGTTACTCGGCGGTTCCTAGCGAGCGGTAGGCGACGAGCGCGGTGACCGCCGGCTCAACCACGCGGCGAGGAGAGAGAATCCCCACCAGCACCGTAGACGAGCGGCCGGGCCAGGTCGGTCGTCAGCCAGAGCGTGAAGAGACCGCCCATCACAGCCACGACCATTGCCACGGTACCACCGGCACAATCCGGGCCACCGCGGCGACGAAGGACGGGCTGGGGAAGGTGCTGCAGCGAGCCGCCGAACAACCTTCCGGAACGGACGGGCGATGAGATACAGCGCTGCGGCGGCTGCGACGCCGAACAGCGTGATCCGACCGGCCCATTCGGGTCGACGACGTGCCTGTCATGCCCGCCGCCAGTAGCGCGGAAGCGACGATGGTTCCTCGGTTGGGCTTGGAGAGTTCGGGCATTGCGCTCCTTCGTAGGGTTGGTCCAGAAGGATGGCCGGTCTGTCATGGCATCGCCGGGTGGGCAGGCAGGGGTCTATGGGTACGGGTAGCGCCATCACGACCACGTCGTGTGGCACGCCTGCAATCCCCGGCGAGCGGCTCGAGTTCTCTGCGTTCCATCACCGCGTCGATCGCCCAATGCTCGAACCTGCGCGAGTCGCCGCCGGGTTCGCGGCAGAGCCACCGGCCCGACTCAGAGCAGGGGCAGGTCTCGAGGCCGGCAGAGCAGCGCCCGGGCAGCGGTCGATGCAAACGGGACGCAGAGCGAGCAGGGGCTCGGCGCGACATGGACGTCGTCCATGCCGGACGCGTAGGCGGGCCTGACTCGGAACTCGGATCTGCGGTCAAGCCACGCGTAACCCACCGGGAAGGTTCGGTCCAGATATTCTCGTCACGGCCCACCGTTGGCGGGCACATCCAGACGAGAGGAGCTGCGATGGCCAAGGAGATCGCGCCCGAGGTTCAGGAGCTGGTCGACCGCCAAATGGGTCAGATGACGGGCGTGAAACGCGAGTTGCGTGAGTTGCCCGAGGGGCTGCACGACGAGGAGCAGGTGCTCCATCTGATGAAGGCTCGCGTGGAGACCAAGAACGGCATCCTCGCGGTCACCAACCAGCGGGTCATCTTCATATGGATGGGCATGGTCCGACGCGAGTTTGTCGACTGGCCGTATGACCGCATCAACTCGGTCAAGGCAGACAAGGGCTTCGTGAGCCACTCGCTCGTCTTCAACGCCGGCGGCTCAGAGCACAGGGTGACGAACATCTTCACGAAGGAGAAGTTGGACGCGATCGCGTCCACGAATCCGAGACCGCACGCCGCACGCCGCAAACGACTCCCACTGCAGCAGCTCCGGCCTTCCCGCAGGCGACACGAACAACGTTGCCGAGCAGATCAGGCAGCTCGGGGAGCTACGCGACCAGGGCCTCATCACCGAGGAGGAAATTCACCGCGAAGAAGCGCCAACTACTGGGCATCTGAACCGACGCGTCGCGGGCCGTCCTTCCGCGAACGAAACCGGCGCTCGCGCTACTGATTTTCGGACCGGCGCTACAGCTTCGGCAACGTCCCCGGGACTGCTGTGGTGGCTGCGTGGTGCCGTATTGGTGCCATCCCGCAGAAAACGCCTGCACGTAGCGTCCACGACCAGCGCCTGATGGTTAGGCGCGAAACGGCGCTCCAACGGGTTTGTCGCCTCGTGTCGCCTCGCTTCCGAGAGCCGGGAGCGGGACTCGAACCCGCGACCGTCCGATTACAAATCGGAGGCTCTACCAGCTGAGCTATCCCGGCGCTCTCCCGAGCCTACCGCGGGCTCAGGCAGTCGGCCAGACCCGGGTGTTGCCAGACCGCAGCACGCCCGTACCTTGGAAGTGGCCGGCCGACGCGGAGGGGGAGGCATGCGCCGGCCGGCCACAGGAGGGCGGCGCTCAGGAATGGGGTACGCCGCCGCAGTCGGTTTTCCACAGGGATGCTATAGCACGAGGCGGCGAGTATCGAATCGGCGCTAGGAGAGCTGGCGCCGCGCCTGGAGATGGGCCAGCACCTTCCGCTTGACCCGCTGGAGCGCGTTGTCGACCGTCTTGGGGTCGCAGCCGATGAGATCGCCGATCGCCTCGTAGCTGCGTCCTTCCAGGTAGTAGGTCAAGACCTGGGACTCGAGGGGCGAAAGCGTCGAGCTGAGGCACTCGAGCAGGCTCTTCAGCTCGTCCGAGGAGATGACGCACGTCGCCGGGTCGTCGACCGCCGGGCCCGGCAGGGCATCCCCGAGCGTGCAATCCGTGTCGAGATCCTGGCCGGCCGGCGTGTGGCTGAACGAGACGTAGGTGTTGAGCGGCGCGTGCTTGTACCGGGTCGCCGTCTTGATCGCCGTGATGATCTGGCGGGTGATGCAGAGCTCGGCGAATGACCGGAACGACGTCTCCTTGTCGGAGCGGAAGTCCCGCACGGCCTTGAAGAGCCCGACCAGGCCCTCCTGGACGAGGTCTGCGCCGTCGCCGCCGGCGAGGAAGTACGAGCTGGCCTTCAGCCGCACGAACCCGTGGTAGCGGCGGATCAGCTCGTCCATCGCACGCTCGTCCCCGTTGCGCGCCGCGGCGATCAGGGCGAGCTCGTGGGGCTCGCGCCACGTTCGTACGCCGCTTCGGGCCGCGGCCGCTGCTCTCGATGTCGCCACCGTTCAAACCTCCGGGAGAAGCCAACCCTCAAGTCACATAAACCTGACCCTCGAGTACAGCTTTAGGGACGGACGGGAACTCTAAGCGCACGCAGGCGATATGTCAAGTTCTCGCGCAGAATCCGCCACGGGCGCCGATGCGGGGTCTGACCCCCTACTGGCCGCGGCGCATGCGCTCGAGCGCGGCGCGGACCTCGGGGTCGAGCTTGTCGCCGAGCGTGGTGCGGCCGCGCGTCTCGGGTGCAGGTGGGCGCTGGCGGTGGGCGGCGCCCAGCCGGTCGAGGAACTCGCGCGCGCTCATCGCGTGCACTCCCCCGCGCTGGGCCACATGCCGCAGGACGGCGTCGTTCGAGACGACCGTCACGCCGCCCGCGCTGCCCGCGTCCTCGCCGGCCCTGCGGTGCGCCAGGCGCTCGATCACGGTGTCTGCCGTCTCGCGCCCGGAGTGGACGACCCGCACGCGCCCGATCTGGCGGCCGCGGCCCTCGCCGTCGAACACGAGCACGACGTCGATCCCGGCCTCCGACGCGAACCCGGCGACGTCGCCGACGAGCTGCTCCCGCGCCCGGATGTAGTCCGACCCGGCGCCGCGGACATGGGTGATGTTGTCGCCGTCGAGGACGTAGAGGTCGTCAGCCATCGCCCCGCTGCCTCCGTGCCTCGAAGAGGAGCACCGCCGCCGCCGTCGACACGTTCAGCGACTCGACCCGGCCGCCGAGGGCGATCGACACCTCCTGGTCGCACGACGACCGTACCCGCGGCCGCAGCCCCCGCCCCTCCGCCCCGAGGACGAACACCGCCCCATCGCGGTAGTCGCCGGCGTGGTACGCGGTGCCTGCCCCGGCGACGGCGGCGTAGCTCCAGAGGCCGGGGCGGCGGATGTCGATCAGGAACTGGGCGAGATTCTCGACGCGCGCGATCCGCAGATGTTCGACGGCGCCTGCCGACGCGCGGCACACCGCCGCCGTCACCGCCGCCGACCGCCGCCGGGTGATGACGAGGCCGCCGGCGCCCGCGCACTCGGCCACGCGCGCCACGGCACCCAGGTTGTGGGGGTCGGTGACCTCGTCGAGCGCGACGACGAGCGGCCGCTCACCGCGCATGACCTCGGCCACGCCGGCATACGGGTACGGCGCGACCTCGGCCACCACGCCCTGGTGCTCCTCGCTCCCGGCCCGCGCCGCCAGCCGCTCCGGCGCCTCCACCGAGACGCGCTCCGGCAGCCATTCGAGCGCCCCGCGCGAGCGCTCCGTGCACCAGACCCGCGCCACCTCGCGCCGGCCGCGGAGGGCCTCGAAGACCGGCCGGCGGCCGTAGACGACCTCAGCCACGGCGGACGAGGTCGTGGCCCTGGGCCGTGTCGCGCACCTCCCAGCCGCGGGCCGCGATCTCCTCCCGGAGCCGGTCCGACTCGGCATAGTCGCGCCGCACACGCGCCTCGTCGCGCGCCTTCGCGAGGTCCTCGACCTCGGCGGGCGCCGCCACGTCCTCAGCCGACAGCCCGCCCAGCCCGAGCACGCCCAGCACCTCGGCCACGGTGTCGCGGGCCTCCGGTGGCGCGCGGAAGAGCACCGCGAGGGCGCGCGGCGTATTGAAGTCGTCGTCGAGCGCGTCGCACACGGCGTCGCGCACGGCCGGATCGTCCCCCGACCCCGAGCGCAGCCGCTCGCGCAGCGTGGCGCACGCCCTGCGGGCCTGCTCGAGGGTGGCGTCGGAGTACTCCATCGGGCTGCCGTAGTGCGCCTGGAGGAACAGCATGATCAGCGTCTCCGGCTCCCACTCGTCCAGCGCATCGGCCAGGCTCTCGATGTTGCCCTCCGACTTCGACATCTTCTCGCCGCGCAGCTCGAGCATCCCATTGTGAGCCCACACCCGCGCGAACCCGCGGCCGATCGAGCAGGATTGCGCGATCTCGTTCTCGTGGTGGGGGAAGATCAGATCGCGGCCGCCGCCGTGCACGGCGAACTCCCGCCCGAGCAGCTTCTCGGCCATCGCCGAGCACTCGATGTGCCACGCCGGGCGCCCGTTGCCCCACGGCGAGGGCCACCACGTGTCCTCGTCGTCCTTCGTCGCCTTCCAGAGGGCGAAGTCGACCGGGTCGCGCTTGTGCTCGCCGGGCTCGACACGCTCCCCGGACTCGACCTCGTCCACGCGCTGTCCCGAGAGCTCGCCGTAGCGGTCGAACGTGCGCACGGCGAAGTAGACGTCGCCGCCCGCCTCGTACGCATGCCCCGAGGCGACCAGCTCCTCGATCAGGGCCACGATCTCGGGGATCGTCTCGCTTGCCAGCGGCTCGTCGTCGGGCCGGCCCAGGCCGAGCCGGTCGGTGTCGTCGATGAAGGCCCGCGCCATCTCGGCCGCGAGATCGTCGGAGCGCACGCCCCGCGCGCGGGCGGCGACGTAGATCTTGTCGTTGATGTCGGTGATGTTCTCGACCAGTCGCACGGGCTGCCCGCGCCACTCCAGATAGCGCTTCATCTGCAGGAACACGGCCACGGGCCGGGCGTTTCCGACGTGGATGCGGTCGTAGATGGTCGGGCCGCAGACGTAGAAGCCGATCGTCCCGTCGGCCGCCGCCTCCAGCTCGCGCAGCTCGCCGGTGAGCGTGTCGCGCAGCCTCACGCCGCCCTCCGCACTGCCTCGTCCCGCGGCAGCGCCGCGAGGACCGCCCAGAGCTCAGGCCCGGTCGTCCTCCCGGTCAGCGCGAGCCGCGCATGCTTGAGCGGGATCCCGCGCCGGCGGAGCTCGTCGACGAGCTCGCGGGCCTGCATCTCGTCGAGTCGCTCGGGAAGCCCGCGGCGGAGCTCCGCCAGCTCGGGGAGCGTCGAGCGCTCGGCGGGCGCGTCGAGGACGCACGCGACGAGATCGGCCGCCTCGACCAGCGTGTGGGCGCCTCGCAGGGCCGGCGCCATCGCCTCGACCGCGGCGGCCGGGGTGCCGGGCGGGCAGAACGGCAGGACCGCGGCGACGAGCTCCGCGTTCCCCAGCTGCGCCAGGTGAAGCGCCGAGAGCGACCGGAGCCGAGCCGGGTCGAGGCGCACGTCACCGCGGGCGATCCGGTCGGGGTCGAACCGGGCCACGAGCCCGTCCATGTCGAGCACCTCGCCGGGCCCGGAGCTCGCGACGAGCCCGAGCATGTTGACGACCGCCTCGGGCGGATACCCCGCAGCTCGCAGGTCGGCGACCGAGGCGTCTCCCTCCCGCTTTGAGAGCTTGCCGTCGCCGCCGAGCACGATCGCGTGGTGGATGAAGGCGGGCGGCTCGGCGCCGAGCGCCCGGAAGCCGGCGGCGTGCAGATCCTCGTTGGCGCGGTGGTCGCCGCCGCGGATGATGTGGGTGATGCCGAAGTCGAGGTCGTCCACGACGCTCGCCCAGTGGTAGGTCGGGCGCCCGTCGCCGCGCACGATCACGAACGGCCGCACGCCGGGCGCGGCCAGGTAGAGCGCGCCGTCGCGGATCGACGTGTGCTCGGCCGCGTTCGCCGCCTCGACGTGCCGCTCGATGCGCGAGCTCTGGCGGACCGGCCCCTCGTCCCAGCCGATCCCGAGCCACGCCAGGTCGGCGAGGATGGCGTCCTCGGCGCCCGCGACGGTGCGCTCCGCATCGGTGTCGTCGATCCGAAGCAGCATCGTCCCGCCCTGGCTGCTCGCGAAGAGGCGGTTCACGAGCGCCGTCAGGGCGCTCCCCAGATGGAGCGAGCCCGTCGGGCTCGGCGCGAAGCGTACGTGGACGGTCATCCGCAGTACGTTAAATGACCGTCAATGGACGGCGCGGGGCTGCGCCTCGCGGAGCCGCTCCGCGAGGGCCTTCATGATCTTGCCCTGCGCCGTCGGGTACTTCGAGACGAGCGTGCGGAAGCCGCTCGCCGCGAGCACCAGCAGCCGGCACGGCTCGGCGGCGATCGCAGTCGCGGTGCGCGGCCCGCCGTCGATGAGCGCGATCTCGCCCAGGAAGTCGCCCTGCCCCAGCTCGTTGATCTTGCGCCCGTTTCGCTCGACCCGCACGCTGCCCGAGACGACGATGAAGAACTCCCGGCCCACCGCGCCCTCGCGCATGAGCACGCGCCCGTCCTTCACGTCGACCTCATCCATGAGCCGTCCCAGGGCCTCGATCTCGCGCCGGTTGAACCCGGCGAAGAGCGGCACCGCGGCGATGAGCTTGAGCTTCGGATCGGTCGTCCTGGCCATCGCCCGCCGATCTTACCCTTCCGCGCCCCCTCACCTCAGGATTCCGTAAGGGATCGGAGAATTCGCTTGCCCGATCTCGTTATCCACGGGCAGCATCAGCGGCATGCCGGGACGCGTCGCCATCCTTCTCGCACTCCTCGCCGCGGCGGTCGCGCCGGCCCCCGCGCGGGCCGCGCTCTTCCACGACGGCTTCAACGTCCGCGACGGCCTCCTCACCAACGAGTACCGCTACTGGAACCACCTGCCCTCGCGCGATCCGCGCTGGCAGATGACGTCGGGGTCGCTGTTCGCGCGCGGCGGCCGGGGCTGGACCGGGCACCCCGACGGCTGCTCGAGCGCGTCGCGGCGTGGCACGCCGTGCAACGCCTCCGACGTCTTCCGGCTGAACACGCGCGCCCACCGGTTCGGGGACGTGCGGGTCGGCTTCGACCTCAAGAACCTCCGGCTCACGTCGTCTGACCCGACGCCGCCGGAGGACTGGGACGGCGTGCACGTGTGGCTGCACTACCAGTCCGAATTCCAGCTCTACTACGCCTCGTTCGACCGCCGGGACGGCCGGATCGTCGTGAAGAAGAAGTGCGCCGGCGGCTCGACGAACGGCGGCACCTACTACGAGCTCGGGCCCGGCGAGGTGCCCGGCTACCCGATCCGCTTCGGCCGCTGGAAGCACGTCTCGGCCGCGATCCGCGACAACGCCGACGGCTCGGTCACGATCACGATGCGACGAAACGGCCGCCGGCTCCTCCGGGTCACTGACCGCGGCGTCGGCTGCGCCCCGATCACCGCCCCGGGCGCGGTCGGGATCCGCGGCGACAACGACGAGTTCCGGTTCGACGACTTCACGGTCACGCCCAGCAGGTAGCATCGCGCGGCACACCGCGGCACGCGAGTAGGAGGTGCGGAGATGCAGCCCACGGCGTTCGACATGGGCCTCGTCCAATGCGGGGCCCGCTTGCGGCGGAGCCCGTACTACGAGGCAGAGCAGCGGTACGGCCCGCTGGGATACACCGTCTATAACCACATGCTCTTCCCGATCCGGTTCGACGACTTCGACGCGGAGTACTGGCACCTCTTGAACCACGTGACCGTGTGGGACGTCGCCGTCGAGCGCTGCCTCGAGATCTCCGGCCCCGACGGCTTCCGGTTCACACAGCTCCTCACCCCGCGCGACCTTTCGAAATGCGCAGTGGGCCAGGCCAAGTACGTGCTCGTGTGTGCGCCGGACGGCGGCATCCTGAACGACCCGGTGCTGACGCGGATGGACGAAAACCGGTTCTGGCTGGCGCTCGCCTCGAGCGACGCACTGCTCTACGCCAAGGGCCTCGCCGCGCACGCCGGGCTGGATGTCGAGCTCCGGGAGGCCGATGTCCACCCCCTCCAGGTGCAGGGGCCGCGGTCGAAGGACGTGATGCGCGACCTGCTGGGCGAGGGCATCCTCGACCTCAAGTACTACTGGTTCACGGAGACCGCGATCGAGGGCATCCCCGTCGTCGTCACCCGCACCGGCTGGACGTCCGAGGTCGGCTACGAGGTGTACCTCTGCGACAGCTCGAAGGGATCCGAGCTGTGGGAGGCGATCATGCGGGCCGGCGAGCCCTATGACATCCGCCCGACCGGCCCTGTGGACATCCGTCGCATCGAGGGCGGCATCTTCAACTGGGGCGCCGACATGACCTACGAGAACAACCCCTACGAGATGGGCCTCGAGCGGCTCGTCGACCTGAACGTCGACTGCGTCGCTCGAGACGCCCTCCGGGCGATCGCCGAGCGCGGCGTTACGCGCCGCATCGTCGGCGTCGAGATCGACGGCGAGCGCTTCCCCACGCTCAACAACACCAAATGGCAGGCGAGCCACGCCGGCAGCCGGGTCGGGAAGGTGACCTCGGCATGCCACTCGCCGCGGCTCGAGAAGAACATCGGCTACGTGTGGCTGCCGGAGGAGCTCGCGCGCGACGGCACCCGCATCGAGGTCGATACGGAGTGGGGCCCGCGAGGCGCGACGGTCGTCCCGATGCCGTTCATCGACCCGCAGAAGACCATCCCGGTGTCGTAACCCCCATGGGGCGAGGCCCCGTACAGGGCCTGGCCCCGGTGGTTCTAGCCAGCCACCACCTGGAGGTCGCGGATCCACACCTGCGTCCAGTCGGCGCGAAGGCCGATTCGGCCCGCGCCCGAGTAGGCGGCGTCGGTCTCGTCGGTCGCCGACACGACCAGGTGGCCGGCGACGTAGAGGTCGATCGAGACGGACTCGTCTCCGTTTCGGGTGACGTCGATCCGCACGGCCTCGAACCGGTCGTCGGGGAACGCGAACGGCCGGTAGGGGGAGATCGCCCGGTAGGTGCCGCCGGCGATGGGGCCGCCCGCGGTCTTCTTCTTGATGACCGAGCGCCCGTCGCGGCGCGCGACCGAGACGTAGTAGGCCGAGGCCGGCGAGCGAGCGCACACGATCACGTGGAAGCCGTCCCAGGCCTGTCCGGACGGACGGGCCGGCGGCGCGATCCGGGCGTCGAAGCGGATCGAGTAGCTGGGCTCGAACCGCGCGCGCGTGTAGGCCCGGAAGACCGCCGAGTCGGTCGTCCCGGTCGAGCTCGGATCGACTGGGCCGCGGTCGATCGCGCCGTCGGTCGCCGCGCCGCCCGTCCCGAAGAGCGAACCGGAGGTGACCACCCACCCCGGCGAGGTCCGGCTCCGCGCGTCGGCCGGATGGTGGGCGGCGTACTCGTTCGTGATCAGCCCGGGCCGCCCCGAGAACGTGTCCTCGAAGAGCACCACCGAGCTGGCCGGAGCCGAGACGACGGCGAGCAGCAGGGCCACCTCGCACCCCAGCGCCGCGAGCGCCGCGCGGCGCGTCCGCCCGCGGCGCTCGTCGACCAGCAGTCGCAGCGTCGGCCGATCGCTCACCACCTCACGTGACGGTCACATGCACCGGCGCCGACGTCGTCTGGTTCCCGGCATCGTCGGTCGCGACGGCGGTCAGCGTGTGCGGGCCCGGCGTCGCCGTCGACGTGCTCCAGTTCCACTGGAACGTCTGGCCGGCGACGCGTGAGCCGAGGCTCACCCCGTCGAGGAAGAACCGCACCCGCGTGACCTGGCCGTCGTCCGACGCCGCCGCCTTGATCGTGACCGTGCCGGTGACGGCCGCACCGTCCGCCGGCGCGGTGATCGACACCGTCGGCGGCTGCGAGCTCGGCACCGTCACGTGCACCGGCGCCGATGTCGTGTCGTGGCCGGTGTCGTCCGTCGCGACCGCCGTCAGGACGTGCGGCCCCGGGGCCGCGGTCGTCGTGTCCCAGTTCCACCGGAACGTCTGGCCGGCGACGCGCGTGCCGAGGCTCACCCCGTCCAGGAGGAACCGCACCCGGGTGACCTGGCCGTCGTCTGACGCATCGGCCTGGATCGGGACCGTGCCCGTCACCGCCGCACCGTCCGCAGGCGACGTGATCGCCACCGCGGGCGGCGAGTCGGCAGGGCCGCCGTCGGTCAGGTTCATGTCGTCGACGGTCACCGAGCCGGTCGAGCGCAGCGAGAGGGCAGCCGAGAGGCCCTGCGCGCCGTCCGGCAGCGGCGGTGTCGTGAAGCTGGCGTGGGTGTACGACGACGCCGGTTGCAACGAGCGCCGACTGGGCCCAGTAGATCCACGCCCCCTGGGCGTTTCGGTAGTAGAGCGCGAACCGCATCGTCCCGCTGCCGTGGTACCAGGCCGACACGGTGTAGGTGTGGCCCGGCGTTGCCGGCGGCGCGCACTGGCCCAGATCCTGGCGCGAGAGGAGGCGGCGGTCGCCGCTTGCGAAGCTCGAGATCGTCACCTGCTCGGCGAACGTGCCGGAGTGGGCGTCGGTCACGTGCGCCGCGTCCCAGGTATTCATGCCCGACCCGCCGACCTGCCAGCAGTCGGGCACGCCGTCGGCGTTCGTGTCCGTCTCGAGCGACGGGTTGGCGAGCATGTCGCCCGGGGGCGCGGTCGGGTCCGGCCCCCACACCGGCGGCGCCTCGCCCCCGCCGATCACCTGGTGCACGGTCTGCACCGAGACGCCGTCTCCGGCCTGGCCCTGGAGCCAGTCCAGGTAGCTCGAGAGCGTGTCCGGCGTGATCGACTCGGCATCGCAGGCGTCGCACACGTGGTGCATCACCACGACGACCCATCCGCCGCCGTGATCCTGCGCCTGGGTCACGAGCTGCTGGAGGTCGGCGAGCGACGTGCCCGTCTGCACCGAGTCGGGCGTCCGCAGGTCGTAGAGCTCGCCCGCCGGCGGCGGCAGCTGCTGCGCGAACGGGCACCCGCTGCACGCGCCCGGGGAGACGATCCCGGCGGTACCTCGGGCCGAGTTGTAGCCGCAGCCGCGCACGACGTCCTCGACGTCCGCGTTCGCGTGCCCCTGCGGGTAGGCGAAGTCCCAGATGTGGAAGCCCATCCCCATGAGCGTGGCGCGGCTGTCGCACGCCTGCCGGGCGGCCTCGTCGTGCGAGACGGTGGTGAGGTCGATGTGGGTGACCGTGTGGCCGGCGATCTCGTTGCCGTCGGCCTCGAGCGAGGCGATCTGGCCCTGGGAGAGGTAGTTGGCCGCTCCGACCCGCCCGGAGATGATGAAGAACGTCCCGTTCATCCCGTGGGAGGCCAGGATCGGCGCGGCCGCCATCTGGTCGGCTCTGCCGTCGTCGAACGTCAGCGAGACGATCACCGGGGCCGGCGCCGCGTGCGCCGCCGGCGCACCGGCGAGGGTCGCCGCGACCAGCGCCGCAGCCAGGACCAGCATCCGCTTCATGAGGGCTCTCCTTGGTGATCGTTGGCCGGCGCCCGGCGGGCGATCGGCGCGCGAACCGCCTGGTTCATCGCGCCGATCAGGTCGCCCGCCGTCATCCCGTGGAAGACCTCGACGCGCGGCAGTGGGCTCCTCATGCCCCGGACGATCCTGGAGGCCGACGACGTGTTGTCGAACCGCACCAGGAATCGCGCCACCAGGATCGAGTTGAGGAGCCCCGGCACGGCCGGGTCGTTCGTCGGGATCCGGTACGCCGAGAAGGGATATGCGAACGCGTCAGGGCGAGGCAGCCCGTGGGTTGCGAAGTCGGCCAGCGACCCGTCCAGGTCGGCGGCCACGCGCGCGCGGTACTCGTCGATCGTCTCCAGCCGGCCCTCGCTCGAGAGCCACTTGCGCTCTGTCAGAAACGGGCCGTCGCGGCCGCCGCCCGCCGGGATCAGGCCGTGACCGGCGCGGGTGTGGCCGCCGAACTCGAAGCGCCCGCTCGCCTGCATCGCCGCCACCTCGGCCCAGTCGAGGTAGTAGGGCTGGTGCTGGGAGACGTCGCCCGTGATCAGCATCACCGCGGCCCGCATCCCGAGCCGGCGCAGGATCGAGTCGGCATAGATCCACGTGCTCTTCGTGCCGTCGTCGAACGTGATCAGGACGGCTCGCGGCGGGAGCGGCCCCGCGCGGCCGGTCAGGTAGCCGACCGTCCGCGTCGAGCCCGACCGCGTGATAGCCGAGGGCGTGGAGGGCGGCCATCTGGGCCGCAAACGCCCGCGGCGTCACCGTGTAGACGTTGTGCGGCCGCGGCGAGAGGTCGTGGTAGCAGAGCACGAGCACGCCGCTTCGGTACGAGACGGCGACCGGCAGCGGCGTGACGACCGGGATCGAGACGTCCACCTGGGGCGAGAGGCCGTAGACGCGCGGCTGGCTGGCCCACCAGTACGCGGCACCCGGCACCGAGATGCCTGTGGCGGCCAAGCCCACTCCGAGGGCCCTCACCGCGGCGCCTGCGAGCGCGGGCCTGATCACGCGCCGATCTCCAGGATCCGGCCGCGCGTCACGACGATCAGATAGAGCACCACCAGGAGGGCCGCGACCAGGAGCTGGACCGCGATCACCGCCGGCCGCCGCCGGCGCCTCGGGTAGGCCCTCAGCCTCTCGCCCATACCTGTCTCCTGAGCGTGAGCGACGAGTACACGAGCAGCATCGAGAAGAGCACCGCCGACATGAGGCTCATGAGCGGCCGGTACACCCAGCGCCCGTCGCCGGGGTTCTGGATGCGGTACGCGACGGCCCAGATCGCGCCCTTCACGCACACCCCGCACAGGTAGAGGCCGCACAGGAACCAGGCGCCGCGGAGCGGCAGGTAGATCAGGTGCCGGGCGGCCATCGCCGGCGTCGCCATGACGAAGAGGGAGTGCGAGTAGAAGAGCAGCGCCGGGATCGGCCCGCGCCGCCAGTAGAACGTGCCCGTGAAGCAGAGGTTTCGGATGAACGACTTCTTCCAGCGGGCCTGCTGGCGGAAGAGCCGCCCGAGCGTGTGCGGCACCGCCGTCCACACCCGCGCCGAGCGCACGTAGCAGACCTTCCAGTGGCGCGGCGGATGGGCGCCGCCGCGGACGAACGGATGGTCGGCGTGGCGGATCTGCAGGCGGCGCCCGACCTGGCGCTGGCCGAGCACGTAGCCCGTGAGCTGGCGGTCGGTGGCGAACCGGAACTCCTGCCCCAGGAACGAGTCCTCCGCCCAGGCGGGAAGGTACGGGTAGATCGCCTCGCGCCGGAACGCCGCCAGCGGGCCCGACACGCAGGTGACGGCTCCGAACACCGACTCGGCGGCCTTCCACACCCGGAACTGGCCGTCGTACCAGACGTCCTGCATCCGCGTCAGCACGTTCCGGTCGGCGTTCAGCGCGCGCGCGTGGCCCGAGATGCCGCCGATCTCGGGGTCGCACCGGAACGCCCGCACGGCCTGCTCGATCGCGTCCGGGTCGACCACGCAGTCCGAGTCGGTGAAGACGAAGATGTCGCCGCGCGCCCGCTCGGCGCCGCGCACGAGCGCCCGCTTCTTGCCGACGGACTCGTCGTTCAGGACGAGCTGGAACGGGAGCCGGCGCGAGAGCTGGATGAGCCGCTCGCGCGAGCCGTCCGTCGAGCCGTCGTCGACGACGATCACCTCGAGGCGCCGGTACGACGACGCGAGCAGGGAGCGGACGCAGCGGATCACGATGTCGCGGTCGTCCTTGCACGCGACGAGGGCCGACACCAGCGGCTGGCGCGGGTCGCTCGGCACCCCCATCGCCGGGTCGCGGTAGAAGCCGAACGCGATGAACATGACGAGCGACGTGGTCGCCAGCACGACCACGCCGTAGAGGCCGAGCAGCGGATCCACACGCAGGTGGGCGAGGCGCAGGCCGAGGAGCAGCGTGACCGGCGCCAGGAAGACCAGCACGGAGCCGGCTCGGAGCCATGCCAGCGACCCGTCCGAGACGAGGACGGGTGCCCGAGGGGCGACAGGAGGCGGATGGGCGACGCGTACGGGGGTGGCGGCGCCGCTCACAGCTCGATCCTGCGCCCCTCGAGCGAGTACGTGCAGTCGAGGAGCGGCCAGGCGTCTGCGAGAAAGCCGTGGTCGAACCCCGGATGCACGGTGTGGGCGATGACGAGGTCGTAATCCCGCGACCTCCGGCGGGCCGGCCACCGAGATGAGCGGCCCGGAGGTGGTGTCGACGACCGGCACGAGCGGGTCGTAGTAGAAGACCTCGGCGCCGCGCCGGCGAAGGGCGGCGATGAGGACGAGCGCCGACGACTCGCGGACGTCCGAGACGCCCGGCTTGTAGCTCACCCCGACGACGAGGATCCGCGAGCCGGCCAGGCCCCGGTTGCGATCCTGCGAGATCACGTCCGCCGCCCGCTCGACGACCTGGGACGGCCGTAGCGCGATCGCGGTCATCGCGCGCTCGACGAGCGGCATGTGCACCTGGCGGGCCTTGAGCTGCCACATCAGGTAGTGCGGATCGCACGGGATGCAGTGGCCGCCGACGCCGGGCCCCGGCCGAAACGGCATGAACCCGAACGGCTTGGTCGCCGCCGCGTCGATCACCTCGCGCGGCGAGAGCGAGAGCTCGCGGCAGGCGTCGGCCAGCTCGTTCGCGAGCGAGATGTTGACCGCCCGGAAGACGTTCTCGTAGAGCTTCGTCATCTCGGCCGCCTCCGGGGAGGAGACGCGCGTCGTCGCCGGCGCCACGAGGCCGATCACCGCCTCGGCGCGCTCGGCACAGCGCTCGGACACGGCGCCGACCACGCGCGGGACGAGCTCCTGCGGATAGGCGACGTTGGCCGGGTCGATCCGCTCGGGCGAGAAGGCGACGCAGATGTCGCGCCCCGCCTCGAGCCCGCGGGCCCGAAGCGGCGCCTCGATCAGCTCGCGCGTCGAGCCGACGTACGCCGTCGAGGTCAGGATGATCACCTGCCCCCGGCGGGCGTGCCGGCACACGGTGCGCGCCGCAGCGGCGAGCGCGCGCAGGTCGGGCACGTGGTGGTCGTCGATCGGCGTCGGCACGCACACGATGACGGCGTCCGCCGCCGCGATCGCGTCCGCCGAGCGCGTGAGCGCGAACCGGTCGGGATCGGCGATCGCCCGGCCGAGGCGCTCGTGGTCGGAGGCCGTGAGATCGACGATCCCGCGCCGGATGCTGCGAAGGCGCGCGGCCGAGATGTCGACCCCGACGACCGCCGCCCCCGCCTGGTGGAGCGAGAGCGCCGTCGGCAGGCCGACGTAGCCGAGCCCGACGATGGCGACCGTCCCCACCGAGGTGGGATCGGTCGTGCGGGCATGGGCGAGCGCCGCCCCGTGGTGAGCAGTCATCGAGAACCCCTCCGTTGGCGCACGGCGGCGCACACCCCGTGCCCGGCCGCCTCACGCAGTTGTCGGCTGTCAGTCCGGAAGCGCCGCTCTCAGTCCCCCGCAGCGCTCCTTGTCGGCAGGAAAGCGCAGCCAGCAGAACGTGTCAAGCGTTCTCACCACCGTTTCACCCGGGCGTATCCGAAACCATCGAAACTAGAGCATGTTCTGCCGATAACAAACTCGTGGACCCGCTTTCGCGACTCCTGCGCGGCCGGACGCGGCGCGCGCTTCTTCTCCTGCTGCCCGTCGCGGCGGCCTTCGCGGCGCTGCTCAGCACGCTGATCCTCAGCGTGACCGCGGGCGAGGCGGGCCTTCTGGTCGCGGCCGCGACAGGGCTCTGGCTGTGGCTCGGAACGGTGCGGACGCGGGTCGAGGAGAGCCGCCACCTCGCACTGACCGACGACCTCACGGGGCTCGGCAACCGGCGCCGCCTCCTTGGCGATCTCGAGCGCGCGATCGGCGAGGGCACGGACCACTCGCCGTCGGCCCTGGCGATGTTCGACCTGGACGGCTTCAAGGCCTACAACGACACCCACGGCCATCCCGCCGGCGATGCGCTGCTCGCGCAGCTCGGCGCGCGGCTCGCCGAGACGTTCGCCGGTTCCGGCGCCGCCTACCGGCTCGGCGGCGACGAGTTCTGCGTCCTTCTCCACGGCTCGCCGGCACAGCTCGAGAAGGCGATGACGTGGGCCCTCGAGGCGCTCACCGACGAGGAGGCCGACGTCCGGCCGTCGTACGGCTTCGCGCTCCTGCCGCGCGAGGCCCGCGACCCATCGTCGGCGCTTCGGATCGTCGACCAGCGCATGTACGCCCAGAAGGACGGCCGGCGCGCGTCGACCAAGCGCCAGGCCCGCGACCTCCTGCTGGCCGTGCTCGACCAGCACGCGCCCGACCTGCGGGCGCACTCGGACTGGGTGTCGGATCTGGCCCGCTCGGTGGGCCACCGGCTCGGGCTGAGCCGTGAACGGATCGAAGACGTTGTGCTCGCGGCCGAGCTGCACGACATCGGAAAGGCCGTGATACCGCGCGGCATCCTCGAGAAGCCCGCCCCGCTCGACAAGGCCGAATGGGAGGTCATGCGGCGGCACACCGCGGTCGGCGAGGCCATCCTCGCGGCGGCGCCGGTGCTGCGGGGAGTCGCCGGGCTCGTGCGCTCGACCCACGAGCGGATGGATGGGACGGGGTATCCCGACGGCCTGGCCGGCGAGAACATCCCGCTCGAGTCGCGCATCGTCGCCGTCTGCGACGCGTTCGACGCGATGACGAGCGACCGCGCCTACCGGCCGGCGATGTCGCGCCAGGCGGCGCTGGCCGAGCTCGAGGCCGGAGCCGGGACGCACTTCGACGCGGCGGTGGTCGAGGCCGCCCGCGCCGCCCTGGAGCATCCCTCGACGCGCCGCCGGGCCTCCGCGCCGACGGCGGCCAGGCGCGCGCCCGACCTGTCGCCGGTGGCGCGGATCCAGGGCCTCGTCGACATCATCCGCCTCGTCCGCATGCGCGACGACCCGGACAAGCTCCTCGACGAGATCGCCGGCACCGTCGGCATCGCCCTCGGCCTCGGCACCGTCGTCATCAACCTCTACCGGCCCGAGTGGGACGACTTCATCGTCTGCAGCGTGCACGGAAACGACGAGGCGCGCGAGGCGCTGCTCGGATCGACGTATCCCCGCGAGTGGTTCGACCCGATCATGGACTCGAAGTTCCTGCGCCGGGGCGCCTACGTCATCGAGCAGGGCACGTTCGACTGGGAGTCGCACCTCGGCGACCGGTACGTGCCGAGCACGCCGGAGCGGACGATCCCCGGCGCCTGGCAGCCCGAGGACGAGCTGTTCGTGCCGTTCCGCCACTCCGACGGGCACATCCTCGGGATCTTCTCGGTGGGCGACCCGGCGTCGGGCCTGCGGCCGTCGGACGAGGAGCTCGACGTCCTCGTGGCCGCGGCCTCACAGGCGGCCGTGCTCGTCGAGGCCGCCCAGTCCGCGGCGAACTGGGCCCGTTCGCAGACCGCGCTCACGCAGCTTCTGTCCGTCTCGTCGCGCCTCATCGAGTCGGGCTCGGTCGTCGACGTGCTCTCGGTGGTCTGCAGCGCCATCCAGTCCGCGCTCGGGTTCGACAAGGTCGTGATCCAGCTGCGTGACGACGCGACCGGCAACTACCCGTCGGTCGCCGGGACCGGCTGGTCGGCCGGCGACGCCGCCCTCGACACGCCCACGACGGCCGCCGACCTCGATCGGCTGCTCGATCCCGAGTTCGAGATCGAGGGCTGCTACCTGCTGCCGCACGAGGAGGGCGCCGCGCGCATCTCGGCGGCCTCGGTCAGCTACAGCTCGCAGCTGAACGGCTCGGGCCCGAACGCGTGGAACCGGCACTGGCTGCTGGTGCCGCTGCGGCAGACGGACGGCAAGCTGGTCGGCGTGATCTGGGTCGACGACCCGCGCGACCGCCTGCTCCCCATCCCGCGCCGCCTCCAGGCGCTCAGGCTCTTCGCCAACCAGACGACGTCGGCACTCGCGACGGCGCGGATGCTCGAGACGCTGAGCGAGCTCGAAGGGCGCGGCGACAGCAACCTCAGGCACGCGGCCTGACTCAAGCGCGGGCCTCTCGCCCGGGTTCAGCGTCCGGCGCCGGCGTACGGAGGATCGGGCCGTCCCGCGGAGGTCGACGACATCGGCATCAGCCTGATCGAGTCTGTCGACGTCTCCTCGATGTCCAGGTCGGGCGGCGTGGCCGTGCGGGCCTCGCTCGGACCGGGGAAGGCGAGGTGAAGGCTGGAATCGACATGCCGGGGAGCGTCGCCCGTGGTGGCACCGCCCACATCGGCGTCCCCACGGAATCGCGTGCGTGAACATCCACGAACGTCGGTGCGGGAAATTGCGGATTGCGCCGGTATCCCGCGGGGCCGCAGAAATCGGCAACCGCGCCGCGAGTGGTAGGCTCGGCCGATGCTCGGGAGGTTTGGGCGATGGCTCGACACCGGGCGACGGCTGGAGCTGGCGTGGCTCGCGTTCGCGGTCGCCAACCTGGCCGCGATGGTGTGGATGATCGCGGCGCGGGCGTTCAACGGCTGGGAGACTGTCCCGTTCCACTTCATCTACGTCTCCTTCACGTTGCTCTACGGCTTCCGTGCGTGGCGCCTGCGTGGGACGCTGATCGGGCTCGCGTTCGTCATCGTCTCAACCGGCGTGCTCACGCTGTGGGCGACCGTCGTCGGGTGGGAGGCGGTGCCGGAGCTGACGGAGATCCCGCTCATGGCGCTCATGTTCGCGGCGATGGTCTTTCACGTCCGCCGGCGCCAGCAGGCGACCGCAGTCGCCGAGGCGCTCGCCGCCGCGCGGGCGGCCGATCTCGACCGCCAGCGCGTGTTCGTCTCGGACGCCTCGCACGAGCTCCTGACGCCGATCACGATCGCCCGCGGGCACATGGATCTGCTGCGCCGCACCCGCAGCCTCGAGCCGGTCGACGTTGCCGAGGCGTACGAGGTCGTGACCGGTGAGCTCGACCGGATGTCGCGCCTCATCAACCGCCTGCTCGTGATCGAGCGGGCCGCGTCGCTCAGTCCAGGCGACCGCGTGCCGGTCGACGTGCGCGCAATGCTCACGGAGCTCCACCAGCGCTGGCAGGGCACCGCCGACCGCGACTGGCGGCTGGGGCCGCTCGCCGGCGGCCGCATCACCGCCGATGCCGACCAGCTCATGCTCGCCCTCGACGCGCTCGTCGAGAACGCGGTTCAGCACACGGCCGCTGGTGACGAGATCTCCCTGTCGAGCGTGGCCCTCGGCGATCGGCTCGAGATCCGCGTGCGGGACGGCGGCAGCGGGATTCCGCCCGCCGCGCTCCAGCGCATCTTCGACCGCTTCTACCGCATCGACCGGTCGCGCAACCGGCGGCTGGGCGGGTCGGGGCTGGGCCTCTCCATCGTCCGCGCGGTGGCACACGCCCACGGCGGCGGCGTCCGCGCATACACGCCCGCAGCAGGCGGTGCGGCGTTCCTCGTCACGCTGCCCGGGCTGCGCTCAGCAGAGGCTGAGCCGGTAGCCGCCGCCGCGGACCGTCTCGATGGCGATGTCGGCCTCCAGCTTGCGCCGCAGCCGGCCAACGGTGACGTCGACGACGTTCGACCGGGGGTCGAACTGGTAGTCCCAGACGGCGCTCAGGATCCGCTCCCGTGACACCGGCTCGTCCGGCGTCCGCAGGAGATACTCGAGCAGCTCGAACTCCCGCCCCGAGAGGTGCACCCGCCTGCCGTCGCGCAGGCTGAGCACCCGGCTCCGGGGATCCATGTGCGGCAGCCGGTCGCCGTTGCCTGTCGGCCGGGAGCTCACGGCGGCGACTCGCGCAGCCGCGCCTTCACCCGGGCCAGGAGCTCGTCGAGGGCGAAGGGCTTCGCCAGGTAGTCGCTCGCGCCGGCATTCAGCGCCCGCACCTTGGTGTCGGTGCCGTGCGGGCCGAGAGCACGAGCACGGGCAGGCGCGGGTGCAGGCGCAAGCGCCTGCTCCAGCACCCAGAAGCCGTCACGGTCCGGGAGCATCAGGTCGAGGATGAGGAGATCCCACTCCTGCGCCGTCAGGCGGGCGACCGCGACATCCGCCGTCGCCCGCCACGGTCGTGTGGTACCCCTCGGCCTGAAGGCCGCGGGCGATGAAGCGGGCGATCAGCGGCTCGTCCTCGGCCAGGAGGATTCGCATCCCGTCCGAACTATCCCAGATTCCGGCCGCGGGTCCGGCGCTGCGGCGATGACAGATCGATGACATCTGGCGCCGCGGACTCCACATCGCGGCTCGGGCGGGAGTAGCTTCCGCGGCCAAGGAGGACCGATGAGCCGAACCGCCCGGATCGCCACGATCCTCGTCGCCACCGTAGCCGCGCTCGCGCTCGTGGGCGCCTACGTCTCGACCTTCCTGCTCGCCGGGCCACCCACCGTGGCCGCGGCGACCTCGCCGGCAGCTGCCAGCATCACGCTCCAGACCGTGGCGGCGGTCGGATACGGGCCGCACCCCAACTGGGTCTCGTACTTCGTGAAGGACACGAACGGCGAGTGGAAGCACAGCACCGTGTTCCAGCTTCCCGCGCACGCGCTCGTCCACGTGACGATCGAGAACTACGACGGCGCCAGCGGCCTCCGTAACCCGTTCTTCGGGCTCCCGAGGGGGATCAGCGGGCCGATGAAGGTCAACGGCCGCCCGCTCCGCGTGCTCGACCCGAGCCTGGCGTCGCACACGTTCGCGATCCCCGACCTCGGCGTGAGCGTGCCCATCGAGGGCGTCGCCGACGACGCGGGGAACCCGTGCGAGGTCGCACCCTGCACGACCGACTTCAATCACAAGACCATCACGTTCACGTTCCGCACCGGAGCCTCCGGCACCTACCACTGGCAGTGCTTCGTGCCGTGCGCCGCCGGCTGGCAGTACGGCTTCGGCGGGCCGATGCAGACGTTCGGGTACATGGACGGGTTCATCAAGGTCGTCTAGATGGCTGCGACCTCGACTTCGGACCCCGGGCGAGACCACCTGCGCCGGATCGCCGTCATCTGGGCGGTCGCGAGCATCGTCGGCGTGATCCTGGTCGTCTTCGCTGCTCGGCCCGCACATGCCGCCCGGGCGGGACACGGCCGAGGCGTCCGACCAGACCACCGCGAACATCATCCTCTCGGCGATCTGCACGCCGATCATGCTCGCGATCTGGGTGTACTTCGTCTACGCGATCGCCGTGTTCCGCCGCCGCCCCGCCGACGCCGGTGACGGCCCGCCCGACCACGGCTCGTCTCGGGTGCAGCTGATCTGGATCGGCGTCACCGGGGCGGTGGTCCTGTTCCTGGCGATCTGGGGGAGCGTCGTCCTGCTCTCGAACGCCGAGGGGGCCGGCGGCGGCCAGGGCCCGAGCCCGCTCGTCACCCCGTCGGGCCCGAAGGTGCAGGTGCAGGTGATCGGCCAGCAGTGGCAGTTCACGTACCGCTATCCGCAGTACGGCGGCTTCGAAACCGCGAAGCTGGTGCTCCCGGAGTCGAGCACGATCGAGTTCCACGTGACGTCGCTCGACGTCACCCATTCCTTCTGGGCCTACCAGCTCGGAGTCAAGGCCGACGCCGTCCCCGGCGCCGACAACGTCGCCTTCGTCCGCACCAAGGGGCCGGCGAGCTTCGACATCCGCTGCGCCGAGCTGTGCGGCCTCTGGCACGGCCACATGTTCGAGACAGGGCACGTCGTCTCGAAGCAGGCATTCCGCACGTGGGTGGCGACCATGCGGCGGGTGGACCTACCCGTCCAGCGGTACATGGGGCCGTACCAGCGCGTGTACGTCCCTGACCCGACCGCGAGGGCTGGATGATGGCCCGCCGCCTGCTCTCGTACAACCTCCTGATGGCGATCGTGCTGTTCGTCGTCGGCTACGCGGTCGGGGTCTGGATCGGCGACCGCGTCGTCTCGTTCGCTACGTCGAGGACACCGGCCAGAACAACGTGGCGCTCGTCTTCGGATACGCCGGCGCGGTGATCGGCTGGCTCGTCGGGCTCGGGTTCCACGTGTACCCGATCCGGCGCATGCTCGGCCATCGCGCCCAGCCTGCGCGAGCGCGAGACCGGCGGCTCGGGCCGCTACTGGCGGATGTGCACAGACCACAAGGTCGTCGGCCTCCAGTACCTGGTCGCCATCCTCGTCTTCTTCTTCATCGGCGGCCTGAACGCCATGCTGATCCGGACGGAGCTCCTCCGCCCGTCGCCGCCCGTCTTCAACCCGGGCGCCTACCTGACCCTGGTCGGCCTGCACGGCACGATGATGCTCATGATGATGTCGGCGGCGATCCTGGGGCCGTTCGGCAACTACTTCGTCCCGCTCATGATCGGCGCCCAGCGGATGGCCTTCCCCCGCATCGAGGCGCTCACGTTCTGGCTCACGCCGCCGGCGGGGATCATCCTGATGACGGCGATCTTCTACGGCGGCTTCCCGACCGGCTGGACCGGGTACGCGCCCCTCTCCACTCAGGGGATGGAGGGGATCATCTCCTACGCCGTCGCGTTCACCCTGATCGGCCTCTCGATGGTGCTCACCGGCATCAACATGATCGCGACCGTCCTCACCCAGCGCGCGCCCGGAATGACCTGGACGCGCCTACCGATCTTCGTGTGGGGCGTCCTCTCGACCTCCGTGCTCATGGTGCTCGGGGCGCCGATGCTCGTCACGGCCCTCATGATGCTCGTGATGGACCGCACGCTGACGACCTCGTTCTTCAGCGCGCCGACTCGGCGGCAGCCCGTACCTGTTCGAGAACATGTGGTGGTTCTTCGGCCACCCGGAGGTCTACATCCTCGCTCTGCCCGGGATGGCCGTCGTCCTCGAGCTGCTGCCGGTCTTCTGCCGGAAGCCCCTCTGGGGATACAACCTGGCCGTCGCCGGCATGCTCGGCGTGACGCTCCTGTCCTTCGTCGTCTGGCAGCATCACCTCTTCGTCAGCGGCATGAACGCCAGCCTGCGGCCGTTCTACATGCTGACCACGGAGCTGATCTCGCTCCCGACGGGGTTCATCTTCCTGATAGGCATGGGCACGCTCTGGAGGGCGCGCATGCAGCTCACCGTGCCCATGCTGTTCGCGCTCGCGTGGTTCTTCAACTTCCTGATCGGCGGGATCTCCGGCATCTACCTGTCGGACGTCCCCTCGGACGTCTCGACCCATGGGAGCTATGTGGTGATGGCCCACTTCCACTACACGATCATGGGCGGGCTCGTGTTCGCGTTCTTCGCCGCCATCTACTACTGGCTTCCGAAGATGACCGGCGTCGAGCTGAACGAGCGGCTCGCGAGGGTGCACTTCTGGGGCATGTTCATCTTCTTCAACTCGACCTTCCTGCCGCTGTTCGCGCTCGGCGCGATGGGCATGCCGCGGCGGGTCGTGACGTACGCCCACCACCTCCAGCCGTTGAACGACTTCGTCTCGATCTCGGCGTTCCTGCTCGGCGCGTCGATGGTCGTCTTCCTCGTGAACATCGTGTACTCGCTCGTGCTCGCCCGCGTACCCGCGGCCGCCAACCCGTGGCGGTCGCGCGCGCTCGAGTGGCAGCTCCCCACGCCCGTGCCGGTGATCAACTTCGAGACGATCCCGGTGATCACCGGCGGGCCCTACGACTACGGCGACCCGGCGGCGCCGCCGGTCGCCGACCTCGGCGGCGCCGCAGCCCTGGCGGCGGGAGACTGAGGCCCATGAGCGACCATGCCGAGGCCGGATACCGCGAGCCGCCCGACCTGGTGGAGCGGAACCTGTGGGCCGGCGTGCGCCTGTGGGTCGGCGCCGACGCGTTCTTCTTCCTCGGGTTCGTGTTCGCGTTCTTCTACCTGCGCGCGCTCGACTCGAACGGCATGTTCCGCGACCCGCACGACCACCAGTCGACGGCGGTCGGGACGGCCGTCCTCGTGGCGACCGTGGGGTGCGCGGTCATGGTCCGCTACGGCGTCGCCCGGCTGCGGTCGGGCGACGGCGCCGGCTGGAGGCGCGCGGCGGCGATCGCGCTCGTCCTCGCGGTCGCGGCCGTCGTCCTCCAGATCGTCCAGTTCGACCAGTTCGGGCTCGACCGCAAGGTCTATCAGGGCTACGGGAGCATCTTCCTCGGCTGGACGATCGCGTACGTGATCCACCTCGTCGGCGCCGGCGCCTGGCTTGAGTCGCTCCTCGCCCAGTCGGTGCGCGGGCACGGCGCCTCCGCCACCGACGCGACCGTTCTGCCGTCGGCGGCCGCCTGCCTCGTCTTCTGGGAGTTCATGGCGGTCGTGGGAGCGATCATGTACGTGCTCCTTTACCTCGTGTGATCCTGTGACAGCGCTGCTCTCGCCGCCGGTGCTGGGAGTCGCCGCCGCTGCCGTGCTCTACTGGCGCGGATCGCGCCGGAGGCTGCGGGCGGTCGACTCACGCCGGCGTCATCTTCGGCGCTGGCGCACCGCGGCGTTCGTGGGCGCCCTCGTAACCGTCCTCGTCGCGCTGACCGGACCGATCGACCGCCTCGCCGACGACCTCTTCTGGGTGCACATGCTGCAGCACGTCCTCCTCGTGATGGTGGTCGCGCCGCTCCTCGTGCTGGCAGCGCCATGGCACGAGCTGTGGCGGCCGCTTCCGCTCGGGCTCCGCCGCGGGGTGGCGAAGCCGGTTGCCCGTCGCCGCTGGGCGGCGCCGCTTCGCCGAGCCGGCGCGAGCCTTCGCCGCCCGATCCCGGCCTGGATCGCGTTCAACGCCAACCTGCTCCTGTGGCACTGGCCGCGGCTCTATGACCTCGCCCTCCGCGACGAATGGGTGCACGACCTCGAGCACGTGCTGTTCCTCGCGACGGCCGTCCTCTTCTGGGCACAGGTCTGGGACTCGCCGCCGCTTCGCGCGCGACTGAGCCCGTTCGGCCGGGTCGCCTACGTCACGGCGGCCACCCTGCCGTCGTGGGTCCTGGCGGTGATCCTCGCGATGGCATCCACGCCGCTCTATCCCGCCTATGCCGCCGATGCCGGCCGGCCGTGGGGCATGTCCGCTCTCACCGACCAGCAGCTCGCCGCCGGGATGATGTGGGGCCCGGGCGCGATCCCCTTCTCGGTCGCGGTCTTCGTGGGGATCTACCGGTGGCTCCAGACGGAGGGCCAGGCGGCCGCCCCGCGGCGCGCACGCCTCGCAGGGAGGAGGTGATGTCGATGCTCGCCGCCTCGAGCGACGTCACCGCGGGCGCCTGGATGACCCTGGTCATCCCGGTCGTGCTCGTGGTCGTCATGATCGCGTGGGGATGGATGCTGCGAAGGCGGGCGGAATGAGGACGCTCGCCGGCGCCATCGCCGCGGTCGCGGTGACCGTGGCGCTCACGGTGGGGTTTGTCGCGAACCGGTCGCCGGCCTCCGGCGGAGGTTCCCCGGTGCGGCTGCACGGCGATGCCGTCTGGGCGGCGGGCGCCCGGCCCGCCCCACCGATACGGCTCCGCGACCAGCACGGGCGGGTCATCTCGCTCGCCGACCTGCGGGGAAGGGTCCTGCTCGTCACGTTCATGGACTCGCATTGCACGACGGAGTGCCCGGTCGAGGGACATCAGCTCGCCGTGGTGCAGCGCGCGTTCCCGGCGGAGAGCCGGCCCGAGATCGTCGTCGTGAGCGTGAACCCCGCCGACACGCCGCGAAGCGCCCGCCGCTTCGCCCGCCGGCGCGGCTGGCATGGCCGATGGCGATGGCTCATGGGATCCTCCGCTCAGCTGGCCCGGATCTGGAGGGCCTACGGCATCGAGGTCGATCCGACGTCGCACGACATCATCCATTCCGCTGCGCTCTACATCGTCGACCGGCAGGGAGATGAGCGGTCCGGGTATGTGGCGCCCTTCCTGCCCAAGCTCGTGACGGCCGACGTGGGAGCCCTGGAGCGGGTCGATGCTTGAGCGCACGCCACCCGGCCCCTGGCTTCGCCTGACGGCGGTCTCGGCCGTGGCCGGCGCGGCGCTCGTGGTGGCAAGTGGCGCGCTCGGGCTGGGGATCGCCCATCCCACGCTCGCGCTGGTGGTGCTGCCGCCGATGGTCGCGCTCGCGACGGCCGCGTACACCGCCCACCGACACCTCCGGATCTGGTGGACCGCAGCGCTGGGAGCGATGCTCGCCGAGATCGCGTCCGGCGCGGTCGTCGCGCTCGCGGGCGGCGCGGGGGCGCACGCCGTGCACCTGGCGCTCGCGATCGTCGCCCTCGCGGCGACGGCAGCGGCGGCCGGCGCGACGATGCGAAGGACGCCCGTGACGGCTGCGCCCTGGCGCGACTACGTCACCCTCACGAAGCCTCGCATCATGAGCCTGCTTCTCCTGACCGGCGCGTGCGGCATGGTCGTCGGCGCCGGCGGAGCCCCGCCGGCTGGCCGATTCGTCGCCGCCATGGCCGGGCTGGCGCTGGCGTGCGGCGGCGCCAGCGCGCTCAATCACCTGATCGACCGCGACCTCGACCGGGCGATGTCGCGCACCGACAGCCGGCCCGTGGCGGCCGGCAGGGTGGCGCCGTCCCGGGCGCTCGAGTTCGGGCTCGCGCTCTCGGCGGGATCCTTCGTCCTCCTGTCCGCAGCGGTGAACCCGCTGACGGCCGTGCTGGCCTTGGCCGGGAACCTGTTCTATGTGGTCGTGTACACCCGCGTGCTCAAGCGCTCCACGCCCCAGAACATCGTGATCGGCGGGGCCGCGGGGGCCGTCCCGCCGCTCGTCGGATGGGCGGCGGCGACCGGCAACCTGACGGTCCCGGCGCTCGCGCTCTTTGCGATCGTCTTCGTCTGGACGCCGCCGCACTTCTGGGCGCTCGCCATCCTGATCAAGAAGGACTACAAGGCGGCGGGCGTCCCCATGCTGCCCGTTGTCCGGGGCGACGCGGCGACGGCGCGCCGGATCCTGGGCTACAGCCTCGTGCTCGTCCCGGTGACGCTCGCACCCGTCGCGGCGGGCACCCTCGGCCCGGCATACGCCGCCTCCGCGCTCGTCCTGGGCGGGTGCTTCGCGGCGCTCGCCTGGCAGCTCGTGCGCGAGACGACTCCGCGCCGGGCCGGGGTGCTGTTCCACTTCTCGCTCGCCTACCTGGCGCTCCTCTATGGCGCCATGGCGGCGGACGTGCTGCTCTGAAGCCCCTCTCGCCGACCGCGAACTGAGGCCGGCACCCGGCGCGGGCCCGAGAATCAGTACCCACCCGAACGCAGGATCCGGGGAGCCACCGATGCGGCAGCCACGCATCGCTGGCATGGTGAAGGCGTCTCAATTTCGATAGGAGGCGATCGCCATGACGACCTACGTCCACACAAGGTCGGCACCCGTTCCGCATGTCGTTCGGCAGGGAGCGTGGTTCGTCTTCGGCTCGGTGATGGCCTTCGGCATCCCGTACGTGGGCGTCTCGCTGCTGGACATGCAGCACGATCTCTACTACGCGGCGTACTTCGCGATGACGCTCGCGATGCTGGCCGCCTACGTCCGGTCAGAGCACGTCGACCTCCGCGCGCTCTTCACCCGGAACTGGGTCTGGAGCCTGGCCGTCGGCGTCCCCGTAGCGGCCTTCGTCATGTGGAACGTCTTCCGCGCCGAGGACGCGACCGCGCGGCCGCACGGGGCGTACTTCGCGTTCGAGATCCTCTGGCGCGGCGTCGGGTACGGAACGATCGACGCGCTGCTCCTGACCGTGTTTCCGTGCGTCGTCGCCTACACCATCCTGCACGGCCGCCTGACGACGGTCCTCCGGCGCGCGCGCTACGTCGCGCTGGCGCTGCCGATGGTCCTGGTCATCACGGCGACGTACCACCTCGGCTATCCGCAGTACCGCCAGGACGGCGTCGCGAAGCCCGAGGTCGGAAACACGCTCATCTCGATCCCCATGCTGGCAACGGTGAACCCGATCGGCTCGATCGGCGCTCACATCTCGATGCACGTCACGGCCGTGACCCACTCGTACGAGACGACGATCTTCCTGCCGCCGCAGACCAATAGTTGAGCCGCGAGAGGGGCGGCAGATCACCGCCGCCCCCTCCCGTCTTAGGCGTGACCGCTCGGCCCCTTGACATCGTCGCGGCGAGACCGTTACGTTCTGGCGGGCCCACCCTTGGGAGGCAGGCATGTCCCCGGAAGCAGCGACGAACGGCTCTCGCCTGCGGCGATGGGTCGCACGCGCCAGGGGATCGCCGGAGACGAGCTTCGAGCTCCGCGTGGCCCTGCTGCTCGCCGCGACGGCGATCGCGGCCGGGGCCATCGGTGCCCGCCGGGATGACCTCGCCGGCGGCGCCGGCGGTGACTGGGCCCGCGCCGTGCGCGTGGAGATCAAGCGGAGCATCGCGACGACGAGCGCCGACCAGCTCGTCTACGGAACGACCGTCCCGAACGTGGCCCAGCTCCAGCAGGCGACGGTGCAGGCCAAGGCCTATCTGGCGGAGCTGGGAGGCGATCCCGGCTTAACCGCCGCCGAGCGCGACGCGCTCGGCATCCGGGCACGGACCGAATACGAGAGATCGATCGCGCTTGCCGGCGCCGGCACCGACGCGAGGTACTTCGGCCCGGATCACTACAGCCGGTTCGACCTGGGACGCGCGCTTGCAGACAAGCGGCGCGACAGCGTGCGGGGCCTCGAGGACCCGGTCGCGCTCCGGAGCGACGGCGACACGCTCTCGGACTACTCCGTCGCCGACGGCGTCGCACAGGTGCTCGTCGCGGTCGTCGTGCTGCTCGCGTCCGTCGCGATCGTCGTCAAGCGCGCCCGATCGGCGGTGCTCCTGGCCGGGTTCGCCATGCTCGCCGTCGGCGTGACGGTGCTCGTCGCCGTCGAGGTCATGGTGCCGCAGTGACCGACGAGCCGTCCCTGCGCGTGCCGCTCGCGGTGCTCGGCGGCGTGGTCGCCGTGCTCGCAGCGCTCCTGGGCTTCGTCCAGCAGGACGCGAGCAGGCACTCAGACCGCGCGGCAGCCGAGGGGACCCGGCTCGCGGTCGCGATCTTTCGCGACGCCACGACGGAGACGAGCGAGCTGGACATGAAGAGCATGCTCCTTCGCCAGCAGTTCCAGCTTCAGTCCACCGCCGCGGGCACGGCCCCCCTCGCCACCAAGGGGTCGGCCTCCGGTCTCGCGGCGCTGGCGACCGCGGACGGCAACGCGGCCCGGAGGCTCGGCCGGCTGTGGCAGGCGATGACCGGCGTTCCGGCCGGCCTCCGAGGCGCTCAGGCGCTCGGAGCAGAGCAGGCTGTGCTACGGGCCCGCACGAACGCGATGGTCGCCCGCCAGAACGGGTTGATGGATGACGCCGAACGGTACGGGCACAAGGCCCACGCGGCCTCGCGCGGCCTCCTGCTCGTCGCGACGGCGGGTGCCGTCCTCACGCTGGCCGGTGCGGTCCGGGAGATCCGGCCGGCCAAGGCGGTGCTCGGCGCGGGCGTGCTCCTCGTGCTCGCGGCCGCCGTCACCTGCATCCTCGCCGCGTTCGTGTACTGAAGGCATGCGAGGATGCCGCGGGTGACCTCCGACGGGATGCAGGACGCGGTCCTGGACTGGTACGGCCAGAACGGGCGCGACCTGCCGTGGCGAAGCACGCGCGACCCCTACGCGATCCTCGTCTCGGAGGTCATGCTGCAACAGACCCAGGTCGCCCGTGTCGTGCCGCGCTACCTCGAGTGGCTCGAGCGCTGGCCGACCGTCGATGCGCTCGCGGCTGCGACGCCGGCCGAGGTGATTCAGGCCTGGAGCGGGCTCGGGTACAACCGGCGGGCGGTCAACCTGCACCGGTGCGCGCAGGCCGTCGTCGCTCGCGGCGCATTTCCGCGCGAGCCGGCCGAGCTCGCGAAGCTGCCCGGGATCGGGCCGTACACGGCCGCCGCCGTCGCCTGCTTCGCCTTCGGCGCCCAGATCGCCGCCCCGGACACGAACGCGCTGCGCGTCCTCGAGCGGGCCTTCCCCGGAGTCGACGTGCCCGTGCCTCGCGGGCCGGGCATACGAGTGGAACCAGGCCCTCTTCGACCTCGGCCGCGAGGTGTGCATCGCGCGCACGCCGCGCTGCGGGGTCTGCCCGCTCGCGGCCGGGTGCCCGTCGCGCGGGCGGACGTACGCCCCGCTCCGGCGCCAGTCGCGCTTCGAGGGCTCGTTCCGGCAGCGGCGGGCGCGGCTGCTGCGTGCGATCGCGGCCGCCGGGCGGCTGCCCGAGGGCGAGGCCGACGCCGAGGCGCTCGTCTCACTCGTCCGCGACGGGCTCGCCGAGGTGTCCGGCGGCGAGGCGCGGCTGCCGGGTCAGACCAGCCTCTCGACGAGCGCCGCCAGCCCCTCCAGCGAGGGCAGCTCCGCGTCGGGCGCGTAGCCGTCGGGAAGCGCGCGGCCGGCCCGGTTGATCCACACCGCCTTCATCCCGCACGCCTGGGCGCCGGCGACATCGGTGTCGAGATCGTCGCCCACGTGCACCCACCGCTCCGGCCGGCCGCCGGACAGCTCCGCCGCGTGCAGGAACGGCGCCGCCGCGGGCTTCAGCTCGCCCACGCGCTCGGCGTGCACCACGAACGCGAATCGGCGGGCCACCGCGAGCTTCTCGACCGGGAAGTTGCCGTTCGTGATCGCCCCGAGCACGTGCCCGGCGCCCTCCAGGCGGTCCATCTCGGGCTCGACGTCGGGGTGGAGCTCCACCGAGAAGACCCGCTCCGCCATCCAGACGTCGACCATCCACCGCGGCAGCCCCTCCTCCACCACGCCGCGATCACTGAAGCGCGCGCCGGAACGACTCCATCCGCAGCTCCTCGTAGGTGCCGGCGACGCCGTCGAGCGCGGCCCGGTAGGAGTGGAGAACGTCCACCGTCAGCGTCCCGGCGAGCGCCGGGATGCGCTCCTCGAGCCGCTCGATGGTACGGCCGAGCGCCCCGTCCATCATGGGCATGAACTCCCACAGCGTCTCGTCGAGGTCGAACGAGACGACCGCCGGCGGGGTCAATCCCGCCTCCGCAGAAGGGCCACGGCATGGCAGGCGGCGCCCTCGCCGCGGCCCGTGAACCCGAGCCCGTCGGTGGTCGTGGCGCGGACGGTGACCCGGCCGGGCTCCGCCCCGAGCGCCCCCGCGACCGCCGTCCGCATCCGCTCCCTGTGCGGAGCGATCCGCGGCTCCTCCAGGATCACCACCGCGTCGAGGTTCACGAGCTCCCATCCCAGCCCGCGCACGCGCTCCCAGGCCTCGCCGAGAAGCGCCGAGGCTCGACGCCCCCTCGTAGGCCGGGTCGCCGGGCGGGAAGAGATGCCCGATGTCCTCGAGGCCGGCCGCCCCGAGGATGGCGTCGCAGGCGGCGTGGCAGACGACGTCGGCGTCGGAGTGGCCGGCCAGGCCGCGATCGTGCTCGATCTCGACGCCGCCCAGCACGAGCTTTCGGCCATCGGCGAAGGCGTGGGCGTCGACGCCGATCCCGACCCGCGTCTCGTCGCTCATGCCGCTCCGCGGACGGCGGCCTCGGCGCGGGCCAGGTCGTCGGCGTCGGTGATCTTCACGTTGGCCGGCTCGCCCTCGACGACGACCACGCGACCCCCGGTCCGCTCGACGAGCTGCGCGCAGTCGGTCGCACCCGAGAGGTCATCCGGCGGGCCGGCGTAGGCCCGCCGCAGCGCCTCGGCCCGGAAGGCCTGCGGCGTCTGGACCGCGCGCAGCTCCGACCGGTCGAGCGTCTCGGCGACCGAGCCCTCGTGCACCCGCTTCACCGTGTCGGAGACGGGGATGCCCGGGACGGCCCCGTCGGCCCCCTCCAGTCCCGTCGAGCACGCGGTCGACGAGCGCCTCCGACGCGAACGGCCGGGCGGCGTCGTGCACCAGAACGGCGGTCGCCGACGTCGGCCACCTCGCCGAGGCCGGCCGCCACCGAGAGCGCCCGCGTCGGCCCGCCCGCGACCGACGCCGCCACCTTGCCCGCGGCGAGCTCGTCGGCGAGAAGGGCCGTCGGCTCCTCCCACCCCTCCGGCACGACGACGACGATGCGCTCGACGCGCGGGTGGCCCTCGAAGCAGCTCGATCGCGCGGGCCAGGAGCGGCCGGTCGCCCAGCTTCACGAACGCCTTCGGGCGCTCATGGCCGAGACGGCGGCCGTCGCCTGCCGCGGCCACGACCGCCCACACCACCTCGGCCGTCATTCGGCCCCGGTGTCGCCGATGCGCGTGAAGATCATCTTCCCGGAGGGCGACTGGAGCACGGACGTCACCTGGACGTCGACGGTGTCGCCGACCCGCCGCCGCCCGCCCTCGACGACGACCATCGTCCCGTCGTCCAGATAGCCGACGCCCTGGTCGGCCTCCTTGCCCTCGCGGATGAGGCGGATCTCGAGCCGCTCGCCGGGGAGCACCGCCGGCTTGAGCGCGTTCGCGAGCTCGTTCACGTTCAGGACGACGACGTCCTGGATCCGGGCCAGGCGGTTCAGGTTGTAGTCGGTCGTGAGGATGCGAAGGCCGCGCTGCTTCGCGAGCTTCAGGAGCTTCGCGTCGACGTCGGCGAGCTCCGGGAAGTCGACCTCCGGCGTCGCGACCGTGACCTCCGAGCGCAGGCCCTGCACGACCTCGAGCCCGCGCCGGCCGCGGGCCCGCTTCAGCGGGTCGCCGGAGTCGGCGACCTGCTGGAGCTCGCGGAGCACGAACTCGGGCACCACCAGCTCGCCGCGCAGGAACCCGGTGCGGACGATGTCGGCGATCCGGCCGTCGATGATCGCGCTCGTGTCGACGAGCGTCTCGACGCTCGGCCGTTCGCCGACCCCGGCATGCTCGGGTCGACGATCTGGTGAACGCCGACGAGCCGCAGGATGCCGCGGTGCTTCTTGGCGGCGACGTAGGCGAAGAGGTAGCCCACCACCAGGAACAGCGGCAGGATGACCCAGTTTCCGATGTACGGCAGGGTGTGCACCGGAAACCACAGAAGCGCCGAGACCAGGAGGCCCACGAGCAGGCCGATCGCGGCCACCGTGAGCTCTCCGGCACTCCGGGTCTGCGCAGCACGCTCGACCCTCTTGAATCCCCGTACCAGTCCCTGTCCGACCAGCCCGCCGATCATCCAGCCGACGGCGAAGGCCAGGAAGACGATGACTCCAAAGGCGGGGTAGGCGTATGAGGCCGAATATCGGTCAAGGAAGTCGGAAGACAACCCCGCCTGGATGGCACCGAGAACTCCCAAGAGGGACAAGACGATTCGGGTTGACACCACCATCGTCCGCTCCTTCCTCGGAACGTTCGTCTTTGCCCGGCCCTCCGGTTGGGCCTCGCGGCCTCCGGCGCCGGGGTGTGAAAAGTCTTGGCTACGCGCGGGCCCGGCGCGCCTCGCCGATCTCCTCGAGCACCTCCTCCAGGAACTCGCGCGCCTCGTCCTCGTCCATGTTCTTGGCGTACATGAGCTCGGACGCGAGGATGCGCTTGGCCTTCGAGAACATCTGCTTCTCGCCGGTCGACAACCCCTTCTCCTGGTCGCGCTGGGCGAGGTTCCGCACCACCTCGGCCATCTCGAAGATGTCGCCGGTCTTCATCTTGTCCCGGTTGTGCTTGAACCGCCGGTTCCAGTTCTTGGGCATCTTCGTGCCGTCGCCCTGGAGCACCTCGATCACCTGATCGACGGTCTCCTCCTGGATCACCTTGCGCAGGCCGACACGGTCGGCGCTGTCCAGCGGGATCGTGACGGTCATGTCGTTGTGCAGGATCTTGATGGTCAGGTACTCGCGCTCCTGGTCACCGACCTGCCGGCTGTCTCTGCTCACGATCGTCCCGGCACCGTGGTGCGGGTAGACGACCTTCTCGCCAACTTTGTACAAGGTGTTGCTCGACCTCCTCGCCGGAATGCCCGGAGACCGCCTGCAAACACACTCCCCGGGAGGCGAAAATTCTATCAGACGGGGACGTCTGAGGCCGAAAGCATCAATCTATATTGTACCACGTGCAAACAAACTACTTCAAAACGGCCGGCGGCCGAAGAATAACTTACAAATTTCAGGTAACGATCGACCAGATTCTGCTCCTGCAGGCGCCGCAGCCCCTCGCGGATCTCGCGGGCCCGCACCGCCCCGACGCCCTCGACCTCCTCGAGCTCGCCCTGTGACGCCCTGACGAACGCCTCCAGGGTGCCGAAATGGGCCACGACGTGGGCGACGACGGCGTCCGGCAGGCGCGGGACCTTCGACAGCACGCGGTATCCGCGCGGCGTGACGGCGTGGTCGACGGGCGAGATCGTGCGGGGATAGCCCAGGAGCTCGGCCAGCGACTCGATCTCGAGCAGCTGCGAGTCGGGGAGCGCGTGCAGGTCCTGGAGCGCGCGCTGATAGCCGCCGGTGACCTCGTCGAGGCAGTAGTCGCGCACCATCGCGACCTCGTCGCCGGGCACCCACTCCGACATCTCGTCGAGCTGGATCTTGATCAGCCGGCCCTCGACCCCGAGCTCGACCACGTTGCGCTCGATCTCGGAGCGCATGCGCGACGTCATCTCGGCCCGCTGGAGCGCCACGAGGACGTCGTCGAGCATCGCCGCGCCCTGGAACTCGAGCGCCGTGAGCCGGGTCGACACCTGGTCGAACCGGGTGCGGTAGGTCTCGAGGGTCGTGACCGCCTGGTTCGTCTTGGCGAGCACGTCGGAGATCTCCTCGAGCTGGTAGCGGGCGTCGCTCACGTACAGCGTCACGACGTCGCGCTGCTGCGAGATCGAGACGACGAGCGCGCCCGTCTGCTTGGCGACGCGCTCGGCGGTGCGGTGGCGCGTGCCCGTCTCGGCCGACGGGATCGTCGGGTCGGGCATGAGCTGCACGTTGGCGTAGACGATCCGGGTCGCCATCGCGTTCAGGATGATCGCGCCGTCCATCTTCGCCAGCTCGTAGAGCAGGTACGGCGAGAACGACTGGTCGAGCCGGATCCCGCCCGAGAACAGGAACGACAGCTCGGCCGGCTCGCCGATCACGATGAGCGCCCCCAGGTCGCCGCGGAGGATGTCGTTGATCCCCTGGCGCATGTTCGTGCCGGGCGCGATGCGACGCAGCGCCTCGAGCATCTTTGGGTCCGTTCGGACGTCGACTAGGGGCTCGCTCATGGCGGTCATGCGATCAGGCCAATGCCAGCCCGATCGCCGCATCCAGGGTATCAGCGCAGCGAACCGTGAGAGAGCCCGACGCCCGAGGTGCCGGCGGGCGCGACGACGTCGGTGACGCCCAGCTTGGCCGCCTCGGCGAGCCGCGGAGCGGTGTGGCCGACGGGGCGCAGGCGACCGGTGAGCCCGATCTCGCCGAAGCACGCCAGCCGCTCGCCGGCCGGCCGGCCGCGGTGCGACGAGACGATCGCAAGCGCGACGGCGAGGTCGGCGGCCGGCTCGTCGACGCGCACGCCTCCGGCCACGTTCACGAAGACGTCCGACGAGCCGAGCGCGATGCCGGCGTGCCGCCCGAGCACCGCGGCGATCATGCTCAGGCGGTTGCGGTCGAACCCCGTCGCCTGGCGGCGCGGCATCGCCAGGTCGGAGGGCGCCACGAGCGCCTGCACCTCGAGCAGGATCGGCCGGCTGCCCTCGATCGCCGGCAGAAGCACGGAGCCGGGCCCGGCCGCGCCGTCCTCGGCGAGCGCCGACGACGGATCGACGACCGGGACGAGGCCCGCGCCCGTCATCTCGAAGATCCCGATCTCGTCGGTGGAGCCGAAGCGGTTCTTCACGGCCCGCAGCACGCGCAGGTGCCGGTAGCGGTCGCCCTCGAACTGGAGCACGGCGTCGACCAGGTGCTCGAGCACGCGCGGGCCGGCGACGGTGCCGTCCTTGGTGACGTGGCCGACGAGGACGATGGCGACGCCGCGCGACTTTGCGAGCCGGAGCAGCCGGTCGGCGGCCTCGCGCACCTGCGCGACCGATCCCGCCCCCGACCCCACGTCGGCCGTGTGGAGCGTCTGCACCGAGTCGATCACGCAGACGTCGGGGAGCTCGGCGGCGATCGTCTCGACGACCACCTCGAGGTCGGTCTCGGCGAGGATGCGGACGCCGTCGGCATCGCCCAGCCGCCCCGCACGCATCCGCACCTGTGCGGGCGACTCCTCGCCCGAGACGAGCAGCGTGCGCAGGCCGCGGGCGGAGGCCGCGGCGAGCGCCTGGAGCAGGAGCGAGCTCTTGCCGACGCCCGGCTCGCCGCCGATCAGGACGAGCGATCCGGGAACGAGGCCCCCGCCGAGCACGCGGTCGAGCTCGTCGATCCCCGTCGGCATGCGCCGCCCCTCGGCGGTGTCGACATCGGCGAGCCGCACCACGGCCGCCGGCCGCGTACGGCCGTTTCGGGCTGCGGGCCGGGCGGCACCCTCCTGGAGCGTGTTCCACTCGCCGCAGCCGGGGCAGCGGCCGAGCCACTTGGGGGCATGGTGCCCGCAGGCGGTGCAGACGTATGCGACGAGGGTGCGGGTCACGGACGTTCCATTCTGGCAGTGACCGCGGATGGCGCCCGCGAGGATGCGACGTTGCTAACGTCCGAAGCCTTATGACCCACAGAGCAGCATCATCAGAGGCCGCTGGATCGCCGGGGCCGCGGTCATCGCGCTCCTCGCCGGTGCCTGCGGCGGTGGCGGCTCGAGCGGCGGCGACACCTCGGGCGGCGGTGGCGGCTCGGCCTCCGGCGGCCAGGTCGTCGAGATCGACGTCGCCGCGAGCGGATTCGCCTACGCGGAGACCACCGCGACCGCAACGGCCGGCCACGTCGTGATCAAGTCGATGAACCCGCAGTCGACCGGCCACGACATCTCGCTCAAGGGGAACGGCGTCGACGAGAAGGGTGACATCGTCCAGGACGGCGGCGTCTCGACGATCGACATCGCCGACCTCAAGGCCGGGACGTACACGTTCTACTGCTCGTGCCGGGGCACGAGGCCGCCGGCATGAAGGGCACGCTGACCGTCTGCTAGCCGGAGAACTCGTACGCGCCGATGTCCGGCGGACCCGACCCGCGCCGCGCCGTCGATGTCAAGCGTGCGGCGCGAGCGCCGGGTCGGCCAGGTCGATCACGCAGCGTCGAGCCGGCCGTCGGGCCTCCCGCCGGGCTGAGCACGGGGTCGCCGACCACGTCGGTGACCCCGCAGGCGGTGCCGTCGGCGACGACGTTGTGCAGCGAGTCGCGGGAGAGGCCGCACACGAGCGCGGGGGCCATGAGCCACGCGAGCACGTTGTTTGCGATCACCGGGCGGTTGCTCGAGAGCATCGCCGAGTAGTGGGGGCTGAGCACGATCGATGACTCGGCGTGCCCTCCCTTTGGGCGCCCCCGAGAGGATCGTGTTGTTCACGATCGTGACGTTGCGCGGGATCCGCTCGCCCGCCCGCGTCCCGGCCAGGATCGCCACGCGCGAGACGATGCCCGGAGTGCGAGGGTCGTCGCGCAGGAAGAGGTTGTCGACGACGCGGACGTTGTCGTCGGCCGCCGCCAGGTTGAGCTGCCCGCCGCCCCCCTGGCTCACGCCGAAGATGTTTCGGGTGACGAGCATGCCGTCGGCATTGAAGAGCTCGATCAGATCCTGATGGGCTGCACTTCACCCACCCCGTCTTGCACGCGAGCGCGCGGTCGAAGCGGTTCTCGCTGGATCGACGAGATCCGGGCCGGCACTGCCCGCCGATGAAATCGCACCCGCGGCAGTCGTGGAACCAGTTCGTCATGATCCGCGTGTGCGCCGCCCAGCGCGGCAGCAGGCACGTGGACCACTTCGGCGTGTGATCGCCGCAGTGGGAGAACTGGCTGCTCCGGACGACCACGCCGCGCGAGTGGTTCGAGGCGCAGCCCGACCTTGAATTCAGTGCCCTTGGCCGTGAACGTATCGCCGCGGAAGACGATCTCGCTCGGAGCGCTTCGCGAGCACCTCCGGCATTGCCGCTCGAGCGGCCGCACGACGAGGCTCTCGATGATGACGTCGTGCGAGCGGATCGATCCGAGCGACTGCATGCGGGCCCCGGCGCGTCCCCACGATGTCGAGGAGGCCGCCCGACCGCGGCCCGACTCGAGCGGCTGCCGGTAATCGCCCGGGCAGCAGGACGATCTCGCCGCCGACCTCGCTGGAAGTCCGAGAACGGCGCGCTGGAACGCCTTCGCGTCCGAGACTGAACGGGCGCCGGCATAGGCGGGCGCGGCCGGCGCGAGGACGGCGGCCGCGAGCAGGGCGAGGAGTAGGCGCTGCGCATCCCAGACCCTGGATTCGACCGCGAGCGCTGACCACCTACCTCGAGACCGGGTCGAGCTCGCCGAACAACCGGGGCCAGGCCCCGTTCGGGGCCTGGCCCCAGGGGTTCCTGTCGCCCGCTCCAGCACCATGAGGGCCGCTCTCGCGAGCGGCCCTCATGGCGGAATCGGTTGCCGGCTCGAGCCCTACTCGGTCGGCTCGGCCGGCGGCTCGGGCTCATCGCCCGACTCGTCGGTCTGTGCGTCGTCGGCGTCGGCCGGCGTCGGCACGAGATCCTCCGGCGGCGCGTCGGGCACCTCGACCGGCTCGATCATCTGGAGGGAGACCTCCTCGTCGCCGTCGATGTGGTCGACGAGCACGGTCGCTCCCGGCTCGAGCGAGCGCCCGAGCACATAGTCGGCCAGCGGATCCTCGATGTAGCGCTGGATCGCCCGCCGCAGCGGCCGCGCGCCCATCGTCGGGTCGTAGCCCTTCTCGACCATGAACTCCTTGGCCTTGTTGGTGAGCTCGATCGACACCTCGTGGATCTTCATCTGCTCGCGCAGACGCTTCATCAGGAGGTCGACGATCATCTGGATCTCGTCCTTCGTCAGCTTCTGGAAGACGATGATCTCGTCGATCCGGTTCAGGAGCTCGGGCCGGAAGACCTTCTTCACGTCGCCCATGATCCGGTTCTTCATGTCCTCGTACGAGACGCCCGTCTCGGACTCCTCGACGCTGAACCCGAGCTGCGTGTTCTTGGCGATCGACGACGCGCCGATGTTCGACGTCATGATGACGATCGTGTTCCGGAAGTCGACGTGCCGGCCCTGGGCGTCGGTCAGGCGACCCTCCTCGAGCATCTGCAGGAGGATGTTGAAGACGTCCGGGTGGGCCTTCTCGATCTCGTCGAGCAGCACCACCGAGTAGGGCTTGCGGCGCACGGCCTCGGTCAGCTGGCCGCCCTCGTCGTAGCCGACGTAGCCCGGAGGCGAGCCGACCAGCCGCGACACGGCGTGCTTCTCCATGTACTCCGACATGTCGACCTGGAGCATCGCGTCCTCGTCGCCGAACAGGAACTCGGCGAGCGTGCGGGCCAGCTCGGTCTTCCCGACGCCCGAGGGGCCGAGGAAGATGAACGAGCCGGTCGGCCGCTTGGGATCCTTGATCCCGGCGCGGGCGCGGCGGATGGCCTTCGAGACCGCCTGGATGGCGACGTCCTGGCCGATCATCCGCTTGTGCAGCTCCTCCTCCATCCGGATGAGCCGCTGCGACTCGGCCTCGGTCAGCTTGAAGACCGGGATGCCCGTCCACATCGAGACGATGTCCGCGATCTCCTCCTCGCCGATCTGAGCCTGCTCGGACTCGCCGGACGACTTCCAGTTGTCCTCCATCTCGCGCTTCTTGAGCGAGAGCTTGCGCTCGGTGTCGCGCAGGTTCGCGGCCTTCTCGAACTCCTGGGCCTCGATCGCCGACTCCTTCTCCTTGCGCACCGTCTCGATCTCGTCGTCGAGCTCCTTGTGCACGGGCGGCGCGGTCATGAGCTTGATGCGCATGCGCGACGCGGCCTCGTCGATCAGGTCGATGGCCTTGTCGGGCAGATGCCGCTCCTGGATGTAGCGCGACGACAGCTCGGCGGCGGCCTGGAGGGCCTCGTCGGTGATGCCGACGCGATGGTGGGCCTCGTAGCGGTCGCGGAGGCCGCGCAGGATCTGCACGGTGTCCTCGATCGACGGCTCGTCGACCTTGATCTGCTGGAAGCGGCGCTCGAGCGCCGAGTCGCGCTCGAGGTACTTGCGGTACTCGTCGAGCGTGGTGGCGCCGATCGTCTGGAGCTCACCGCGCGCCAGCGCCGGCTTCAGGATCGAGGCCGCGTCGATCGCGCCCTCGGCCGCGCCCGCGCCGACGAGGTTGTGGAGCTCGTCGATGAACAGGATGATGTCGCCCCGCTGGCCGATCTCCTTCATGACCTTCTTCAGCCGCTCCTCGAACTCACCGCGGTACTTCGAGCCCGCGACGAGGGCGGCCAGGTCGAGGGTGTAGATCTGCTTGTTCTTGAGCAGCTCGGGCACCTGGTTGGACGAGATCCGCTGGGCCAGGCCCTCGACGACGGCGGTCTTGCCGACGCCGGGCTCGCCGATCAGCACCGGGTTGTTCTTGGTGCGCCGCGAGAGGATCTGCATGACCCGCTCGATCTCGTTCATGCGGCCGACGACCGGGTCGAGCTTGCCCTCGGTGGCGAGCTTCGTCAGGTTGCGGCCGAACTGGTCGAGCAGCTTGGAGCTCTTCTGGCCCTTCTCGGTCGCGCCGGCGCCCGCACCCTGGCGGCGCCCCGGACCGGAGAGCATGCGGATGATCTCGTTTCGGATCCGCTCGGCGTCGGCGTCGAAGTCGAGCAGGATCCGGGCGGCAACGCCCTCGTTCTCGCGCACGAGGCCGAGCAGGATGTGCTCGGTGCCGATGTAGTTGTGGCCCAGCGACAGCGCCTCGCGCAGCGCCAGCTCGAGCACCTTCTTCGCGCGCGGCGTGAACGGGATCTGGCCCGTCGTCACCTCGTCGCCCTGGCCGACGATGCGGGCGACCTGCGCGCGCACCTCCTCCACGGTGATGTCGAGGGTGTCGAGCACCCGCGCTGCGAGCCCCTCCTCCTCGCGCAAGAGGCCGAGCAGGATGTGCTCGGTGCCGATGTAGTTGTGCTTGAGGGTCCGCGCCTCGTCCTGCGCAAGCACGACGACCTGGCGGGCACGCTCCGTGAACCGTTCAAACATCTCCGTGCCCCCTTTCCGTGCTGGTCGATGAATTCACTGATTTCCGAAATGGCTCGACCCGGAACGTCAAGCGGCCGTCTTCGGTCGCCTTCGGTCCCGGTTGGGGAGTGAAGCCGGGTGGACTATAGCACCGGCCCCGATCACCCCAAGTGTGGCGTGATGCCCACTCATCGGCCGCAGGGTGGCCGTTCTTGAGCGCTACTGCCGGGTGAATGGGAGCACCGTCGTGAGCCAGTCGATGAGCGCCGAAGGGTTCCGCGTCTGGGTCAGGACCTCGCCCGGCCCGGTGAACTCGAACACGAGCCCCTCACCGCTCTTCATTGACGCCATCGTGCCCGCCACGCGGCGGGTCGACATCTGGACCGTGTCGTCGTAGGCGACCATGTGGCCCGAGTCGACGACCACCCTCTCGCCGGGGCCCAGGGTGATCGTGTCGAGGGCGCCGTAGCACGCGGCGACGACCTGGCCCTCGCCCGACGCATGCACGAGGAAGCCGCCCTCGCCGCCCACCAGGTTCTTGAATCCGCCCCACTGCGTGTCGATCTCGACGCTCCCCTCGCAGACCAGGAACGAGCCGCGCGACATGTTGAGCGTCTTGCCGCCGCCCACGGTGCGGACGACGGCGTCGCCCGGGAGGTTGGCGGCGCAGTCGACCCACCCGCCCTGCGGCGGGGCCGTGTACGTCGTGATGAAGAGGGACTCGCCGCCGAGCATGCTTCGCTTGAGCGACTTCATGATCCCGCCCTGCATCTTGGCCTCGACCGCGACGCCGTCCGACGTCGCCATCATCGCCCCTGATTCTGCGCGGGCGGCCTCACCGCCGGACATCGTGCAGCGGACGACGGCGAACGAGGGCGTGTGCCTGACCTGGACGTCCATTTGGCTCCTTCGCGTTGGGTGCCCGCAGGCTACTCAACTCCCGTCTGCGGCGCCCGCGAAGAGGAGGACGGCGTAGGCCGCGAGCCAGTGCTCGACGGCGTAGTGGCTCCCGGTCACGTGGCCGAGGGCGGCCCGCGCATGCTCGTCCGCGGCCGAGACCAGAACCGGGCCGCGCGGATCGCCGGCGGGCAGGCTCGCCGCCAGCCGGTCGAAGCACCAGGCACGGCTCAGGTTGAGGCCGTGGAGATGCGCGATCTGGCCGTCGGTCGGGTCGGAGACGACGGCCGGGATGAAGAGGCTCGCCGGCTCGCGGGAGGCGAGTTCCGGCAGGAACCGGTCGAGCCAGTCCGCGAGCTCCGTCCGCTCGAGGAGCGAGGCCATGAGCTCCGCCTCGGTGAGCGCCGGAGACAGGAAGTCGGCGCCGGACGGCTCCCAGCCGGCCGGATACGCGGCGTCGTCCGCGTAGAAGCGGCGGGCCGCGTCGCCGATCGCGGCGAGGAGGCGCCCATCCCCATTCGCCTCCTGCGCGCGCGCATGCGCAAGCGCTAAGGAGAGGCCGAAGGCGGTGTTGTCGTGCACGCCGTGCCGCACCGGGTACGTCAGGCGCGGGAGCCACTCCAGGTACCGCTCGACGAGCACGTCGGCGAGCGGCCGCAGGTTCCCGGCCCAGCGGGCGGCGTCCGGATCGGCCCAGGCGCTGAGCTCGGCGACCAGGGTGAGCGCCCAGGCCCATCCGTACGGCCGCTCGGCGGTGTGCCGCTCCGGGTCTGCGAACCAGCGCGCCTCGGCCGCGCCCGCCTCCGCCGTGAGGTGGGCGGCGAGGACTGACCGCATCTCCCCCTCCGGCACGTGCTCGGGGACGGTCCGGAGCAGCCGCACGAGCACCCAGTGCATCTCGACGCAGGAGTGCCAGTCGTAGCTCCCGTAGAACGCCGGATGCCGTTCGCGAGGCCGGAGGACGGGCTCGACGCCGGTCTCGAGCAGGGGCTCGTGGTGCGGGAACTCGCGGATCACGTTCGCGAGGGCGACCCGGGCGAAGCCCTCGGCGCTTGCGCTCAGGAGCTCGTGTCGCCCTCCGCCGGTCACGCCGACCAGGTAGCTCAGTGGACATCGGCGCGGAAATGCGCAACCATCCGCGGCGTGCGGTACACGGTCGAGCACTTCCGTGCGGTCGAGGCGGACGAGCGCCCTCTCGGCGTCGCGTACGTCCCAACCGGCCGCGTCGACCAGGTCGAGGCGCACGACCCACCGGCAGCGGCGGCCATCGCGCTCTCGGAGGCCGAGGACCTGATGGACGTCGACCTCGTGAGCTACGACCCGGGCGACGATCTCTACGGCGTCGTCGGCGACGACGAGGCGGTGCGGGTGAAGGCGTCTTGACGCCCGCCGAGGGCTGGATCGACGTCCCCGGCGGCCGCGTCCGGTACTGGTCGTACGGCGAGAGCTCGGACGGCCGCGCGCCGCTCCTGTGCCTGCACGGCGGCCCCGGCGCCCCGCACGACTACCTGACCCCGTTCGCCGAGCTGGCCGACGAGCGCCGGGTGGTCTTCTACGACCAGCTCGGCTGCGGCGAGTCCGACAAGCCCGACGACCGCTCGCTCTGGACGGTCGAGCGCTTCATGGACGAGCTCAGCATCGTGCGCGACGCGCTCGGCCTCGAGCGCGTGCATCTGTTCGGAAGCTCGTGGGGCGGCATGCTCGCCATGCAGTACGTGCTCGACCGCGGCCGGCCGCCCATCACGCTCTCGATGGCAGGGAGCCCGGCCTCGGCGCCTCGCTGGAACGAGATCTGCCAGGAGCTCCTCGACGAGATGCCGGCCGGCGAGCGCGAGGAGATCGAGCGGCTCGAGAACGAGGGCAAGATGGAGTCGCCCGAGTACGAGGAGGCGATGATGCCCTTCTACCAGCGGCACGTCTGCCGGCTCGACCCGTGGCCCGACTTCGTCGTCCGCACGTTCGACCGGATGGCGACCCCGATCTACCACTACATGGCCGGGCCGAGCGAGTTCCGCATCATCGGCACGCTGCGCGAGTGGGACATCATGGACCGGCTGGGCGAGATCTCCGTGCCGACGCTCGTCAGCGGCGGCGAGTTCGACGAGTGCCGCCCGTCGCACCTGCGCGAGATCCACGAGCGCATCCCCGGGAGCCGGCTCGAGATCATCCCGGACGGCTCGCACCTGTGCTTCGCCGAGCACCCGGAGGTCTACATGCCGATGCTCCGCGGCTTCCTCGCCAGCAACGAATAGCGCAACAACGTCACCATGACCACCGGGGCCAGGCCCCGTACGGGGCCTGGCCCCATGGGGTCCGGCAACCGTCAGCGCTCGGCTCGTGCAACAACGGGGTCAGACCCCAATGTTGCACCGCGAATCGGCCTGCTCTACGTTGAGAGTGGCCTTAGCGCCTGGCAAGGCGATCAGCCACCCTGTGAAGCGCTTGCTCACACCAGGCTCGCGTGCGTGGAGGGTGAGCACCATCCACCGTGAAAGAACGGGGTCAGACCCCAATTTTTCACCATGAACCACCGGGGCCAGGCCCCGTGCGGGGCCTGGCCCCATGGGGTCGGCCAACCGTCAGCTCGCAGCCCGCGCGACGCCCAGGATGTACGGCGCGGCCGTGATCGTGAGGAGCGAGGACGACTGGAAACCGCGCTCGATCCGCTCGAACTCGAAGCCCGCGGCGCGGATGGCGGCCTCCGTGTCGCGCGTCGTCTCACAGCCGCCGAGCGACCGCGTCCAGAAGAGCGAGTCGACCGCATGCTGGACGGCGCGGAACGGGGCGCGAGGCGAGCGGACGTGCTCGTAGACGCGCAGCTCGCCGCCGGGCACCAGCACACGCTGGAACTCGCGGAGCGCCGCCGCCACGTCGGGCACGCTGCACAGCACCCAGATGCAGACGACGGCGTCGAACGTCGCGTCGTCGGCCGGCAGGCGCTCGGCGAAGCCCTCGACCACGTCAATGGGCACGGCTGCCGCGGCCGCGCTCTCGGCAGCCGCCGCGCGGGCGACCGGGTCGGGCTCGACCGCGAGCACGCGCTCCACCTCGGGCGGGTAGTGCTCGAAGGCGGGGCCGTTTCCGCACCCGATCTCGACCACCCGCCCCCTGATCCCCGCCAGGAGCCTGCCGCGGAGCGCCTGCGAGGCCTCGTCCGGCCGGCGCTCCTCGCGCCGCTCGAGGAGGCGGGCGAACCGCGACTGCCCCGGCCCGTACAGCGTCGCCTCGGGCACTACCCGTCCAGCGCAGGCAGTCCGTCGATCGAGCGGACATTGTGCTCGGTCCGGTAGGCCGCGATCGCCTCCCGGCCGCCCTGCGCGAGCTTGCGCTCGACCCAGAGCGCCTGCTGCGGGCGGTCGCCGACGGGCTCCATCAGGGGCACGCCGTAGCCGCACGAGTCGGCGACGCGCTCCACGTCCACGACGACGATCGAGCGCCGCGCCGGCTCGACCGCATACGCGTCGCGGATCTGGAACTGGCCGGCCAGCTCCCCGAACTCCGCATCGGCGGCCGTCACGATCCGCCCCCGGCCGTGCAGCCGCAGGATCCGCGGCGGCCCGGCGAACGCGCACAGCATGATCACGATCCGACCGTTCTGGCGCAGGTGCGCGATCGTCTCGGCGCCCGACCCGACCAGGTCGAGGTAGGCGATGCGGCGCGGGCCGAGCACCCGCAGGCTCTCGATCGGGCCCTTGGGCGAGCAGTTCACATGGCCGCCCTCGCCCGACGGCGCCGTGGCGACGAAGAAGAGCTGCTGGGCCGCGATCCAGCCGGTCAGCCTGTCGTCGACCTCGTCGAAGACCTTGCCCATTCACTCCCCCCGGTCGCGGAGCGTCGGAAACAGGATGACCTCGCGGATCGAGCGCACGCCCCTGAGCGCCATGAGCAGCCGGTCGACGCCGATCCCGACGCCCACGGTCGGAGGCATCCCGTACTCGAGCGCCAGCACGTAGTCGTCGTCGGCCTGCCCGAGCGCCTCGAACCGGGCCCGCTGGTCATCGGGGTCGTTCAGCTCCGTGTAGCCGTTCCCGAGCTCCATGCCGACGCAGAACGCCTCGAACCGCTCGACGAGCCCGGGATCGCCGGGCGTGCGCTTGGCGAGCGGCGAGAGCTCGACCGGGTAGTCGACGAGGAACGTCGGGCGCTCGATGGCCGGCTCGACGAAGTGGGAGAGCAGGTGGTCGACCGCGTCGGCCCAGGTCTCGTCAGCCGTGGTGTCGATGTCGGCCGCGCGCAGGTGGGCGACCAGCCGGTCGCGATCGCGATCCGCCATCGGGTCGATGCCCGCGTGCTCGCGGATCGCCTCGCGCAGCCGAACCCGCGGCCACGGCGGCGTCAGGTCGATCTCGCTGCCCGCCGCCGCCCCCGCGGCTGCGATGACGCGCTCGACCCGCTCCATCCCGACCTCGTAGTCGCCGTAGGCCTCGTACCACTCCAGCATCGTGAACTCCGGGTTGTGCTTGAACGAGACGCCCTCGTTCCGGAAGTCCTTGGCGATCTCGTACACCCGCTCGAGGCCGCCGACGATCAGCCGCTTCAGGTAGAGCTCGTCGGCGATGCGCAGGTAGAAGTCCCTTCCGAACTCGTTGTAGTACGTCGTGAACGGCTCGGCGGACGCACCGCCGTAGATCGGCTGCAGGATGGGGGTCTCGACCTCGACGAAGCCGTCGCCGTCGAGCGCGGCGCGCATCGCGGTCACCATCCGCGACCGGGCCATGGCGAGCGCGCGCGAGTCCTCGTTCACGATCAGGTCGACGTATCTGCGCCGGTGGCGGAGCTCGATGTCGGTCAGCCCGTGCCACTTCTCGGGGAGCGGCCGCAGGCACTTGGCCAGCATCTGCCACTCGTGCACGCGCAGGCTCAGCTCCCCGCGGCGGCTCACGAAGACGTCGCCCTCGGCAGCGACCACGTCGCCCAGGTCGGTGTCGGCGAGGGCGGCGTACGGCTCCTCTCCCAGCGAGTCGAGCGTCGCGTGGAGCTGGAGGCGGCCGGTGCGGTCGGCGAGGTCGAGGAACATCGCCTTGCCGTGGCCCCTGCGCGCGGCGATGCGCCCCGCCACGGCCAGGCGCGTCTCCGTCTCGGCGCCCGCCTCGAGGTCGCCGTACCGCTCTCGCACCTCGGCCACCGGCACGCGGGCGGGCGTCCGGGCGGGATATGGATCGACGCCGGCGGCCCGCATCGCGTCCACCTTGGCGATGCGGTCGGCCCGGATCCGGTCCTCGGCGTCGCCGCTCACCGCGACAGAATATGCGCTCGCCGCGCGGACATGGCAGGCTACGGATATGAGGCGGTTCGGACTCCTCGTCGCGGCGATGGCGGCTCTCGTGATGGCGGACCCCGCCGCCGCGGCCCGGCCGAAGATCCCGGCGGACGATCTGAAGGCCATCCAGGCGATGCTCCACACGTGGGTGCCCGCGGTGGTCGGGCGCCACCACCCGCTCGACGCATATGCGCTCGCGACGCCGGCCCTGCGGTCGACGACGACCCGCGCGCAGTGGGGCCGCGGCGACATCCCGGTGGCGCCGTACTCCGTCGGCGGCGGCCGCTACGGCATTCGCCCGATCTCGGTCACACCCGACGACGTCATCTTCGATCTGATGCTTCAGCCCCGCAAGGGCAGCGATGCCGGTGTCGTCGTCTACACGACGGAGGTCCAGCGCGTCGGGGACCGGTGGCTGGTGGCGTCGATGTACACGACCGCCCAGTTCGCCGGCCCCGGGGAGCAGCGGTCGATCACCGCGGAGCCGGACCTGGGCCCACACGCCCAGGGCGTCCACCAGCGCCAGGTCCTCGGGAGCGGCTGGGTCATGGTGCTCATCGGCGTGATCCTGCTGCCCCTGGTCGCCGCGCCGATCGCCCTGCTCGTCGTGTGGCGTCGCAACCGGGCGCCGAGCGTCGACGAGGAGACGCGCGCCCGGGCCGCCATGCCCTGGCGCTAGCGCGCCGCTGCGAGCGGCACCGGGCCGGCGTCCTCGAGCGGCAGCCGGAAGGCGACCAGCGTCCCGCGGCCGGGCACGGAGCGGACGTGGACGTCGCCGTCGGCGAGCCGCACCCGTTCCGCCAGGCGCTCGCGGCTGAGGCGAAGGAGCACCGGCCGCTCGTCGTGCTGATCCGCCGCCTGGCCTGAGCCGTTGTCCCACACGCGCCCGTGCACGGCACCGCGGTGCTCGCGGACGTCGACCTCGAGCCGCGTGGTGCCCGGGTGGTCGCGCGCGTCGCCAATCGCCTCGCGGACGATCCGGTACGCCAGGTCCTCGACGACGAAGGCGTAGCGGCCGACCTCGACGACCACATCCGTCTCGAGGCCCGCGTCGCGGGTTGCGCGATCGATGAGGTCGGTCAGGGCGACGGGCAATCCGTGCGCTTCGAGCAACGGCGGATGAAGCTCGAACGTCAGCCTGCGCACCCGCTCGACCGCATCGGCGAGCATCGTCCGCGTCGGCGGCAGCACCTCCGCGATCCGGTCCAGGTCGCGTGCCCGGACGGCAGGCGTGACGCGGTCGATCGTGACCAGGGCCGCCGTGATGACCTGGATCGTGTCGTCGTGGAGCTCCGTCGCGATGCGCTCGCGCTCGACCTCCTCGGCCCGGAGGAGATCGTCGAGCGCACGCCGCCGCTCACGGGCCAAGCCGCGCATCTGGGCCGGCACGCAGGCCAGGAGCCAGCCGCTCGTGGCCAGCGCTCCGGCGCCGAGCACGGCCAGAAGCACAAGCGTGACGGCGGCCGTGCCGGCCCGAACACCCCGGCGGCCCCGACCGCCACGATCGCGGCGAGCAGCCCGACGAGCGCACCGAGGGCGTTCTGCGCCCGTCGGCCCGGCTGTTCGGACTGCCCCATCGTCCGCCGCATCGCCGAGGCAGCCTACGCGCAGGCGTCACCGTCGGCATACCGCAAACCGGTGATCAGGTGGCCCGCTTTTTGCCGGGCCGGACGCCGGTGTCAGGCGGCCTTGATGTCCATGATCTTGAGGCGGATCGCCCCGGCCGGCACCGACACCTCGACCGTCTCGCCCTTCTTGTGGCCGATCAGGGCGCGACCGACCGGCGACTCGTTCGACAGCCGGGAGTTGGCCGGATCGGCCTCGGCCGACCCGACGATCTCGTAGGTGTCGACATCGCCATGGTCGACGTCCTTCACGCGCACACGGGTGCCGACCGACACGACATCGGTGCCGATGTCCTTGGGATCGATGACCCTGGCGGCGCGCAGTTGCTCCTTGAGCCGCGCGATGCGGTGCTCGAGCAGCGCCTGCTCGTTCTTGGCGTCGTCGTACTCGGAGTTCTCGGTGATGTCGCCGAACTCGCGCGCCTCGCGAATGCGGTCGGCGACCTCGCGACGCTTGGTCGTCTCGAGCTCCTCGATCTGCTGCTTCAGCTTCTCGTAGCCCTCGGGAGTGAGGATGACGTCCTTGTCCACGGCCTGCCCTTCTGCCCCCTATCTGCACGAAAACGGTGTCGCCGGATATCGCCGTTTTGCAGCGGTTTCCGTTCCGGCTGGCACCGAGGGAGGCGGGATTATATGCAACCTGCGAGGCGGGGTCAACCGGTTCGCCCGGCTCCCAGGCGTGAGGCTCTACCATGCCCAGCGGTGACCGATCTCACACAGCCCTGGGCGATCGGGGATGTCGTCATCCCATCGCGGATCGTACTCGCGCCGATGGCCGGCGTGTCGGTGCAGGCGTTCCGGCGCCAGGGGCGCCGATTCGGCGCGGGCCTCGTCTGCTCCGAGATGGTCTCGGCCGCCGGCCTGGCCCACGCGAACGAGCGGACGCTCGGCTACCTGCGGATCGCGCGCGACGAGCACCCGCTGGCGGTGCAGATCTTCGGCTCGGATCCCGAGCGGATGGCGGAGGCCGCCCGGATGGTCGTCGACGCCGGGGCGGACATCGTCGACATCAACTTCGGCTGCCCCGTGCGCAAGGTGACCAAGACCGGGGCCGGGGCCAGCGCTCTCTCCGATCACGACATGGCCTGCGGGATCGCGGGGGCGGTGGCCGACGCCGTCGACGTGCCGGTGACGGCCAAGATGCGCCGGGGAGTCGAGAACGGGTCGCGTGACGCGCTCGAGCTCGGCCCGCGGCTGGAGGCGGTCGGGGTGGCGTCGCTCACGCTCCACCCGCGCTCGGCGAAGCAGATGTACACCGGCACCGCCGACCACACGCTGACCGCCGAGCTCGTGGAGCGCGTGAGCGTCCCCGTGATCGCCTCGGGCGACGTCGTCGACCGGGCGAGCGCCGAGCGCGTGCTCGACTCGACCGGCGCCGCGGCGGTGATGGTCGGGCGCGGCGCGCAGGGCCAGCCGTGGACGCTCCAGGAGATGGCCGAGCGCGGCGCCGAGGCACCCGAGCCGGGCGAGGTCGTGGCCGAGCTGATCCGCTTCATGCGCGAGGTCGAGCGCGAGATGGGCGACCGTGCGGCCAGCTTCCTGCGCAAGTTCTACGGCTGGTACCTGCGCGGCATGCCCGACGCGAAGTCCGTGAAGCCGGAGCTCACGTCCGCGCCCACGGTCGCCGAGGCCGAGGCGGCGCTCCTTCGGTTCTGCCCCGAGGCGCGCGACCGCCTGGCCGGGCACGAGGCCGAGCTCGCGCTCCTCCCCGACTCGGACTCCGACCGGCTGCTCGACCTCCCCATCTCGATCTACGGCGGCGGGTAGGCGTGCCGGCTCCGGGCTCCGCCATGCCGATTCTGTAGCATCGGCGGCATACCGCGCTGGGACGGTGCGCGGCCCACGACGCTTGAGGAGGAAGGGCATGCCTGTACTCAGCCTGTCGGATTTCCTGTGGTCGCTCCTGATCATCTTCTTCATGGTGACCTACTTCATGATGCTGTTCCACGTGATCGTCGACATCTTCCGCCGCAACGACACGTCGCGGCGTCACCAAGGCGATGTGGCTCCTGTTCCTGCTGATCTTCCCGCTCGTCGGCCTCGTGGCGTACCTGGTCGTGAACGGGCAGGGGATGGGAGCGAGGGACGTGGGCGCCGCGGAGCAGTCCAAGGCGAAGTTCGACGACTACGTGCGCTCCGTCTCCGGGGGCTCGGCCTCCGAGATCGAGGCGGCCAAGCGGCTGCTCGACGACGGCGCCATCGACCAGGCCGAGTTCGACCGCCTGAAGGCCAAGGCGCTCGCGGGCTGACGACAGCCGGGCGCCGTGGCCGGCGCGATGTCGCGGCAGGAAACTGCGTCCCGCGTCGGAATGCAGGAGGATGCTCCACCGCCGGTTCGAGAACATGCGCCCCCGGACCGCAGTCATCATCATCTTCGGGAGCACCGCGCTCATCGTGATCCTGAGCGCCGTGCTCGCATACCTCCTCGCTCGAAAGGACTTCGGCGGGTTCGGCGTGGCGCTGTGGTGGTCGCTTCAGACCGTGACGACCGTGGGCTACGGCGACATCGTGCCGGCCACGACCTACGGCCGCGTCATCGCCGCGCTCGTGATGCTGCTCGGGATCGCGGCCACGTCCGTGCTGACGGCGTTCGTCACCTCCGCCCTCTTCGAGGTCGCACTTCGCCGTCACCGCCAGTTCGACGAGCACGCCCTGATGGAGCGGCTCGACGCGATCGACGAGCGTCTCGCCTCGATCGCCGGCGGCCTGCCGCGCGATCAGCGCTGAGCGGATACCGGTGCCTCAGTCGAGCACGGCCTCGGCGGGGAGCACCAGGGCCTCGAGCTCCGTCCGTTCTCTGACCCGGAGGTCGTAGTAGACGTAGGTGGTCGCGATCGCCGCGTACGGGATCGTGAGGACGTACACCACGCCGGACACGAGGTTCACGGCCGCGAGGCTCATCGGTGTCGCGAGCAGGAGCACGATGCCGATGAGCGGGCCGAGCAGGAGCGCGAACCCGACGACGGCGAGGGTGACCCAGGCGACGTGGAGCCAGTGGCCCCGCACCAGCTCGTGGCTGCGGCGCAGGCCGGGAAGCCAGGGCAGGTTCTCGAGGACGATGCACTGCGTGAAGAGCGACCAGCGGACGAGGAGCCACACGCCGACCGGGATGCCGACCACGGTGAGCTGGAGCAGGCCGACGACGACAGCGACCACCACGAGGGCGGCGATGATCGGGCGGATGCGCTGCCTGATCATCACGTATGCGGTGCGCGGCAGGAGCTCGCGCTCCTCAGAGGCGGAGGTCAGCGAGGACGCCACCATGGCCTGCACGACCGTGAGCACGATCGGCATCACGACAAGCCCGATGCTCAGGCCGGCCGCCACGACCGCCGCGTTTGTCTGCCCGGTGGCGTCGGCGAGCACGTCGAGCCCGATCAGGTTGAAGAGGAGCTGCTGGATGCCGGCGACGACCAGCGAGACCGGGACGAAGAGGAGACCGATCGTCATGTACAGGCGCGGGTTCTCGCGGTAGACGCGGGCCGACGCGAACAAGATCTGCCCGAGCGTGCGGCGCCGGGCCAGGGCGAACGGCTGCGACGGGCGCCACTTCATCCGCGCGACTGCGAGAACCACGAGGATCAGCGCCACGAGCGCGGCCAGGAACACCGCCGGCCCGCCGCGCACCGCCGCCGTGAGGACCGTCGACCCCGCCGCCACCCCTCCGCAGAAGAGATCCGTGGCGCGCGGGACGTCGCTCATGCCGCCGGGGACGGCGAACGCCGAGGGCCGCCAGCTCGTGGACGCCCAGCTGATCGGGTGGTCCCACTTGACCTGGGTGTTCGGCCCGGTCGGGCCGTTGTAGAAGCCGGCGTGGCTCTCGCCCCAGTGGCCCTGGTACGCGAGCCACGGGTACTCGCTGACCATCGCGGCCTGATCGGCCGGCACGACCTGCACGGCGGGACGCAGCTCGCGCGACGGCCCGCGCGTGTTGTCGCAGCCGACGCCCTCCGCGGCGCTGCTCCCCAGATAGAGGGCGGGCTCGTAGTAGTCCGCGTGCGACCCCTCGGCCGGATACACGACCGGATGCGTCCCGCCGACCTTCTCGAGCTTCGAGTCCGTCCAGGCCGCGCGCTCCGCGCCGTCGTGCTGGCTGTAGCCGACCTCCGCCGGCTTGACCGCCAGAGCGGCGGTCGCATCGGGCGCGTCGAAGACGAGCTGGATCATCTCCCAGTCGCCCTCGTGCTTGTTGTTGAAGTCGTTGTAGATGTAGAAGAACCAGTACTGGAGCGCCGTCTTCCCCGATTCCGACGTGACCCGGGCGTACGTCGTGGGGATGGCCGCCGTGCCAAGGCTGCGCTCCCACTGCTCGTAGGTGCAGCCCGGCCGGAGGGCGTCGCCGGGGAAGTCGAGGTGGTAGTTCTTGAGCCCCGCCGCGAGATCGGACGCGGTCGGAGCGACGCTCCACGAGGTTGCTCTCCTGCCACGGGCCACGCAGCGCGACCTGGTCGTTTCCGAGGACGGCGTTGACGTCGATCGGGGCGTACGGCTCGCCCGACCCGCACTCCTCGGTCTGGGCGACGAGGCGCACCACCGGGGAGTAGCGGTCGGCAAGCGTTGCCTCCGCGGAGACATCGCCGAGCGCGACCGCGGGCACCAGCGCCCCGAGGACTGCCCAGACCACTCCGAGAGCGAGCGAACCCCGGGCCACCGCGCCGGATTCTCGATCGCCGCCCCGAGTCCTCCCCAGAGCTGGCCGATGGGCTCCTCGCCGGGCGACCTTACGGGCGCCGGGCGATGAAGACGTGCATGCGGTGGTCGGCCGTCACCTCGACCGGCGTGTAGTCGCCCTCCACGCGCACGTCATCGAATCCCGCTCCCTCGAGCATGCCGATCATCTCGTGGAACCCGTACCACCGCTCGACGAGCCGGTGGTCCTCGCTCCGGACGACCGACCCGTCGCGCACCAGGTCGTAGCGCAGATCGAGGGTGAACGCCTGCCCCAGCGGATCGGCCTCCACCAGCCGCCGCCGGATGGCGATCTCGCCGCCGTCCGGGAGCGGGGTCGTGTCGCGGGTCGTCCACTCGCCGGGCTGGGCCCGGTCCGCGTCCGCGCAGCGCTTCCACACCTCGGTCATCGCCCAGCCCGCCTCGATGTCGACGGCCAGCGTGCCACCCGGCAGGAGGTGGGCGTGGAAGCGCCGCAGCGACTCGAGGTCGTCGGCCCGGGTGCCGTTCAGGCCGAACGTCCCGCACGAGACGATGGTCCGGTAGCGGCGCGGGATGTCCAGCTCGGCCGTCCCCTGGAGGTAGAGCGACGGCGTGACGCCGTCCGCCTCCGCCCGCCTGCGGCAGAGCTCGAGCATGTCGGGCGAGATGTCGCATCCGTCCACGTCGAGCCCGGCCTCGAGGTACTGGCACAGGAGCCGGCCGGGCCCGCACCCGGCGTCGAGGGCGGGCCCGCCGCTTCGCTCGATGATCTCGCGGTAGTAGCCGACCTCGGGCGAGTCGTCGCGGTTCACGACCTGGAAGAGCAGGGCGGCCAGGCCGCGGTGGAAGTCCGGCCCGCCCGTCATGACGCCGCACCGGCCACCCCGGCAACGAAGCCGGCTACGGCGGGGGCGAGGCCGGCGCCGATCTCGGCGCCGTCGCGCGGGCCGCCGGGCACCCGGAACGAGTGGTCGCCGCCGTCGACCTCGACGAGCCGGGCGCGCGGGCCGAGCCGCCCGATGGTCTCGGCCAGGAGGTCGGGTTGCGCGAACGCGTCGCGCGACCCCTGGAGGAAGAGCATCGGGACCGAGATCTGCTCGAGGTGCTCCCGACGCAGCTTCTCGGGGCGCCCCGGCGGGTGCAGCGGATAGCCCAGGAAGACGAGCGCCTCGGCAGGCATTCCCTCGGCGACCGCCATCGAGGCGATCCTCCCGCCCAGGGACTTGCCCCCGGCGACCAGCGGGAGCGGAACGCGCTCGCCCACGGCGGCGCGCGCGAGCCGCCACGTCTCGATCAGCGCCGGTGCCGGGTCGGGCGCCTTGCGGCCGGCGTGCATGTAGGGGAAGTCGAACCGGGCGACTGCCAGGCCCTGCTCCACCAGCCCGCGCGCGATCCCGGCCATGAACGGCGAGCGCATGCCCGAGCCGGCGCCGTGGCCCAGGACGACGACAGCGGCCGCCCCGTCCGGACGGTCGATCACGCCGGCGGTGGGCCCGCGCGGAGTCTCGAATGCGAACTCGTCCGACACGCCGCACACGCTACCGGCTAGAGTTTGGATCCAAACTATGACGCGCCTCGCGGACCCCTACCTCGACCTGGACGTGATCGACCGGCGCGCCCCGCGCGTCAACCAGCTCGTCATCGGCGTCCTGGCCCTGGTCGCCTTCCTGACTGGCTGGTGGCCGATCCTGGGCCTGCTCGCGCTCCAGCTCGTCATCGGCATCACGCTGGGACGGCGCTGGTGCCTGGCCTGCGTCGCCTACTTCGAGCTCGTCCAGCCCCGGATCGGCGAAGGGCCGCTCGAGGACGCGCGCTCGCCGCGGTTCGCGAACATGATGGGCGCGGTCGTCCTGACCGCGGCAACGGTCGCCATCGCCGCCGGGTACGACACGCTGGGCTGGGCGCTCGGCCTGCTCGTCGCCGCCCTGGCGCTCCTGGCCGCCGGGACCGGGTTCTGCACGGGCTGCGAGATCTACCGGCTGAGCGCGCGCGTGCGCGGCGTCGGCCACGGGGAGCTCCGCCGGATCGACCCCGCCGACCTGGACGGCGCCGCCGGCGACGTCGTCGTCCACTTCACCCATCCGCTCTGCTCGGACTGCCTCGACATCGAGCGGCGGCTGCGTTCGGAAGGCCGGACGCTCGTCACCGTCGACGTCCGCCGCAGGCCGGATCTGGCCCGCAAGTACGGCATCGGCATCGTGCCGACGGCGGTGGCCGTCGCCGCCGACGGCGCGATCACGGCCCGGCTGGCCTGAGGGACCGCCGTCGGCCATCCCTCCGGCGAGGTGCCGGTCGAGCGCCGCCGCCCGGCCTGCAGTCCGGCGAGCGGTACGACGCGGGCAGGCCCGGGTACAGGTGCGTCCAGTCGAGCCAGGCCATCCACCGGGCGTACGGGGCGTCGACGCCCAGCAGCTCGGCCGCCTGCGCGCGTGGACTGAACCGCGTCGCACTCGGCGAATGCCTCGCTGGAGCCTGCCCCGCCCAGGTGGGCCGCCTCGTGGGCCAGGATGTGCACCGCGGCGATCGACTCCCACGTTGGCGCGACGAATCGATGCACTGGGCTGTAGGCGAGAACGCCGAGCGGACGGCAGACGTTGGGAGGCAGGTTGACCGTGCCGGTTGCGAGGTCGGCGAACCCGCCCGTCTCGACCGGGTCGAGCACCGTCACCTTGGGCCAGTCAGCCGCCGACCAGCAGCGCACCTCGACGGCCCGGCCGGCGAGCACCGAGGCGGCTCGCCCGAAGACGGGATCGATCCGGCTCCGGTTCGACGGATGCGGCGATGGCGGGCAGCGGCCGCGTGGCATACGCCCGCACCGCGACGAGCGTCTCGACGCCGAGCGCGACCGCAACCGCAGATGCCGCCGCCGCGGCCACGAGCCCCCACCGGAACCGCCGGCTGCGCGGTCGCGCGGCCGCGGCGGGCACGGCCACGAGGCGCGGGATGCCGGGACGATGGCACGACCCCGCCGGCCAATGCAGAGTCCAGCCACGGGCGCCTTCGAGCGCCGCCACGCCGGTGCCCCGCCCGAACGACCATCCGCCTGAGCGCCGCGACGACCGACCCCCAGACGGCAAGCGCGAGACCGCCGCCCACGCCCGTCGCCGCAAGCCCGACGAGCACCGCGGCGCCGAGGAGCGACCCGCGTGGGAACGACGGGAGCCCGCGACGCGGGAACCTCCACGTCCCTGCCGCCGCTCGCCAGCGTCGCATCGATCGTGCGCCGCCACGTGTGCACCTGGCGGCGCCCGGCGAGGAAGCCGACCCAGACGTCGAAGACGAGGAGCGCGCCGAAGAACGGCCACAGCCGCTCGTTCGAGATGCTCACGGCGGTCGCGGCCGCGACGGCAGGAAGGGCGAGCCGCCACCGGGCGGCGAGGTCGGACGTGGCCGGGACGTACGTCATTTCGGCGCCGTGTGGAGAACGTGCCCCGCGGCAGCCCGCTGGCGGACGCCGGCGGGAAAGAGCAGGAGGACGCCCTCGCGCTCTTCCGAGCGCCGGACGACGGCAGTCATGACCACGGCGCCGGACAGCGCCCATGCGGCGACCACCGCGGGCGACCACATGGCGGCGACGAGCGCCTCCCCAGGGGTGGGCCCGCCGCCGAGAAGCACGATCGCGGGCCAGACGACCCACGCCCGGGCGAGCACGGCCAGACCGAAGCGAGACAGGCGCAGATGCGGGACGGGCCCGACAGGCGCATCCCCGGTCTCGCGCAGCACGACCCGCCGGCGCGTGAGCGCCGTGACGGCCGCGCGCACGCCGGCCCCGCCGGCGGCGCCGGCGAGCACCCAGAGCGCGAGCCTCCCGAGCGAGGCGCCCGCGACGAAGGCGGTCGCGGCGCCCACGAGCGCGAACGGCACGAGCGCCGCCGCGGATGCCCGCGCCACGCCCGCCCACCACTCCGCAGCGCTGCAGAGCGTCGGGTCGTCATGCACGAACGCGATCGACGGGCGCGGACCGCCCTCGCACACGACGGTTCCGGTGACGGTGGCCATCTCCCCAAGGGTCGCAGCACCCCGAGGGGTGCCGCTATCACCCGAACGGGTCAGGCGCCGGCCGGGTTCCGTTCCCAGATGAGCCGCAGCCCCTCGAGCGTGAGCAGCGGCTCGACGTGGTCGACGGTCTGGCAGTGAGGCGCGATGAGGGCCGCCATGCCGCCTGTCGCGACCGCGACCGCCTCGCCGCCCAGCTCCGTCCTGAACCGGCGCACGAGCCCGTCCACAAGCCCTGCAAAGCCGTAGATCGCCCCCGACTGCATGTTCGTGTCGGTGTTGCGGCCGATCGCGTGCTCGGGCGCGCGCAGCTCCACCTTGGCCAGCCGCGCGGCCCGGTCGCGCAGCGCGTCGGTCGCCACCTGCACGCCCGGCGCGATCGCACCGCCGACGAACTCGCCCGCCGCGGAGACGGCGTCGAAGTTGATCGCCGTTCCGAAGTCGACGACGACGCACGGCCCGCCGTAGCGGGCGAAGGCGGCGGCGGCGTTGGCGATCCGGTCCGGCCCCACCTCGTCGGGGCTGTCCACGCGAATGCCGACACCCGTCACCACGCCCGGGCCGACGATGAGCGCCCTGCATCCGAGCCGCTCGCGCGCCACGACCTCGTACTCGGCGGTGAGCGCCGGCACGCCGGAGGCCAGGCACAGCCCGGTGACGTCGGCGAGCGTCCGGCCGCGCAGCTCGAGCAGGCCGCGCAGCTCGAGCGCCAGCTCGTCGGCCGTGTGCGTGCGGACGGTCGTCGTCCGCCAGTGCTCGACCACGTTCTGGCCGTCGTAGAGACCCGCGACGGTCTGGGTGTTACCGGCGTCGAGCGCGAGCAGCATCGGTCACTCGTCGGAGAGCTCGAAGCCGGGCGGGAACGTCGTCGCGATCTCGCTCTCGGGCTTCAGCTCCTCGATGGTGACGTCCTGGGTGGTGTGCACCTCCGCCCGCGGGATGATCCGGCTGGGCCGGTTCTTGTCCCAGACCCACACGTCCTCCATCGTCAGGTGCACGAGCGGATAGGCGGGCTGGTTCGCGGTGTCCATCTCGAGCCGGTTGCACAGGTACGTCGCTTCGGCCGTGAGGACGCAGTACTTGAAGAGGCCGAAGACGGTGGCGTACTCCTTCTTCAGGCGCAGCTCCAGCTCAGCGTCGAACTCCTCGAGGTCTTCGATGTAGGCCATGGCGACAGTCTAGAGCCTGGCGCGAACCGCCCATGCGCGGGCGATCAGCCGGATCGACCCGTCGGGCTCGACGGGCAGCGTCTCCCGCAGTAGCTCGCGCAGCGCCGCCTGGCGCTCCTTCGGCAGCGAGGCGCAGTAGCCGGGCGCCGGGCCCTGGCCGCCCTCGAACGGCGTCCAGTAGTCGTCGAACCCGGCGAACACGGTGGGGACGTCGATCCCGCGCGTCTCGACGCCGGCCAGGCCGGCTCCAGCGAAGAGCGCCTCGAGCGCCCGCGGGTTGCACCCGGCCATCCGCCGGCCCTCGTCGAGGTCGGCCGCGGCCGGGTCGAGCTCGGCGGCGGCGTCCCAGAACCGCCGCATCAGCTGCATCTCGCCGGCGTAGTCCCACACGTAGCCGGCGACGACGCCGCCCGGCCTGACGACGCGCGCCATCTCGGCGACGCCCCGCTCCGGATCGGGAAGGAAGTTGAGGACGAGGCTGCTCGCGACGGCGTCAAAGGCGGCGTCCGGGTGATCCAGGGCCTGGGCGTCGCCGACTGCGAACGAGGCCCGCGGATCGGTCACACGGGCGCCGGCATACGCGACGTACGCGGCCGAGGTGTCGACGCCGACCACGGACGCGGGCTCGGCGACCGCGAGCACCGTCTCGGTGAGCGCGCCCGACCCGCAGCCGACGTCGAGCCAGCGGCCGCCAGGCGGCACGTCGAGCCAGGCGACGAACTCGCGCGCGACCAGCCGGCTCCACCGGCCGACGTAGCGCTCGAGCCGCTCGGCATCGTCCCAGACATCCGCGGGCATCCGGGCGAGACTACACGGAGGGCATCCGTCGGAAGTGGGCTAGCCTCGCCCGATGGCGGCAGGGCTCTCCGGTGATCGCGGGCGCGTCGGCGTGGCCGTGGCGTTCCTCGCGCATGCCGTCGTCTTCGGAACCTGGGCGTCACGCGTTCCGGCCGTCAAGCATGCGCTCGGGCTGAGCGACGCCCAGCTGGGACTGGCCTTCTTCGGGATGGCGGCCGGGACGCTCATGGGGAGCCGGCTGGGCGGCGCGCTCGCGTCGCGCCTGGGCGCCTGGCGCGTCGTGCGGGCGGGCATGCCGGTGCTCGCCGCGGCGCTGGTCGGCGCCGCTGTCGCCGGCGATCTGGCGACGCTCACCGCCGCGCTCGTCGCCCTGGGCGTCACGGCGGCCGTCGTGGACGTCGCGATGAACGCCGAGGCTGTCGTCGTGGAGCGGGCCCGAGGCCGGCCCCTCATGTCGGGGTTCCATGGGTTCTGGAGCGTGGGGCTCATGGTGGGGGCGGTGGCAGGGATCGGCGCAGCGGCGCTCGACCTTCGCCCGGTCGTGCACTTCGCCCTGGCCGGGGCCGTCGTCGCCGCCGGATCGGCCCCGTTCCTTGCCCGGCTCCCGCACCCCTCGATCCCGATCCGTCCGGCCGAGGCCGCGGGCGGATGGTCGGCGAAGCTGGTCGTGCTCGGCCTCATCGCCTTCTGCTCGTTCTTCGCCGAGGGAGCGGCGGCAGACTGGAGCGCCGTCTACCTGCGCGACCGGGCGGACGCGGGCGCCGCCGTGGCCGCGGCGGCGTTCGCGAGCTTCTCGCTGGCGATGGCCGCCTCCCGGCTCGCGGGCGATCGGCTGGCGGCCGGCTTCGGCCCGGTCAGGCTCGCCCGTGCGGCAAGCGTCACGGCGGGCCTCGGCCTTGCTCTCGCCCTCCTCGTCCCGTCCTCCGCCGCGGGCCTGCTCGGCTTCGCGCTCCTGGGGGCGGGGATCGCACCGATCGTGCCGACGGTCATCAGCGCCGCCGGCGGGGCCCGGCTCGGGACCCCGGAGGGCGTGGTTTCCCGGGTCTTCGCCGTCGGCTACGTGGGCGGGATCATCGGCCCCGCGATGATCGGGTTCACCGCGGGCCAGATCGGCCTGCGCGCCGCGCTCGTGATCCCGGTCTGCCTCATCGGTCTCATCGCGATCGCGTCCGGACGGCTCGCAACGGCCGCCGGCAGCGGCTGACCTACACGATGCCGGGGAGGAGCCGCTTCGTGCGCGCGGCGTACTCGTCGTATGCCGGGAACTCGGCGCGCAGGTTCGACTCCTCGTAGTGCGTCCGCGCCACCTGGAGGCCCAGGCACACCAGCCAGGCGCCGGCGGCGGCGGCCGGATGGCGCGACCCGACGACGATGCCGAGCGCGGCCGTGAGCTCGCCGAGGTAGAGCGGGTGGCGCACCAGCCGGTAGGGGCCGCGGACGACCAGGCCGCGCACGTCCGGCAGGATGCCGAAGCAGCGGCCGAGGACGGCGACGGAGGCGAGCGAGAACGCGAGCCCGGCGAAGAGCAGCGAGTCCGAGACCATGACGCGCATGCCGGCCCCGGCGTCGGCGCCGAAGAGGCCGACCGAGATCATCGTGAGCTGCGAGAGCAGCGCGACGGCGACGCCGATGGGCGCCCGGTCGCGGCGGATCGGCGCGGGCCGGATGTTGATCAGGACAGTGAACATCACCCACAGCGCGCCCGAGAGGACGTGGAACGCCCCGCCGGAGACCGACGATGCCCGCATCGTGGCCTCCACCTGCACGACCACCATGATCGTGAAGAGGAGCGTCGGGATGGCGCGCGAGCCCAGGAGCGTGAGCAGGTCCGGGATCGGGCCGGCACGGGAGACGTATTCGGTCACACTCCGATCATCGGCGGGCGCCGCGCGCTACATGAGCGAAAGCGCGGTGCGCTCGACGCCCTGCGGGTCGAGCGCGGCGAGCCACTCGCGGGCCGGCCGGCCGGCGAGCGGCAGGTCCGGCGCGAGGTCGCACAGCGGGCGCAGCACGAACTCGCGCTCGTGCGCGCGGGGGTGCGGCAGCGTCAGGCGGGGGTCGTCGCGGACCACGTCGTCGAACCAGACCAGGTCGAGATCGAGCGTGCGCGGCCCCCAGCGCACGTCGCGGACGCGGCCGTGCGCCGCCTCGATCGCGTGGAGGACGTCCAGCAGCGCGTCGGGATCGAGCTCGGTGTCGACGGCGGCGACGGCGTTCAGAAACGGCGGCTGGTCGGTGAGCCCGACGGGGTCGGAGCGGTAGACGGGCGATGCGGCCGCCAGGTGGCCGGCCCGGCGCCCCAGCTCGGCGGCCGCCGCGCGCAGCGTCTTGGCAGGATCTCCCAGGTTCCCCCCGAATCCGACGTACGCTCTGCTCACCCGCTTGGGTGCATTTTCCATATCTCCCCTTAACGAACTGCTCACATTTGCCGATGTCCTGATCAGGGTACGGACGATTCGCGTTGGCCGTTCCCGCTCCGGCTCTGACCAAGGATGGTGCCATGTCGACCCTCATGGAACTGACCGTTGTGCTCGTCCTCTGCCCCGCCGCGCTGGCGATCTGGGCGGACGCGCGCTACCCCCAGCTGCGCCCGCGCGAGATCCGGCGGACGACGATCCACCTCGGCATCGGCGGCCTGCTCGCGTTCCTCGGCATGCGGCCGATCCTGGCCGCGATCGCGGCCGAGCTGTCCGGCCCCACCGGCAAGGCGACCGCGCTCATCGCCGCCTGCGCCGTCATCACGTACTGCCTGACCGTGTCGGTCTGGATCTTCCGGCTCGCGTCGGAGACCGTCCGCGAGCCGGTATGAGATTCCACGTCGCCGTGATGTCCTGGCGGCGAGACCGAGCCTCGCAAGGACGCGGAGCGTCGATATTGACTGTACGACGCGACCGAGGCGCCGCGTTCAGCCGCAGCCCGCCGAATCGACTAGCTACCGATGGACGCCCAGGCGCGCGGAGACGTGGATTCACTCATCTGGGCCCGCCGCTAGACCATGACTTCGCGCAGGACGGCGGCCGCCTCCGCGCGCGTGCGGGCCTTCAGCTTGCGCAGGATCGCCTTCACGTGCCAGCGCACGGTCTCGGGCGACAGGAAGAGCCGGTCGGCGATCTCGCCGGTCGTCTCACCCGCGGCGATGTGCTGAAGGATCTCGAGCTGTCGCGGCGTCAGCCGCTCGCGGTGCGGCAGCTTCGACGCGAGGAGCATGCGCCGCTGCGACTCGCGGACGTCGTCGATGAGGTGTGCGGCCATCGCCCGTGACAGGGCCGCCTCACCCGAGAGGACGCCGTTCAGCGCGACCGCCAGCCGCTCGGGCGGCTGGTCCTTGGTGAGGTACCCGGCGGCGCCGGCACGGACCGCGGCGAGCATGTCGGCCGGGTCGCGCGACTCGGTCAGGATCACCACTCGCGGCGTGACGCCGTCCATCTCGGCGAGCCGGCGGACGAGGTCGATGCCGCTGCCGTCGGCCAGGCGAAGGTCGGCGACCACCAGGTCGGGCTGCGTCCGCGCGGCCATCTCCGCCGCCTCGCGCACGCTCGAAGCGGCCCCGACGACCATGAGGCCGCCGGCCTCGAGCACCGCGACGAGGCCACGACGAAACAGCGGCTGGTCGTCGACGACCACGATGCGCACCTGCGACATGCCTCCGTTATACGGCGGAATTGGGGCCGGCGGAAGCCTCGGCGACCACGGCGACCTCGTCCAGCGGGTGCGGAATCGGGACATCGGGCTTGGCGATTCGCACCCGCGCATGCGTCACGCCGAACCGGGCGACGAGGTCGTCGGCGATCACCGCGGCGAGCCGTTCCAGCAGCCGGTAGGGGCCGCCCTGGGCCAGCTCCACGACCCGGTCTGTGACCGCGGCGTAGTTGACCGCGTCGCCCAGGTCGTCGGTCTCGTCGGCCCGGGACGGCGGCGGGTCGAGCCAGACGTCGAGCACGAAGGTCTGCCCCTGCTCGCGCTCCTCGTCGAGCACGCCGTGATAGGCGAACACCCGAAGGCCGCGGATCTCGATCCGGGAGCTCCTCATGAGGCGTGCTCGATCGCGGCTGCGACGGCCAGCGCCTCGCGCGTCTCGCGGACGTCGTGCACCCGCACCATCCACGCCCCCCGCCGCACCGCCTCGACGTTCGCCGCGGCCGTGGCGACGGCCCGGGCGCGGTCGGCATCCCCGATGATCGCGCCGAGGAACCGCTTGCGCGACACCCCGATCACCACCGGCGGGCCGACCGCGACGATCGCGTCGAGGTGCCGCAGGAGCGAGAGGTTGTGCTCGCCGGTCTTACCGAAGCCGATGCCGGGATCGATGCAGATCGCGTCCTCCGGAGATGCCCGCCTCCCGTGCCGCCCGGACGCGCTCTGCCAGGAACGACGCGACCTCCGCGACGACGTCGTCGTAGCGCGGGTCGTCCTGCATCGTCTTCGGGATGCCGCGCATGTGCATCAGGCACACGGGCACGCCGGCGGCGGCGACGACCTCCGCCATGCGCGGATCGACTCGCATCGCCGACACGTCGTTCACGAACGACGCCCCCGCAGCGATGGCCGCCTCGGCGACGACGGCCTTCGTGGTGTCGATCGAGATCGGCACGTCGGTCGCCTCGCGCAGGCCGCTGATCACCGCCAGCACGCGCCCCATCTCGACATCCGCCGTGACCGGATCCGACCCCGGCCGGGTCGACTCGCCTCCGACGTCGAGCACGTCGGCGCCCTCCGCCACGAGCGCGACGCCGCGGGCGATCGCGGTGCCGGGGTCGAGGTACTCGCCGCCGTCCGAGAAGGAGTCGGGCGTCACGTTGATCACGCCCATCACGGCCGGGGGCGGGAACCGATCAGGCAGCGGGGCCACGGGCGGCATCCTAGGCCGGGTTCGGCCCGCGCAGGACGGCCCCGTCGCGGCGCTAGCCGCGGTACGAGAGCGACGTCGCCGTCGGCAACAGCCGCTCGTAGCCGTAGCCGGTGATCGGCCGGTGGCCGGGCCGCCACAGCTCGGCGGAGTTGTTGTTGTCGAAGCCCAGGGCGTTGGCGGCGCCCATGTCGGCGAGCACACCGGCGAACTTCGGCATCGTGAGGCCGGCGCCGCCGCTCCCGCCGATCACGATCATCCACCCGGAGTTGCCGGCCTGGACGAGCGCCGGGCGCCAGCAGCCGCCGCCGCAGTCCCACTGCCACGGGTCGATCGAGTCGGGCCGCGAGGAGACCGCCCGGCCGGCGTCGACCAGCATGGGCTTGCCGCCGGTCACGTCCGTCACGTTGCCCCATCCGGCGTCGTCGATCGCGGTGCCGATGGCGGGCGAGGCCGCCAGGGCCAGCTGATCGAACGCCTGGGCCACGACCGCGTTCTGCGTGTCGTTCCTCGCGAGCAGCAGCACGCCGCCGTTCGGCACGGTCACGACCTCGTTCGGCTGGCAGACGACAGCGGCACACGCCGAGCTCGAGAGGGGCATCGAGACGGGCCGGCGCTCCGCCGTCGGCTCGGTCATCCTGTACGCCACGACGGTCTCGCGGCGGTTCGTGCCCTGCGGGTTCGTGTAGGACTCCGAGGCGCGGAGCTCGGTCTGAAGCACGTCCGAGTCGGCGACGACTCCGACGGCGTTGGCCGGGATCTTCACCTGCGCGCCGGCATTGATGTAGGCGGCGACCTGGTCGTTCTTGATCGTGCCGGCCAGAGCGGTCGGCGTCGGGTTGAACGCGCCGACGGTGGCCATGAGGCCGCCGGGGAGGGCGAGCTTCATCGGCCGCGCCAGCGGGTGCCCCAGGATGAACCGGCCGTCCGGCTTGTAGCCGACCGCCAGAGTGCCCCTCCCGACGCGGTAGACCCGACGGTCCTGCATGAGCAGGCCGGTCGTGACGCTGCGGGTGGGGCTCCAGCTCTTGTAGATCGAGTAGTCGCCCGTCATCGCGGCGACCAGGCCGGGAGGCCCGCCGGCCGACGCCAGGTGGGAGATCTGGTGGTCGGTGATCCAGCTCGAGGACTCGTCGTATGCGCCGAGCAGGGACGAGTGCAGGCTGACGTGGCGGTTTCCGAGCTTCCAGCTCAGCTTGTAGACCTCCTGGGCGCCGAACACCCCGCGAACGCGGATCCGCGAGTGCACGAGCACCACGCCGGGCTTCAGCGTCTTCCGCGAGATGACCACCCTCGAGGTGACCGGGCCCGCCCACGCGGCGGTGCCGCTCGAGAGGCCGACCAGGGCGACGAGGCCGATCCCGAGCACGCGGGAGAGAGATGTTGATGACACGCCAGGAACCCCCTGCTGAAGCCGATGCGTAGGAGGGTTATCGGCGCGCGGGGGAAGCCTCCCGCCCCCTTTCGGGGGACGGTCACCTACCCGAACCGTTCAATCGGCGGAACTAGCTCGGCTGCGGCGACTCCGGCGGCTGGCCGGAGGCGATGTTGCCGGGGAGCGGGAGGCCGATGCCGCGGGCGCGGCCGGGCTCCTTGCGGGGCTGCTCGGCGACGGGCGTGTCGGACTCCTTGGGCTCCTGGTCGGCGAAGACGTCCTCGGGCGCCTCGCCCGAGATCAGCCGCTGGAACTGGTCGGAGTCGAACGTCTCGTACTGGATCAGGATCTTGGACATCGACTGGAGCTCGTCGATGTGCGAGGTCAGCACCTCGCGGGCCCGCTCGTGGGCCGACTCGACGATGCGGCGGATCTCGTCGTCGATCTCGCGCGCGATCTCCTCGGAGTAGTCGGCCTCATGGCCGAAGTCGCGGCCCAGGAACGGCTGCGACGAGTCACGCCCGAAGGTGCGCGGCCCGAGCTTCTCGGACATGCCCCAGCGGGTGACCATCCGCTTGGCCGTGTCGGTCGTCTTGTTGAGGTCGTCCTCGGCGCCGGTGGTGACCTCGCCGAAGACGAGCTCCTCGGCCGTGCGGCCGCCCAGGTTCTTGGCGAGCCCGTCGAGCAGCTCGGCCCGCGAGCGCATGAACTTGTCCTCGCTCGGCAGCGTGACCACGTAGCCGAGGGCCATGCCGCGCCCGACGATCGAGATCTTGTGCACGGGGTCGTTGTGCGTCAGGTAATGGCCGACGAGCGCGTGCCCCATCTCGTGGACGGCGGTGATCTCACGCTCCTTGGGCGAGAGCAGCCGGGTCTTCTTCTCGGGCCCGGCGATGACGCGCATGATGCCCTCTTCGAGCTCGAGGTTCTCGATCTGCTTCTTGCCCTTGCGGGCGGCGAGCAGCGCGGCCTCGTTCACGAGGTTGGCCAGGTCGGCGCCGGTGAAGCCGGGCGTCTGGCCGGCCAGCGCCTCGACGTCGACGGTCTGGGAGATCGGCTTGCCGCGCGTATGAACGTCGAGGATCTTCTTGCGCCCGACGCGGTCCGGCCGGTCGACGACGACCTGGCGGTCGAAGCGCCCGGGGCGAAGGAGGGCCGGGTCGAGGATGTCGGGGCGGTTCGTCGCCGCGATCAGGATCACGTTGTCCTTCATCTCGAAGCCGTCCATCTCGACGAGGAGCTGGTTCAGCGTCTGCTCGCGCTCGTCGTGGCCGCCGCCCATGCCGGCGCCGCGATGGCGGCCGACGGCGTCGATCTCGTCCATGAAGATGATGCAGGGCGAGTTCTGCTTGGCCTGCTCGAACAGGTCGCGAACGCGGCTCGCGCCGACGCCGACGAACATCTCGACGAAGTCGGAGCCGGAGATCGAGAAGAAGGGCACGCCCGCCTCGCCGGCCACGGCCCGGGCGAGCAGCGTCTTGCCGGTGCCCGGAGGGCCGAAGAGCAGCACGCCCTTGGGGATGCGCGCGCCGAGGGCCTGGAACTTCTTCGGGTTCTCGAGGAACTCCTTGATCTCCTGGAGCTCCTCCACCGCCTCGTCGACGCCGGCCACGTCCTTGAACGTGATCTTGGGCGAGTCGACGGACATCCGCTTGGCGCGGCTCTTGCCGAAGCTCATCACCTTGGAGCCGCCGCCCTGCATCTGGTTCATGAGCAGGATCCAGATCACGAAGAAGAGCAGGAACGGCAGGATCGTGATCAGCGCGCTCCACCAGGGAGAGCCTCCGGCCTTGGCGCCGTCGATCGTGACGCCGGCGTCCGTGGCCGCCGTGAGCTCCTTCTTCAGCAGGTCGGGCGACGGGACGCCGACGGAGTAGGTCTTGTCAGGGTTCGCGCTCAGCTTGAAGCTGACGCTGTTGTTCGCCGGGTCCGACTTGAGCGACGCAACCTTGCCCTGTCGTCCGTCCAGTTCTGGAGGTCGCTGAATGTCGTCGGCTTCGAGCTGGACGACGAGTTGATGATCTTGAGCGCGAAGAACGCGAGCACGACCACAACGAGGATCGGAAAGAGAGCGCTCTTGAAAAGTCTGTTCACTGCGCGTTCGCCTGCTTCCCCAGGGGACGGTGCGTAGGCATCTCGGCCGCGATAATGCCCGGTGACCCGGGCTTGAACCTTACCACGGGGGTTTCGCAAGCCCGGGTATCGGCACGCGCGCGCGGGTTCTGTAGCGCGGCCGCCGAAGCGGCGTCAGTCGAGCGGCTCGGGGAGCTTCGTCTCGTCCAGCGCGGCGACGTACGGGAGGCTCCGGTAGCGCTCGGCGTAGTCCAGCCCGTAGCCGATCGCAAACCGGTTGGCGATCTCGAACCCGACGTAGCGGCAGCGGACGTTGGACTTGCGCCGGGCAGGCTTCGTGAGGAGCGCGCACACCTCGAGCGACGCCGGCTTTCGGGCCTCGAGGTTGCGGACGAGGTACGAGAGCGTGAGCCCCGAGTCGACGATGTCCTCGACGATGAGCACGTGCCGGCCCTCGATCACCGTGTCGAGGTCCTTCAGGATCCGAACGACGCCCGACGAGTCGGTCGTGTTGCCGTAGCTCGAGACGGCCATGAAGTCGATCTCGCAGGTGACGGTGATGGTGCGCACCAGGTCGGCGATGAAGAACACCGCGCCCTTCAGCACGCCGACCAGCACGGGGTCGAGGCCGGCGTAGTCGCGCGAGATCTCGGCGCCCAGCTCGACGACCCGGCCGCGCAGCTCCTCCTCCCCCACCAGCACCTCCGCGATCAGCGGGTCGTGCTCGGCCGCGGTCGGGAAGTTCATGGCTCAGCAGGATACCGGCTTCGGGTAGATGATCGACCGAGAACTCCCGTGATGTCCTGGGCGGCGAGAACCGAGTAGCGCAAGGACGCAGGGAGCGCCGATATTGGTTGAAATATCGACGCGACCGAGGACGCCGCGATGCGACGGTTCGCAGGCGCAGCCTCGCGACGGTTGCTGACAGATCGCAGAAGGACGTCCAGGCGTGCGGGAGTTCTCGGTCGCTCATCTTTGGGGCGGCCCGAACCCCATCGTGCGGCGGTCGCGCACGGCCTCGAGATCGCGCGCGAGCGAGAGCCGCTCCACGCCCGAGCTGCGGCCGGCAAGATCGAGGAGGCGCTCGGTGAGCGCGCGCGGAAGCCGCAGCGGCCGGCCCGCCGCCCGCTCGGCCGTGACCCGCAGCACGATCGCCTGCAGCGGGCGGGGGAGATCCGCGAGCCGGTCGAGGTCGAGCTCGTCCGAGACGTGCTCGCCGGCCAGCTCGGTCAGGAGCTCGTCGAGCTCGCCGAGCAGCTCCGCCGTCCGCGCGATGTTGACCTCGGCACCGGGGTGCACGCGCCGGAGCGCCGGCATGACGTCGTGACGGATCAGGTTGCGGCGAAGGGTCGTGTCGGCGTTCGTGTGGTCGATCCGCGGGACGAGCCGCGCCGCCCGGCACCAGTCCCGCGTCTCGGCCGCGGTGACGCACAGAAGCGGCCGGGCGAGCGCCCCCGAGCGCGGGCGCATGGCCGCCAGGGCGCGGACGCCGGAGGAGCTCGCGAGGCGGTAGACGACCGTCTCTGCCTGGTCGGTCAGCGTGTGGCCGGTCGCGATCGCGCGGCCGGCGGCGTGCTCACCGGCGGCCGCGTAGCGGGCCACGCGGGCACGCGCCTCGACGTTCGGCCCGCCTTCGAGGTCGAGCGGCACCACCGTGGCGCCGAGCCCGGCGCAGAACGCCGCGTCGGCGAGCCCTGCCTCGCCGCGCAGTCCGTGCTCGACGTGCAGCGCCTCGACCGGATGCCCGAGCTCGCGCAGGACGCCCCACAGGCACAGGGAGTCGGCGCCGCCCGACACCAGGGCGAGCACCGGCTCGCCCGGTTCGAGCACACCGTGCTCCGCGACGAATCCGGCTACGCGCTCAACGAGCAGCGAACCGCCGGGCATAGCTCGTTCCGAGCTCGATGTAGCGCGCGTGCGCCATCTGCGCAGCGTCGTCGTCCCCGGCCGTCCGGGCCCGGTCGATCTCGGCCTGAAGCCCGGCCAGCCGCTCCTCGAGGCGCAGGCCGAGGACGTCCTCAGGCGTGAGCTCCGCCTCGCGGCCGAGCAGCCGAAGCGCCCGCGGCCGCCAGACCTCGCGCAGCCGGCGAAGACCCGGATCGTCCGCGCCCTCGAGCACCTCCCACCCCCGCCTCGCCAACGGCACGAGCGCCTCGCGCGCAACAACGGGGTCAGACCCCAATGTTGCGTCGCCGCCCGGCACGAGCCGGCCGCCACAGCCGCACGGCTCGAGCAGCGCCGCCACGTCGGCCTCGATGCCCTCGCTCCCCAGCTTGAACCCGTCCGCTCCGCGCAGCGAGAGGCGAACGAGGCCGACCTCGAGCGTGCGCAGGGACATGTCGTACGCGGTGCCGCACGCCTCGCAGTGCCACGGGTCGGCGGTCACGCCGGCACCGACGCGCCCACGAACTCGGCCACGGCGACGCCGAACGAGTACGGCGCCTCGATCATCGGCATGTGCCCGACGCCCGGCAGGACGAGCTCCTCGCCGGCCAGCGCCTCGGCCAGCGCCGGGCCGTTCTCCCAGCCGCTGCGGTCGTGCTCGCCCCAGATGATGAGCGAGCGGGCGGTGACGCGCTCGATCAGCGCCGGCAGGTCGAGCGACGCGAGCGCCGGCAGGACGCCGGGGACGATCGGCGCGGCCTTGGCCGCCCCCCGCAGGAGCCGGCGCGCGGCCGGGACGTCGAGGCCCTCGGTGCGCGACATGCCGACGAACCAGCCGAAGACGAGCTTGCGGGGAAGGCGCCGGCTGGCCGCCGGCTTCTCCCAGAGCCGCTCGGTGGCGGCGATCGCGCGATGAAACGGCATGATGAACCGGGCGCGGCGAAGGCTGAACGGCGCCATCCCGACCGGCGAGGCGAGCACCATCGCCGACACCGGCCGCTCGGCCGCCCAGGTGATTGCAAGCGGTGCCCCAAAGGAGTGGCCGACGACGGCAGGCCGGTCGACGCCGATCTGGTCGATCGCGTCGCCCATGAGCCGCACGGCCTCCGTGAACGAGAAGGGATCGAGCACATCCGAGTCGCCGTGGCCGGGGACGTCGACGGCGATGACGCGGTGCGAGCGCCCCAGCCGCTCGGCGAACGGCGCCCAGTAGTCGAGCGAGCCCGTGAGGCCGTGCAGCAGCACGACGGGGTCACCCGCACCCCACTCGGCCACATTGACACGGAGGCCGTCCACCGCGAGGGTTTGCGCATGCATCGTACGGAAACTACCAGCCGCGGCGACGCCGACGAGTACCGTCGGCGCAGCTACAGAAATTGGCAGTCCGCGGCTGCGGGATGGGAGCGGGAGCGGGAGGCCGTGCAGGCGGCGCTCGGGCCGCTCACAGACTGGATGCTCGCCCGCCTCTCCCCCGAGCCGGGCCAGACCCTCCTCGAGCTCGGATCCGGCACCGCCGAGACCGGCCTCGCGGCGGCGCAGCTCGTGTCGCCGGGCGGGCGGGTGATCGTGAGCGACCGGTCGACCGCCATGCTCGCCGCGGCCGAGCGGCGGGCGGCCGAGCTCGGCCTCGCGAACGTCGAGATGCGGGTGCTCGACATCGAGGCGATCGACCTTCCGGACGCCGCGGTGGACGGCGCCCTGTGCCGGCTCGCGCTCATGCTCATCCCCGACACCGGCCACGGCGCTCGCCGAGACCCACCGGGTGGTGCGCCCCGGCGGCCGGTTCGCGGCGACGGTGTGGGACGCGGTCGAGCGCAACCCCTGGGCGCCGGCGCTCTGGGAGGTGCTCGAGCGGATGACCGACCTGCCGCCGGCGCGCCCCGGCGGGCCCGGGATGTTCGCGCTCGGAGACGCGGACCGGCTCACCACGCTGCTCGCCGGCGCCGGGTTCCGCGACATCCAGGTCGAGCGGATCCCGGTCGCGTGGAGCTACCCCGACTTCGAGACGTACTGGCGCACGCAGTCGGCCCTGAACGGCTCGCTGGCCCAGCTCCTGCCGACGCTGCCGGACGCCGAGCGCGACACGCTGACGGCCGCCGTCCGCGAGGCCGTCGAGCCATTCCGCACGCGCGACGGCTACAGCGCGCCCGGCTCGGCTTTGGGCGTCGTCGCCTCGGCGTGACGCTGTAGAGTCCCGCCGCCGTGCCGATCCACCTGCGCGCAGAGCCGGGCGACTACGCGCCCGCCGTCCTCCTCCCCGGCGATCCGCTCCGGGCCGAGCGAATCGCGCGCGAGTTCATGGACGACGCGCGCCAGGTGAACGGCGAGCGCGGCCTGCTCGGCTACACGGGCACCCACCAGGGCCGCCCGGTTTCGGTGCAGGCGACGGGCATGGGCTGCCCCAGCGCCGCAATCGTGATCGAGGAGCTGATCCAGCTCGGCGTGAAGCGGCTGATCCGGGTCGGCACCTGCGGCGGGCTCTCGAGCACGCTCGCGATGGGCGACGTCGTGGTCGGCATCTCGGCCGTCCCCGCCGACCGCACGGCGCTCCATTACACGGGCGGCGAGCCGCACGCCCCGACGGCGGACTTCGGCGTGACCCACGGGATCGTGCACGCCGCGAAGGGCATGGACATCCGCCCGCACGTCGGCCCCATCGTCAGCTCCGACACCTTCTACGACCCCGACCCCGAGCGGCACCGCCGCTGGGCGGCCCGCGGCGTCCTCGCCGTCGAGATGGAGGCGGCGGTGCTCTTCACGATCGCCGCGCTCCGCGGCGTCGCGGCCGCGTGCGTACTGGTCGTCTCGGATCTCGTCGGCGGCGACGAGTTCGTGCGGATCACCGACGAGGACCTGGCCGCGGCCGTCGAGCGGATGACCCGGCTCGCGCTGGCGGCCGCGGTGGACGACCATTAGCCCGACGGCGGCCGGGGTCATGGTGGTGAACCCGGCGTCCGACCACGGGCGCACGGCGCGGCGCTGGCCCGAGATCGCCCGAGCCGCCGCCGCGCGCGGCCTCGACCTCGACGTGCGCGCCACCGAGGCGGCCGGGCACGCGTCCGAGTTGACGCGGGCCGCGCTCCGCGAGGGCGCCGGACTGATCGTGGCGGTGGGCGGCGACGGCACCGTCTCCGAGGTCGCAAACGGGTTCTTCGAGGGCGACGCCGCCGTCAACCCGGACGCCGAGCTGGCCGTGATCCCGCGCGGCTCCGGGTGCGACTTCGTGAAGACCTTCGCGATCTCGAAGCGCGTCGACCGCGCCGTCGCCACGGCGGCCGGCTCAACGGTGCGGACGATCGACCTCGGCCGGGTCCGGTTCACCGACTGGGACGGGCAGCCGGCCGCCCGCATCTTCTGCAACGTCGCGAGCGCGGGCCTGACGGGCGTGGCCGCCGACCGGGTCAACCGGTCGGGGAAGCCGCTCGGGGCCACGATCGCGTTCGCGTGGGGGACGATCGTGACGTTCGTGGGCTACCGCAACAGCCGGTTTCGCGTGCGGATCGACGAGCGCGACCTCGACCAGGTCTGCAACAACGTCATCGTCGCGAACTGCCGGTTCTACGCGAGCGGCATGCGGATCATGCCCATGGCCGACCCGAGCGACGGGCTGCTCGACGTGCTCGTGTGGGGAGACGTCGGCAAGGTCGATCTGGCCCGGAACCTGCACAAGCTCTACCGCGGCACGCACGTCGGCCATCCCAAGGCCGACATCAGCCGCGCCCGGCGCATCACGGTCGAGCCGGACCGTCCGCTTCCGATCGAAGCGGACGGCGAGACGCCTGGCCTCACGCCCATGACGTTCGAGGTCGTCCCGGCCGCGCTTCGACTGCGCGTGCCCGGGTAGCGGCTAGCTAGTCGCTCGGCGTTGCCGGCTTCGGAGCCCGCCGCGGCCGCGGCTTGCTCTCGGGCAGGCGCTTGGCGAGGTCGTTCAGCGCCGCCTCGACGCGATCGAGCGACGCCTGGAGACGGGCGACGTCTTCGCGCGTAGCCACCTGAAGCTGCGACATCGCCGCCTGCTGGGCACGCTGGCGCATGGCCGTTGCGCGCTCCTTCGTGGCGTTCACCACGGTGCGTTGCGACATCTCCTGCTGCACGCGGGCGACGGTGTCCTCGGTGGCGCCGGTGATCCGGTCGATGATGCTTTTCCGATCGTCCATAACCTCAATGTACCAGCGGCCTCGGACGGTTTTCCAGTACCCTGACGGGGGTGATCTCCGCCGGGGCCCGCCGCACCGTCGTCCGCCTGCGAGTCCGCTTCGGCGAGACCGACGCGATGGGCGTCGCGAACAACGCCGCGTACCTCGGGTGGTTCGAGGTCGGCCGCGTCGAGTACCTCCGCGAGCTGGGCCACAGCTACGCCGACGTGCACGCGGGTGGGATGGACATGGTCGTCGTCGAGGCGCACGCCGAGTACCTGCGCGCGCTGCGGTTCGACGACGAGTTCACCGTCGAGTGCGCCTGCACGGCGGTGCGGGGCGCGAGCTTCACGTTCAGCTACGAGCTCGTCCGCGACGGCGAGGTCGCGTGCCGCGGCTTCACGCGCCACGCCTGCGTCGACCGCGCGTCGATGCGCCCCGTCCGCGTGCCGGCCTGGCTCGGCGAGGCGGTCAGCGCGGGATCGACCACGTGACGCCGCCGTCGGCCGACCGCAGGAGCGTGCGGCCGGTCGCGGCGTAGCAGATCAGGTAGTTGCGGAGGTCGAACGCGACCGCCGAGACCCCGGCGACCCGGGCCACGCGCCGGAACGTGCGGCCGTTGTTCGTCGAGAGGAGGAGGCCCGCATCGTCGGCGGCGAGGACGCGCTTGGGGTCGTCGGTCGTCGTCGCGAGGGCCGTTGCATCCGGGCCGTTCGCGAGCCGCCTGAACGACGCGCCGAAGTCGGACGAGCGCCATAGCCCCGCCGGCCCGCACCCCACGTAGACCACGTCCGCCTTCAGCGGGTCGCCGCGCACCGCCGACACCGCGCCGCACCCCTCCGGGAGGCCGGCGGCGCGAAGCGGAGCCCAGGGCCGGCCGCCGCGCACAGACAGCCAGAGCCGCCCGCTGGGATCGAGCCCGTAGAGCCGGCTCGTGCGGTAGTACGGCGACGTGATCGCCACGATGGGGCGCCCCGCCGGGTGGCGGGCGAGGCGCGCGGCCCCGAAGCCGCCCACCCCGACGTGCGTGCCGTCGACGACCACGACGCGCCTTCTCGAGGAACGCCACCCCGATTGCGCCGGTGTGCGCCAGCCCGTGCCAGCTGTGGCCGCCGTCCCGCGAGCGGTAGATGTGCGCGCCTGCCGTCTCCCAGATCGTTCCCGCGTAGTCCGGGGCGATCGCGAGCGCCGTGGCGCGGGCGGGAATGGTCGACAGAAGGCTCGCTCGCCTGACCACAAGCGGTGGCAAGAACTGCAAAAATTGCAACGAACACAGATTTCCGCTCAACCATTTCCCGCATAGTCCCGACAAACCTAGAGGACGGCCCTTCACCCCGGCTCCAGCCTGGCCGATCCTTTGCGCCGCACCATGCCCGAGAACCCGTCGACCATCGACCGCCTTCGCGGCCTCCTGGAGGTCACCCGGCTCGTCCGGGAAGGGACCGAGCAATCGGCCCTGCTCGAGGCGATCGCGGATTCGATCGCCACGTCGCTCGGGTTCCACACCGTCGTCATCAACCTCTACCGGCCCGCCTGGAACGACTTCGAGGTGACGACCGTGCACGGCTCCGACGACGCGCGCCGGGCGCTGCTCGGGGACACGCTCGACTGGGCCGCCTGGGCCCCGCTCCTCGACGAGCGGTTCGAGCGCCGCGGCACCTACCTGATCCCGCACGGGACGTTCGACTGGGAGGGCGACGTCGGCAAGCGGTACGTGCCCGCGTGGGAGCCGAGCGCCGACCCGGACGCGTGGCACCCCGACGACGAGCTGTTCGTGCCGATGCTCCACTCCGACGGGCACATGCTGGGGATCCTGTCGGTCGGTGAGCCCTACACGGGCACGCGCCCGTCGGACGAGGAGCTCGAGGTGCTCGTGGCCGTCGCCGACCACGTCGCCCTCGCCCTCCAGAGCTTCCAGGAGGAGGCGGCCGCCGCGCACCACCGGCTCGCGCTTCGCGAGCTCCTGCAGGTGTCGTCACGGCTCGCCGAGACGCCGTCGGTCGAGGCGATCCTCCAGGCCACCTGCGAGGGGATCGCGCACGCGCTCGGATTCCGGAAGGTCTCGATTCAGCTCCCCGACGCCGGCGACGGGCGTGTTCGTCACGCGCGCGACGACCGGCTGGAAGCTCGACGAGCTGGCCCAGAACGCGCCGCTCTCGATGTGGGAGCTGGCGCCGCTCCTCGACCCGCCGTTCGAGATCGAGGGCTGCTACCTGCTCACCCACGAGCAGGCGATGTCGCGCCTCCCGGCGGGCCACCGCATGTACCGGTCGGTGATGAACGGCCGCGGCCCCTGGGCGTGGGACCGGCACTGGCTCGTCGTCCCGCTCCTCGACCGCGAGGGCAAGGTGATCGCCGTCATCTGGGCCGACGACCCCGAGGACCGGCTCGTCCCGTCGCGGCAGCTCATGCAGGCGCTGCGGGTCTTCGCCAACCAGGCCACCGCGGCGCTCGACTCGGCGGGGCGGCTCGAGGAGGTCCGGTTCCTGGCCGAGCACGACCCGCTCACCCGCCTCCTGAACCGGCGGGCCTTCAACGAGTCGGCTGGAGATCGAGATGGTGCGGTCGACGCGCTACGGGCGCCCGTTCACGCTGGTGGTGCTGGACGTCGACGGGTTCAAGTCGGTGAACGACCGCCACGGCCACCTGGCCGGCGACGCCGCCCTCGAGCAGCTCGGGCTCATCCTGCGTGCCGGGCTGCGCGCCGCCGACACCGCGTACCGGATCGGCGGCGACGAGTTCGCGCTGCTCCTGCCCGAGACCTCCGCACCGGAGGCGCGGGCCGTGATCGAGCGCATCGCCGAGAACCTCGAGGGAGCCGGCGAGCGGGCCGGTACGCCGCTTCGGGCGAGCTTCGGCGTGGTCGTCGGCGAGGGCGGCCTGACCGACGCCGAGCGTCTGCTGCGGGATGCGGACGCCGCCATGTACGAGGCCAAGCGCACGGGCGCCCACATCCATTTCGTCGCATGATTCGAGGACGCCGGCGATGACCCCTCACGATCCTGAAGCGCTCTCGCGGCTCCGCGGATTCCTCGAGGTGACCCGCGTCGTGCGCTCGGAGGAGGAGCTCGGCGGCCTCCTCGCGTCGATCGCGAAGTCGATCTCCGAGTCGCTGGGCTTCGCCACCGTGACCGTGCACCTGCACCGGCCGGCGTGGGACGACTTCGAGGTGACGACCGTGCACGGGAGCCCCGACGCCGAGCGGCTCCTGGGCGACGCGCGCGGACGCGAGGTGTGGGAGCCGCTGCTCGACGCCCGCTTTGCCCGCCGCGGCGCCTACCACGTGCCGCACGGCGTGTTCGACTGGGAGACGTTCGCGCCGGGCTCGTACGTCCCGCCCGTCCCGGCCGCGCCGGGGCCCGACGGCTGGCATCCGCTCGACGCGCTGTTCGTTCCGCTGCGGCACCCGGACGGCCATCTGATCGGCATCCTGTCGGTCGACGAGCCCGCCAGCGGCCGCATCCCGACCGACGAGGAGCTCGACGTGCTCGTGGCGATGGCCGACCACGCCGCGATCGCCGTCCAGAGCACCCAGGAGGCGGAGCAGGCCGCCCGCCACCGGGCGGCGCTCGAGCAGCTGCTTCAGGTGTCCTCGCGCCTCACCGAGACCTTCGCGATCGACGAGATCCTGCAGTCGGTCTGCGACGGCATCCACACGGCGCTCGGCTTCGAGAACGTCTGCATCGACCTGCCCGACCCCGACACGGGCGTCTTCCGGACGCGCGCCACCTACGGGTGGGACCTCGACGACCCGGCCGTCAACACGGCCATGGCGTTCGCGCAGATCGAGCGGCTTCTCGATCCGCAGTTCGAGGTCGAGGGCTGCTACCTGCTCGACCATCAGCAGGGTCGTCGAGCGGGTCGCGCCGGAGCACCACACGTACGAGTCGGCGCGGAGCGGGCGCGGGCCGCTCGCGTGGCGAAACCACTGGCTCGTCGTCCCGCTCTGGAGCCGCGCCGGCGAGGTCATGGGCACGATCTGGGCCGACGACCCGACCGACCGCCTCGTCCCGTCCGAGCGCAAGCTCCAGGCGCTGCGCGTCTTCGCCAACCAGGCGACGACCGCGCTGGACACCGCCGCGCAGTACGAGGAGATGCAGTTCCTCGCCGAGCACGATCCGCTCACCCGCCTGCTCAACCGGCGGGCCTTCAACGAGCGGCTCGAGCAGGAGGTGTCGCGGTCGGTGCGCTACGGCCACCCCATGTCCCTCGTGCTCTGCGACCTGAACGGGTTCAAGGCCCTGAACGACAGGAACGGCCATGCGGCCGGCGACGAGGCGCTCCAGGTCGTGGGCGGGGTGCTCACGAGCGTGCTGCGCACGGCCGACGCCGCGTTTCGGATCGGCGGCGACGAGTTCGCCCTCATCCTGCCGGAGACCGGCGAGGACGAGGCGAGGGCGGCGGTCGACCGCGTCGGCGAGGCGATGACCGCGGCGTTCACGGAGCGCGACGAGGCGCTGGCAGCCGGGTTCGGCGTCGCGGTCTGCCCGCGCGACGGCGACGATCCGCGTCCGCTCTTCCGCGCCGCCGACCGCGCGATGTACGCGGCCAAGCCGCGCGTGCCTCGCGAGGCGTAGTCACTCATCTAACGCTCCCGTTAGGATGCCCGCCGAGAGGGGGGCAAGGAGGACCGTGGATCTCGACCTGAACGACGAGCAACGCTCGATCCAGGAGACCGTGCGTGAGTTCGTCGACCGACGCATCCTGCCGGTGGCGCAGGAGAACGACATCAACCACCACCTCGACATGGGCATCATCGAGGGGATGGCCGAGCTGGGCCTGCTGGGCGCGCCGATCCCGCCCGAGCACGGCGGCGCGGGGCTCGACTACGTCTGCGAGGCGCTGATCTGCGAGGAGATCGAGCGCGGCGAGTCGGCGTTCCGCACGCTGATCTCGGTGCACGTCGGCCTGAACTCGCTGTCGCTGCTCAGGTTCGGAAGCGACGAGCAGCACCGCCGCTACCTGGAGCCGATGGCGAAGGGCGAGAAGCTGGGCTGCTTCGGCCTGACCGAGCCCGCCGCCGGCTCCGACGTCGCGGCGATGCTGACCACGGCCATCCGCCAGGACGACGGCACCTACCTCCTGAACGGCCAGAAGAACTGGATCTCGTACGCGACCGAGGCCGACTACGCGCTCGTCTTCGCCAAGACCGATCCCTCGGCCGGGCACAAGGGCATCTCGGCGTTCGTCGTCGAGCGGGCGTGGGACGGCGTCGAGGCCCGCCGGATCCCGAACAAGCTCGGGATCTGGGCCGGCTCGACGGGCGAGCTCTTCTTCTCGAACGTGCAGGTGCCGGCCGAGAACCTGGTCGGCGGCGAGGGCGACGGCTTCAAGATCGCCATGCACTCGCTCGACCAGGGACGGTTCACGGTCGCCGCCGGCGCGGTGGGCGTCATCCGGGCCTGCCTGGAGGCGTCGGTCAAGTACGCGAACGAGCGCCAGACGTTCGGGCAGCAGATCGGCAAGCACCAGTTCGTGCAGGACATGATCGCCGACATGGTGCTGGGCTACGAGACGTCGCGGCTGCTCGTGATGCAGGCCGCCGCCGCCAAGGACAAGGGCGTCCGAAACACGCGCGAGACGTCGCTCGCCAAGTGGCACGCGACCGAGAGCGCGTTCAAGGCGGCCCACCTGGCGATCCAGGTGCACGGCGCGTACGGCTACTCCGCCGAGTACCCGGTCGAGCGCTACTTCCGCAACTCCCGCGCCCCGATCATCTACGAGGGGACGACGCAGATCCACAAGATGATGCAGGCCGAGCACGCGCTCGGGTACCGGAAGCTGAATGGCTGAGCACGCGGGCGCCGCCAAGCTCGTCGAGCTCGAGGACGGCGGCGTCCTGAACGTCGTCGAGGTGGGCTCGAAGAACGGCTATCCGCTGATGCTGCTCCACGGCGGCCCGGGCCTCGACCATCACGAGTTCCGGCCGTGGCTCGACCCGCTCGCCGACATGGGCTTCCGGCTCCTCTACGTCGACGAGCGCGGCCAGGGCGCCTCGCCGCGCGTCGATCCGGCGTCGCTCACGATGCAGGTCTTCGCGCACGACATCGACCGGCTCGCCCGGGCGCTCGATCTCAGCGCCTACGGCGTCCTCGGGCACTCGTTCGGGGCGTTCATCGCCCTCTCGCACGCGCTCGAGCGGGGGAGCGCCGACCAGTACGTGATCTCCTCGGGCGTTGCGACGACCGTCCGCCCTCATGGCCGACGTCGAGCGCGAGATCGACGCGTTCGAGCCGGCCTACCTGCGCGACCAGATCCGCAAGTCGTGGGCCGAGGAGCCGAAGCTGAAGACGGTCGAGCAGGCCCGCGAGGTCTCGGCCGCCCAGATGCCGTTTCACTTCTGGGAGATGGGCGACGCCTACAGCCGCTACACGCAGGCCGACGAGACGGTGTACGCGCCTGAGGTGCTGGCGCACTTCGCCGCCAACGGCTACGGCAACTTCGAGTGGCTCGACCACCTGCGCTGGATCTCGAAGCCGATGCTCATCATCGCCGGCCGCGGCGACCGGGTGTGCACCGTCGAGCGCTCAGAGGAGATCCACCGTGAGGTGGAGGGGTCGGAGCTCGTGGTCGTCGAGAAGGCGGCCCACATGACGTTCGTCGAGCAGCCGAAGGTCTACCTGGACGCCGTGCGGCGGTGGTTCATCCGCCAGGGCGCGATCCCCGACCCGAACGCTCCGCCGGCGGAGTAGCGCCTAGCGGCGCCGGGCCCGGCCTGCACGAACGGTCTTCTGGAAGACGCCCAGGATGACCTCGGGCAGGCTCGATCCGGTCGCGGTGACCTGCTGCACGCCGCGGATCGCCACGGCGCGTGTTCCGCCTCGCTGGATTCGCACCTGCCAGCCGGCGAGCTGCATCATCGTGATGAGCAGGAGCCCGCTTCCGGGCGCGTATGTCGTTATCGGGTCCACGCCCGCGAGTATCTCGAACGCTCGTTAGCGTTATGTGTGAGCCGGGTGCGCTGTTTGGTAGAGATCGGAGCGAATGTGGAGAAGCGCCGGCAGCCGCTCGCGGATCGCCGCCTGCGCGGCCAGATCGAGGTCGGCGACGATGACGCCGTCGCCGTCGGGCGCCTGCGCCAGCACCGTCCCCCACGGGTCGACGATCATCGAGTGGCCGTAGCTCGGCTTGTCGAGCCCGCCCGGCGTCCCGTGCTGGCCGGTGGCGAGCACGAAGGCCTGGTTCTCGATCGCCCGGGCCCGGAGGAGCACCTCCCAGTGGGCCATGCCGGTGTGCAGCGTGAAGTTGGAGGGGATCGTCAGGATCCGCGCTCCGCGGTCGAGAGTGAGGGCCCGGTAGAGCTCGGGGAAGCGCAGGTCGTAGCAGACGGTGAGGCCGACGGTGATGCCGTCGAGCTCCGCGGTGACGAGCTCGGAGCCCGGCGCGGTGCCGTCGGACTCGCGGTAGCTGAACCCGCCGACGTCCACGTCGAAGAGGTGGATCTTCGTGTAGGCGGCGACCCGGTTCCCGCCCCGGTCGAAGGCGATCGAGACGTTCTGGACAGTCTCGTCGTCGGCCGCGATCGCGATCGAGCCGCCGATGAGGTTGATGCCGTGCTCGCGCGCCCAGCCCGCCATCGCGTCGACGGTCTCGCCGGAGTCGATGTGCTCGGCCAGCGGGCGCAGGCCCGGCCCGTCCATCCACGCGTTCCACTTCTCGGGCAGAAGCACGATGTCGGCGCCGCGCTCGGCGGCCTCGGCCACGAGCGGCGCCATCAGGGCGACGTTCTCGGACTTGTCGGCCCGGGCCGAGAACTGGACGCAGGCGGCGCGGATCCGGCTCATGTCGGGAAGCCTACCGGCCGTCGCGGGGCCTCATCCTCGTCCAGCCACTGCATGAAGGCGATCGAGCACGCGGCGAAGAGGATGACCGCCTGCTCGATCGCCATCCCGACCGCGCCGATCTGCTGATCCTCGAGCGGCGAGAGCCCCCAGAGCTTCGGAGCGTGCTCGTAGAAGTCGTACGGCCGGCTGGCGTGAACGCGAGCGCGAACGAGACGGGCGCCGCCGCGATGAACGCGCCGAAGAGGAAGAGCATGCGCGAGTGCGCGCGCATCCGGCCGGGCGAGATCACCGCCCACCAGAACGCGAGGCCGGAGCCGAGGAACGCCAGGTGCTCGAGGCCGAGCGCCCAGCGGTGCTCGAGCGCGTAGCCGTAGACGGCGGGGACGTGCAGCGACGTACCACGCGGCGAGCCAGAGGGCCAGGGCGACCGGGGGTGCCGTCACGGCGCGAACCCACGCGCGCTTCTCCGCCGCCGCCATCATCGCGGGCGTCAGGCCGAGCACGAGGAGCGGCGGCGCCCAGTCGGCCAGGATCACGTTCTGGAGCAGGTGGGCCGAGAGGAGCGACGTCAGCGCGATGTGCTCGAGCGGCGAGAGCAGGCCGATCGCGATCAGCGCGAGGCCGGCGGCGAAGCAGCAGCGCCGCCACATCGGCGTCGGCGAGCCGCGCCGTCCGAACGTGCGCACGACGACGGCGTAGTCGACGGCGGCGATGACGATCGCGACGGCCCACTCCGGGTCGGCCTGGAGCTGCCAGGGATCGACGGCGGCCATCGGCTCAGCCCGCCGGCGAGAGCGGCGCCATCGTCAGGCCGAAGCCGACGAGCTGCTCCCAGTAGAGCTCGGCCCGCTCGCGCTCGCCCGTCCAGACGACGGCCTTCCCGCTCGTGTGGATGCGGTTGGCCATCTCCATCCCGCGCTCGAAGCTGACGCCCGGGATGGTGCGCGCGAGCGCGAACGCGACCCCGTCGAAGGTGTTGTGGTCGTCGTTCTTGACGATGACCAGCCACGGCCGGCCCGCTCCCGATCCCGGCCCCGCCTTGCGCGGCTTCTGCTTCCGGACGGGCGGGGCGACGGTCGACATGGATCCGAGTGTACCGGCTGCAAAATCGGGGTCTGACCCCGTTCTTGCAGTCAGGACGGCGCGGCCCCAGCCGCCGCCGCCCGGCGTGCGGATCTCGAGCACGTCGCCCTCCTTCAGGTCGAGGCTGCACTTGGCCGGAAGGCGGCGGCCGTTCAGGCGGTTGGCTCCCGGGCGCGCCGTCCTCGCCGCCGGCGGCGCCGCGCGGGCCGTGGCGGCGGCGCTCGGTCATGAGGCCCAGGCGGCAGTCGGCCAGCACGCGGTAGACGCGCACCACGCCGTCGCCGCCGGGATGTCGGCCGGCGCCGCCGGTCCGCGGCCGCACGGCGTAGCGCTCGATCCGCAGCGGATACTCGCGCTCGAGCGCCTCGATCGGCGTGTTCAGCGTGTTCGACATCGCCACGTGGACGGCGCTCGGCCCGGGCCCCGCCGGCCCGCCGCCCTGGCCGCCGCCGAGCGTCTCGTAGTAGGTGAACCCGGGCGTCCCGAACGTGACGTTGTTCATCGTCCCCTGCCCGTGCGCCGGCACGGGGACGGCGCGCCCGAGCGCCGACATGACGACGTCGACGATCCGGCTCGACGTCTCGGTGTTCCCGCCGACGACCGCCGCCGGCGGCTGCGCGTTCACGAGGCACCCCTCGGGCGCGACCACCTCGACCGGCACGAACGCGCCTCCCGACGCCGGGATGTCGGGATCGCAGACCGACCGGACGCAGTAGTAGACGGCCGAGCGCGTGACCGCGATCGGGCAGTTGATGTTGCCCGGCTGCTGCGGCGCCGTGCCCGCGAAGTCGGCCCGCACCCGGTCGCCGGCCGACCGTCACCGCGCACCCGGATCGGGATGTCGCGCACGTGGATGCCGTCGCCCTCGACGACGTCCTCGGCCTCGTACGCACCGTCCGGGATGCGCTCGATCCCCGCCCGGATCCGCCGCTCGCTGTAGGCGTGCAGCTCGTCCATCCCGCGCAGCAGCGTCGTTCGCCCGAACCGCGACGCCAGTTCGCGCAGGCGCTCGGCGCCGACCGCCATGCACGCCTCCTGCGCGCGCAGGTCGGCCAGCCGCTCGGCCGGCTTTCGCATGTTGGCGACGAGCAGGCGCGCGCACGTCGCCGCGTCAGCCGCAGCGGCGGGATCACCACCCCCTCCTGGAGGAGCTCGCGTCGCCCCGGCCGGCATCTGACGCGGGCTGCATCCCGCCGACGTCGGCGTGGTGCGCGCGCGAGCAGACGATGCCGAGGTCGTCCACGACCGACGACGAGCGTGATGTCGGGCAGGTGCGTGCCGCCGGTGTACGGGTCGTTGATGACCCACACCTCGCCCCGGCGCGCGGCCGCAGCTCCAGCACGGCCGCGACCGCGTCGGGCATCGCTCCCAGATGGACGGGCAGGTGCTCGGCCTGGGCGATCATCCGCCCGCCGGGGTCGAACACCGCGGTCGAGCAGTCGCGCCGCTCCTTGATGTTGGCGGAGTGGGCGGAGCGGACGAGCGCCGCGCCCATCTCCTCGGCGACGCCGCGAAGCGCCGCCGCGAGCACCTGGAGGCCGGCCGGGTCGATCACCGCGCCATCCTCCACGAGCCGTCCGGCCGCCGCCGCGCCGTCCACCCCTGCGCCGACCCACAGCGTCGCCCCGTCGAGCGCCACCGACGCGGGGCCGCGTCACCGGCGCCGTCCGCGGGGCCCGCGGCAGCTCGAGCGCCGGGCCCGCGGTGACGCGCGACACGCGCACGCTCACGACCTCGATCTCGCCGTCGGGATCGTCGAACCCGAACCGCTCGCGGTGGCGGGCGTGGAACCGCTCGGCCAGGGTCGCCCGCGGCGCGACCGGCACGGAGAGCTCGTGGGCCTGGCCCCGGTAGCGCAGCTCGCACTCGGCCTCGCCGCGGATCCGCCCCGGGCCGCCAGCCCGGCCGAGCGGCCGCATCACGCTCTCGACCGCGTCGGTGCGCCGGTCGCCCACCGCGATCCCGAGCGCCGAGAGGACGCCGCCCGCCGCCGGAACGACCACCGCGCGCATCCCCAGCAGGTCGGCCACGTCGCAGGCGTGCAGCGGCCCCGCACCGCCGAACGCGACCAGCTCGAGCCCGCGCGGATCGTGCCCCTGCTCGACGCTCACGACCCGGATCGCCCGCACCATCTCCTCGTTCGCGACGGCGATCACGCCCTCGGCGGCCGCCCGCAGCGACCGGAACGGCCCGGCGACCTCCCGCAGCGCCTCCCGCGCGGCGCGGGCGTCGAGGCGCAGGCCGCCGGCGATGGGAACCTTCGGATCGAGCCGCCCGAGCACGACGTTGGCGTCGGTCACGGTCGGCAGCCTCCCCCCGCGGCCGTAGGCCGCCGGCCCCGGATCGGCGCCCGCGCTCTGCGGCCCGACGCGCAGCGCCCCGCCCGCGTCGATCCAGGCGATCGAGCCGCCGCCCGCGCCGACGGTGTGGATGTCGACATGCGGCACGCGGACCGGAAGGCCCGGCGACCGCCCGCTGCGAGGAGATGCCCGCCTCGCCGTCGCGGATCAGGCAGACGTCGGTCGACGTCCCGCCCATGTCGAAGCTCACCGCCTCCCGCATCCCGAGCGCCGACACGGCGGCGACCCCGCCGGCGGGGCCCGACAGGAGCAGCCGCACCGGGTGCGCCGCGGCCTCCTCGAGGGCGCACACCCCGCCGCTCGACTGCATCACGTCTGGCTCGGGCAGGCCGCGCTCGGCCGCCGACTGCCCCAGGCGGCGCAGGTAGCGGCCGGCCACCGGGCCCAGGTAGGCGTCGGCCACCGCGGTCGACGCCCGCTCGTACTCCCGGAACTCGGGGGCGACGTCGACCGACGCGACGACGTGGACGCCGGGCAGCACCTGCCGCAGGCGGCGGGCCACCTCGCGCTCGTGCCGGGGGTGGGCGTAGGAGTGAAGCAGGCACACGGCGACCGCCTCGACGCCGGCGCGCCGCAGCCGCCGCGCCGCCCGCTCGACGGACGCCGGGTCGAGCCGGCGCAGCACGCCGTCAGGCCCGCACCGCTCGTCCACCTCCGCCGTGACCTCCGCGAGCGGCGCCGGCGGCGCGACGTCGAGCCGGTAGAGGTGCGGCCGGGTCTGGCGGGCGAGCGTCAAGAGGTCGGCGAACCCGGCCGTGGCGACCAGCGCGGAGCGCGCGCCGCGCCGCTCCAGCAGCGCGTTCGTGGCGACCGTCGTCCCGTGCCCGAGCCGGGCGACGTCGCCGGCGTCGAGCCCCGCCCCGGCCATGGCGGCCGCGACGCCCTCGACAACCCCGCGTGACTGGTCGCGGGTTGTCGGCACCTTGGCGGTCGTGAGGCGGCCGCCGGCGATCAGGGCGACGTCGGTGAAGGTGCCGCCCACGTCGACTCCGACGATCGCGCGCATCGGGCAAGAATATGCTCCTTCCGTGACGCTCCACCGGCATCACTCGAACGAGGCCTCGGCGGGCGACCGCGGCCGCGGGCTGGGCCTCGCCCAGCGCGACCGGATCGGCCTCGTGACCGACGTGTACGCCCGCCTCCACGCCCTGAACGGGCTCGGAGCGGCGGACGTGGCCCAGTTCGGGGTGCGGGCGCTCGACCGCATCTCGGCCTACGCGCCGGAGCTCGGGGCCGAGATCGAGGGCATCGCCGCCGGATCAGGCACGCCGGTCGAGACGATCGCGGCGCTGAACGCACGCACCGAGCTCCTCGCCGCCTCGGCGGGCGAGTGCTCCACCATCGCCTGTCTCGGCTCGATGACGGCGTCGGGGTCGGCGCTCGGGATCCAGACCTGGGACTGGCACAACGAGCTGGCCGAGGGCTGGATCGTGTGGACGATCGAGCATCCCGACGGCCGCCGGCGTCGAGACCATGACCGAGGCCGGCATCGTCGGCAAGATCGGCATGAACGACCGCGGCGTCGCCGTCCTGCTCAACATCCTCGGCCACCGCGACGACGGCCCGCCCGTCGGCGTCCCCATCCACGTGCTCTGCCGAAGCGTGCTGGATCAGGCCGACGGGGCCGTGTCGGCGCTCGAGCTGGTCGCGGCCGCCGAGGTCTCGGCGTCGAGCGCGATCACGATCGTGACCGACGAGGAGGGCGGGACGGCCTGCACCGTCGAGGTGTCACCCGCCGGCCCCGGGCTTCGTGACGCCGGACGACCGCGGCGTCCTCGTCCACACCAACCACTTCCTCGAGCACCCCGGCCGTGCCGGCGACTCGGCCGTCCGCGAGGGGCCCGGGACGATCCTGCGGCTCGACCTCGCCCGGCGGCGGATGGCGGCGATGCCCTCCGGGACTGTGAGCGCCGACGCCGTCCTGGCGGCGATGGCGTCGCACCGCGGCGGGGCGAGCGCGATGTGCTGCCATCCCGAGCCCGGAGCGGCGCTCGGAGACCGGTGGACGACCCTCGCCACCGTGGTCGCCGAGCCCGCCCTGCGCGAGCTCCGCGTCCACCGCGGCGGCCCGTGTCAGATCGCGGCGGCCTCGACGATGGCCGCGGCCGCCAGGCAGTAGCTCTCGCGCCAGGGGAGCGCGGCCAGCTGGAGGCCGACGGGCATGCCGGCATCGTCGCGACCGGACGGCACGCTGATCGCCGGCCAGCCGAGGATGTTGTAGATCTGGGTGAGCCCGCACATCGCGAAGGTCACGTCGAAGGCGGGCTTCCCCGCGAACGGCACCTCGGTCACACCGATATGCGGCGGCGTGAACGCCTGGGCCGGCGAGGCGACCAGGTCGATCCCGGCGGCGACGAGCGACTCGTGCATGCGGGCGCGGTACTCGAGCCGGTTCTGCGACGTGATGGCGGAGTCGACCGCCAGGAGGCCCTCGGCGGCCTCGAGATCGCGGCGGACGTCCGGCCCGAAGTCGTCCCGCCGCTCGGGCCAGAACTCCCACACGGTCGCCGCCTCCTCGGGCGTGAAGGGATCGGCGATCCCGAGCTTCGTCGGCCACTGCATGTCGACCTCGACGACCCGCGCCCCGGCGTCGCGCAGCGCCTCGATGCCGCGCCGCGCCGACGCCGCGATGTCGGGGGCCGTGTGCTCGAAGAAGTAGCGCTCGGCAACGCCGACCGTCAGCCCGTCGACGCCCCGTGCCACGGCCTCCGTCCAGCGCTCGACCGGCACGGGCGCCGTCCGCGGGTCGCGGGGCGACTCGCCCGCCATGACCTCGAGCTGGAGCGCGCACTCGGCCACCGTGCGGGCCATCGGGCCGCAGTGGTCGAGCGTCGGACAGAGCATGCGGATGCCCGCCAGGCTCACCCGGCCGAACGTCGGCTTCAGGCCGACGATGCCGCAGCACGAGGCCGGACAGCGGATCGAGCCGCCGGTATCCGTGCCCGGCGCCGCGGCGACCATTCCCGCAGCGAGCGCAGCCGCGGAGCCGCCGCTCGAGCCGCCCGGCACGCGCGTGTGATCGTGCGGGTTCTTGCACGAGCCGAAGTGCGGGTTCTGATTGGTCGTCCCCCACGCCAGCTCGTGCGTGGCGAGCTTGGCGACCGTCACCGCGCCGGCGGCCGCAAACCGGGCGACGACGTCGGCATCGCGGTCGGGAACGTGGTCGCGGAAGAGCGCGCTGCCGTAGGTCGTCGTGGTGCCGCCGGTGTCGATCAGGTCCTTCCACCCGACCGGCACGCCGGCCAGCGGCCCCGGGTCGCGCCCCTCGGCGAGCGCGCGGTCGACCGCCGCCGCCTCGCGCCGGGCGCGCTCCTCGGTGATGCGCCAGACGGCCCCGAGCTCGTCGTCGGCGACCCGCCCGAGGTGCTCCTCGAGCACCTCTGTCGCAGTCCGCTCACGCCCGCGGACCTGCTCGGCGATCGCGAGGCTCACGCCGGCGCCAGCCGCGATGCGCGGAACCGGTCGGCCTCGGGCGGCAGCGGCCGGCCCTGCGCCAGGTCGGCGATCAGCCTCCCGAGGAGGGGGCCGAACTTGAAGGCATGCCCGCTGCAGCCGCCGCAGACGATCACGCCGTCGATCCTATCGAGTACGAAGTCGCCGTCGGGCGACATGGTGTAGAGGCACGCCTCCGAATGCACCGGCCGCGGGTCGAGCCCCGGGAACATGCGCTTCACGTGCTCGACGAGCCGGTCGCGCAGCGGCTCGTCGACCGGGCGATCCGGCCGGTCCGGGTCCCACGGGTCGGGGCGGGCGGCGTCCTCGCCGAACTTGTAGCCGACGCCGGGCGCGATCAGGCCGTAGTGCAGGCGCCGGTCGGGCGCGCCGTGGTCGATGACGCAGGGGCGGTCGTCGGGCGCCCCGGCGAAGTAGGTCACCTGCTCGATCCGCGGCTGGAGCGGCAGATCGAACATCGGGCCGAGCCACGAGCCGGGGCAGGCCACGATGACGTCGGCCTCGAGCTCGCGCGGATCGGCGACGTGGACGCCCTCGCGGACGTCGAGGCCGCGGCCGAGCGCGACCAGCGCGTCGTCGGCCATGACCGCGCCGGCGCCGCCGTCCCACAGCACCGGCTCGGGGAACCGGGCCTCCGGGAAGCGCCGCTCGGCCTCGGCGGGCTCGAGCCACTCGTACTCCTCGCCGACCTCGTCCAGCGCGGCGGCGTGGAGCTCGACGCCCTGGCCGTACTCCAGGAGCCCGGTCGTGGCGGAGCGGGCACGGTTCGAGCCGCCGCCACTCCTCGATCGCGCGCAGCGAGAGGCGCAGGTAGTCGACCTCGCGGTAGCTGCGCCGGAAGATGCGCGACCGGCCTGACGACGACCCGAGCAGCGAGCCGGCCCGGTCGCGCTCGTAGACCGTGACGGCGAAGCCGTCGCGGGCAAGCGCCCGCGCAGCGCTCAGGCCGATGACACCCGCCCCGACGACGGCAGCCCGGTCAGGCAGCCGGCGCCACCATTCGGCCCAGCTCGCCCGTCTGGGAGAGCTCGGTCACGATGTCGCAGCCGCCGACGAGCTCGCCGTCGACGAAGAGCTGCGGGATCGTCGGCCAGCCCGAGTGGGCCGAGAGCTGCTCGCGGATCCTCGGGTCGGGCAGGATGTCGATCGCCGCGAACTCGGCTCCCGCCTGGTTCAGGGCCTCGACCGTCCGGGCCGAGAAGCCGCAGCGCGGGAAGTCGGGCGTGCCCTTCATGAAGAGCATCACCCGGTTCTGCGAGATCGCCTTCTGGATCTCCTCGCGAATCTGGTCGTCTGTGATGATCATGGCGCCTCCGTCTTGATCTGCAATGCGTGGATCGTGCCGTCGTCGAGCAGGTGCTGGACGGGCGCATAGACCAGCTTGTGCTGGTCGATCAGCGACAGCCCGGCGAACCGGTCGGAGCGGATCCGGGTCGAGAGGTGGTCGTCTCCCGAGAACGGCCAGACCTCCACCTCGCCGCCGGGGAACGCACCCTCGAGCAGCCCGCGCACCTGGTCGGTCACTTGCACGCTCAAAGATTAGCGTCGCGTGTGCGCCCGCCAGCCGGAAGCCCGCGCGTTCACGTAGTCTTCATGAGACCCAACCCAGCCCCGAAGGAGGGGCGCCCATGTACTGGTACATCCTGTTTGCAGTTCCGCCGCTGATCCTGGGCCTCGCCGCGCAGGCGTGGGTGAAGCGGGCATTCGCCGACGGCTCGAAGGTCCAGGCGGCGTCCGGCCTCACCGGAGCGCAGGTCAGCCGGCAGATGCTCGACTCCGGCGGCCTCCAGAACGTCAGCGTCGAGGGGATCGCCGGCCAGCTCACCGACCACTACGACCCGCGCTCGAACACGATGCGCCTGTCGGCGCCGGTCGGTAACTCCAACTCGGTCGCGGCCGTGGCCGTCGCCGCCCACGAGACCGGGCACGCGTTCCAGGACGCCCGTGGCGAGGCCGGCTTCAAGCTGCGCGGCTCGCTCGTCCCAGCGGCGGGATTCGCCTCGCAGGCCTGGTTCCCGATCTTCCTGCTGGGGCTCTTCACGCAGGCGACGAACCTGGCGCTGATCGGCGTCGCGCTCTTCGCCGCGATCGTGCTGTTCCAGGTCGTGACGCTGCCGGTCGAGTTCGGCGCCAGCCGGAAGGCGATGGCGATGCTGAGCACGCAGGGCGTCATCAGCCAGGCGCAGGTGCCGGTCGCCCGCAAGGTCCTGACCGCCGCCGCCCTCACCTATGTGGTCGGCGCCCTGGTCGCGATCTGGCAGCTTGCGCTGCTCCTGATGCAGACGCGTCGGTAGACTCGCGGCTGATGCCGCTTCCGCTCTCGCCCCCGGTCCTGCCGCAGCTCGCACGATCGGGGGCGGAGCTACCCGACGGCGACGGCTGGCTCTACGAGCCGAAGTGGGACGGCTTCCGGGCCATCGCGTTCGTGGACGGCGAGGACGTCCACGTCCAGTCGCGAAACGGCAAGGCGCTCGGGCGCTACTTCCCCGAGCTGCGCTTCCCGGAGGGGCGATACGTGCTCGACGGCGAGCTCGTCATCCGCACTCCGGACGGCGGCGAGGACTTCGAGGCGCTCCAGGAGCGGATCCACCCGGCGGCCTCGCGCGTCGCGATGCTGGCCGAGAAGACGCCGGCGACGTTCGTCGCGTTCGACATCCTCGCCCTGGACGACGAGTCGCTGCTCGAACGGCCGTTCGCGGAGCGGCGGCGGATCCTCGAGGACACGGTCGCCGACCCGATCGAGCTGACGCCGGCCACGGGATCGCCCGCCGAGGCCGAGCCGTGGCTTCACGGCGCCGAGGGCGTCATCGCCAAGCGCGCCGACGCGCCCTACCTGCCCGGCGAGCGCAAGGGCATGGTCAAGGTGAAGCGGGTGCGGACGATCGACTGCGTCGTCATCGGCTGGCGGCCCGGCAAGGCCGAGGGCACGGTCGGCTCGCTGATCCTGGCCCTGTACGACGGCAAGAAGCTCTGGCCGGTCGGCCACACGTCGGGCTTCACGGCGGCCAAGGCCCGCGAGCTGGTGGGCTTCGTGACGCCGTACGAGACCGGCGAGCACGGCGCCAACGAGCCCAACCGCTGGAGCGCCGGCAAGGAGGACCGGGAATGGCGCGGCCTTCGCCCCGAGCTGGTCGCCGAGGTCTCGTTCGACCACGTGAGCGGCCGGCGCATCCGCCACGGCGCCCGCCTGCTTCGCTTCCGCGACGACAAGCCGCCCGCGGACTGCGCGATGGAGCAGCTCGACTCCTAGCTGAAAAATTACGGTCAGACCCCAACTTTTCAGGCGGTAGCCGTATCCTGGAGCCATGATCGTCCACCAGCGCTCGCCCACGCCCTGGTGGTGGCTGCTCGTGATCGCGCTGGTCGTCCTGCCTTGGGGCCTCGAGGGCCACTGGCTCATCACCGGGCCCGCCTGGCTCGTGATCGCCGCAATGCTGGGCTGGCGCTACCGCCGCCACCGGCGCACACGGGACGAGGACGCGCCCCGGATGGAGCACCTCCACTCGTAGCGCCGTGCAACATTGGGGTCTGACCCCGTTGTTGCACGCTAAGCTGCTGGGAGCGTTTGCCGGGGAGCCCCGCACGGGCTGAGAGGGTGCCGCAGAGGCGCCGACCCGCGAACCTGATCTGGGTAATGCCAGCGAAGGGATGCACGCAGTGAGCGAGATCGTCGTCACCGACGTGACGAAGAGCTACGGGCCCGTCGTGGCGCTGGACGGGGTGACGTTCGGCGCCGGGGCGGGCGAGACCGTCGGCCTGGTGGGGCGAAGCGGATGCGGCAAATCGACGCTCCTTCGCATGGTCGCCGGCCTCGAGAGCCCCGACCGGGGGCGGATCTCGGTTGGCGGCGCCGGCGACGAGGGCGGACGGCTCGAGCACTGTGCGCTCATGCCCCAGGCCGACCTCCTGATGCCCTGGCGCGACGCCCTCGGCAACGCCTCGCTCCCGCTCGAGAACGCCGGCGTCGACCGGCGCGAGGCGCGCGGGCGGGCGGCGGAGCTCTTCGCCGAGCTCGGCCTCGAGGGGTTCGAGGACGCCCGCTCCTGGGAGCTCTCGGGCGGCATGCGCCAGCGGGTGGCGTTCGCGCGCACGCTGCTCGCCGAGAAGCCGGTGCTGCTCCTCGACGAGCCGTTCGGCGCGCTCGACGCGATCACCCGCACCGAGATGCAGGAGTGGCTGGCCGCCGCCCTGGGAGCCCGGCCGAGGACGGCCCTCCTCGTCACGCATGACCTCGACGAGGCGCTGCGCCTGTGCGACCGCGTCGTCGTCCTGACGGCGCGTCCGGGCCGGGTCGCGTGCGAGCTCGACGGCAGCGGCGGCGGCGAGCTCGCCCGCGAGCAGGCGCTGGAGACGCTGCGATGACGCGCCCCCGGATCGGCTGGATCGTCGCGCTCCTCGCCATCCTCGCCGCCTGGCAGGCCTGGGTGCGCCTGCGCGGCGTACCCGACTACCTGCTCCCCGCCCCCACCGACATCCTGGCCGCGCTGCGCGACGACCGCGGCCGGCTCGCGGAGGACGCCGCCCACACCGCCGGCGAGATGCTCGCCGGGTTCGCGGCGGCGGTCGGGTTCGGGCTCCTCTCCGCCGTCGCTCTGCACTTCTCGGCGACGCTCCGCCGCGCCGTCTACCCGCTGCTCGTCGCGTCCCAGAGCGTGCCCGTGGTCGCGGTCGCGCCGGTGCTCGTCATCTACCTGGGCTTCGGGCTCGCGCCCAAGGTCGTGATCGTGGCGCTCGTCTGCTTCTTCCCCGTGACCGTGAATGCGCTCGACGGCCTGCGCTCGGTCGATCCGGAGTACCTGCGCGTGATGCGCACGCTCAGGGCTTCGCGGGCCGCGACCTTCCGCCGCGTCGAGCTGCCGTGGGCGCTGCCGTCGGCCTTCTCGGGCGCCAGGGTGGCGGCCTCCTACGCCGCGGTCGCCGCCCTCTTCGCCGAGTACGCCGGCGGCTCCTCGGGCCTCGGCGAGACGATGCAGACGGCGACGGCGCAGCTCGATGCGCCGCTCGTCGGCGCCTCCGTCGTCGTCTTGGCGGGCCTGGCGCTCGCGCTCTTCGCCGCGGTCTCTGCCGCCGAGCGGCTCGCGATCCCCTGGGCGCAGAGGGGCATGTGAAGGCCCGCGCGCTCGGCCTCGCGCTCGTGCTCCTCGCCGCGGCGTGCGGCGGCGGGGACTCCCCGACGTCGGCGAAGCACGTCACGCTCGTCCTCGACTGGGTGCCGAACCCCGACCACGTCGGCATCTACTCGGCGATGGACAAGGGGTTCTTCGCCCGGAACGGGCTGACCGTGACGCCGCGGCCGCCGTCGGGCGTCTCGGACGCGCTCACGCTGGTCGGCGCCGGCCGGGCCGACGTCGGCGTGTCGTACGAGCCCGAGCTCTTCTTCGCCCAGGAGCACCACGCGCCGGTCGCCGCCGTCGCGACGGTCGTGCCCACGGCGCTGGCGTCGATCATCGCGTCCGGCTCGAGCGGGATCCACACGCCGGCCGACCTGCGCGGGAAGACGATCGGCGTCGACGGCACCCAGAGCACGGCGGCGTTCGTCGACCGGGTGCTCGCGAGCGCGGGGCTCGGATCCGGCGACGTCCACATCGTCGACGTGAAGTTCAACCAGGTCCCGGCGCTCCTCGGCGGCAAGGTCGATGCAGTCGCGGGCGTGTTCCAGAACATCGAGGGCGTGCTCTTCGCGATGCGGGGCCTCGAGCCGGTGGTCTTCCCCTACGACCGCTACGGCGTGCCGGCCTACGACGAGCTCGTCGTCGTCGCGAACGCCGACCGCCTCCGGGACGACGCGGTCTACCGAACCATGGTGCGGGAGTTCGTGGCCGGCCTGACCGCCGGGACGGACTGGGCCAAGGCCCATCCCAGCGCCGCCGTGGCCGTCATGCGGCGCCACTCCGCCGACGACTACCGAAACGTCCTCGAGCGGAGCGTCCCGGCCACCCTGCGCCTGCTCGGCACCGGGCCGCCCCCCAAGGCGGCCTGGGCCCGGTTCGGGGCCTGGATGTTCGAGTCGGGCCTGCTCGACGAGAGGCCCGACGCTGCGGCGCTCATCGCCCGACCCTAGACTCCGGTGCAGTCATGGATTCGCTCAAAGGGCAGCTCTTGATCGCGGCGCCGATGCTCGTCGACCCCAACTTCCACCGCACCGTCGTGCTCATCATGGAGCACAGCGAGGAGGGCGCCCTCGGCGTCGTCCTGAACCGCCCGACCGAGCTGGCCGTGGGCGATGCGGTGCCCGACCTGGCCGAGCTGGCCGACGGCGATCCGGTGTTCGCGGGCGGCCCCGTCCAGCCGCAGGCGGTGATCGCGCTCGCCGAGCACACCGGGCCGGTGGGCGAAGAGTCTGTGTGCGGCCCGATCGCGCCGATCCAGGTGTCGGACGACATCGAGGACATGAGCGGCCACGTGGCCCGGGTCCGGGTGTTCGCCGGGTACGCGGGATGGGGCGAGGGCCAGCTCGACGACGAGCTCGCGGAGGAGGCCTGGTTCACCGAGCCGGCGCTCCCCGGCGACATCTTCGCCGGCGACCCCGACGGCCTCTGGCGGCGCGTCCTCGAGCGCAAGGGCGGCGAGTTCCAGCTGGTGGCCCGGATGCCGCCCGACCCGTCCATGAACTAGATCGTTGATCCCTCTCGCCGTGCGAAACCGGCCGGGTTGGCGTGGCCCGGCGAGGCGCCGCTACGATCCGGCCGACTCGTGGCGACCATTGCGGACACCGCGGAGCTCCATCTGACGTCCCCGGCCATGGACGGCCCGCAGGTGCGACGGGCGCAGCGCGCCCTCCTGCACAACGCCTACGGGACGTTCGACCCCGGCCCGCTGGACGGCGTGTACGGCGAGCGCACCGCCGCGGCGGTGCGGCGCGCGAAGTACTGGCTGGGCTTCCCGGAGCAGAAGATCGACCAGATCTTCGGATCCGACCTGCTCACGCTCCTGTCGGAGGAGTCGCCGCTCTCGGCGTCGCTCAAGTCGATGCGGACGCGGCGCCTGAAGCGGGCGGAGGACGCCCAGCTCTGGGGGGCCGTCTACGACGCGGCGGTGTCGTGCGTCGGCGACAGGGAGGAGCCGCCGGGCAGCCACCGGTGCGATTTCACCGACTGGTACGGCGTTGCCGGGCCGTGGTGCGCGATATTCGTCTCGTGGTGCTTCGTCCAGGCCGGATCGACGGCGTTCGAGCCGGGCCGCTACTACGCGTACGTCCCCCACCTCCTGAGTGACGCCCAGCGCGGCGCCAACCACCTCTCGATCACCCGCACGCCGCTCAACGCCGACCTCGCGATCTTCGACCTCGACGGCGACGGCGTCCCTGACCACATCGGGATCTTCGACCGCTGGCTCGACGCGGACGAGACCCGCTACCAGACGGTCGAGGGGAACGTCTCGCTCTCGGGCGAGCCCAACGGCGGGCGCGTGCTCCAGCGCGAGCGCCACCGCGCCCAGACGTTCGCCTTCGTCCACGTCCGGGGGATAGCGCGACCGCTTACGCGACGTCCGGTGGAAGTATGGGCGCGCGCGGCTTTGCCGAGCTTGCGCGTCGACCACAGGTTGTAGCCGGCGGCGAGCCCGATCCCGATGACCGGGACCTCCCGGCCGAGCAGTACGTACGCCCGCCGCCGCGCGAGCTTCCCGGCCACCTGCGCGGCGAGGCGGCGCGAGATCCTCGTGCTGAGGGCGACGCCGGCCACGCCGCTCAGCTCGCCGTCGCGATGATCGGTCCCCATCACGCGGACGACGCCGTTCCGGCGCAGATCGACGACCCCCGCCTCGACCCCCATCGCCATGAGGACGTCGAGCCTGCGGGCCTTGATGTCGGTCACCGGCCGTCCGTAGAGATGGGCAAGGAGCAGCACGAGCTCGGTCTGGGCGACGGTGAGGAGCGACGCGTCGCCCAGCGCGGCGCCGACCTCCACGACGGTCCCCGCTCCCGGGATCGTCGCGGGAAGCGCGCTCACCGCGCCCGCTCCGGCGACGTGCTTTCCGGCGCGCGCGATCGCCAGCCTGGCCAGGTCGGCGGGCGCGCCGGCCCGGATGCTCGGCGCGCAGCCGGTCCGCGGTGCGAACGACCGCCGGCCCACGGCGCTCGACGACGGTCGTGATCGCGCGCTCCGTGGCGCCGGCCATCCGCTCGGAGAGCTTGTCGATCGCCAGATTGGAGGCGAATCCCATCCCACCGATTGTATGGAAGGGCCGCAGGTACGCTGAACGGTGCGGATGCCACGATGACGGATCACGCGCTCACGCGGCGCGAGCGACGCCTGCGCCGCGGCCTGGTCGGGCTGGCGATGGCCTGCGCGGTACTCGCGCTCCTCGTCGTCGCCGTGCTCGTCTACTGGCGGCTCTACCTGCTCGGGCCCGTCCGGCGACCCGTTCACCCGCGGCCCGTTCGTGATCCGGCTCGGACGACCGAGGCCGCCGCTGGCCTGGTCGATCGACGGCGGCCGCCCGGTCGCGCTGACCGCCACGGGACCCGGACGGGACCGTGGCCGGGTCCGGCGGCCGCCTCACCGGGCTCGAGCCCGGGACGAGATACATCTGGACGGCGTCGGTCGGCGGCGTCGGCCGGGCCTCCGGGTCGTTCCGGACGGCGCCGCTCGATCTGAGCGAGCCGGTCCGCTTCGCCGTCATCGGCGACTACGGCGTCGGGCAACGACCACGAGTGGGCGGTCGGCCGCACGCTTGCGGCGGAGCGGCCCGACTTCGTGACGACCGCGGGCGACAACAGCTACCTGGTCGGGGCGCCGCAGGTGCTCGACCGAAACATCTTCGAGCCGCTCCACGACGTCATGCTCGGCGCGCCGCTCTGGGCGACCGAGGGCGAGCACGACCTGATCTACTCCGGCGGAGCTGCGGTCACGTCGGCGCTCCACCTGCCGGGGCCGCGCGGCCGCTACGCGGTGCGGTACGGGCCGGTGCAGCTCGTGCTGCTCGGGCTCGAGGCGGGCGCCTCCGGAGATCGCCTTCGCGCGCCGGATGCTCGCCGAGCCGGGGCCGCTCGTGCGTTTCATCGTCGTCCACCGGCCGGTGCAGCCCGGGAACCCGATCCTGCCGCTCCTTCGCAGGACGGGCGTCGCGGCCATCCTCGCCGGCCACCTGCACCGCTACGAGCGCCGCACTGTCGGGGGCGTGCCGGAGTTCACGGTCGGGACGAGCGGCGAGGGGCCGGGCGCGGCCGAGTTCACGAAGGCCACGCCGGGCGCCGCCGTCTCGCTGCTCGACTACGGGTCGCTCCTGGTCGAGGTCTCGAGCAGCGGGATCGGCTACACGTTCGTCGACGAGCGCGGGCGGGTGCTCGACAGGTGGTCGGAGCCGTGAGGTGGCCGCGGATCGCCCTCGGCGCGCTCGGCGCCGCCGCGACGGCGGCCGCCCTCGCCGTGCAGCCGCCGCAGGTGTTCGCGTTCACCGGCATCGCCGGGATCGTCGCGTTCGTGCTCGCCGCCGGCTGCCTGGCGGCCGACGCGATCCCCTACCGCCCGGCGCACGCCGCGGCGGCGGCCCTCACGCTCGTGGACGCGGTGGTGCTGGCGGTCGGCGGGAGGGCGATCGGAATCCCCGTGCTCATCCCGGCCGCCCTCCTCCTGCTCCTCCAATTGGCACCCGCCGCCCATGCCAAATGGCTCAGGCGCGCGCCTCGACCTGGTTTCGGATCGTGACCAGGAACGACGTCCAGCCGGCCTGGTAGTCGCCGACCTCGCGGTCGCCGAAGCCCGTGTGCGTGATCGTGACGCGCGTGCGGCCGCCGGAGCCCTCGAGCTCCCAGGTGACGACGCTCTCCGGCTCGGGCGGGTAGGCCCACGTGTACGCGAGCCGGCTCGGAGCGGCGAGGTCGACGATCTCGACGGGCCCGCCGCCCTCCCAGCCGAAGCTGTACCGTCCGCCGACGACGGGGTCGATCTCGGCGTCACCGCCGCACCAGCCCCGCACCAGCTCCGGCTTCGTCAGGATGTCGAACACCGCCTCGACCGGCGCGTCCATGTCGATCTGGGTGCGGGCCTCGCCGACGGGGCGGCCGGCGAAGTCCACCAGCACCGGCGGCTCGCCCCGCTCGCACCAGCGGCGCAGGTTCTCGAGGACGAGCTTCCAGACGTCGTCGATCGACGCTGCTCCGGAGGCGCGCTGCGGCACCCCGGCCTGGGTCACCTCGACGCGCGTGCCTGCGCCGGCGGGCTCGAGCGCGATCGTCACGTCGGTCTCGGTGCCGCGGACGAGCCAGGCAAAGCGCACCATCCGGCCGGGCTCGTGGTCGAGGAGGGCGTGGCGGCCGGAGTCGCGATCGGGCGCCTCGAACACGTGCGGGCCCCAGAAGTCGAACGTCCCGGCGTCGAGGTCGACCGCCGCGGAGTCGGCCAGCCAGCGGTCGAGCTCGCCGGTCAGCGCCCGGTAGACGCGGTCGGCCGGGGCTTCGATCGAGACGCCGGCGCGGATGATCTGGAGGTCGGCGGCCTGGGTCATGGATGATCTCCTTCCGGAGGGGGGACGGGATAGCAGGCGGCCCGCAGGCGGTAGGTCTCCCGTGCGCTCGCCGACGGCGGCGCCGTAGCGCTCGGCGAGCGCGGTGATCGCAGCCTGGGCCTCGGCCAGGAACTCGGCCCGCCGACCGGCCGGCAGGTCGACCTCGGCGGTGATGCCGAACGTGGCCTCCGCCGCGTCCAGGTGGCCGAGGTCGGCCTGGAGATCCTCGGCCAGCCCGAGCAGGTACTCGTGGCTGCCGGCGCCGCGGCCGGCGCGGGCGCCGCCGAGGCGGCCGACGAGTCCGGCCGAGAGCCAGTACGAGCGCGCCGCCGCCTGGTAGACGCCCTCGACGATCGCGCGCACCCGCCGCTCGGCGACGCGCTCGACGAGGCCCGCCTTCTCGAGCACCTTGACGTGGTAGTGGACGCGCTGGGTCGTCAGGCCGAGGGCCGCGGCGACCTGCGGGCACGAGCGGGGCTCCGCAAGCTGGCGGAGCACGTCGAGGCGGGCGGGCTGGAGGAGCGCCGAGGCCTGGTCGAGCCGGTCGAGGAGGAGCGTGTCTCGCATCGTTCAATCGTGATTGAATATTCAATCACGTTTGAACATTCGCGTCAAGGCACGCCGCGCCCGCCCGGCCGGGCGCAGCACGTGGCCGCTACGCGTTCCCCGGATGTGCCGGGCAGGTGACCTTCACCTTGCCCGACTCGGACACGACCAGGCTGAACCCGGTCGAGGAGCCGACGCCGTTCCCGGGCTTCGGGACGAACCCGCCGCCCGCGGGCCTGCCCTTTCGCGTCACGCAGAGGACCCTGTCGCCGACCTTCACCCGGCCGCCGAGATGGAATGTGTAGTGCCCTGGCTTGAGGCGGATCGTCTTCATCGCCCCGTTCGCGTAGGTGACCGCCGAGCCGAGGGAGGCGGAGACCCAGCACGCCACCCCGACGACCACGACGATCGACAGTGTTCGGATGTGTCTCATGCCTCTCAGACGGTGCCGGGAGGCGTTTTGTTCCCGCCGGCGTCCGCAATCAGCCGGGTGCAGCGAGCGGAACGGCGGTGAGCGTGCCGCTCAGCCGGGCGTTCTCCACCAGGCGCCAGGCGGCGTGCACGTGGCGCCCGGTGCCGTCGGCCATCCGGCACTCCGCGTCGAAGCCGAAGTTGCGAACGGCCTTCACGGTGCCTGTGCAGACGGCGCCGCTCGGCAGCAGCTCGAGCTGGAAGCTCGTCGACTCGAGCTGCGAGGGGCCGACGAGCAGGTCGGCCCGCACGAGCGCGTTCTGGTCGCCGGTCGCCGAGCCGCTCATCGAGACGATCGCCCGCGTCGCCGCCTCCTGCTGGAGGATCCGGCCGCTCAGCCGGTCCGTGAACCGCGCGGCGTTCCAGGCGCGCGGGTGGGCCCGGAGCGGGCCGAGGGCAAGGCCGGCGACGATGACCGCGGCGGCAGCCGCCGCGCAGGCGAGCGCCGCCGGCCGGAGCGCGGCGGAGATCCTGCGCCGCTCGCCCACCCGCCACGTGACCGCCGCGGCGACGGCCGCCGCCGAAACCGCGAACATCGCGACCATCCACGGCGCGTTGCGGTCGGTGCCGCTGCCGAGCCCGTGCAGCGTCGCGGCCACCCACACGGCGAAGTTGGCGTAGTGCGCCCGCCTCCACCATCGCCGGGGAATCCGATCGCGGTAGTGGTTGGTCACCGCGAGCGCGAGCAGCAGCTCGGCGGCGACGATGCCCAGCGCGGTCCAGATCGGCCGGTAGTGCGCCGTCAGCGGAATCGCGAGCTGTCCCAGCGAGAACGGGAGGAACGAATCGATCGCGATCGTCGCGACGTGCAGGGCGATGAAGCTTCCGACGAGGAGGCCGCCGGCGCGGTGCACGTCCTCGACGGCGAACATCGGCCACCGCTTCCAGCGCCGGCCGGGGGCGCGGCCCGCCATCGACACTCCGAGCGCGACGACCGCGGTGAGGAGCAGGTACGCGACGATCCCGGCAGCGCGGGCGGCGTACCAGTCGATCGGATTCGACGTCAGGTGCACACCGGCTCCCCGACCATCGCCGCCCAGGCGTCGTTCACCACGATCCGCCCGCCCACGGCGACGAACCGCCCCGGGATCCCCCACCGGTCGAGCCGGTCCGGCCCGCCGGTACCGGCGAGGAATCCGGCCCGAGCGGCGACGTCGGCGGCGACGCAGGTGGCACCCGACGCGGTGACCGCCTCCCACGGCGTCTCGGCGGAACGGCCCGTCGCCGGGTCGACCAGATGATGGTGCATCACTCCCCGCCCGTCGCCACCGGCGCTTGCCCGAGCCGCTGGTCGCGATGCCGCCGCGCACGACCGACACCGCGCCGCCGCCCGGCAGGCTCACGACGGCCGACCCTCGTACCGCAAGGTCCCCACCGGCCGACACGAAGCCGTCCCCGGCGAGGAGCGCGACGGCATCGTCGACGGTCGCGGACTTGACGACGCCGTTCAGGTCGAGCGCGCAGCCGGCCGGCATCGAGAGCAGGCGCCCCGCGAGCTCGACGCGCTCCCATCCGGGCGCCGGCCTCGCCGGTCCGGCCGGAGCGGGATCGTCATCCATCAGGCCGAAGTCGCGGGTGTAGCCGAGCGCCTCGAGCGCCCCGCCGACGGTGGGGTCAATGAGACCGTCGGTCTCGGCCGCGATCGCGAGCGACCGCTCGAGCATCGCCGCGAACGCAGCCGACACGACGGTGGGGCGGCCGGCGGCCCGGTTGACCGCGTTGAGCTCGCTCTCCGGGCGAAACCGGCTGAAGGCCCGGTCGCGATCGGCGAAGAGCCGCCGGATCGCCTCGGCGCAGCGATCGTCCGCTCCCGCGAGGACGATCTCGCAGCCCATGGCCGAGAAGGTCTTCTCCGCCATCACGAGACCGACGTGCTCGCGCGCGGCGGCGCCTCCGCGGGCGCCAGGAGGCCGGCGTCCAGCGCGTCACGCCGGACGACCTCCTGGAAGCGCCTCGGGGCCGCCAGCGGCCGGGCCGAGCGGCGTGAGTGTCCGGCGACGTTTCCGTGAGCCAGCGACATGCCGGCGGCGAAGAGCGCGATGCCGGCGGCGGTCAGGCCGATCTTGGCGTTTCGCGCACGCCGGCGCGCGGCTGCCATCCTCGTCTCAGCAGCCGCCCCGCGGATCGGTCTCCATTCGCACAGGATACGAGGCCGTCGGTGGGAGGACGGTGAGAAATCGCGAGCCGGCCATCGGCGGTACGGCCCACTACCTAGGCGGATCGGGGCATACGCCGATGCGGCCGGGCGCGGCCCAACATAGCGTGGATGTGATCGAGATCGCCGGACGCCCCGGCTGGCCGAGGCGCCCGCTACGACGAAGGAGGCAGCCATGGCACTCCATCCACGATTCGCGGTCGCGATCGCCGTCGCCACTGCGCTGCTCCTGGCGGTCGCAGCACAGGCGTCGGCTCCGGCGCCCGTGCGAGCCACGCGTGCGAACGAGCTGCTCCCGGCCGCCGGATACGACGAGCTGACGGGCACCGAGTTCCTGACCTGGTCGCGAAGCCGGCCCGGCGCGCGCCAGGTGTTCGACGCGTATCTCCAGCAGCACGGCAGCCCGCTCGTGAAGCTGAACAGCAGGGGCGTGGCGTGGTCTGGGACCTGGACGCCGCCCGGCATCTGGCCGTCTACCAGCAGGCGCGGGGCGACGACTCGAAGATCATGCTCTTCGATTGGGCGACCGGCCACCGGACCGCCGCCCCGGAAGCCGTGAACACTCCCGCATGGGAGTTCGCGCCCCGCCTTCAGGGCGATCATCTGCTCTTCGGCCGGGAGACCTGGCAGACGCGTCCCCACGTGTACCAGCTGTGGCTCTACAACCGCGCCGACGACAGCCTGACGTCCCTCGACAGGATCCGGCACGGGTACAGCTTCGGCGCCGTCATCCCGGGCCAGGTGAACCGCGACTGGGTGGTGTGGCAGAAGGCGACGGACTACTGGACCGACCTGCGCATCTACCGGTACAACCTGGTGACCGGTGTCAAGGACGAGGTACCCGTCACGGCCGGCCGCTTCGACTACGACCCGTCGGTGACCGCTGACGGCACGGTCTACTTCGTGCGCTCGGGTGGCGGCTGCGGACGGAACGTCCAGATCCGCAGCTTCACCGGAGAAGAGGGCACGGCCCCCGTGTACGCGCCGCCGGTGGGAACCGCCATCGACAGAACATACGCCGAGGAGCGCCCCGACGGGTCGACGCACCTCATCTTCAGCCAGCTCGCGTGCGACCTGCCACTGGAGGACTGGAACATCTACCGGCTCCGGGTCGAGGACGTCGCGCCGGCGGCGCCTGTTGCCGGCCACGGCACGTCCGCGGGCTCGCCCATGGTGATCGCTCCATGGGCAACCCAGCAGCTCCACCACTGAGCCGCGGGCTCGGCCGCCTGCGCCGGCCCACCCGGCCGGTCCAGGCACGCCACGGGGAGACGGACCGCGATACTGGCCGGCGTGAACGCGCTGGTCATCACCGGCCCGCCCGGATCGGGCAAGTCGGCGACGCTCGAGGCCCTCTCCGACCTGCTTCACGATCGGGACGTGGCGCACGCATGCCTCGAGGTCGACGCCCTCAGCTGGTCGCACCCGCCAATCTCGGCGGAGGCCGGCGCGCGGCACGTTACGGCGCTGAGCAGCATGTACCGCGACGAGGGCTACGACCTGCTGCTCCTCGCCGGCGCGCTTGCGTCGCCTGGCCAGCGGGCGGCGCTGCTGGACGCCGTGGGCGCAGACGAGCTCTTCGTCGTCCGACTCGACGCGTCCGAGGAGACGCTCCGAGCCCGCATCGTCGCGCGGGAGCCCGCCGGCTGGTCTCAGCTGGGCCGGTTGCTGGAGCGGGCGAGCGAGCTGCGGCCGGTCATGGCGTCGGTGAGCGCCGACCTCGCTCTCGACACCGCACGCCTTGACCCCGGTGCGGCAGCTCTGGAGATCGCCGAGCGGTGCCCGTGGACGTGATGCTCGTCGCCGGGGACGCCATGCGACCGTGACGAGACCGACGACGCAGACATCGTCGGTGTAGAACCAGTCGCCGAGCGGGCGGTCGCAGCACGGACTGCCGCCATCCGTGCGATTACACGATGCCCGCTCGGCAGCCGGAAACTCGAGCATGACGGGCCCGGCGCCGTCGCCACGTCGTTGGGCCCGTGTACCAGGGGGCCGGCGCGGGCTCGGGTGGCGTCGGCGTACTCGGTCAGGGCGACGGCGGTCAGGAGCGCGACGCTCGGAGCCACGTGCAGGTAGAGCCGGTCTCCGATCCCGCGGATACTGCACGGCACGCACGTGTTAACCGTGGTGACCCACGCCGCCATCGTGAGGACCACGTTCGGGAGGACGAGGGCCGCGAGGATCTGGCAGCGTGTCCGCCACCAGTACGGTGCCGTGGTGGCGATCACGCCAAGGCACACAAGCCAGAAGACGCCCCAGGTCGAGACCGACGTCAGTTGGCGGCCGACGTCGAGGACGATCACTCCGAGATCCGTATGGCGTACCGTGAAGTGCCGCGCGGAGCCCGGAATGTCGTGAACCAGCATGAACGCCTGCCACGGAAGCGTGAAGATCGCAAACCACCCGATCCAGTGCGCGATCTCTCGTAGTCGCCAGGGTCGGCGGTACACGAGCGCGACGAGGAGCACCACGAGCGCCAACGGGACACCCTCGACCTTGGTCCACGCGCCGGCGCCCGCGGCGAACCCGGAGAGTGCGGCCCAACCGGCGTCGCCTTCCAGCACCCACAGGTACGCCGCGATGACCGACACCGTGAGGTACGCCGCAAGCGGCAGGTCGGCTAGCCCGACGGACATCGAGGTCGCGTACACGGGCGTCACGACCGCGAGCGCCACGGCGCCGGCCGCCGCGACGGGCGGCATCATCCGGCGTCCGAACCCCCACAGCACACCGGCGAGGGCGATTCCGAACACGTCCCCCGGCAGGCGCAGCAGGCTCTCGTCGACGTGTCCGCGTATCACGAACGATGTTGCGTAGAGATTGGGGACGTTGAGCGGGTAGTGGAGCCAGCGGTGACCCAGGTGGGCGAAGTCGAGGTTGCCGTCAACGAACGCCGCTTTGGCCTTGAGCCCCCAGGTGTTCATGAAGTCGATATGCGTCGGGGCGTCGAACCGGACCGCGTTCACCGTGCCCAGGGCGAGCGCGGCGATCGCCACGACCAGCAGTGGGATTGCCAACCGGAACGGGCCCGGCACCGTCGCAGACCGCGGGAGCTCCCGGCGGTGGACGAGTATCGCTTCGGCGACCCACGGCAGGCCGCCGGCGAGCACGAGCGCCGGCCTGCCGAACGCGAGCCCCGCGGACGTCGTGAAGAGAAGGCCCAGCGTGGTGAGCGCTGTTCCGCACAAGTACGCCAACCCGAGCCTGCCGGGGATCGGAATGAGCTCCCCTGGCAAGACGGCGCTCCACGGCCATCCGACCACGCTGACCCCAGCGCAGGCAGCCACCGTAGCGAGCCAGTCCTTCATGGGTCGACGCGGTAGACGGCGCCCTTTGAGAACTCGAAGAGCGGGTGACTCCACGGTACGCGGAGCGCCCGGGCGAGGTTCACCACCGCCGGGCGTCCGCGCTTTCGCGCCAAGACGATCACGTACCGGATACCGCTCGCCCGCAGCGCCGATCGTGCCGTGTTCCGCGAAATCGTGTGTCGCGCTGAGAGACGGACCAAACGGCGTGGATAGAGGATGTATCGCGCATCGCGTCCCGGCTTTCGGCTCGCTCCGGGCCAGAGAATCGTGTACGGCGCGCGCGGTGGAATCACCTCCGCCGCGTGCGCGAGAAGCGAGTCGAGCGCCCTTCGCCCGGACCCGTATCGTGCTGAAGCCGTCACCGCTGTCTGTGTGAGCGCGACGGCGACGACCGCGGCAACCCCGACCGTGGCCCAGGACACCCAGCGACCCGGTGTGGGTGGCAACTGATCGCTCATCGCCCGGAGACAGGACCCATGCTACAGGTTCTGGACGTCAGTATTCGGGCCGTCCGGTGGGCCGACACGCCCCGGTTCGCCCGGACGATCTCTTCCACCTGCTCCGCGAGCAGCCACGCGGCTCCTCGGAGGAAGGCATCTTGACCGCTAGCCATGTCGATGGCACGGGCCCATACAGTCGGCGCCCTATCTTCTTCTTGCTTCGAGAAGGTGTAAGGTCAATGGCTAGGTAGGATGGGCACGCAAACTGGGCTCAGTTGTTCGGTCGACGTTCGGGCAACCATGCAATCGGGACTGCGGGTTGCAACGCTCGTTATCGCTCTGGCCTCGTCAGGCGGCCATTGCGGGACGGCGTTCGCTCGTGTGCGTGCCACTCACCGGCCGCGGTTCTCGCTGCGTGCGACCGACCCATGCTTCTATGCGCCGGCGGTGCCGGGGGGAGGATCATGGCCACTGTGACCGATCGGCCGTCCTCATGCGATCCGGGGGTCGTTCAACGAGCCACGCGGCGCGGCGCCGCATTTCGGCGTCGACGTTCAAGCTGTGCGAGACAAGGCACCTGTCTACTCGATGTCGTCCGGTACGGTCATGGGTGTTTCGCCGCGGCGAGCGCACTTCTCGATCGGCTCGGGGAACGGGTTTTACCTCTACTGGCATGCCAGGCTTGTGAATCGCCTCGGACCCGGATCTCGAGTCACCCGGGGAGAGTTCGTGGCCGATGTGCAGGCCGGAAGGCACCATGTTCATGTGGCCGAGTCCGAGTCCGGATGCGGGCTCGTCGATCCACGTCGGCCGACTGGCGTGCTCAGAGACCCGGAGAACCAGGAACGACCGCGGATTGGCCCGATCTCGGCGTACATCGCCGACCGGCACGCGTTCGCGCCCGTCGACACTGAGGTCAACCCGGCGCAACTCTCGGATCCGGCGACGCCGCTTTCGCTGGATGACCTCCATGGCGCCGTGGATTTTCGCGCCAGCCTCACCGATATCCCTGTCCACAAGATGCGCCACCAGCCGCAGATCCCGCTCGAGGTGGCTGCGATCCGCGGCTATCCGCGCCCGCGGAGAACCGCCGCGGCGTCCTCGGAACCGTGCGACGAGTCTACGACGGCGCCCGCTTCTTCAGGCCCACCGCCGGGATCTGGCACGTGTGGGCGTTCGGGACGTTTCGACAGAACCTTTGCTACAAGACCGCGAACGGGCCATGCGCCGCGGACTACGTCTGGCACGTCGGTGGCCCACACGGATGGGACGTCAACCGCATTCCCAACGGCCACTATCAGTACTGCGTCCAGGCGATCACCATCAACGGCATCAAGTCGCATCGGTGCACACCGGTCACCGTCCGGCACAACTGACGTACGAGGTGCCCCTCCGCATATCGACACGGCGCTGGCCATCTGTGCGTGTTCCGCCCGTCCGGTCCGCTACGAGGCTCTGATCTCGTCGACGGTGAGGACGTTCGAGAGGAACTGCAGGCCGCCCTGACCGCGTGACTGAGCGGTGATCGTGTAGGTGCCGGCCGGGTAGCTGTGCGGCGTGATGAACTGTGCGCTCGCGGCAGTGTCGCCGTTGCCGGGAATGCCAAAGCCGCTGCTTCGCGGCACGAGCGGCTGTCCGTTGATCACCACGCGCACCTGGCAGTCGCTGGATGGATAGTCGCTCAGGTAGCACTTGGAGTCGCCCGAAAGCGTGGCCCGAAACAGGGCCGACCGGCCTGCCGGGACCGTGAACTTGGCGGTGAGGAGCGTGCCGTCCGTGTATGCGGCCAAGATTGGCGTCCACTGCGTGCTGCTCATCACGACTCCGTCGGCGTTCGCGTCGCCCTGTCCGATCATCTTGACAGCGACGATCTGGCCGCCGGCAACGGCCTGGGTCATGTCGGACGGCTGTGGGCCGGATGCGAACGCGCTCTGCACCGCGATCGCCGCCGATGCGACTCCGGCCAGAACCAGCACCGCAAAAGCGAGCCGGCGGCGTTGGAGGAACGGTGAACGTGGCATGACGACCCCCTCCATAGGTAAGGTGGGACGATCGCAGCGGGCGACCCGGATGGCATCGGTGCCGGCCCCCCATCTCCGTTGCGGGAACCATGCAACCCCGGGCCGCGTGACGCGCTTCCGCTTGGTCGCCCGCATCACGCGACCCGTCGCGGGTCCTGTCCGAACGCGGTGGCGAGGCTCTCGGGACCACAGGCAGACCACGCGGCCGTGACGAGGTAGTCACTAGCCGCATGGTTAGGCCGATTAGAGCTATCGGGGCGCCGAGATTTGAACTCGGGACCTCACCGACCCGAACGGTGCGCGCTACCAGGCTGCGCCACGCCCCGGAGCCGCGCGGATTATCGCACGGCGCCCGACCGCCCTCACGCCGCGCGCAGTACGCGTCGAACGCGACGAGCCGGCGGATCCAGGCGGCCATCCGCCTCGACCTCGACGTCATACAGCAGCCGGTCGGTCTCGAAGATCTCGACCGTGGCGTCGATGCGCCGCTGGATCCGTGCACGGAGGGTGTCGGTGCCCGTGCGCTCGAACGCCTCACGGCGCACGCGGCCGCGGCCTGGGCGAAGGTGCCCGGCCAGGCGGTCGTCGAGAGAAACCCTCTCCGCCATAGCGTCAGGGTCGCGGATCCGGCACCGCGGCGCAAGTGGGTGGGGTGGCAGGACCACCCGTATGGAGGGTACGGTTGCTCCGTGGCCCGCCGGGACGAGATCGTCGCCTTCCTCGATGACCACCTCGACGCCGGCGGGTACCCCGACGCGCTTCCGATCGGCCTGCAGGTGATCGGCGCCGGCGAGGTGCGCCGGGTGGCGACCGGGGTCAGCGCGTCGCTCGAGCTCTTCGAGCGGGCGGCGGCCGAGGGCGCCCAGATGCTGATCGTGCACCACGGCCTGTTCTGGAGCTCGGAGCCGCGCCGGATCGGGGAGCGAGAGCGCGCCCGGCTGCGCTGCCTCTTCGATCACGACCTGTCGCTCGTCGCCTACCACCTGGCCCTGGACGCGCATCCGGAGGTGGGGAACAACGCCCTGATCTGCCGGGCGCTGGGCCTCACGGACCCGGTCGGGTTCGGCGTCCACGGCGACCGCACGATCGGGTTCCTCGCGACCGCGGACCCTCCCCTCACCCTCCCCGAGCTGCTCGACCGCGTGCGCGCCGAGATCAACCCGGAGCCGCTCGTCTTCGACGCCGGGCCGGAGGCGATCGGGCGCGTGGCGGTCATCTCGGGCGCAGCCGCGCAGGACGTGCTCCCGGCCGCCGACGCAGGTGCCGACTGCTTCCTGACCGGCGAGCCGCGCGAGCCCGTCATGGCTCAGGCCCGCGAGGCCGGGATCCACTTCGTGGCGGCCGGCCACTACGCGACGGAGGTTTTCGGCGTGCGGGCGCTGGGCGATCTCCTGGCCCGCCGGTTCGGCGTCGAGCACGTCTTCATCGACGTCCCGAACCCGATCTAGATCAGTCCAACAGATCCCCCAGACGGATTGTTGACGCAGTCCGGGCGCCTGGGTATGGTGTGAGGATGGACAGGCGATCGGAGCGGGCCTAACGTGTCCGCAGTCCACAAAACCAAGTTCGACCACTGAGCCCATCGAGCGATTTCGCTCGGTGGGTTTTCTCGTTCAGCGACGGAAGGGAGCACGAATGGCCAACCATCTCACGCCGGATGAGCTGTCGAAGGAGTACGGCATGAAGCGCGAGGAAGTCATCCGGCTTTGCCACGAGCAGTCCGTCCCGATCTACCACGGCAAGATTGACAAGAGCCTGTTTCAGGCCGTGCAAGAGGAGTTGAGCCCGTCCAGGCAGGACCCGGACGCGGACGGCGGCCGTAGCCTCTCGGTGACCGTCCGTCGAGCCCTCCTTGTGTGCGCGGTCGTCCTGGCCGTCGCACCGCCCACCGCCGGCGCGGCGAGCCTCGATGCCCACATCGAGCGGATGATCGCGCGGTCCGGGTTCGCCGGCTCCCGTACCGGCCTCGCGGTGTATGACCGCACGTCGGGACGCTTCCTGGCGCTCCACAACGATCGCGGCCAGCTCCGGCCCGGGTCGAACGTCAAGCTGGCGACGAGCGCCGCGCTCTTCATCCAGTTCGGCCCGTCCGCCCGCCTGCGCACGCGGATCATGGCGTCGGGCCCTCTGGCGGCAGGCACGGTCACGGGCAGCCTCTTCCTCGTCGGCGCTGGCGATCCGTCCCTCGCCACGAAACCGTTTGCCCGCGCCGCCCACGGCGGCAGCGGAACGCTCGTGAGCGACCTCTCGGCGGCGGTCGCGAACGCCGGCATCTCGCAGGTGACGGGCCGTCTCTACGGCGACGAGAGCGCCTTCGACAGCCGCCGCACGGGGCCGTTCTGGAAGCCGAGCTACTGGCAGGACTGCCCACCGATCTCGGCGCTCTCGGTGAACGAGGACCTGTTCCACCTCGGCCATCCGCAGGCGTCGTCGAATCCTCCCCTGTTCGCCGCGCAGATCCTGAAGAAGTCGCTGAAGAACCGCGGGGTGAGGTTCGCCAAGGCGCCGCGCGTGCGCGTGCACCCCGGCACGGCGTGGGTCGTTGCGAGCCAGTCGTCGCCCCGCATGTCCCGGCTGATCCGGCAGATGGACATCGTGTCGGACAACTACTACGCCGAGGTGCTCACCAAGGCGCTCGCCGTGCACGCCGGGCTTCGCGGCACCACCGCCAACGGCACGCTCACGACACAGCGGAGCCTCCGCAGCCTCGGCGTCAAGCTGCGCGGCGCGAGCATCGTGGACGGCTCGGGCCTGTCGCTGGGCGACCATCTGAGCGCCCGCCAGATCCTCGGGATCCTGCGGCGGTCTACACGGCAGTCGTGGGGCTTCTACCTGAGCCAGGCGCTGCCGGTGGCGGGCGTCAGTGGGACGCTCCGCACCCGGATGCGGTCGGGCCCGGCGCACGGGAACGCCCACGCCAAGACCGGGACGCTCAATACCGCGTCGGCGCTCTCGGGCTACGTCCGCTCGGCGAACGGCCACCGGCTCGTGTTCTCGATCCTCCAGAACCGCCGGCCGCGCCTCGACGTGCTCGCGGCCCACAGGCTCCAGGACGCGATCGTCCAGCTGCTCGCCGGCTCACGCGTGTAGGCCCAGGGACGCACAGCGCCGGAGCCGCCGTACTTCCGGCATGCTCGCCCCGTTCCTCGCGGCCTGGGTCATCTCGCCGCCGCCGACGCCGCGGACCCTCGGCGACGGAGCGCTGGAGCTCCGCCTCCCGGAGAGTGCCGAGGGCTGCGGCCAGCCGCTCCCGCAGCTGAGGCGGGGCGACGCCGTCGTCAGCATCTACGACTACGGGGACGGCGCCCTGGCGCCCGGTTCCGGCGAGCGGCCTCTGTGCGGGCGGGCCGGATGCGGTACGCCGGCCGCTCGCTGAGCGTCTTCGTGACCTACGGCGGCCGCCGGCGCCCGGCTTCGGCCGTCCAGGCCGTCCGCCGTCTCCTCGCGAGCGCGACCGTCGACCGCGCCTAGGAAGCCACGGCCGGCTCGGCCTCCGCCGCCAGCCGCTCGAGCTCCGCGAGGTCGATCACGGGCACGCCGAGCGCCTCCGCCTTCGACCGCTTGGAGCCGCCGCCCTCACCGGCCAGGACGTAGTCCGTCGACGCCGAGACCGACCCGGTCACCTTCGCGCCGAGGCCGGCCAGGTGCGCGGCGATCGAGTCGCGGGTGTGGCCCTCGAGCGTGCCGGTGACCACGAACGTCTTCCCCGCGAGCGGCCCGGCCGGCGCCGCCGCCCGCTTCGGCCCCGACATCTGAAGGCCGGCCTCGGCGAGGGCGTCCACGATCGCCGCGTGCTCCTCGTCGAGGAACCACGCCGAGACCGTCTCGGCGATTATCGGGCCGATGCCCTCGACCTCCGCGATCTGCTCGGAGGTCGCATGCCGCAGAGCGTCCATCGAGCCGAACGCGCCGGCCAGCACCTCGGCGTTGATGCCGCCCACGTGCGGGATCCCGAGCGCGAAGAGGACGCGGTCGAACGGCCGCGACTTCGACCGCTCGATCGACCGGATCACGTTCTCGGCGAGCGTCTCCTGGAACCCGTCGAGCGGCAGCAGGTCGTCGATGGAGAGGCGGTAGAAGTCCTGCGGCCGGGAGACGAGCTCGAGCTCGACGAGCCGGGCGACCAGCTTCTCGCCGACCCCGTCGATGTCCATCGCACCCCGTGACACGAAGTGCTTCAGGCCCTCGTAGCCCCGCGACGGGCAGGCCCGGTTGGGGCAGTAGTGGCGCGCCTCGCCCTCGTTCCGGACGACGGGCGTCGAGCAGACGGGGCAGCGGTCGGGCATCCGCCAGGCCTTGCCCCGGCGGCCGTCCTGATCGGGCGCGGGACCGACCACCTGCGGGATCACGTCGCCGGCGCGCTGGATGATGACGCGGTCGCCCTCGCGGATGTCCTTGCGCCGGATGTCGTCCTCGTTGTGGAGCGTCGCGAGCGACACGGTGACGCCGCCGACGATCACCGGCTCGAGGATCGCGTACGGGTTGAGCGCCCCGGTGCGGCCCACGTTCAGGCCGATCTTCTCGAGCTTCGTGATCGCGGTCGTGGGGGCGAACTTGAAGGCCACGGCCCAGCGGGGGTCGCGGCCCACCGATCCCAGCCGGCGCTGCTGCTCGAGCGACGACACCTTGACGACGACGCCGTCCACGTCGTAGGTCAGCGTCGCGCGGCGCTCCTCGAAGGCGTGGCAGAACCTGAGGGCCGAGGCCGGATCGTCGTGGAGCCTCGGCGTCGGGCGAGACCGGGAACCCCTGGTCGCGGAGCCACGCGAGCGCGTCCCAGTGCGTCGCCAGCTCGAGCCCCTCCGAGTGGCCGACCCCGTACGCCCAGATCCGCAGCGGCCGTTGCGCGGTCACGGCCGGGTTCTTCTGGCGGAGCGACCCGGCCGCCGAGTTGCGGGGGTTCATGAACGGCTTCGCGCCCGCCGCGATCTGCTCCTCGTTGACGCGCGCGAACCCCTCGAGCGGGAGGTACACCTCGCCCCTCACCTCGACGATGGGCGGGGCCGGCTCGCGCGCCAGGCGCAGCGGGATCGCGCGGACGGTGCGGAGGTTGGCGGTGACGTCCTCGCCGGCGATGCCGTTGCCGCGCGTCGCGCCCCGCACGAACACCCCGTCCTCGTACACGAGCGAGATGGCGAGCCCGTCGACCTTCGGCTCGGTCACGAGCTGGTAGGGCTCCTCGCCGATCAGCCGGCCGGCGCGCTCGGCCCAGGCCTCGAACTCATCGTCATTCCGGGCGTTCGCGAGCGAGAGCATCGGCTGGAGGTGCTCGACCTCCGCGAACCCGGCGGACGCCGCCGCCACCCCGATCCGCTGCGTCGGCGAGTCCGGCGTGACGAGGCCGGGATCGGCGGCCTCGAGCGCTCGGAGCTCGCGCATCAGGTCGTCATACTCGCCGTCCGACAGCGTCGGCTGGTCGAGGATGTAGTACCGGTGGTCAGCCTCGGCGATCGCTCGCCGGAGCTCCGATGCACGCTGCGACGCCTGATCGCCTCCCATGTTCACCACGCACGATAGTCCGGCGCGCGGCAATCCGGCTCGCGCTCGCGCTCGTAGAAGCGCACATGAGAACCTTCAAGCTCGCGGCAGCTCTGGCCGCACTCACCCTCGCCCTCGCGGCCTGTGGAGGCGGCTCGTCGAGCAGCAACTCGACGCCGACTCCGGCGAGCGGCGGCGGGTCATCCAGCGGCGCCGCCGGGAACGGCACGCCGGTCGACGTGACGCTCGCCGACTTCTCGATCGACGTCGCCGGCGGGACGAACCTGAAGCCCGGCACCTACACCTTCAACGTGACGAACAACGGGCCGTCAGGCCACAACCTGACGATCGAGGGCCCCGGCGTGAACGATCAGGCGACGCCGACCTTCACAAGCGGGACGCAGTCGCTCACCGTGACGCTGAAGAACGGCTCCTACGAGCTCTTCTGCTCGGTCCCCGGGCACAAGGAAGCCGGCATGGACGTCAACGTCACCGTCGGCGGCGGCGGCGGCGGGGCGGCCGGCTCCACCACCACCGAGGACTCGGCGCGGCGGGCGGCGGCGGCGGCTCGACCGAGGACTCGAGCAGCGGCGGCTCCACTGAGAGCGGCGGCGGCTGGGGGTAGATCGTGGCTGACCGAGCGGGCCGGGCGCTCCCCGGCCCGCTCGTCGCCGGCTTCGCGATCAGCGCGGTCGGCGGCCCGCTCGCGCTCACGGCCCTGCTCGTGCCCGACGCCGCGGGCCCCGACGGCATCTCGTCGCTGGGCCTCGTCACCCTCGCAGGCGTGGCGCTGTTCGCAGCGCCCATGCTCGTCTGGTGGCGCTTCTCGGGCGAGATCGCGTCCTCCGGCGGCCTCTACACGTTCGTCGAGCGCGCCGCCGGGCGCAGGATCGCGCTCGCCCACGGCACGGCGTGGATCCTGAGCTACTTCCTCTACCTGCCGTTCACGGTCACCGAGCTCGTCTACGACCAGGCCCCGGAGTCGTTCCCGGGCATCCGGCAGCATCAGGCCGCGATCGAGATCGCCGCGCCGTTCGTCATCGTGGGGGCCGTGATCCTCGCCGAGCGGGCCGTCATGGGGCTCATGCTCGTGGGTGCCGTCGTCCAGATCGGGCTCGTGCTCGCGCTGGGCGCCGTCGTCCTGCAGCACTCCGGCGCGGGTGCGAGCGCGTTCACGCCGCACGCGGCGGCCCGGCCGCTGGCGCGCGGGGCTGCCAACGTCTCGCTGCTCTTCCTGTGCGCGAGCCTCCCGCTCTACCTCGGCGCCGAGGTGCGCGGCGGCGGCCGCATGTTGCGCCGAACCATGCTGATCGCGGTCGCCGCGGTGGGCATCTGCACGATCGCAGGGTCCTTCCCCTACGCGACCCTGAGCCCCTCCCTGGCCGCGTCCGAGGTGCCGGGCTACGCCGTCGCCAGGGCGTACGAGGGCGACGGCTTCGCGGCGGTGATCGCGCTCGGCGGCATCGCGAGCGTGGCCAGCCTGATCTTCGCCGAGTACATCGCGCTCATCCGGCTCGTCCCGGCGATGTTCGGCGTGCCGCGCCTTCGCGCGGCACTCGTTCTCGGCGCGGCGTTCGTGGGCGGCTGCCTCGTGAGCCTGATCAACCCCGACAAGGCCTACGTGTATGCGCTCACGCCCGCCCTCTCGGCGCTCTACATCTCCCAGGCGTTCGTCTTCGTCGCGTATCTGCGCTTCCGCGGCCGGCCGTCGCCGGTCGACTGGGCGGCGGCGGCGGTTGCGACCGTCCTCATGGGCTTCGGCCTGTGGGTCGTGGTCGCGCAGCAGCCCTACACCTGAGGCTGCTAGCCTCGGCCCGTGGATGCGGTGACCGGGGCGTTCTCGTACACGGGCTCCGCGATCGCACGCGAGCTTCTCGCCCGCGACCGCCAGGTGCGGACGCTCGTGCGCTCGCCGCCTCCGCCCGGCCACCCGCTCGCGGGGAGCGTCGAGGTCGCGCCGCTGGCGCTTGACGACGAGGCAGCGCTCGTGAGCGCGCTCGCCGGGGTGGAGGTGCTCCACAACACGTTCTGGATCAGGTTCCCCCGCGGGCGGTCGACGTTCGAGTGGGCCATCGCCGCGTCGGCGCGCCTCTTCCGGGCGGCGGCCACGGCCGGCGTCGAGCGGATCGTCCACATCTCGGTCACCCGGCCGTCGGTCTCCTCGCCGTATGCGTACTTCCGGGCCAAGGCGGCGGTCGACGAGCTCGCGCTCGGTGGGCCGGTGCCCGCGACGAGCGTCCGCCCGTCGCTCGTCTTCGGCGGCCGGCAGGAGATCCTCGTCAACAACATCGCCTGGTTCCTGCGCCGCTCCCCGGCCTTCGCCGTGCCGCGCCGCCCATGCCGGGTGCAGCCGGTGCACGTCGACGACGTCGCCCGGATCGCTGCCGACGCCGGGGAGTCGCGCGAACCGGGGATCGTCGACGCGGTGGGGCCCGAGACCTTCACCTACCGCGAGCTCGTGGCGCGCATCGGAGCGGTCGTCGGATCGCGGGCCCGGATCGTGGCGCTGCCGGAGCGGGCGGTCGCGGCGCTCGGCCGGGGTGCCGGCGTCGCGCTGCACGACACCGTCGTGACGGCCGAGGAGCTGGGAGCTCTCACGGCGAGCCTGCTCACATCCGACGAGCCGCCGCTGGGACGGGCCCGCTTCTCGGAGTGGGTCGGTGGGCAGGCGGACTGGCTGGGCAGGGAGTACCACTCCGAGCTCGAGCGCCACTGGCAGCGGGGATGACGCCGGTATCCTTCGCGGGATGGACTACACCATCCCGGCCGGCGCGAAGATCGGCCACGTGCACCTGAAGGTGTCGGACCTCGACCGCGCCGAGGCCTTCTACCGCGACGTCCTCGGGTTCGAGGTGCAGCAGCACTTCGACTCGTCGGCGGCGTTCCTCTCGGCCGGCGGGTATCACCACCACATCGGACTCAACATCTGGCAGAGCCGCGGCGGCCCGCCGCCCGCGCCGGGCACGACCGGCCTCTTCCACCTCGCGATCCTCTACCCCACGCGCGCCGACCTGGCGACCGCCGTGAAGCGCGTGCTCGAGCAGGGAGTGCCCCTCACCGGTGCGTCAGACCACGGCGTCTCCGAGGCCATCTACCTCCACGATCCCGACGGGAACGGGATCGAGCTCTACCGCGACCGCGACGAGGCCGAGTGGCCGCGCGACCCGGACGGCGGCGTGGCGATGGTGACCGAGCCGCTCGACATGGCCGGCCTCCTCGCCGAGGCGCGCTAGAGGCGGCCGACCGAGAGCCGGAAGACGTCCGGCCGGTGGTAGTGGCCGGCCGGGTCGAAGCGCTGCCGCTCCTCGTCGAGCCGGGCGGGGTCGAGCGTCGCCGTGAGGATGCCCGGCTCGTCCCAGAGCGGGCCGGCGAGGTAGCGGCCGTCCGGGCCGAGGATCGCCGATCCGCCACGGTTCATCAGGTCGTCGCCGTCGGCCAGCGGCACGCCCTCCGGGTGCGACGACGCCCGCTGGAAGACCTCGGCGGTGATGACATAGGCGCGCGCCTCGCGGGCGATGTGGCGCATCGAGTCGTGCCAGGCGTCCGAGTCGTCGGCCGTCGGCGCGAGCAGGATCTCGAGCCCGTCCTGGTAGAGCGCGAACCGGGCGAGCGGCATGTTCATCTCCCAGCAGATCAGGCCGCCGACCCGCCCGAATCCGGCGTCGACCGTGTGCAGGCTCGACCCGTCGCCCATTCCCCACACGAGCCGCTCGTGGTTGGTCGGCATGAGCTTGCGGTGGTGGCGGCGGAGTGCGCCGTCCGGCCCGTGGACGAGGAGCGAGTTGTAGAGCGTGCCGCCGGCGCGCTCGTTGACCCCGACCGCAAGCCAGATGGCGTAGCGCTTGGCGATCTCGCCCAGACGGTCGCACGCCGGCCCCGGCACCTCGACCGCCTCGCGCATGAGGCGCGCAAACGTCGCCCGGGCGGCGGGATCGGCCCCGGCTGCCAGGAAGCGCACCCAGCGGTTCGACGGGTAGCCGGGGATGAAGGCCTCGGGGAAGAGCACCAGCTCGGCCCCGCCCGCAGCCGCCTCTGCGGTGAACGCCTCCAGGCGCTCGAGCGTCCCGTCCCGATCGAGGATCGCAGGCTCGGCCTGCACGCACGCGACGGTCACGGGGTTCCTCACAGGCGCGAGCCTACAGGCCCATGACCGCCGACAGGCGCTCGAGGCTGGCCCGCGGCCAGAGGGCCTTCGTGTCGTAGTAGACCTCGAACGCCGGCACCGATTCCGGAAGCGCGACCCAGCTCAGCTTCGATCTCGTGAAGATGTGAACGTCGGGCGCGACCTGCGAGGGGTCGTCGAGCGTCCCGGCGCGGACGAACCGCACCTCGGGACGGCCGTACTGGCTGTAGACCGCCACCTGGCAGGTGGGGCACCGGAAGATCCGCTGCGTCGAGCCGTCGTCTCGCGGCACGTCGACGGGCTGGGGGGCGCCCGCGACGAGCTCGACCCGGTCGGTCTCGATCAGCAGGTTGATCACGAAGGCGCTACCGGTCTGCCGTTGGCAGTTCAGGCAGTGGCAGCAGTGTGTGAAGAGCGGCTCCGACAGAAGCCGGTAGCGCACGGCTCCGCAGGAGCAGCCGCCCTGTGCCGGCGAACCCATGACCGGGACGGTACCGCCTTCATGTGACCTGGACGTACCGCGCGCTGAGCGCAGCCGCCAGCGAGCGGTGCGCGGGCCCGGACCCGACGAGCAGCGAGCCGGACGGGTCGACGCCGTGCGCCCGGGCGAACGCGAGCGCAAGCCCCGGAAGCGGCGGCCGGCACCAGCAGCGCGGCGGCCCCGCGGCGTGCGGACAGAGCGCGGCCTCCAGCGGGCCCGAGACCGCCGCAGCCAGGCAGCGGGTCGCGGCGTCGAGCGCGGCCCGGTCTCCGTCCGGGTTCCAGTCGAACACGAGGTGCGGCGCATCCGCGAGCGCCTCGCCGAGGGCCTCCTCCCAACCCTCTCGAAGCACCGCGCCCGCGGCGATGAACGTGCCCGCCCTCGAGCCTGCGGTACGCGGCGCCCGGGCGAACGCCCGCCGCTCCACGCTCGCGAAGCCCTCGTCCTCGGAGGGCGGCTCGAGCTCGCGCACGGTGCGCATCTGCGACGTCGGAGCGAGCAGGCCGGGCTCACGCCGGGAGAGCTCGCGCAGCTCGTCGGGCTCCGGAAGCGCGCCGAGGCGGTCGAGGAGGCGCTCCACGAGGTTGACCTGGGCCTGCGCGAGCGGCGTGTCGAGCCAGACGCAGCGCACCGCGGCACCGTGCCGGCCGGCCGCCTCGACGACGTGGCTGCGTGCCGCGCGGGTGAGGTACGTGTTGTCGAGGACGACGCGCGGCGTGCCGGCGCGCCAGCGCCTCGTCGAGCGCGCCGGCGACGTCGCGCAGGGAGCCTCCCCGCTCGTCGCGGTTCAGGCGCAGGTAGCCGCGCGCCATGTGCTCCTCCGCGATCCGGCTCTTGCCGGCTCCCGGGATGCCCATGACGACGACGACGTCGGCGCCCGGTCGCCGCGCTCGCCCGCGGCGATCGGGCCGGGGCCGACACGGCCGAATGCGCGATCGATCGCGGCCCGCTGCTCCGGCGTCGAGCCGGAGAGCCGGGCGGCGGCGGCGGCCGAGCGGGCGGTCTCGGGACGCCGCGCTCCGGGGATCGCGACCACCGCCGGCGACAGCGCGAGAAGCCACGCCAGCGCGACCTCGGCCGGCGTCGCGCCGAGCGCGTCCGCTGCGGTGGCGAGCGCATCGATGCGGGGGAGCCGGCCGGCGCGCCTCGGCCCGCCGAGCGGCGAGTGGGCGATCACGGCGATCCCCGCCTCGGTGCAGCGCTCGACGACGCCGCCCCGCAGCGCGCGATCGTCGAACGGGCTGAGCGCCGACCTGGACGGCCGCGATCGGGGCCAGCTCCAGCGCTTCGTCGAGCCGGCGGCGGTTGACGTTGCAGACCCCCATCCGCCGCGCGAGGCCCTCCTCGCGGATCCGGGCGAGCGCGCGCACCGACGTGCGCCAGGGGGTCCGCGGGTCGGGCGCGTGGAGGAGGTAGAGGTCGATCTCGAGACCGTCCAGCGCGACGAGGCTCGCCTCGCAGTCGGCCAGGATGGCCTTCGCGCGACCGTCGGGGACCCACCCGCCGCCGGGTCCGGGCCATGCCGCCCTTCGTCACGATCCGCGCGCTCGTCCTCCGCTCCCGAGCGGCGCAGGGCGCGCGCGAGAAGCCGCTCGTTGTGCCCGACCTCCCCGGCGTCACGGCCGTACGCGCGGGCGGTGTCGAACACGGTGACGCCCGCATCAGCCGCCGCGGCGATCGTTCCGAGCGCCCGCGCCTCGTCGCGCTCCTCGTCGGTCGAGAGGCGCATGCAGCCGAGCCCGACCCGAAGCTCGGCCGGGTCGAGCCACGGGGCTCCGCCGCTTCGCGCTACTCGAGCTGCCAGCGCGCGATCTCCTCGATGCCCCGGCGCTCGTCAGGTCGAGGTGCACCGGCGTGACCGCGATCTTGCCCTCGGCGATCGCGCGGAAGTCGGTGTCGGGCTCGTCGTGATAGGAGGGGTCGTCGCCGTAGATGCGGTAGCGGCGCCGGCCGGCTTCGTCGGACTCGAGCTCGAGCTGGTCGCGGTAGATCCGCCGCCCGAGCCTGGCGACCTCGACCCCCTTCACGGGCGGCGGCGGCGCGTTCACGTTCAGAATCGTCCCCGGCGGGCAGACCGCGCTCGGCGACGTGACGGGCCAGGGTCGCCAGAATGCCCGCCGCCGGCGAGAAGTCGTAGTCGCGCTGCTGGCGGAAGTGGAGGCCGGCCTCCTTCGACTGCTGGGAGACCGCGATGGCCGGGATCCCGAGGACGATCCCCTCGAACGCTGCGGCGACCGTCCCCGAGTACGTGACGTCGTCGCCGAGGTTCACGCCGTAGTTGATGCCGGCGACGATCAGGTCGGGCCGCTCCCCGAGGAGGCCGAGCTCGGCGAAGCGCACGCAGTCGACGGGCGTGCCGTCGGTCGCGTATCCGCGCGAACCGTCGCGCAGCTCGACCTCGGTCACGGTCAGGGAGCGGTCGATCGTGATGCCGCGGCCGACCGCGCTCCGGTTCGAGTCGGGGGCGATGACCGAGACCTCGCCGACCTCGTCGAGCGCCTTCTTGGCGGCGAAGAGGCCGCGCGAGGTGATGCCGTCGTCGTTGGTGAGGAGGATGCGCATCGCCAGGGAAGGTTACGAGGCCCGCCGGTATCGTGCCCGGATGCCGCACCGCGGGCCCGCATACCGGATCGTGACGCCGCGCCTCATCGTCCGCTGCTGGGAGCCGCGCGACGCCCCGCTGCTGAAGGAGGCCATCGACTCGAGCCTCGACCATCTGCGGCCGTGGATGCCCTGGGCCAGGCACGAGCCGCAGACGCTCGCCGAGAAGGTGGAGCTCCTGCGCGAGTTCCGCGGCCAGTTCGACCTCGGCGCCGACTCGGTGTACGCGATCTTCGACTCGGGTGACGAGCGAGTGCTCGGCGGCACGGGCCTGCACCCGCGCATCGGGCCCGGAGGGGTTGAGATCGGCTACTGGATCCGCGCCGACGCCGCCGGACAGGGATATGCGACGGAGTCGACCGCCGCCCTCACCCGGGTCGCATTCGAGGTTGTCGAGCGTGGAGCGGGTCGAGATCCGCTGCGTGCCGGAGAACCGCGCCAGCGCCGCGATCCCGCGCAAGCTCGGCTACTCCCTGAGCCAGTCAGACGACGACCTGATCTTCGCCCTCGCCGCGGAAGACTACCATCGCCAGCCCGAGCGCGCCCAGGCGCCGCTCGCCGCCTACGACGCGATCGGCACGCCGCTCATCGACGACCTCGGCTGAAACATTGGCGTCAGGGCCGGTGTTCCACCGGTGTTTCAGGGTCGGGTGAAACATTGGCACCAGGCACCGGTGTTTCAGTAGGTCGACGGACGTGAGGGTGAGGCCGTGGGCGGGGGCCGTGCGGCCGGCGTCCGAGCGGGGACGGCCGTCCAGACAGCATCGAGAGGTGATCCGGGTCGGGCCGCTCCAGCATCGTCCCGACGAGCACGCGCACCATGTGGCGCAGGAAGGCGTCGGCGGTGATGTGGAACTCGAGCCGGTCGCCGTCGCGGCGCCACTCGGCGGCGAGCACGGTGCGGTCGAAGTGGACGTGCTCGGTCTCGGTCGGCGTGAACGCGGTGAAGTCGTGGGTGCCGGCGAGGGCCGCGGCGCAGGCCTCGAGGGCGGCGAGATCCAGCGGGCGGGGGTGGTGAAGCTCGTAGCGCGCCCGCAGCGGGTCGCGGGCCGGGCCGGTGTTCAGGCGGTAGACGTAGCTTCGGGCGCGGGCGTCCCGGCGGGCGTCGAACGAGTCGGCGGCCGGCACCGCCTCGCGGACGGCGACGTCGGCCGGCAGGCGGCCGTTCAGCGCGGCGGCCGGGAGCAGGCGGCCGGCCGCCAGCGAGACGACGTTGGCCTCGGCGTGGACGCCGGTGTCGGTGCGCCCGGCGACCGTCAGCTCGCGCGGATCGAGCTCCAGCGCCCGGGCCAGCTCGCCGGCGACCGTGCGCAGCCCCGGCTGCGGCGGCCCACCCGCGGAAGTCGGTGCCGTCGTAGGCGACGGTCAGCCGGTGTGTGGGCATGGCCGCGCCCCTGGGTTACGGCTGGTGGTCGACCAGCTCCAGGTACGCCATCGGCGCGGCGTCGCCCGGGGCGCGGGCCCAGCTTCACGATGCGCGTGTAGCCGCCGGGCCGCTCGGTGAACCGCGGGCCGACCTGATGGAACAGGTCGTGGACGGCGTCCTTCGAGCGCAGGAACGCGACCGCGTGGCGCTGGGCGGCCACATCGGTCGGGTCCTTGCGCGCGAGGGTGATCAGCTTCTCGGCGATGGGCCGCAGCTCCTTCGCCTTGGCCTCGGTCGTCTGGATCCGGCCATGGGCGAAGAGGGCGCCGCACATGTTCGAGTGGAGCGCCTTTCGGTGGGCCGGATCCCGGCCCAGCTTGCGGCCCTTGCGCTGGTGCCTCACTCGGCTCCCCGCAGGTTCAGGCCGTGGGCCTGGAGCGTCTCCTTCACCTCTTCGATCGACTTCTTGCCGAAGTTCGGGATCGCGGCCAGCTCGGCCTCGGTCTTGGAGATCAGATCGCCGATCGTCTCGATGCCGACCCGCTTCAGGCAGTTGTAGGAGCGCACGCCCAGCTCGAGCTCCTCGATCAGGATGTTCTCCATCCCGTGCGCCGACGGGGCGGCCGCCTCGGCGGCGGCGCCGTCCTGGCGGATCGCCAGGTCGGCAGCGTCGATGTCGGTGAAGATGCTGAGGTAGCGGATGAGGATCTCGGCGGCGTCCTTGACCGCGTCCTTCGGCGTCATCGAGCCGTTGGTCGTCACCTCGAGCTTCAGCTTGTCGAAGTCGGTGCGCTGGCCGACGCGGGCCGCGTCGACGTCGTAGGACACGCGCCGGACGGGCGAGAAGATCGAGTCGACGGGGATGACCCCGATCGTCGTCTCCGGGCCCTTGTTGCCCTCGGCGGGCACGTAGCCGCGGCCGCGGGCGATGGTGAGCGTCATCTCGAACCGGGCCTTCTCGGCCAGGTGGCAGATGATGAGGTCGGGGTTCAGGATCTCGAGGTCGGACGGCGCCTCGATGTCGGCCGCGGTCACCTTGCCGGGGCCGTCCTTCTGCACCTGCACCTCGACCTCGCCGGACTCGCCGTGGAGCCGGCAGATGAGGTTCTTGAGATTGAGGATGACATCGGTCACGTCCTCGCGGACGCCCGGCACCGACGTGAACTCGTGGGCGACGCCCTCGATCTTCACGGAGGTGACGGCGGCTCCCTCGAGCGACGAGAGCAGCACGCGGCGCAGGCTGTTGCCGAACGTGTAGCCGAACCCGCGGTCGAGCGGTTCGACGACGAACGTGCCAAGCGTCTCGCCGATGTCTTCGGACGTGATCTTCGGAATGTTTTCGAGCATGTGTTCCTTACTTCGAATAGAACTCGACGATCAGCTGCTCCTGGACCGGCGTGTCGATGTCCGCTCGGTCGGGGAGGCGTAGCACCGTCCCCTGCAGGTTGTCGTGGTCGGCCTGGAGCCACGGGGCGACCGACGCGGTCAGATCGGTTGCGTCGGTCACTGCCGCCTTCGCGCCGGATCCCTGACGAAGGGAGACGACGTCGTCGGCGGAGACCTGGTAGGACGGGATGTTCACCTTCCTGCCGTTCACGGTGAAGTGGTTGTGACGGACGAGCTGGCGGGCCTGCGACCGTGAGGCGGCGAAGCCGAGCCGGTAGATGACGTTGTCGAGGCGCAGCTCGAGCATCCGCAGGAAGTTCTCGCCGGTGATGCCCGACTTGCGACTCGCCTTCTCGTAGTACGTGCGGAACTGCGACTCGAGCACGCCGTAGTAGCGGCGCATCTTCTGCTTCTCGCGCAGCTGGAGCAGGTACTCCGACTGCTTGATGCGGCCGCGGCCGTGCTCGCCGGGCGGGTAGGCCCGGCGCTCGATCGCGCACTTCTCGGTGAGGCAGCGCTCGCCCTTCAGGAAGAGCTTCATGTTCTCGCGCCGGCACTGCTTGCACTTGGGGCCGATCATGCGGGCCATTAGACGCGCCTCCGCTTGCGCGGCCGGACGCCGTTGTGCGCCTGCGGGCTCACGTCCTTGACGCCCAGGATCTCGAGGCCGGCGGCCTGCAGCGAGCGGATCGCGGTCTCGCGGCCCGAGCCGGGGCCCTTCACGAAGACCTCGACCTTCTGCAGGCCGTGCTCCATGCCCTCGCGCGCGGCAGCGTCGGCCGTCACCTGAGCGGCGAACGGCGTCGACTTGCGCGACCCCTTGAAGCCGACGGCGCCGGCGCTCTTCCACACGATCACCGCGCCGTCCTTGTCGGTCAGCGCGACGAGCGTGTTGTTGAACGAGGTCTTGATGTGCGCCTGGCCGATGGCGATGTTCTTGCGGGCCTTTCGGCGGACACGGCCACGCGTCCCGCCTCTACGCGGTGCTGGGGGCAATTACTTCTTCCTCTGCTTGCCGACGGTCTTCTTGGGGCCCTTGCGGGTGCGGGCGTTCGTGCGCGTGCGCTGGCCGTCCACGGGGAGGCCGCGCCGGTGGCGCAGGCCGCGGTAGCAGCCGATCTCCATCAGCCGCTTCACGTTCTGGGAGCGCTCCCGGCGCAGGTCGCCCTCGACGGTGAGGCCCTGGTCGATGTGCGTGCGAAGCTGCGCGACCTCCTCTTCCGTGAGGTCGCGGACCTTCGTGTCGGGGTTCAGGCCGAGCTCGGCGAGCACCTTGAGCGACGTCGAGCGGCCGATCCCGTAGATGTACGTGAGCCCGACCTCGACGCGCTTCTCGCGCGGAATGTTGACGCCCGCGATCCGGGCCATCAGCCCTGCCTCTGCTTGTGGCGGGGATTCGAGCAGATGACCAGCACGTTGCCGTGCCGGCGGATCACGCGGCACTTCTCACACATCGGGCGGACGCTGGGTCTGACCTTCACTGAGAATCCTCCAGGGGGACGGTGGCCCGCTCGGCGGGCAGGCGCAGGCACTCCGCACGAGCGACCCTGAAGTCTATCACCGGCCCTCGCCCGGCCCCTTCGGTTCACGGCGTGTGAGCACGCGCGGCCCGTTCGCGGTCACCGCGACCGTGTGCTCGCAGTGCGCGGCGAGGCTGCCGTCGCGCGTGAAGATCGGCCCAGCCGTCGGGGCCGCCCTCCACCTCGTAGCTGCCCGCCGTGATCATCGGCTCGATCGCGAACACCATGCCGGCGGCGAGCTTCGGCCCCCGCCCGGGAGGGCCGTAGTTCGGGATCTGGGGATCCTCGTGCATGCTGCGGCCCACGCCGTGGCCGACGAGGCTCCGGACGACGCCGTAGCCGCGCGCCTCGACGACCTCCTGCACGGCGTGGCTCACGTCGCCGAGCCGCTTTCCCTCGCGGCACTGCTCGATGGCCGCCTTCAGGCCGAGGTTGCAGGCGTCGATCAGGTCGGCGGCCTCGGGCGCCGGATCGCCGATCGTGACCGTGATCGCCGAGTCGGCGACGTACCCGTCCAGCGTGACGCCGACGTCGATCGAGAGCAGGTCGCCCTCGGACAGCGGATACGGGCCGGGGATGCCGTGCACGACCATCGCGTTGGGGATGCGCAGATCGATCCCGGAAAGCCGCGGTAGCCCTTGAACGTGGGCCAGCCGCCGCGCTCGGTGATGAACTCCTCCGCCATCCGGTCGAGCTCCGCCAGCGTCACGCCGGGGCGCGCCTCGCGCTCGAGCATGTCGAGCGTCTCTGCGACCACGTGGCCCGCTCTGGCCATCGTCTCGAGCTCGGCCTCGGTCTTGCGGACGATCACGAGCGCGCCGTCCAGCCGGTCGATCAGCGAGTCCACGTCGCGGGCGACCTTGTCGCGCGGCTTGCCGAGGCGTCGATCCGCTCGACCAGCCCGCGGCCGGCGTAGTAGTCGAGGACCGGCGTGGCCGCCTCGACCCACTGCTTCTCGTATCGCGCCCGGACGACGTCCTCGCGATCGTCGTCGCGCTGGTAGAGCTCGGAGCCGTCCTCGTCGCAGACGCCCTCGACCTTCGGCGGGTGGAACTCGAGGTGGTAGACGTGCTCGGCGGCGCGGCAGACGCGGCGGCCCGACAGCCGCCGGACGAGCTCGTCGAGGTCGATGTCGAAGACGATGACGGAGGCGATGTGACGGCCCAGCCCGTCGAGCATCCCGTCGAGCGCCTCGGCCTGGGCGCTCGTGCGCGGGAAGCCGTCGAGCAGGACACCGGCTCCGGTGTCGTCGGCCCCGAGCCGCTCGCGGAACATCGCGATGATGAGGTCGTCCGAGACGAGGTCGCCGCGCGCCATGATGGCCTTGGCCTCGAGCCCGAGCGGCGTGCCGTCGCGGACGGCAGCGCGCAGCATGTCGCCCGTGGCGATGTGAGCCAGGCCGCGATCCGACGCGATCCGGGCGGCCTGCGTGCCCTTGCCGGCGCCCGGCGGGCCCATCAGGATGAGATCGAGGGGCATGGCTACTTGAGGAAGCCCTTGTAGGAGCGCATCGACAGCTGCGACTCGATCTGGCGCATGGTGTCGATGGCGACTCCGACGACGATCAGCACGGACGTCCCGCCCAGCGCGCGCGCGGTGGCGGTCGAGAACCCGCCGTACTTGATGAAGAGCGACGGCAGCACGGCCACCGCGGCGAGGAAGAGCCCGCCGGCGATCGTGAGCCGCACGAGCACCTTCTCGAGATACTGCGCGGTCGGCCTGCCCCGGCCGCACGCCGGGCACGAACCCGCCGTACTTCTTGAGGTTCTCGGCCTGCTCGATCGAGTTGAAGACGACCGCCACGTAGAAGAACGTGAAGCCGAAGATCAGCACCGCCTCGCCGATCAGGAACGGCCATCCGCCGGGCGTGAAGAAGCGCGCCATGTCCTTGGTGAACTGCCATGGGAGGAGCGACCCGACGGTCGGCGGGAACGCCATGATCGCGGCGGCGAAGATCACCGGGATCACGCCCGCCATGTTGACGCGCAGCGGCAGGTAGGTCGATCCGCCCGACGTCATCCGCCGGCCGACCATGCGCTTGGCGTACTGGATCGGGATCTTGCGGATCCCCTCCTGGACGTAGACGACCGCGACGATCACCAGGAAGACGACGACCGGCAGCGACAGCTTCTCGAACGTCGAGCCCTGCCACCAGGCCGAGATCCCCGCCGGGGCGGAGGTGAGGATCGACGCGAAGATCAGAAGCGACATGCCGTTGCCGACCCCGCGCTGGGTGATCAGCTCGCCCATCCACATGAGCAGCGTCGCGCCCGCCGTCAGCGTGACGACGATCAGGATCACGTTTCCGAGGTTGAAGCTCACGAGGTTCCCGGTCGACGACCCCCCGAGAGCGTTCGAGTGGAACGCATACGTGTAGCCGAGCGCCTGCAGGCTGGCCAGGGCCACGGTCAGATAACGCGTGTACTGCGTGATCCGGCGCTGCCCCAGCTCGCCCTCCTTCTGGAGGGCCTGGAGCGACGGGAACACCGGCGTCATGACCTGGAGGATGATCGAGGCCGTGATGTACGGCATGATCCCGAGCGCGAAGACGCCGAGCCGCGAGAGCCCGCCGCCGGAGAACACCGACAGCAGGCCGAAGATGCCGCCCTGGTTCTTGAGCGCCTCCGACAGCGCGTCGGAGTTGACGCCCGGCGCGGGGACGTACGAGCCGAACCGGTAGATCGCGAGGATCGCTGCGGTGAAGAGGAGCTTCTTGCGGAGCTCCGGCGACTTCCAGGCGTTCAGGAGGTTCTGAAGCACGCCTACTCCTCGGAGTCGGCCTCGGGCTCGGCCGGCTCAGGCTCGGGCTCGGGCCTCGGGGGCGGCCGCCTCGGGCTCCGGCCTCGGCCTCGGCCGCGCTTCGCCTTCGCCTTCGCCTTGGCCTTCGGCTTCGGCTCGGGCTCCGCGACCGCCGGTGCGCCGTCCAGCCTGACCGCCGTTGCCGCCGGCCGCCTCGATGACCTCGACGGCGCGCTTCGAGAACGCGTGCGCGGTCACGGTGAGGCGCGTCGAGAGCTCGCCCTTCCCGAGGATCTTGATCGGATGCTTGAGCGTGCGGACGACGCCGGCCGACCGGAGCAGGTCCGGCGTCACCTCGACGCCCTCGTCGAACCGCTCCAGGGCCGCCACGTTCACCGGCGTGGTGCGCGTGCGGAACGGCCCCATGGGCATCGACTTCTTGTGGTTGGGGCCGCGCAGCTTGCCGAGCCGCATGTAGAGCGGCATCTGCCCGCCCTCGAAGCCGGGCCGCATGCTGTGGCTGCCCGACCGCGACTTCTGGCCCTTCTGGCCGCGGCCGGCGGTCTTGCCGCTGCCGGAGCCGTGGCCACGGCCGATCCGCTTGCGCTCGCGGTGGCTCCCCGGCGCGGGCTTCAGCTCGTGCAGCGTGAGTCCAGGTGTCTCGTCAGCCATCGATCTCCTCCACGCGAACCAGGTGGTCCACCTTGCGCAGCATGCCCTGGATCACCGGCGAGTCGTCGCGCTCGGTCGAGGCGTTGATCTTGCGCAGGCCGAGCGCGCGCATCGTGCCCTTGTGCTCGGGCTTGGTGCGGATGGTGCTCCTCACCTGGGTGATCCGAAGGCGGGCCATCAGGACTCCTCGGCCTCCTCCGGCGCAGCCTCGGCTTCGGGCCTCGGGCTCCGGAGCCGGTTCGGGCTCGGGCTCGGGCCGGTCGGGCTCGGGCTCGGCGCGGGCTCAGGTTCCGGCTCCGCGGCCGCCTCGGGCTCGGGCGCCGCCTGGGCCTCGGCAGCGGCCTCCGCCTTGGCGCGGGCCTTCTTCGACGGTCGCTTCGCCTTCGCGGGAGGCGCCTTGGCCGCGGGCGCCGGTGCGGCCGCCGCGACCTCCGCCTCGGCCTCGACGGCGGCTGCCGCCACGGCGGCCTCCGCCTCGGCGCGCGTCTCCGAGTAGGGCTTGATGACCTCGCGGATCTCCTTGCCGCGCAGCTTCGCCACGTCCTCGGGGCGCTTCAGGCTCTTCAGCCCGTCGACGGTCGCCATCAGCAGGTTGATCGGGTTCGCGGTCCCGAGCGACTTGGCCAGGATGTCGCGCACCCCACCCAGCTCGAGCACGGCCCGGACGCCGGCCCCGGCGATCACGCCCGTCCCCTCGGAGGCGGGCTTCAAGAGCACCTGCCCGGCGCCGTAGCGGCCGACGATCTGGTGCGTGATCGTGGTCTTGTACTTCGGCACCTGGAAGAGGTTCTTCTTCGCGTCCTCGACCGCCTTGGCGATGGCCGAGGGCACCTCGTTGGCCTTGCCGTAGCCCACGCCGACGTGGTCCACCTCGTCTCCGACGACCACGAGGGCCGTGAACGAGAACCGGCGGCCGCCCTTCACGACCTTGGCGACGCGGTTGATCTTGACCACGCGCTCCTGGAGCTCGCGGCCGGGCACCTCGGAGCCGCGGGCGGCGGGGTTTCGGGACTGACGTTGCGACACTGACATTACGAGGCTGAGATCTCCTTTAGGGCTTTACGTACGTCGAGGTGGTTTTCCGTGCTCCGGCGACACCGCGCTGTCGCCGGAGCGAGACGGCGACCCGAGCGCCCCCTGAAGGAGGGGGCTCGTGGGGGAACCATGGGTTCCCCCACGTCAAAACTCCAATCCGTTCTCGCGGGCGGCGTCGGCGAGCGCCTTCACCCGCCCGTGGTACAGGTAGCCGCCGCGATCGAACACGACGGATGCGATGCCGGCCTTGCGGCCCCGCTCGGCGACCAGCTTGCCGACGGCGGCCGGCGCCTCGGCGCGGCCCTTGCCGGCGAGCGACTTGTCCTTGTGCGAGGCAGCGGCGAGCGTCCGTCCGGCGGTGTCGTCGATCAGCTGCGCGGCGATCCCACGGTTCGAACGGTAGACGGCCAGGCGCGGCCGCTCGGCGGTGCCGGTCACGCGGCGGCGCACGCGCCGGTGGCGCCTGAGCCGGGCCTCGAGGCGGGTCTGGCTCATGCCCGCTTCCCGACCTTGCGGATCACGTGCTCGCCCTGGTAGCGGATGCCCTTGCCCTTGTACGGCTCGGGCGGGCGCCACTTGCGGATCTGCGCGGCGATCTCGCCGACGCGCTGCTTTGAGATCCCCGAGACGACGATCTGGGTGGGCTGCGGCACCTCGAAGGTGATGTCGTCGGGCGCCTTCACCGTGACGGCGTGGCTGAAGCCGAGCTGCATCTCGAGGTCGCGGCCCTTGAGCGCCGCGCGATAGCCGACGCCCTGGATCTCGAGCCGCTTCTCGAACCCCTGGGTGACGCCCATGACCATGTTGGCGACGAGCGTCCGGGTGAGGCCGTGCAGCGCGCGGTGATCGCCCCGGTCCGTGGGACGGGCGACGACGACCTGCCCGTCCTCCTGGGTCACCGTCATGTCGGGCGAGACCCGCTCCTCGAGGTCGCCTTTCGGACCATGCACGGCAACGGCCCCGGGCCGGATCTCGACCGTGACGCCGTCGGGGACGGGGATCGGCTTCTTTCCGATCCTGCTCACGGCTCACCACACATAGCAGACGACCTCGCCGCCGACGCCCTGCTCCTGGGCCTGGCGGCCGGTGATCACGCCGCGCGACGTGCTCAGGATGGCCACGCCCATCCCGCCGAGCACGCGGTGCGGCCGGTCCTTCTTGGCGTAGACGCGCCGGCCCGGCCGGGAAACGCGCTTCAGACCCGAGATCACGCGCTCGCGGCTCGGGCCGTAGCGGAGCGTCACGACCAGCGTGTCGTGCGTCTCGCCCTTGGCGACCGCGAACGCGTCGATATAGCCCTCCTCGTGCAGGATGCGCGCGATCTCGCGCTTCATCCCGGACGTGGGCATCTCGACCGTCTCGTGCAGCGCCTGATTGGCGTTGCGGATGCGGGTCAGCATGTCTCCGATGGGATCCGTGATCATCGTCGCCTCACCAGCTCGACTTCGTCATGCCGGGGATGACGCCCTGGTGCGCGAGCTCGCGCAGGCAGATGCGGCACACACCGAACTTGCGGAAGTACGCCCGCGAGCGGCCGCACCGGTTGCACCGGTGGTACGCGCGCGTCTTGTACTTCGCGCCTCTCGCCTGCTTGACTCTGAGTGCTTCCTTCGCCATTCCTCGTTCCGTCCTATTCCGCCGCGAACGGCATTCCGAGCGACCGGAGCAGCTCGCGGGCTCCCTCGTCATCCGTCGCAGTGGTCGTGATGGTCACGTTCAGGCCGCGCACCTGCGACACGTCGTCGTAGTTGATCTCGGGGAAGATGATCTGCTCGCGGACGCCCATCGAGAAGTTCCCGCGGCCGTCGAACGCACCCGGGTTGATCCCGCGGAAGTCGCGGATCCGCGGCAGCGCGATCGTCGTCAGCCGGTCGAGGAACTCGTACATGCGGTCGCCGCGCAGCGTCACCTTGCAGCCGATGGGCATGCCCTCGCGGATCTTGAACCCGGCGATCGAGTTCTTGGCGCGCGTGATCAGCGGGCGCTGCCCGGCGATCGTCGCCAGCTCCTCGACGGCGTCGTCGAGCGCCTTCGAATTGAGCTTGGCCTCGCCGACGCCCATGTTGAGCGTGATCTTCTCGAGCCGCGGGACCGCCATCACGGTGTCGAGACCGAGGCGCTCCTTGAGCGCGTCTCGCACCTCGCTGTCGTAGCGCTCCTTCAGCCGCGGCGTGGGGATCTCGGTGGTGCTCATCTGTCGACGTCCTTGCCGCACTTGTGACAGGTGCGGACCTTGTGGTCGTCCTTGATCCGGTAGCCGACCCGCGTCGGCTCGCCGCACGCCGGGCACACGAGGGCGACGTTCGAGATCTGCAGGGGCGCCTCGCGCTCGAGCACGCCGCCGGGGATGATCTGCTGGCTGCCGGACTTGCGCGGCGCCGGCCGCGGCTTGGTGTGCCGCTTCACCATGTTCAGCTTCTCGACCACGATGCGGCGCTCGGTGGGGACCACGCGAAGCACGGTGCCGCGCTTGCCGGCGTCCTTGCCGGTCAGCACCTGCACCGAATCGCCCTTCCTGATCTTGATCTTGGTTGCCACGCTAAAGAACCTCTGGGGCCAGCGACACGATCTTCATGAAGTTGCGCTCGCGCAGCTCCCTGGCCACCGGGCCGAAGATGCGCGTGCCGCGCGGGTTTCTGTCCTTGTCGATGATGACGGCCGCGTTCTCGTCGAAGGCGATGTACGTACCGTCGTCGCGGTGGTGCTGCTTGCGCGTGCGCACCACCACGGCCGTCACGACCTCGCCCTTGCGCACCGTTCCGTTGGGCGTGGCCTGCTTGACGGTGCCGACGATGATATCGCCGACCCCCGCATACCTGCGGCGGCTGCCGCCCTTGATGCGGATGCACAGGAGCTCGCGCGCGCCGGTGTTGTCGGCGACTCGCAGGCGCGTCTCCACCTGGATCACTTGGCCACCTCGACGATCTCGGCGACTCGCCAGCGCTTGGTCTTCGAGAGCGGCCGGGTCTCGACGAGCCGCACGACGTCGCCGACCTTGGAGGCATTCTCCTGGTCGTGGGCGTGCA